>CADAHL010000014.1 GCA_902787755.1 Oscillospiraceae bacterium
TGACACCGCTGGAGTTGCGATGCCAGTTCGTTACTTAATTCTATTCTCCTACATCTCGGGTCTTTTTTGTGCTGTCCGCACAATCTGGTTCGGTTCAAAACCGGAGGGGGATTTTTTGCGTGGAGGGTAGAAAATACGGGGGTCGACGCCTTCGGCAATTCGGAGTTCGGAGTTCGGAATTCGGAGTTCGGAATGATGCAGGCACGTACCGATATGCTGTAGGGGCCGACGCCCTCGGCGGCCCGCTCCCCGGCGGCCCGTCTCAATTGATCGAAAACGTGTATTCAACTCGTAGGGGCGGGGCTTGCCCCCGCCCGGCGCAGTGGTCTTGAATTTTACGGCGCGCGGCGGCGAATACGCGGGGAGGGGACAGTATTCTTTCTCTTTGCTTGTCCAAAGAGAAAGAACCAAAGAGAAACGACCCTCAGGAGGGGAAGATTGCGATTTCTTCCCCTCCCGAGACCCACCCTAATTGAAACGCCCAAGAGGGGCGATCCCCTCTTGGAACACCCCCGGGCGGTACGAATTCGCCAGGGGCTTCTATATCTCTCTGGTTTCCCCGCCGGGCGGGGACGAGCCCCGCCCCTACATGGGGACGGAACGGTTTCCTGTTCTCCGCAGGGGCGATTCACGAATCGCTCGCCGGCCTAATCATTCTGTAGGGGCCGACGCCCTCGGCGGCCCGGGCAATACGGATTCGCCCGGGGTTTCTGTATCTTCCGGGTTCTCCCCGCCGGGCGGGGACGAGCCCCGCCCCTACACCATAACCGAAAGGCCCCGTTCAAACCGTAGGGGCGATTCACGAATCGCCCGGCGGTCCCGGTCATGCCGCAGGGGTGTTTACCTTCCCCTCCGGGGGAGGCGTCTGCGCGGCAGACGGAAGGGGCGTTCCCCCTATCGGCCCTGCGGGCCACTCAAGGTGAATTGCCGCGAAACGGCAAGAGAGGGTCCCCTGGGGGATCCCCCAAAGGGGGGAGCAGGAGCGGGCAGCAAAAAACCGCCCCGGAGGGCGGCGTAAGGTATCAGGCGAGGGAAAACAAAGGCGCATTTGAGAAGGACAGGTATTACGAGCGGCAGATTGACCGCTGGGGCAGCCTTGCCCCTGGCACCAGGGTACGAGTGGGCAAGGTGCGGGAGAATAGTGCCCTGAGTAAAGTGGGCATTGCGGCAACGGACGTCTATTTCGATGCAGGCAAGATTGCCAAGGAAATGGACAAGCACGGCGACCATCTGACCGAAGCGATCCTGAAAAGCATCCCTGCGCTACTGAGCGATCCTGTGGTGATCAGTGAGTACAGGGGGCCATCCAACACCATTGAAAACACAGTCAGCGTCTACGGGGATCTGATCGTGGACAACAAGCCCGTTATGGTGGGGCTTGTTATGGTCCGAAACAGCAGCGGGACGGGAGTGATTAATAAAAGCCGAACAATCCATATGCGCGGGGATGCGGGGAGGCTGATCACGGATGATTCTGTGCTTTACCTCAACGAGGATAAAAAAAGGACCCGCAGTTGGTTCCAGGTTTGCGGCATCTCTGTGCCGTTAAACGGAACCAAGTACGGGCCTATTCGTATTATAGCACAAGCGGAGGAAAAAAGCAAGACCCGAAAGCAGGCCAGGGAGGCCATGCCGGAGGACCGGGAGCTGCTGCTGACGGCGGCGGCCAGAGCGGGGGCCAGTGCGGAGGTGCTGGAGTACCGGAAGAAGGTGCGGGCCATGGAGGCCCAGGGCCGGAGACTGGAGCGAAAGCGGGCGGAGCTGGAGAACGCGGAGAGGCAACGGGAGACCGCGGGGGACGCCCCTTCCGCCTTCGGCACCTCCCCCAGAGGGGGAGGCATGAGCGGGGCCACTCAAGGTGAATTGCCGCGAAGCGGCAAGAGAGGGTCCCCTGGGGGATCCCCCGATGGGAGAGAGCCCCTATCGGCCCTGCGGGCCACTTCCCCCAGAGGGGGAAGCAAGGGCCAGGAGAAGGTGAAGGCGCTGCGGGAGGAGGTCCGGAAGCTGGAGGGCTCCATGATCCGATACGAGCGGGACCTGGGGAAGATGGAGCGGAGACCCGCCCTGCGGAAGGAGCTGGAGAAGGCCAGGGCCGACTGGTGCAACGAAAGCCCGGTGAAGGCGGCCCGGGTGATGAGGCAGATGCAGGAGGAGAACGAGAGCCTGCGGGCGCAAACTCTGCGAGGTTATTTTTGATACGCTGAACCCTCATCCGGAAATGAACCGGAGGGGGTTTTAGTGAAGAGAGTGCGTATTGCATTCCTGAGCACTGAGCACCGAGTACTGAGAACTCTTTTTAATTCAGCGCCAGACTGATGCTGCCCTCGGCCTGGGTCACGGTCACCTGAGAGGGATCCAGGAAGAAGCCCTCCCAGACCTTGTTCTCCACGTCCAGGGTGGCCCAGCCGGAGAAGAAGGCGTTGCGGTAGCCCTCGTACTGGCCGTATTCCGCGCCGTAGGCCGTATAGGGAAGGGCCTGGCAGTCGAACACGGCGGTCTTTTCCGTCTCCATGGCGTAGAACAGGTCCGAGGAGTGACCGTAGGTGTAGGCCCGGGTGTCCACGTCCAGCTGATTGTCGATGTACAGGTCGAAGCGCAGGGAGAACTGGACGCTCCAGTCCCCCTCGGGGTCCACGTAGGGCTGGTACTCATCCCGCAGGACCACGCAGTAGTTCTGGTAGATGGCGGCGATGACCCGCTCCGGCTCCTCTGAGCCCTCGGTGCGCACGATATACATGGGGATCTCCCGGATGGTGAAGTACTGCTGCCAGTTGTCCAGGCTGATCTCCACCGGGCGGTAGCTGTCCCGGGGAAAAGAGGAAGCCGGCCGGGGCGTCGGCTGGGCCTGGTCCTGGGTCTGGTCCGGCAGCGGCGCGGCGGTCTGGACCGGGGTGGGAAGCGGCTCCGGATCGGGAGCCTTCTTCTTCCCGCAGGCGCACAGGCTCAGGCAGAGAGCCGCCAGAAGGATACACAGAAATCGTCTCATATCGCGTTTCCTTACTCAATGACAACCCGGTGGCTCTCGCCGTCCAGCTCGTAGGTGACGGAGAGCCCGTGGTCGGCGTGGACCTTCACGTTCGTGGCTTCCCGGTTGCGCAGCAGCTGCCGATAGGCGGCCTTCGCTTCGTCGGTCCACTTGGCCATGTCGTCGGAATGGAGCAGCACCCCGCCGAAGAGACTGTTTACGGTGGCCAGGGCGTGCTTCTGCTCCGGACTCAGCTTCAGGTTCTCCTCCCGGAGGAAGAACACGTCCGGGTCGCTGAGATAGGCCCGGCCGTTGAGCTGGCGGCGGAAGATGGTGTTGCCGATGGCCTGGCGGGTGGAGACCCGCTCCCGGTGGGTCTGCTGCATGAGCCGGGTGTCGTCCCAGTCCAGGCCCACGTCGCAGCTGATGCGGCAGTAGTCCACCAGGCCGAAGGCGGGCATCACCGGTACGCCGCAGCCCAGGATCAGCTTGTCTCCGCACAGGCGGCGCAGCAGCTTCATGGCCCGGATCATCCGGCCCGCCCGGGTCTCCCGGTCAGAGCCGAAGGGAGCGGCGGCGTAGAGGAAGTCCAGCTTTACCAGGTCATAGCCCCACTTGTGGAACACCTGGTCGAAGACCCGCTCCAGATAGGCGATCACCTGGGGGTTGTCGATGTCCAGGGAGTAGAAGCCGCCCCAGTTGATGCCGCAGTACCAGGGCTTGCCCTCCACCTTCAGGAACCAGTCCGGGTGCTCCTTCCAGACCCGGGAGCCCTTCTTCGCCACGAAGGGAGCCAGCCACAGTCCGGCCAGAAAGCCGCTTTCGTGGATGGTCCGGGCGGCGGCGCCCATGCCGTCGGGGAACTTCAGGTAATCCGGCTCCAGCCAATCGCCCACTGCGGGCTCCCAGCCGTCGTCGATCTGGAACAGATCCCCGGGCTGCAGCATGGTCCGGCAGCCCTCCAGATCGCTGAGAATGCTCTGCTGGCTGATGTCCTCGTAGCGGTTGTACCAGCTGGAGTAGCCGGCCAGAGGCCGGGTGGTCCGAGGCTTCACGCCCATGGCTGCAAACCAGGCGTCGAAGACCGCGTCCTCCGTCCCCTGGGCGTAGAACAGATCCAGGGCGTGGAAGGCGCCCTTCACCCGCAGGCCCTCGCAGTCCCGGCGGATGGTCAGGGTGTCCAGGGCAGTGTTGTTGCAGAACAGGGTGTAGCCCGGCTCCTCATCCAGAGACGCGAAAAGCCGGAAGTCCTCCCCATTGCGGAAGTAGCACCAGCTCTCCCCGTGGGTCACGCCGGTCTGCTGGGGATAGGGGACAAAGTAGCTGTCGCCGTAGGCCCGCAGCCCGTAGTGGGCGATGAGCCGCTCGGGGAAGGGGCCGATGTCCCGGGTGAAGCCCGCCCGGGTGTATTCCGGGCAGTAGGTCCAGGTCTGGAAGCCGTTCATGAAGATCTTCTCGTCCTCGTTCAGCGGGACCTTCACGGTGGCGGTGACAGATTCCACGACGCCCTCGGGCAGCTCCGGCGCGATCAGAAGCCGGCCGCCCGACCATTCCTCCTGGCCCCGGAGGGGCTCCTCGCCCCGGAGCCGGATCTCATATCGTACAAGCATGGCTTATCCTTTCTGAATCTTGAATTCTACGGTGACGGGCTCGGCCTGGGGGCAGCTGATGGTCAGGCTGCCCTTCCCGGCCTTCCCGGTGGTCCTGACATAAGTGCCGGTCATGCCGCCCTCGGCGGTGACCAGATCGGGGGTGCACAGCGCCACGGCGCCGTGGACCTTGAAGCGAATGGGCAGCTGGGCGTAGGGGGTGGGATTGCCGTTCTCGTCCACCACCCGGATCCGGACGGCCGCCATGTCGTAGCTGTCGCCCTCGGTGAGGGCGGTCTGGCTGACGGTGACCTCCAGGTGCAGATCCTGGCCGGGGCAGCAGGTCTGGGACGCGGTGACCTCTCCGTCCTTCCGGCCCTCAAAGCGCCAGCGGGTGGCCTCGCCGCCCCAGTTGCCCACGTACTTGCCGTACAGGGCCACGCCCTGTTCGATGGTCAGACCGTAGCGCTTCATGCACAGAAGCATCTTGGCCTTGTCCTGGGCGGGCAGATCCGCCATGCCGTGCCTGGCGGCGGCCTGGAGTACCTCCTTTACCAGACGGGCCTCCTCAGGAGGGAAGCCCTCCACGGTCTCCAGCAGGCAGCCGATGGTGTCATCGATGAGCACCGGGCCGTGCTTCAGGCCGTCCCAGCCCCGGGAGCGGAAGGTGGCTACGAACTGATCGTTCTTGTACAGATCCACCTGGTCGGCGTTGGTGAAAACGTAGACCTTCCCCAGATCGCCGGCGGGGTAGTCGCCGATATCCATGGGGCTGCCCACCACCAGCACCGGGCGCTCCTCGCCCTGGCTGGCGTAGGTGGCGGAGGCCAGCTTGGGATTGCGGAAGGCGTCCATCACGCCGTGGTAGCAGACCCGGTCGCCGGAACCGAAATCCTTATGGGTGGGATAGTCGAACATACACCAGCCGAAGCAGCCGGCGTGCTGACCGTCGGCCTGGGTGTCGTTGAGGACCCGGGCGTGGCGCAGAGCCTGCTCCTGGCGCTTGGCCCAGGGGTCGAAGCTCTTGGTGGGGAACATGTGCCCGTTGTGCTCGGAGACCAGCAGGGCCTTGCCCATGTCCGGCGTGACCTTGTTCTTGGGCAGACAGCCTGGATTCTGACCGGTGTGGGAGAAGTCGTTGTAGGCGTACACATCCTCCAGCAGGCTGCTCTTCTGCAGATAGCGCACGCCGGAGGTGGGACGGCTGGGATCCAGCTCATGGCACAGGGCGTTGGTGCGGGTGTAGAAGGCGTCGTCATCCTGGCTCTCGTTGATGCGCACGCCCCAGAGCACGATGCTGGGGTGGTTGCGGTACTGCAGCACCATCTCCCGCACGTTCTCCACCGCCTGATCCTTCCAGGCGGCGTCGCCGATATGCTGCCAGCCGGGGATCTCGGTGAAGACCATCAGACCCAGCCGGTCGCACTCGTCGATGAAGTGCTGGCTCTGGGGATAGTGGGAGGTGCGCACCGCGTTGCAGCCCAGCTCCTGCTTCAGGATCCGGGCGTCCTCCCGCTGGAGGTGGGCGGTGGCGGCGTAGCCGATGTAGGGGTAGCACTGATGCCGGTCCAGGCCCCGGAGGAAGCTGCGCTTGCCGTTGAGATAAAAGCCGTCGGGCTTGAACTCGATGGTGCGGAAGCCCACCTTCGTCTCCGCCCGGTCCAGAACCTGGTGCTTGTCATCCAGCAGCTCGGCCCGGCAGGTGTAGAGCTTGGGGCTCTCCGGACTCCAGGACTGGGCCCGGGGCACCCGGACGGTAAAGAGATCGTGGCCGGTGACCTGGGCCAGCAGCCGCTCGCCGTCCAGCACGCTGAGCCTCACCAGCATCTTCGGATCGGTGAGGCTCAGCCGGGCCTCCAGCAGATCCAGACTGGGCGTGAAGACGAACAGGTCCTCAATGTAGTTCTTCGGGCGAACGTCCAGCCAGACCTCCCGGTACAGGCCGCCGTAGGTCAGGTAGTCGATCACAAAGCCGAAGGGCGGGATCTGGCCGTTTTCGGTGCAGTCCAGCTTCACCGCCAGGTCGTTTTCCTCTCCCCAGCGGACCAGATCGGTGATCTCCACCCGGAAGGCGGTGTAGCCCGTGCGGTGGTGGGCGCATTCCGCGCCGTTGAGATAGACGGTGGCGATGTGCGCCGCACCGTCGAACTGCAGGAACAGACGCCGGCCCCGGAGCTCCTCTCCGACCTCCAGCTTTCTGCGGTAACCGCAGACCATCTCATAATCCCGGGGGCCGGCGTAATGCTGGGGGATCTCACGGACGGTATGGGGCAGGCGGACCGGCTCGGCCTCGCCCTGACCCCGGAGAAAGTCCTCGGACCATTGCGGAGTGAATTCCCATTGGCTGCAAAGACTGATCATAACGAATCCTCCTGTGAAGAGACTTATTAACGACAGTATTCTATCATCGAAACGGCTGTCACACAAGAGAGAAAATCAAGGTCCTCCGGCACAGCGGCGAGGCGGGAAGCGGGCTGTTTGGCCCGGCGGCGGAGGGTTCGACAGATTTCGACATCGTACGACATACAAGAAAAAAATAATTTGTCGAAAGGGATCGGAAAGACTTGCATTCTGCCGGAAAATACAATATTATGTAAACAAATAATACCGATTCTTCGACAGAGTTCCCTACACAAAAAGTCCCAGATATGGTAAATTGTTCCCGCATTGACGGATAAATGACCGCTTCACGTGCAAAGAATCGATTGCTTGCTGTAACGGGAGGAAAATAGTTATGGAAACCAAGACCCGCATTCTGCTGGCAGACGCCGGCGCGGAATTCTGCGGCGCGGTGGCAAGGGAGATCGCCGCCGATCCGGAACTGGAACTGGTGGGAACTGCGTCCGACGGGCCGGGCGCTTTGGAAAAGGCCGGGGAGCTGAAGCCCGACGTTCTGATCCTGGACCTGATGCTGCCCGGACTGGACGGGCTGGAGGTGCTGCGCCGGCTGCCGGAAACAGGGCATCGGTGCCGGATAATCATGACCTCGGCCTTCGTCACCGACGCGGTGCTCAACCGCTGCGCCGCCTGCGGTGTGGATTTTTTCATGCCCCAGCCCTGTGACCCCGTGGCGCTAGTCATGCGGGCCAAGCATGCCAATACCGAGAACCGGACCCGGGAGCCCGACGGCAGAGACCCCGGCCGCGGGGAGATCACGTCCGCGGAGCTGGAGGCCAGGGTCACCGAGGTGATCCACGAGATCGGAGTTCCCGCCCACATCAAGGGATACCAGTACCTGCGGGAGGCCATTCTCCTCACCTACAACGATATGGATATGATCAACGCCGTCACCAAGGTCCTCTATCCCGAAGTGGCCAGGCGCTTCTCCACCACCCCCTCCCGTGTGGAGCGGGCCATCCGCCACGCCATCGAGGTGGCCTGGGACCGGGGCGACATCGAGGTGCTGCAGAAGTACTTCGGCTACACGGTGTCGAATATCAAGGGAAAGCCCACCAATAGCGAGTTCATCGCCATGATCGCGGACTCTCTCCTGCTGCGGCAGAAGCAGGCGCGGTGATTTTCCTTTCCCGGCTCTTGGCCGGAGCTGCGTTCGTACCGTGCGGGCGGGATATTTTCGACAAACGAAAAGCCGGGGCTGTGATACTCTCACAGCCCCGGTGGGTTTTTATGCGGTTTTGGTTCGGAAGCCAGGCGGTTTTTATGCCGTTTTCTTCTCGCTCTTCAGGGCGTCGTTGCCCTCCCAGGTGTTCACGCAGACGGCGCAGGAGGCGTCGCCGATGATGTTCAGAGCGGTACGGCCCATATCGAACAGACGGTCGATACCGTAGATGATGCCGATGTAGACGGGCGGGATGCCCACGGACTCCAGCACCATGGCCAGCATGATCATACCCGCGCCGGAGGTACCGGCGGTGCCGATGGAGGCCAGAGTGGCGGTGACGACGATGACGATCATCTGGGTGATGCTCAGATCCACGCCGATGCACTTGGCCAGGAAGATGGCGGCCACACACTGGTAGATGGCGGTACCGTCCATGTTCACCGTGGCGCCCAGAGGCAGCACGAAGGAGGAGATCTCCGGGTGCACGTCCATCTCATCGCAGCACTCCTTGGTTACCGGCAGGGTGGCCACGGAGGAGGTGGAGGTGAAGGCGAAGGCGGCGGCGGGGAAGATCTTCCTGAAGAACTCCAGGGGACTCATCTTGGCGAAGATCTTGACGGACATGCTGTAGACCAGGACCACGTGGAGAATATAGCCGATGTAGGCGGCCAGCAGCACCAGGCCCAGAGAACCCAGGATCTTGGGACCCTGCGCGGCCACGACCCAGACCATCAGGGCGAACACGCCGATGGGGGAGACGGCCAGGATAAAGCCCATGACCCGCTGGGTGACATCGTTGAAGGAGGTGATGAAGTCGCCGAAGGGCTTGCCCTTCTCACCGGCCACCAGCACGCCGCAGCCGAAGATGATGGCGATGAAGATGATCTGCAGCATAGCCGAGGTGGACAGGGGATTGATGGCGTTGGACGGGAAGATGTTCACGATCACGTCCATCAGGTTGGAGGTCTTGGCCTCGTAGGCCGCGTCTTCCGCCAGCGAAAGGATGGGGAAAGCGCCCTTGAACAGGCTGGCCACGATCAGGCCGATGACGCAGGCGATGGCGGTGGTGACCAGGAAGTAGGCAACAGTCTTCCAGCCGATCTTGCCGACCTTGCCGATGTCGCCCATGGCGATCACGCCGTCCATGATGCTCAGCAGTACCAGCGGCACCACGATGAATTTCAGCAGGTTGACGAAGATGTCACCGAAGGGTTTGATGTACTTGGCGGTGAAGGCGGCGGCCGCATCGGGGCCCATGGCGGCCCAGAAGATCGCGCCGACGATAATGCCCGCTACCAGGCCGATGAGGATTTTTACGCCAAGACCCAGCTTTTTCTTTTCTTTCATTCGGGTTCTCTCCTTTCGTATTCTCTCGTTTCTCAAAACAGATCCGGGGGGAACTGCTTGAAGACATTATAGTAGAAATGACGGAAAATGTTAAGAGATTTTGAATGATATTCAGTATTTTTGTGACATTACACAAAAAACACCGCGGCGAATCAGCGGTTTAAACGAATAAAGCACAAAACGGGGAAGCATGCTCAGCCCTTGAGTTCGTACCCACAGGTGAGGATGGCCTCCCGGGCCAGCTCCTCGGTGGGGTCCAGGAAGGGCCCGTCCAGCTCCAGGGTGTTGGCCAGAATGGGAAGCTCCGTACAGGCCAGGAGAAAGACCTCCGCACCCCGGGCCCGCAGCCCCTCCAGCAGACTCCGCCAGGTCTCCTTTTCCGGCTCCATGGGCAGGGAGGCCTTCACCACGTCGTAGATCAGATGCATGAGGCGCCCCTGCTCCTCGTCATTGGGGATGAGACAATCCAGACCCTCCTCCGCCATGGCCCGGGCATAGAGCCCGGTGGCCAGCAGGCCCCGGGTGCCGAGAATGGCGGGCCGCCTCCCCGGAAACAGCTCCCGGCAGCGCCGGGCCGCGATCCTGGTCATGTCCAGGATGGGGGTGTCCGTCAGGGCCTGGAGCCGGGGCAGGAAGCAGTGGGCCGTGTTGCAGGGCAGAAGCACGCAGTCGGCCCCGCATTTTTCCAGATTCCGTAAGGCGCAGGTCATCTCCGGCACCGGATCCTCACCCCCGTAGAGGATGGCGGCGGTGCGGTCCGGGATCTGCCCGTCGCTGTCGATGTAGATGCGGATGTGGTCGCAGTCCCGGTCGGCCCTGGTCATGGCCAGGATCTTGATGTACAGATCCGCCGTGGCCATGGGCCCCATCCCGCCGAGAATGCCGATGCTTTTTTTCATGTGGCAGCGCTCCTTTCCGCTATATCAGTTCTGTGATGACTTTCACCGCCAGCAGGGCCAGCACGATCAGGATCATGGGCCGGGCGATCCTGGAACCGTCCCGGATGGCCAGACCTGAGCCCAGCCAATGGCCCAGCACGGAGGAACCCGCCCCGATGAGGCCCAGCACCAGGAAGACCTGTCCGCTTATGAGAGAGGTGAACAGCGCCCCTAAGTTGCTGGCCAGGTTCACCAGCTTCACATTTCCGGAGGCGGTGCGCAGATCCAGCCTGCCGGGGCCGCAGTAGATCAGGATCAGGAAGGTGCCGGTGCCGGGGCCGTAGAAGCCGTCGTAGGCCCCCACGATCAGGGAGGACAACAGCACGATCAGCGCCCGGCGCCCCTCGGGCATTTCGCTCCGCTCCTCGGGCAGCTTCTTGTGCCGCAGGATGATGAAGGCCGCCGCGGGCAGCACCGCCAGCAGCAGGAGCTTCAGATACCGGTCCGGCAGCATCAGCTGCAGCCGGGTGCCGAGATGGGCGCCGACCAGGGCCAGAAGCACCGAGGGGACGGCCAGCTTCCAGTCCACGTAACCGCCCTTGACAAAGCGCCCGGCGGACACCGCCGTTCCGATGCAGGAGGAGAGCTTGTTGGTCCCCAGCGCCAGATGGGCCGGGAGCCCCGCCAGAAAATAGGTGGGCACCGAGATGATGCCGCCGCCCCCGGCCACACCGTCCACAAAGGAGGCCAGGAACACGCCGATCACCACGATGGCCACCATCCCCGGCGTCAGCTCCATGGGAAAGAGAAGAGCGCGCATGGCAGTTGCCTCCGCTTTTGCGATTTACAACACTATATTAGCACACCTCGGCCCGTCAGGGAAGAGCAAAAGAGGGACAGCCGCATGTTTTTCGGAGAAAAAAGGGGAAAAAACGCCGGCCTGCTTGAACGCGGAAGGGGATTATGATACACTGATAACAGAAACGGGCCGGGATGAGACGGCCGGGAACCGGAAAAAACATTAGGAAAGGATCTGCTGATATGAACCAAAAACCCTATCCCCGGATGACCCGGGAGGAGCTGATGGCCGAGCGGGAGCTGATCCGGGCAAAGTATGAGGAACTGAAGGCACAGGGCCTGAACCTGAATATGGCCCGGGGCAAGCCCGGCAAGGAGCAGCTGGACATGGTCAGCGATATCATGGACGTGCTGCGCTCCGACAGCGACTTTGTCTGCGACGGCATCGACGCGCGCAACTACGGCAATCTGGAGGGCCTGCCCGCGGCGAGAAAGCTCTTCGCCGAGATCCTGGGCACCCAGCCCGAGAATGTGTTCGTCGGCGGCAGCGCGTCGCTGCAGCTGATGTACGACACCATCGCCAAGGCCTATACCCACGGCCTGCTGCACAGCGAGAAGCCCTGGGCCCGGCTGGAGAAGGTCAAATGGCTCTGCCCGGCGCCCGGCTACGACCGGCACTTCTCCATCTCCCAGAGCTTCGGCATGGAGATGATCACCGTCCCCATGACCCCCGCCGGCCCGGATATGGACCTGGTGGAGCGGCTCATTCAGGACCCTGAGGTGAAGGGCATGTGGTGCGTGCCCAAGTACTCCAACCCCGACGGCATCGTCTATTCCGACGAGACCCTCCGGCGCATCGCCTCCATGAAGCCCGCCGCCCCGGATTTTCTGCTCATGTGGGACAACGCCTACTGCGTCCATGAGTTCAGGGGCGAGTACCGGCCCTTCCCGGATATCCTCTCCGAGTGCGAGAAATATGGCAACGCCGATATGGTTTTTGAGTTCGCTTCCACCTCCAAGATCACCTTCCCCGGCGCGGGCCTGTCCGTTTTCGCCTGCAGCCAGGCCAATATGGCCTACATGAAAAAGCTGCTCAACGCCCAGATCATCTCCTACGACAAGGTAAATCAGCTGCGCCACGTGCGCTATCTGAAGGACAAGGCCGGAGTGCTGGCCCTGATGAAGAAGCACGCCGGGATCCTGGGACCCAAGTTCCAGTGCGTGCTGGACGCCCTGGAGCGGGAGATCGCCCCGCTGGGCATCGCGGCCTGGGAAAAGCCCGTGGGCGGCTATTTCGTGTCGGTGAACACCATGCCCGGCATCGCCATGGCCACCTGGCAGTTGTGCAAGGAGGCGGGCCTGACCCTGACCAAGGCCGGCGCCACCTTCCCCTACGGCAAGGATCCCCGTGACAGCAACATGCGCATCGCCCCCTCCCTGCCGCCCATCGAGCAGCTGGAGAAGGCCATGGAGATCTACTGCGTCAGCCTGCGCCTGGCCGCGGTCGAGCACTGCCTGGGGATGACGGCGGACTGATCTGTTGAACGCGCAAAAAGGACCCGGTGCCAGGCATCGGGTCCTTTTCACGTCCCCGGCAAAGCAAAAGCAAGGGGACTCTTGCAATCCGGGGCGGAGGGAAATATAATAGCGAAAGATCGGCCGGACCGATCCATTTCACAGACGGGAGGGGAAGGACTTGGAGAGCGTATTCATTCGGATCCGCGGCATCGTGCAGGGCGTGGGCTTTCGGCCCTTCATCCACCGCCTGGTGCGGGAGACGGGACTGAAGGGGACCATCAAAAATTCCAGCTCCGGCGTGGAGCTGGTCCTGGACGGCGAGCGGGAGGACCTGGAGCGTTTTCTGCGCCTGCTGCCGGAGCGGGCGCCCCAGCTGGCCGTGATCGAGAGCGTGGAGGCGGAGTACAGCCCGGAGCCCCGGGGCTTTTCGGACTTCCGTATCCTCTCCAGCAAGACCGAGAACGAGCGCAATACCCTGATCTCTCCGGATATCGGCATCTGCGCGGACTGCCGCCGGGAGCTTCTGGACCCCCGGGACCGGCGTTACCGCTATCCCTTCATCAACTGCACCAACTGCGGCCCCCGCTTCACCATCATCCGGGACGTGCCCTATGACCGCTGCAGCACCTCCATGGCCCGCTTCCCCATGTGCCCGGACTGCGACCGGGAGTATCATGATATTGAAAACCGCCGCTACCACGCCCAGCCGGACTGCTGTCCGGTCTGCGGCCCCCGGGTCTTCTTCCTGGACGCGGAGGGCCGGGAAGTGCCCGGCGACCCCGTCGAGACCGCCCGGGCCCGGCTGAAGGACGGAAAGATCCTGGCGGTGAAGGGCCTGGGCGGCATGCACCTGGCCTGCCTGGCGGAGGACGAACAGCTGGTGCGGACCCTTCGGCGCCGGAAGGAGCGGGACGAGAAGCCCTTTGCCCTGATGTGCCGGGATACCGCCGCGGCGGAGAAGTACTGCCTCGTCTCCGATGAGGAGCGGGCGGTGCTGGAGAGCTTCCGCAAGCCCATCGTGCTGCTGAAAAAGCGGGACCGGGCTGCGCTGGGACATCTGAGCGAGAACGGCTATCTGGGCGTGATGCTGCCCTATACCCCGCTGCATGTGCTGCTGCTGGGGGAGGATCTGGACGCGCTGGTGATGACCAGCGCCAACCTGTCGGACACGCCCATCGTCTATCGAAACCAAGAGGCGCTGGAGAAGCTCCGGGGCATCGCCGACGGTTTCCTGCTCCATGACCGCCAGATCCAGACCCGCTGCGACGACTCCCTGTGCTGGGTCCTGGGCGGGAAGGAATATTTCGCCCGCCGTTCCCGGGGCTATGTGCCCTTTCCGGTGCGCATCGAAGGCAGCCGGGGCGGGATCCTGGCCTGCGGGGCCGAGCAGAAGGCCAGCTTCTGCCTGTCCAAGGGGGACTACGTATTTCCCAGCCAGCACATCGGGGATCTGAAAAACGCCGAGACCCTGGCCCATTACGAGCAGCAGATCCGCCACTTTGAGCGGCTGTTCGATATCCGGCCCAAAGTCCTGGCCTGCGACCTGCACCCGGACTATCTGTCCACCGAATACGCACAGAATCGGGCGGAGGCGGAGGGCCTGGAGCTGGTCCGGGTCCAGCACCATCACGCCCACATGGCCGCCTGCATGGCCGACAACGGTCTTGCCGGCCCCTGTCTGGGACTGATCTGGGACGGGGTGGGCTACGGCACCGACGGCCAGGCCTGGGGCGGGGAGCTGCTGGCAGGGGATTACCGGGGCTTCACACGGCTGGGATCCCTGCGGCCCATCCCGCTCATCGGCGGAGATCGGGCGGTGAAGGAGCTGTCCCGGCTGGCCTTCGCCCTGCTGTGGGAGAGCGGCTGCGGCGGGGGAGAGATCCCCGGAGCCGAGAGCTATGAAAAAATGCTGTCCCTGGGCTTGAACTGCCCCGGCTCCTCGGGTATGGGGAGACTCTTCGACGGGGTGGCGGCCATCCTGGGTATCAAGACTCTGGCCAGCTACGAGGGCCAGGGGGCGGTGCTGCTGGAGGCGGCGGCGAAGGAGACGGACCGGGTGTATCCCGTGGTCCTGGAGGGCGAACCCCTGCGCTTCGACTGGCGACCCATGATCCGGGAGATCGTCCGGGATCGGGACAGGGGCGAGGACACCGGCGTTCTGGCCGGAGCCTTCCTGAACACCCTGACCGAGATGGCAAGGCGGATGTGCCTGTACGGCGCGGAGAAGACCGGGTATACGGACGTGGTCCTCTCCGGCGGCAGCTTCCAGAACCAGATCCTGATGGCAAAGCTCCCTGCCGCCCTGGAGAGCGCGGGCCTGCGGGTGTACCGTCATCGGCGGGTGTCCTGCAACGACGAAGGGCTGAGCCTGGGTCAGCTGATGATCGCCGGAGCGGCTGTGGGCGCGGGAAAAGACAAGAAATAGAAAATATCCTTGCTTTCCCCGCTGCTGTGTGATAGAGTAACACTGATAAAAAATAGACAATTGCGCTCATTCTGTCGTGAGCGGGGAGGCTTTTGGAATGTGCCTGGCAGTACCGTTAAAACTGGTGGAGATCCACGGAAACGACGCCGTGGGGGAGGCTCTGGGGACCCGGCGGAAGATCCGGGTGGATTTTATCCCGGAGCCGAAGCCGGGGGACTATGTGATGGTCCACGCGGGCTTCGCCATCGAGCGGCTGCCCGAGCGGCAGGCCCTGGAGGATCTGGAGACCTGGGAGGAGCTGGACGATGCCCTCCGCTGAAACGCTGATCGCCGCCATCCGTGAGCTGCGGCCGGAGCCGGTGAAGCTGATGGAGGTCTGCGGCACCCATACCCACGCCATCGCCCGCTCCGGGATCAAATCGGTGCTGCCGGAGGGCGTGGAGCTGCTCAGCGGGCCGGGCTGCCCGGTCTGCGTCACCCCGACGGAGGTCATCGATCAGATCCTGAGCCTGAGCATGGAGCCGGGCGTCATCATCGCCAGCTACGGCGATATGCTGCGGGTGCCCGGGAGCAGACCCGGAGACAGCCTCCAGCGCCGCCGGGCCCTGGGCGCCAGGGTGGAGATCGTCTATTCCCCCATGGACGCCATCGAGATCGCAAAACAGAACCCCGCGAAGGAAGTGGTCTTCCTGGGCGTGGGCTTTGAGACCACCGCCCCCGGCACGGCCATCGCCGCGCTGACGGCGGCGGAGCAGGGCGTGAGGAATTTTACCGTCTGGTCCCTGCTCAAGCGGGTGGAGCCGGCCCTGCGGGCGCTGCTCCGATCCGAGAATTTCCAGGTCAAGGGCTTCCTCTGCCCGGGCCATGTGGCCACCATCATCGGTGCCGAGGGCTTCCGGTACCTGCCCGAGGAATACGGCATGCCGGCGGTAATCTCCGGCTTCGAGCCGGAGGATATCCTGCTGGCGGTGTATCATCTGCTGCGGCAACTGAAGGAGGGCTCGCCCCGGGTGGAGAACGACTATCCCCGGGCCGTTTCGGCAAAGGGGAATCTGCTGGCCCAGGGGATCATGGCCCGGTGCCTGGCGCCCCGGACGGATCTGTGGCGGGGCCTGGGAGAGATCCCGGACAGCGGCCTGGGGCTGCGGCCACAGCTGCGGGAGCAGGACGCCCAGGTGAGATTCGGCCTGGAGCGGCTGCCCGCGCCCAAGCCCACGGCCTGCCGCTGCGGCGAGGTCATCACCGGACGGCTGAGGCCGGCCGACTGCCCCCTGTTCGGCAAGCGCTGTACCCCGGAGGATCCGGTGGGGCCCTGCATGGTCTCCTCGGAGGGAGCCTGCAGCGCGGCGTATCTGTACCGGCCTGCTTCCCCCTAAGGGGAGAATGACCGATAGGGGCTGTCTCGAAACCGACACCCCTTCAGTCAGCCCGATGGCTGACAGCTCCCCCGGAGGGGGAGCCAAAAAGGAAGATAGATTGAAAATGGACGAGATCATTACTCTTGACTATGGCAGCGGGGGGAAGAAGACCTCCCGGCTGATCGAACAGCAGATCCTGCCCGCCCTGGGCAATCCCGCCCTCAGCGCCCTGGGGGATGGAGCCCTGCTCCCCGGCGGGGACCGGTTGGTATTCTCCACCGACAGCTTCGTGGTCTCTCCCCTGTTTTTCCCCGGGGGAGACATCGGGAAGCTCTCGGTCTGCGGCACCGTCAACGACATCGCCATGTGCGGCGGGGAGCCTAAATATCTCAGCTGCGCTTTCATCCTGGAGGAAGGCTTTCCCATGGAGAACCTGGAGAAGATCATCGCCTCCATGGCCGGGGCCTGTGAGAAGGCGGGGGTCCAGATCGTCACCGGCGACACCAAGGTGGTGGAGAAGGGTCGGGGCGACGGGCTGTATATCAACACCGCCGGGATCGGCGTTCTCCGGTATCCCGGGCTGAGTCCCCGGAACCTGCGGCCCGGCGACGCGGTGCTGATCTCCGGCACCATGGGCGACCACGGCGCCACGGTGATGCTCGCCCGCAGCGGTATGCTGGAGGGGGAGCTGCGCTCCGACTGCGCTTGCCTCAACCACATGGCCCTGGATCTGCTGGACAAGGTCCCCGGGGTCCGGGTGCTCCGGGATCCCACCCGGGGCGGCGTGGCCACCACCCTCAACGAGTTCGTGGAGGGCTCGGAGCTGGGGATCGAGCTGATAGAACGGGCCCTGCCGGTGCGCCCGGCGGTCCATGCCGCCTGCGAGATGCTGGGGCTGGATCCGCTGTACTGCGCCAACGAGGGAAAGCTGCTGGCGGTGGTGCCGGAGGAACAGACGGAGGCGGCCCTCGCGGTGCTGAGAAGCCACGAGGAGGGAGCAAACGCCGTCTGCATCGGTTCTGTCACCGGAGATTTCCCCGGCCGGGTCGTGATGAAAACGCCTTTGGGCGGCCGAAGGATCCTTCAGAAGCTCACCGGCGCCCAGCTGCCCCGGATCTGCTGAGAGGAACGGCCCCTGCGATAGGGCGGGCGTTTTTCGCATTCGCCGGAGACCACGCGGCATCCGACGGGGTTCCGCGCGGGCGACCGCAAGGGCGAAGCGAAGCGGAGGGTCGCCCCTACAGCCGGACCACCGGGCCCTGCGATGATCAATCCGTCGCGAAGCGACACCATAACGATTCACGATTCACTCTTCACTTTTCACTTTTATTCGTTTCCCCATGGCGAGGCCATTTACCATATTATAAATAATTCACAGAGAGGTGATTTATTTGCAGGAGTACAAACGCATCGATATCCAGAAGGATCAGATCGTACCGATCGCGGAGCGGATGCGGAAAAACGGCGTGTACCTGGTGATGATCCACGGCTTCCTGAACAAAGAGGGGCTGCTGGACGTCTCCTGGGATTACGCGGTGGATCCGGCCATCGAATCCTACCACGTGGTGGGCGAGATGGAGCTTCCCTCCATCGGAGAGATCTACGACACTGCCGCCACCTGGCCCGAGCGGGAGCTGAACGAGCTGTTCGGCGTGACCTTTGAGGGCCTGGACATGTCCGAACGGCTGTTCCTGCCCGAGGATATGCTGGAGACCCAGGGACGGGGCCATATCATGGTCACACCCCTGAGTGAGCTGGTGGACAACATGAAGAAGGAGGGCAAGGAATGAGCTACATCGTACCCATCGGGCCCTATCATCCCGCACTGGAGGAGCCGATCCACGCCAAGCTCTACACCGAGGGCGAGGTCATCAAGGACGCAAAGGTCTTTGTGGGCTATAACCACCGGGGCATCGAAAAGCTGGCCACCGAGCGCAACGCCATCCAGACCCTGGTGCTGGTGGAGCGCGTGTGCGGCATCTGCTCCCACTCCCACGCCCTGACCTACGCCATGTGCGTGGAGAGCATCAACGGCATCCAGGTCCCCAAGCGGGGCGACTATATCCGCGTCATCACCGCAGAGCTGGAGCGGCTCCACTCCCACTTCCTGTGGCTGGGCATCGCCTGCCACATCATCGGCCATGACAGCATGTTCATGCACATCTGGGACGAGCGGGAGCTGGTCATGGACATTCTGGAGAAGATGACCGGCAACCGGGTCAACTACGCCAT
Organism: Oscillospiraceae bacterium; assembly: GCA_902787755.1. Classification (GTDB taxonomy): domain Bacteria; phylum Bacillota; class Clostridia; order Oscillospirales; family Oscillospiraceae; genus Limivicinus. The sequence goes on from CADAHL010000014.1 coordinate 18,673, forward strand.
GGTCACCATCGGCGGCTCCCGTCGGGACATCAGCGACGATCTCAGAAGGGAGATCCTGGACGCCTGCGACAAGCTGAAGGCCCCCCTGGATCGGATCACCGAGATCGCCGTCACCGACAAGACCATCGCCATGCGCACCAAGGGCGTGGGTGTTCTCACCCGGGAAGACGCCCTGCGGATGGGCGCAGTAGGCCCCCATGCCCGCGCCTCCGGCGTGGATATCGACGTGCGCCGGGACGCCCCCTACTCCGCCTACGGCGACTTTGAGTTCAATGTTCCCGTGGTGGACAGCGGCGACGTGTACGCCCGCGTGGTGGTCCGCGCCCTGGAGTGCTACGAGAGCATCAAGATCATCCGCCAGGCCCTGGAGAATCTGCCCGAAGGCCCCATCAACCTGGGCAACAAGCTGGTCAAGATCAAAGAGGGCATGGCCGTCTGTCGGCACGAGGCCCCCAGAGGCCAGCTCAGCCACATGGTGGTGGGCGACGGCAGCCTGAACAACCACCGGGTCAGCGTCCACGTGCCCAGCTACAAGAACACCCCCACGGTGCCCTTCATGCTGCGTGGCAACACCGTGGCCGACGCCGGACTCATCATTGCCAGCATCGACCCCTGCTTCAGCTGCCTGGACCGCTGATGCACGAGCTGGCTTTGACCGAGGGCATCCTGGAGATCGTCCGGGAGCAGGCGGAGAAAAACGGCTTCGACCGGGTGCTGGAGATCTCCCTGAAGGTGGGGGAATACTCCGGCGTGATCCCGGAGTGTCTGATGGAGTTTTTTCCCATCGCCTCCAAAGGGACCAGGGCCGAAGGCGCCAGGCTGCTGATCCAGCCGGTGCCCGCCTCCTTCCGCTGCCTCAGCTGCGGCTACGAGGGGCCCATCCCGCCCAGGACGGCCTGCTGCCCTGAGTGTGCTTCCACCGCCATCCGTATGGTGGCCGGCCGGGAGTTCTATGTGGAAAACTTAAAAGTCGAGTAGAAAAACCGAGGAGACGATCCTCGGCAAGAAAGGAGAGGACTCACCTTGCAAAAGACGAAATTCCCCGCAGTCGTCGTGACCTTTATCCTCTGCTTTGCCTTCTGGCTGCTGCTGACCTGGTCCTTCGCGGTCCAGGAGCTGATAGCCGGTGCGGTGGTGAGCCTGGCGGTGGCTCTGTTTACAGCCCGCTTTTTCATCCATGAAAAGGCCTTCTGGCTGTGCAATCCCGTCAAGCTCTTCTCCGGCCTGTTCTTCTGGGTCTGCGTGTTCCCAGTGGAACTGGTGAAGGCCAACGTGGATATGGCCAGGCGCTGCTTCTCGGGATGCAGGAACATCAATCCCGGCATCGTGAAGGTGCCTGTGGATCTGAAGAGCGACTACGGCCAGGCGGCTCTGGCCAACGCCATCACCCTGACCCCCGGCACCATCACCATGGAGGTGGCCGAGGAGGAGGGACAGACCTACTACTACATCCATTGGATCGACGTTACGAAGCCCAGCGGCAAGGAAGCCGGAGACGCCATTAAGGGCACGCTGGAGAAAGGCTTAAGGAGGGTTTGGGAATGAGCGAACTGGTTATCTTCGCGGTGTTTCTGGCCCTGCTGGCGGCACTGCTGATGGTGCGTGTGGCCAAAGGCCCCACCGCCGCCGACCGTATGGTGGCCGGCGACGCGGCGGATACCCTGATCTGCTGCGCCATGATCCTGTTCTCCCTGTTCAGCGGGAGAGGCATTTATCTGGATATCTCCATCGTCTGCGCCGCCTTCGGCTTCATCGACACCATGCTGGTGGGACGCTACCTGGAGAAAGAGAGGGGGAAGAAGGATGGCAATTAGGATCATCGTGGACCTTCTTCTGGTCATCGGCGCCGTGTTTGCCCTGGCGGGCACCATCGGCGTTCTGAAAATGCCCGATACCTACAGCCGGATGCAGGCCAGCACCTGCATCGCCACCCTGGGCATGCTGGGCGTGGCCCTGGGCGCGCTGCTGTACGCCATCTTTGTGATGCACTCCGCCGGCACCGCCGTCAAGGTGGCCCTGGTGGCGGGTCTGATCCTGGCGACCAACCCGGTTGGCTCCCACGCCATCGCCAAGGGCGCCTATAAGTCCGGCATCCGCCCCGAGAAGAAGATGGAAGTTGACGATTTGGGGAGGGATCTGTATGACTAATCTGCTTGTGATCCTGAACGTCCTGGTGGTTCTGGGCCTGGTGGTCTCCGCCATCCTGGCGATCCACTTTGAGAACCTGCTGTCCTCCGTGATCGCCCTGGGCGTCACGGGCCTGTTCGCCGCGGCGGAATTTCTGCTGCTGCACGCCCCGGACGTGGCGATCTCCGAGGCCGCCGTGGGCGCGGCCCTGACCCCGCTGATCTTCATCGTCACCCTGAGAAAGATCAAAGGAGGGGACGGGAAATGAAAAAATTCCTGACCTGGGTCTGCCTGGGCGTGATCCTCTTCGCCTGCCTGTACGGAGCCGTTCAGATGGGCTCCCTTCCCCGGACCTACGAGGGCGGGGAGGCGGCGGTGAGCGTGTACGAGCTCCAGCAGAACCCCGAGGCCTATGACGATTCCCACGCCAACGGCGCGGCCGACGCCATCGTCCAGCAGAACCTGGCCGAGACCCACGCGGTCAACGACGTGACCAGCATCGTCTTCGACTTCCGTGGTTACGATACCATGGGCGAGGCCTTCATTCTCATCACCGCCGTGGCCGGCAGCGCGGTCATCCTGTTTACCAAGAAAGAGAAAAAGGAGGGCGAGGCTGATGAAAAATGAGAACATCCGCGTGAAAAACGTAGTCCAGTCCTCCGGCTGCGACTATATGCTCCCCTTCGCCCTGACCTACCTGGTATACATCATCCTCCACGGACATCTCTCTCCTGGCGGCGGCTTCCAGGGCGGCGTCCTGGTGGTGGGCGTGGTGGTCCTGATCTATCTGGGCCACGGCTATGAGACCACGGTGCGCACCCTGAGCGCCAACCTTCTGCACGACACCGAGGGCTTTGCCTCCGTGGTGTACGTGGCCCTGGCCATGATGGGCGTGGCCGTGGGCGCTCAGTTCTGCCAGAATATCCTGTATCAGCAGGGGAACATCGGCGACCTGTACAGCACCGGCACCATTCTGCTGATGAACGTCACCGTAGGCGTCAAGGTCTTCACCGGCATCGGCTCCATCGCCCTGCTGATGCTGGGCCTTGTGAACGAGAAAGCGTGAGGTGAGAGATATGATCGTATTCAACTACATCGCTTCCTTCTTCCTCATCGTTCTCGGCTTCTACTGCATCGTTGTCAAATACAACCTGGTCAAGACCGTGATCGGCCTGAGCATCGCGGACTACGGCGTGAACCTGCTGATCATCACCATCGGATTTAACCCGGGCGGCACCGCCCCCATCTTTACCCCCGGTGAGCTGACGCAGGCCAGCTACTTCGTCGATCCCATCCCCCAGGCCCTGACCCTGACCAGCATCGTCATCGGCGCCTGTGTCACCGCCATGAGCCTGGCTCTGGTCATCAAGCTCAAGGAGTCCTACGGCACCCTTGACACCCGCGAGATAAGGAGGCTGAGAGGATGAGTACTGAATTTGTCCGGCACTTCCCCATCTTTGCCATCATGCTCTACTTCCTGGGCGCATTTCTGATCGTCATGCTCGGGAAGGTCAGGGCTCTGCGGCACGGCATCGCCTTCGTGGCCACCGCCGGCCCCCTGGCTCTGCTGATCGCTCTGGTGAAGCCCATCATGATCGACGGCGGCATCATCGCCTACTGGATGGGCAACCGGGTCCCCGCCGGCGGCTATGCCATCGGCATCGCCCTGGAGGTGGACGCCCTGGGCCTGTTCTTCGGCCTGCTGATCGCCACCGCCGTGTTCGTCTCCTGCCTGTACTCCTTCCGGTACATGGAGCGGGACGACAACGTGCCCCAGTATTACACCCTGTTTCTGATGCTGGCCGGCGGCGTTATGGGCCTGGTCCTGTCCGGAGACCTGTTCAACATGTTCATCATGGTGGAGATCCTGACCTTCGCCGCGGTGGCCCTGACCGCTTTCCGCAACCGGGCCAACGGCGCCCTGGAGGCGGCCTTCAAGTACCTGGTGGTGGGCTGCATGGGCTCTACCTGCATCCTGGCGGGCACCATCCTGCTCTATGCCCAGGCCAGAACCCTGAACTTCGCCCAGCTGAGCGCCCTGATCCCCGGCAACCTGGGCACCTCCACCAAGCTGGCCTTCGCCCTGCTGTTCATCGGCTTCTCCACCAAGGCCTTTATCGTGCCCTTCCATCCCCTGGCGGCGGACGCCCACGGCGCGGCCCCGGCCAGCATCTCGGTGCTCATCTCCGGTGTGCTGACCAAGTCCGGCATTTATGGCCTGATCCGTCTGACCTACTTCCTGTTCCAGACCATGGAGCTGGGCACCATGCAGTTCTGGCTGGTGTTCCTGGGCTCGGTGAGTATGTTCGTGTGCGTCACCATGGCCCTGGCCCAGCATGACTTCAAGAGACTGCTGGCCTTCCACTCCATCTCCCAGATCGGCTATGTGCTCACTGCGGTGGGCCTGGCTACCGGCTTGGGCGTGTCCGCGGGCCTGTACCACGCCATGAACCACACCCTCTTTAAGGGCCTGCTGTTCCTTGCCGCCGGCGCCGTTCTCCATGAGACCGGCACCACCGACCTGAACCGTCTGGGCGGGCTGGCAAAGAAGATGCCCCACACCACGGCGCTGTTCCTCATCGGCGCGGCCTCCATCAGCGGCATCCCGCCCTTCAACGGCTTTGCCTCCAAGTGGATGATCTACCAGGCCGCCTATCAGAAGGCCGCCGAGACCGGCAACATCGGCTTTGCGCTGGTGACCATCATCGCCCTGGTGACCTCCACCCTGACCCTGGCCTCCTTCGTGAAGGTCAGCCAGTCTGTGTTCTTCGGGCGTCTGCCCAAGGAGTACGAGAAGGTTCAGGAGGTGCCCTTCGGCATGCGCTTTGCCATGGGCATCCTGGCTCTGCTGTGCATCCTGACCGGCCTGTTCCCCGGCCTGGTCACCAAGTATCTGACCGAGCCTGCCGCCCGGGCTGTGTTCAGCGTGGGCACTTACATCAACAGCATGATGGGCGAGGGTACCATCATCCTGCAGAACCCGGTGGTCAACTTTGCCCAGGCCGGCGTCTGGTCTCCGATCAACTGGCTGTTCCTGCTGATCATCGCCCTGCTGGCCATCACCATCGTGGCGATCTCCGGCAAGTACGACCGGGTCCGGGAGATGAACGCCGAGAAGCCCGAGGGCAAGTACGACCTGTTCTTCGGCGGCGAAGAGAGCGTGTACTCCCAGGTGGGCGGCGAAGACCTGTTCTGGGGCTTCAAGCACAACTGGAGACACTACTTCGGATTCATGCATGAGCTGCACAGCGGCGTGGTCAATGATTACGCCCTGTGGGCGGTGGTCGCGCTGGCCCTGGCCATCGTGTACGCCACGATCGTTCTTTAAGGAGGTGGGAATATGAGTGCTATTCTGCTTGACGCTCTGAGATACCTGGGCTATATCCTCATCTTCCCGGGCTTCCTGTTCTGCTTCCTCACCGGCCTGCTGCTGTGCGGCATCGACCGGAAGCTGGTGGCCAGAATGCAGAAGCGCGTGGGTCCCCCGATCCTGCAGCCCTTCTACGATTTCTTCAAGCTCTGCGGCAAGGAGACCATCGTCCCCGCCACCGTCACCTCCAAGACCGTGTTCCTGCTGGCGCCTCTGGTGGGCCTGGCATCCCTGGTGGTGCTGCAGCTGTTCATCCCCATCTTCTCCTTCCGGGCCTTCGGCGCGGTGGCGGACGTGATCGTCATCCTCTACCTGCTGCTGATCCCGGCGGTGTCCGTCATCATGGGCGGCTCCGTTACCGGCTCCCCTTACGCCGGCGTGGGCCTGAGCCGTGAGATGGTCACCATTCTGGCCTGCGAGCTGCCCCTGGTGCTGGTGCTGCTGAGCGTGGCCAAGACCGTGGGCAACGCCCTGGACACCGGCCTCTGCTTCTCCCTGACCCAGATCGCCGCCTTCCAGGCCAAGTACGGCAGCCTGATCCTGCGTCCCAGCATGATCCCCGCCGCCATCGCCTTCCTGCTCATCATCCCCGGCGAGACCGGCAACCATCCCTTCGACGCCGCTGAGGCCGAGACCGAGATCTGCGAAGGCATGCTGGCTGAGTACAGCGGCGCTCCCCTGGGCGTATATAAGCTGAACCACGCGGTCAAAATGCTGACGATGACCAGCCTGTTCATCGCCCTGTTCTTCGGCGGCATCGGCACCGGCATCGAGCAGCTGGCGGCGGCCATGGGCCTGACCGGCGGCGCCGCCGGCATGGTGGTGATCCTGCTGGACGTGCTGGTCATGTTCCTGCTGTGCGTTCTGACCACCGCGGTGGGCATCTCCTTTGTCCACGCCGTCACCGCGCGGCTGAAGATCGAGCAGATCTTCAAGTACTACTGGACCGTGGTCTCGGGCCTGGCTCTCATCAGCCTGGTGCTGAGCTGGTACGGTTTCTAAGGAGGCGTGTCCATGTTTAAGAAACTGATCGAAGAGAGCACCGGGAAATCCCCCTGGCTGTTCCATATCAACGCCGGCTCCTGCAACGGCTGCGATATCGAGCTGGTGAGCGTGCTCACTCCCCGCTATGACGCCGAACGTCTGGGCTTCAAGCTGGCCGGCACCCCCCGGCACGCCGATATCGTGGTGGTCACCGGCCCTGTCACCCAGCAGTCCCTGAACCGGGTGCTGCGGGCCATTGAGCAGGTCCCCGAACCCAGATGCATCGTCACCATGGGCTCCTGCCCCCAGTCCGGCAACGTGTTCCGGGGCAGCTATGCCATCGCCGGACCCCTCAGCAAGTACGTCCATGTGGACGTGGACGTGGCCGGCTGCACCCCCAAGCCCGAGGCAGTCATGGACGGTCTGGTGCTGGCCACCAAGATCCTCCAGGAGAAAAGGAGGGCGATGAAGTAATGGATTTTCCCTTTGTGAAAGAGGCCATCAAGGGCCTGTTCTCCAAGTCCAGCTGCGACATGTATCCCGTCAAGCCCTCTGAGGCCGCCCCCAACTACCGGGGCCGGATCGTGTTCCATCCGGACAAGTGCATCAACTGCATGATGTGCGAGCGCGTCTGCTCCGGCAACGCCATCACCCATACCATCGAGAAGACCGAGGAAGGGGATCTGGTCACCAGGACCTTCTACCTGGGCTCCTGCACCTTCTGCGCTACCTGTATGGACTTCTGCGGCCACGGCGCCATCGAGTTTACCGGCGATTACCACATGATCGCCACCAAGGAGGAGGACCTGATGGTCTCCGGCACCTTCCTGAAGAAGCCGCCGGTGAAGAAGGCCCCCGCGCCCAAGCCCGCCGCCGCGCCTGCCGCTCCCAAGGCCGAGGAGGCTCCCAAGGCCGCCTCCGCCGCCGGGACCGTGATTCGGCCCAGAGACGACGGCAAGCCTGTTCAGGTGCCCTCCAAGTGCGTCTACTGCACCATCTGCGCCAGGAAGTGCCCTGCCGGGACCCTGACGGTGGATCGGGCCGCCAAGACCTGGACTCTGGACGAGGATACCTGCGTCGGCTGCGGCACCTGTGCCGAGGCCTGTCCCAAGAAGGCCATCCTGATGCCCGGCGACGAGCCCGTGACCGTGGAGGCCGCTCCCGCCGCACCCGCGCCCAAGGCGGCTCCTGCGCCGGCCCCCAAGGCGGAGGAGAAGCCCGCCCCCAAGGCGGAGGAAGCTCCCAAGGCGGAGGAGAAGCCCGCGGAGGCCCCCAAGCCCCGGGATGACGGCAAGCCCGTTCAGGATCCCAGCAAGTGCATCTACTGCACCATCTGTGCCAGAAAGTGCCCCGCCGGGGCACTGACGGTGGATCGCGCCGCCAAGACCTGGGAGCTGGACGAGGATCTGTGCGTGGCCTGCGGCACCTGCGAGAGCGTCTGCCCCAAGAAGGCCATCATCATGTGACAAGCCCGGCGAAGAAAGAGAGGCAGCCATGAGCTTTAAAGAAGCCATTCTGAACGTATTCAACAATTACGCCAATTTCAACGGCCGGGCCAGACGCAGCGAGTACTGGTACTTTGTGCTGTTCACCACGCTGATCAACAGCGTGCTGGCCGGTCTGCAGAACTCCGCCGGCGAGGGCACCGTGGGCAGCTTCTTCGGTATGCTGGCGGGTCTGTTCTCCCTGGCCACCCTGATCCCGGGTCTGGCGGTCTGCTGGCGCAGACTCCACGACATCGGCAAATCCGGCGGCTATTACTTCCTGATCCTGATCCCCCTGGTGGGCGCCATCATCCTGCTGGTGTGGATGTGCCGGGACAGCGAGCCGGGGACGAACCAGTACGGCCCCAATCCCAAGGAGCCGCCCCGGGACGATATTTTCAACAGCTTCGGCTGATCATTCTGAACAAGGAGGGGAAACATCATGCGTTATGTGTGCACCATCTGCGGCTGGGTCTATGACGAGGAAGAGACCGGCGTGAAGTGGGAGGATCTGCCCGAAGATTTCGCCTGCGAGCTGTGCGGCGCGGGCAAGGACATGTTCGAGCCCGAAGCCTGAAGGAAGAAAGCCTGACCAAGAACGATCTCCCGGAGCCTTTTCACAGGCCCCGGGAGATCATTTATTGAAAAAGATGTTTACTTTCCCGGCAAAACACCGTACAATACATCGAAAGCCAACCGGCAAACCATTTGGAACACAGGAAGAGACATGAGCAGAAGACACAGAGGAAGAAAACCGAATATCGCCGGGGAGGATCCGGCACAGAGCGGAGGCGCACCCTCACCGGAGGGCGAGCGGGCCCGGGACTGGGATCTGCAGCGGATCCAGAGCGAATACGGCCTGTCCAGGGCCATGGTCAGAAAGTATTTCCCCAAACCCCGGCAGGTAAACCGCCGGAACCGGGCCGGCCAGCCCAGGAGCTTTCTGGTCTGGACCCGGGCCCAGGTGGAAGAGGGCCTGGCCGCCGGGCCGGTGTCGGAGTTTCTGGAGGAGGAGCGCCGCCGGGCTCAGGAGCAGAAGAGCCTGCGGGAGATCCGGGAACTGCTGAGTCAATACTCTCCCGACCACTACATCGACTACGGCCAGCACCTGTACCGGCAGTTCGTGCTCCACGTGGGCCCCACCAACAGCGGCAAGACCTTCGACGCCATCCAGTACCTGAAGGGTCACACCCCGGGGACCTATCTGGGACCCCTGCGGCTGCTGGCCCTGGAGATGTTCGACAAGCTCAACGACGCCGGGGTGCCCTGCAGCATGCTCACCGGGGAGGAGTCCATTCCGGTGGACGGCGCCCGGGTGGTGTCCTCCACCATCGAGCTGTGCGACTTCAGGACCCACTTCCGCTGCGCGGTGATCGACGAGGCCCAGCTCATCGCCGATAAGAGCCGGGGCGCCGCCTGGCTCAAGGCCATCTGCATGGTCAACGCCGACGTGGTGCATATCTGTATGGCCCCGGAGGCCCTGCACTACATCGAGAGCCTGGTGAAAAACTTCTCCAGCGACTACGAGGTGGTTTGGCACCACCGCCTGGCGCCGCTGCGCTACGGCGGCGTCTGCCGGGGCTATCAGGACCTGAGGCCGGAGGACGCGCTGATCTGCTTTTCCCGGAAAAGCGTGCTGTCCACCGCGGCCCTGCTGGAGAAGGAGGGCTTCCGGGCCAGCGTCATCTACGGCGCGCTGCCTCCGGCGGCCCGCCGCCATGAGGTGCAGAAATTCCTGGACGGGGAGACCAACATCGTGGTGGCCACCGACGCCATCGGTCTGGGCATCTCTCTGCCCATCAAACGGATCGTCTTTGCCGAGACCGAGAAGTTCGACGGGGTCCAGTTCCGGCAGATCAACACCGCCGAGCTCAACCAGATCGCCGGACGGGCCGGACGCTACGGCCTCAACGAGTACGGCGAGGTGCTGGGCTGGGGCGCCAACGCCCAGCTGGTGGAGCTGAGCCTGGGCCAGAAGGCCCGGGATATCCGCTTCGCCTGCCTGGCCTTCCCACGGGAGGTCCTGGACAGCGACTATCCCCTCCGGCTGCTGCTGAAGGCCTGGCAGACCATGGCCGCCGAGCGCAGGAGCGGCTTTATCCGGGAGGACGTGGGCGAGGCCCTGACTCTGCTGGCGGCGCTGCGGGATCTGCCGGAGCGCGAGTCCCGGCGGGAGCTGGTCTACGATCTGATCACCTGTCCGGTGGACGTGCGCAATCCGGAGCTGGTGCGCTACTGGGCCAGCTGCGCCCGGGCCATTCTGCGGGGCAGACGGGTCCCCGAACCGAATTTCGGAGACTGGGACCTGGCGGCCTGCGAGCTGCAGTACAAGGCCTACGACGTGCGCCATCAGCTCATGCGGCGCATCGGCGTGCCCTATGACTGCCGGGCCCAGCGGGAGGCCATCTGTCAGCGGATCGCGGAGCTTATGCGGGAGGACAAGGAGCAGTACATCCGCAGATGCAAATACTGCGGGAAGGAGCTGCCGGTAGGCAGCCTGTTCAACGTCTGCGACGCCTGTTACCGGCGAGGCAGTGAAAAGTGAACAGAGAAAAGTGAAAAGGAAAAAGGACCGGGGGCGGAATGAATTTCTTCTGCCCTCGGTCCCTTTACGCATCCGGCCCCCTCTGCACAGAGGAGGCCAGATAAGATATCTTTTCACTTTTCACTCTTCACTCTTCGTTTTGCCCCGGTCTGCCCGGTGTTCGCCCCGATGGGCCGAGCGCAGGCCAATCTCGGTGCCGTTAAAGATCCGCACCAGGTTCTGACGGTGCTTGTAGATGATGATGAGGCTGACCATCACCAGCAGGATCCCCACCACGTAGTGGCCGGTGGCCAGCTGATAGACGGGGAAGCTGACCACGGTGGCCATGGTGCCCGCTACGATGTAGTCGGTGATCAGTACCAGGGCGATGATGGCCGCGCCCAGGATCAGGGCGTAGCGCCAGTTGAGGATGGCGATGACCCCGATATAGGAGGCAAAGCCCTTTCCGCCCCGGAAGCGCCGGTAGAAGGGGAACATGTGGCCGAGAATGCAGGCCGCACCCGCCGCGCCGCCGGCATAGGGAAGCTCCGGGAAGAGCCAGCGGGCCAGAGCCACCGCCAGGGCGGCCTTGCCGATGTCGTGCAGGCCCACCAGGATCCCGGCCTTCCAGCCCATCAGGATCATGGCGTTGGAGGCCCCGGGATTGCCGGAGCCGGCGCTCAGATCCACATGCTTGAGCTTGGCCAGAAGCAGGGCCAGATTGCAGGTGCCCAGAAGATAACCCAGCAGAACAACAATGGGATAGGCAATGATCGGATTCATAATGCGCCTCCTGTGATCTTCGTATTCAACGCGACCCGCGCAGGGGCTGAATGAGAGTCAGGACAGGTTTCCGGTGGCGTACATCACGGCGGTAAGCGCGACCACGGGGGCGGTCTCGCATCTCAGGATCCGTTCGCCCAGGGAGCAGATGTGAAGCCCCGCGATCTTTGCCAGCTTCACCTCAAACTCCGCAAAGCCCCCCTCGGGGCCGGTGAGGATGGCGGCGGTCTTCGCCTCGGGGTTTGCCGACAGGACCTCATCCAGGCGCTCCCGCTCTCCGGTCTCGTACATGAACAGGCCCAGATCCCGGTGCACCGCCTCGTTCAGGGCGTTGGCGTACTCGCCCAGCCAGTCCACCCTGGGGATGATGCCCCGGCCGGACTGCTTGGCGGCCTCCTCGGCGATCCGCTGCCAGCGCTCCAGCTTCTTCTCCGGCGCGTCAGGCCGGGCCACGCAGCGGTCGGACTGGAAGAACAGGATCTCCTGAGCGCCAGCTTCCACGGATTTCTGGATGATGTACTCGGTCTTGTCCCCCTTGGGCAGACCGCAGAGCACGCTGACCTTCACCGAGGGCTCGGACTTGCAGGGGACCACCTCGATGACCTCGGCCTTGGCCTCCTCCTTGTCCGAAGAGACCAGGCGGCACTTGTAGTCGGTGCCCTCTCCGTCGCAGATCACCAGATCCTCACCCGGGCGCAGACGCAGGACCTTGACATGCTCGGCGTCCCGGCCCCGGATGATGGCCATACCGCCGGCGATGTTGGTGCCGGCCATGAAAAATCGTGCCATAGAGATGCTCCTCCTCCTGGGATTCTGAAGCTATTATCGCATATTCCGCACCGCTTTGCAAGGCCGGGAATAGAATGGGGCGAAAGGGGATGGGCTTATGGACAGGGAAAAACAGTGGAAACGGGAGCTCGGAAACTTTGACGAGGTCTGGGCCCGGGTGCAGGGGGAGCGGAGACCGGAGGCCACGCCGCCGGAGTCTGCCCGTGACGCCGGACCGCGCCGCGCCGGAAGCTGCGCCAGGCGCTGCGGCGTGAAGCTGATGCCGCGGAGACGGGGGAAGAGATATGAGTGAAGAGTGAAGAGTGAAGAGTTATGGTGTCCGCTCCGCGGACGGATTGTAATTCATGCCGCAAAGCGGCAGCCCGCAACTTTTCACTTTTCTCTTTTCGCTCTTCACTTGTCCCCCTGCGCTCTATGATTGTACTTGTCAATGGCGATGGCCAGGATCTCCATGGCCCGCTCCAGATCGGCGCTGTTGAGCACGTAGGCCATACGCACTTCGTTCCTGCCCTTGCCCGGGGTGGCGTAGAAGGGCTCGCCGCAGGCGAACATCAGAGTTTCGCCGTGGTCGTCAAAGTCCGACAGCAGCCAGGTCTGGAACTTGTCCGCGTCGTCCACCGGCAGGGCGGCCATCAGATAGAAGGCCCCTCTGGGCTCCGCCGCCACCACGCCCGGGATCTCCCGGAGCTTGCGCAGCAGGCTGTCCCGCCGGCGCTTGTACTCCTGGCGCACGGCCTCAAAATAGCTGTCCTCCACCGTGTACAGGGCCGCAGAAGCCAGCTGGTCCACCGTGGCGGCGCTGAGCCGGGCCTGGCACCACTTGAGCGCGTGCTGCATCAGGGCGTGGTTCTTGGAGATCAGCATGCCGATCCGGGCGCCGCAGGCCGAGAAGCGCTTGGACACCGAGTCAATGATGATCAGGTTCTCCTCGTAGCCGGGAAACTGCAGGGCGCTCAGCAGCGGCTCGCCGTTGTACACAAACTCTCGGTAGACCTCGTCCACGATGATGAAGAGCTCGTGCTCTTTGGCGATGTCCAGCATCAGCTTCAGCTGCTCCCGGTCCAGAATGGTGCCGGTGGGGTTGCCGGGGTTGGTGATCAGCATGGCTCGGGTGTGCTCGTTGATGCACTCCTCCACCCGGGTCCGGGCGGCGAAGAAATAGTCCTCCTCCGGACAGGTGGTCAGGGGATGGATCCGGGCGCCGGTGAGATTGACAAAGGTGGCGTAGTTGGGATAGAAGGGCTCGGGCACGATGATCTCGTCCCCGTCGTCCAGAATGGTGTTCAGGACCATGGCCAGGGCCTCGCTGCCGCCGGTGGTGATCAGAATATCCTGCCGATCCAGCTCCACGCCCAGCTTGCGGTAATAGCCCTGAACGGCCTCCAGCATCACGGGCAGACCGTTGGAGGGCGCATAGGACAGCACCGGCTGGGAGAAGCTCCTGAGGGCTTCGCGATACGCTTCCGGAGTGTGGATGTCCGGCTGGCCGATGTTCAGGTGGTAGATCTTCTTGCCTGCACTGATGGCCTGCTCCGATGCCCCTTGAAACTTCCGCATGGGGGACAGTCCGCAGCGCTCCATCTTGGAAGAAAATTTCATAAGCATACCTCCTGAAAGATTTCTGTGTAGCAATCGCCTACGAAACTATTATATACCACAAGCCAGGCGGTGAATCAAGTTGCAATCGACGCGGAACGGTGGTACAATGTGCCCAAAAAAGCCCAGTGCGGGAGGAACCGACCCATGAGCGACAATTTCTTCGCCTATATCTCCAGAATGCGGTACATCGGCCGCTGGAGCCTGATGCGCAACGCCTTGCCGGAGAACATCCAGGAGCACAGCCACATGGTGGCGGTGCTGGCCCACGCCCTGGGCGTGATCCGGCGGGATGTGTTCGGCGTTCCCTGCGACCCGGACAAGGCCGCCTCGGTGGCCCTGTTCCACGATGCCAGCGAGATCCTCACCGGGGACCTGCCCACGCCCATCAAGTACCACAGCGATCAGATCCACTCCGCCTATGAGCAGGTGGAGGCTCTGGCCTGCCGCAAGCTGCTGGACACCCTGCCGGAGGCCCTGCGTCCGGCCTACGAGCAGCTGCTGGTGGGGGATACCCATGACGAGCTCTACGACCTGGTGAAGGCGGCGGACAAGCTCTCGGCCTATCTCAAGTGCGTGGAGGAGCGGAAGGCAGGCAATAAGGAGTTCCTCTCCGCCGAGAAGCAGACCCTGCGCTGGCTGCAGCAGAATCCCATGCCGGAGCTGCGGTATTTCATGGAGCATTTCGTCCCCGCCTTCGAGAAGGACCTGGACGAGCTGGGGACCATCGAAGAGTGAATTCGGAATTCGGAGTTCGGAATTCGGAATTCAGAGAAGGAAGAAAAGGAGAGAAGAATGGAACAGGCGAAGATCGAGCGCATTAACGAGCTGGCCCGGCTGAAGAAGCAGCGGGAGCTGACGTCGGAGGAGCAGGAGGAGCAGACCAGGCTCCGGCAGGAATATCTGGCCGACTGGCGGGCCGGGACCGTGGCGGTGCTGGAGAACACCTATGTGCTCACTCCGGACGGCAAAAAGCGGAAGCTGAAAGAACTGAAGAAAAAGTGAAGAACGAAGAGTGAAGAGTGAAGAGTGAAGAGATGTCTTTTCACTTTCCACTCTTCACTTTTTTCTTTTTTCGTGCTATACTCCACCCGCAAGCAATCGGACCGGGATGTACGCGCAGCCGTACTTAACAGGGGAATCGGGGTGAAAATCCCCGGCGGGGCCGCCACTGTGAAGGGGAGAGGGAGGCTGAACTCTCTCCCAAAGTCAGAAGACCTGCCCGGACAGCGAGACAACAAACTGCTGTGTCATACGGAGAACCGCGTAACCCGGTCAAAGTACTGTGACAGCCTGGCTTCGCCATGCCCTCACCTCTCTTTTTCTTCGTGTGATTTCCGACAAGAAAGAAAGGAGAGGATATTTTTATGTCCAAAAAAACCAGAAACATCATCATTGCCGTGGCCGTCCTGCTTGTTGTGGTCGTGGCGCTGGTCCTCATCATGAACCAGAACAAGCCCCAGGCCCAGGCCGGGGACAAGACCATCCAGGTCACCGTGGTCCATGGGGACGAGACCAGGAAGGACTACAGCATCAACACCAACGCCGAGACCCTGAGAGAGGCTCTGGACGAGCAGAACCTGATCGAGGGAACCGAGAGCGAGTACGGCCTGTACGTCATCACCGTGGACGGCGAGACCGCCAATGAGGACATCCAGCAGTGGTGGGGCCTCTACGACGGCAACGGCGAAATGCTGATGACCGGCGTGGACACCACCATGATCTCTGACGGCGACAGCTATGAGATCATCCTCAACACCGGCTGGTAAGTTTTCCGCCCGGGAGCTCTGCGCCTTGTCCCTGATGGCGGCGCTGATCTTCGCAAGCAAGGTGGCCCTGGCCGCCCTGCCGAATATCAACCTCAACTCCCTGCTCATCATCCTCACGGTGGTCTTCTTCGGCTGGAAGAGCCTGTACACCGTGTACGTGTACGTGATGCTGGAGGGGCTGGTCTTCGGTTTCAGCATCTGGTGGTTCGGGTATCTCTACGTTTGGGCGATCCTGGTCGTGGTCGCCATGCTCTTGCGCAAAAACGACTCCGCTGTGATCTGGGCGGTGATCGCCGGGCTCTACGGCCTGATCTTCGGGCCGCTGATGTACCTGGAGTACTTCGCCATCAACGGCGGTTGGGAAATGTTCTTTGCCATGTGGGTCAGCGGGATCCCCTATGACCTGGCCCACTGCGGCGGTAATTTCGTGTTCACCCTGGTGCTCTACCGGCCTTTGCACAAGGTCATGGAGCGTCTGATGGAAAAGGGAGGGCTGTGACGGGAGTCACAGCCCTCAAGCTGTCGACGAAGCCGAGAAGGGAAAAGAAATGACGACAGAGCAGCGGGGGAGCTCGAGGGGATCCACTCAGTTAAGGATACAAAATCCAGAAACCCACGCTTACGGTACTTCCATACGCCGTCAAAAGTGATCGTCTTCCCGTTGGCGCAAGTGTAGGTATCTGCTTCGGCGTCATAAGCCATGCTCTCCCGGCGGCTGATGTCTGTGCGGTATTTCCTCGTCTTCCTCTGCTCGTGGTTTGAGGGTTTCACATACAGCTTCATGACACCGTTGGCTGTTTTATATATGAGAGTTAACAAATTCTTCACAGAAAAATTAGCACTCGCTCTTGACGAGTGCTAACAATAGTGGTATAACATACTCGCAAGAGGGAAAGAGATCCGGAGCTTTGGTTCCGGGTTTCCCCATCTCCCCTTGCGGCATATACCACAGCAATAGCCCTGAACAGCATCCAGGACCGAAAATAAAAGGAGGTTTGACTTATGTTGTACATGCCTAGTATTTTTGGTGAGGATCTGATGGATCGTTGGTTCGA
>CADAHL010000015.1 GCA_902787755.1 Oscillospiraceae bacterium
GAAAAAGTTTGACGCAGCTGTTGCCGAAGGCAACCGCGAGACAGCCGTCAGTGCCTATAAAGTTGCTGTTAAGACTGTTGACCGCGCGGCCGGCAAGGGACTGCTGCATAAGAACAATGCGGCGCACAAGAAGTCCGCTATGGCTACGAAGCTCAACGAGATGGCTGAGTAAGTCATCCACAGCGAAAGGGACGCAGGGAACGATGGTTTCCGGCGTCCCTTTCGCGTTTTCGGGAGTTTTCTGTCCTTTGATGCCGCGCAGGCGTCATATTCCCTATCTCTTGACGCTCCCGGCGGTCGGGACTATAATCGTCACTGATGGGAAAGGAGCCGATATGCACCGTAACTTGATGTTGATCGTGAACCCCGCTGCCGGACGGGGCGCCTATAAAGTCAATCTGGCAGACGCGCTGCACACCCTGGACCAGGGCGGTCTGCGCACAACCTTGTTTTTCACCGCCTCCCGGGGAGACGCCACCCGCTTTGCCGCCGAGCACGCCCGGAACTATGATGTGATCGCCTGCATCGGGGGAGACGGCACCCTCAGTGAGGTCATGGCGGGCCTGATGCAGCTGGAGACCCGCCCACCCCTGGGATATATTCCCATGGGTACAGCCAATGATGTGGCCACCACCCTGGATCTGCCGAAGAACGATACCGTTGGCGCGGCTCGCCGAATCCTCTACGGTACGCCCCACCCCTTTGACGTGGGCGGCTTTGGGGAGAAAAACTACTTCGCCTATATCGCGGCCTTCGGGGCCTTTACCGAGGTAAGCTATGTCACACCCCAGGATCAGAAAAAGACCCTGGGACATCTGGCGTACGTGCTCCAGGGAGCGGCCCTTCTGCCCAGCCTGAGGACCTGGCACGCCCGGGTGGAATACGACGACGGGGTGTTCGAGGGAAATCTGCTCTACGGCAGCATGTCCAATTCCACCTCTGTGGCGGGCATCGTCAAGCTCCGGGAGGAGATGGTGAGTCTGGGCGACGGCATGAGCGAGCTGGTGCTCATCAAGGACCCGGAGACGGTGGTGGGTCTGAGCGAGGTGGTGGATTCGGTGCTGTCCCAGCGCTTCGACAGCGACAAGCTGCTGATCCTGCACACCCGGAGGGCCAAATTCTTCTTTGACGAGCCGGTATCCTGGACCCGGGACGGCGAGGCCGGCGGAGAGCACCGCCAGATCGAGCTGTGCAACCACAAGGCCGCCATCGACATGATTTTCTGATTGCAAAATCCCATGATCCTGTATATAATGGTAGACCCTGACAAAAATATGCGTGCCAGGCCTGTGCCGCCCGGCACAAAGAAAGGAACGGTGTCCCATGAAGCGTCAAAAAATTTCCGGTATTTTCGCAGATCCCAGCGCCTTTGACGGACAGCAGATCACGGTCTGCGGCTGGGTCAGATCCCTGCGTGACATGAAGAACTTCGGCTTTGTCGCCCTGAACGACGGCAGCAGCTTTGAGTCCCTTCAGGTCGTATTTGAGAGGTCCAGCCTGAATAATTACGATGAGATCGCTCATCAGAACGTGGGCGCCGCCCTGATCGTCCACGGCACCCTGGTGCTGACCCCCGGGGCCAAGCAGCCCTTTGAACTGAAGGCGGACGAGATCACGGTGGAGGGCGTGTCCACCCCGGACTATCCCCTGCAGAAGAAGCGCCACAGCGTGGAGTTTCTGCGCACCATCCAGCACCTCCGGCCCCGCACCAATCTCTTCTCCGCCACCTTCCGGGTCCGCAGCGTGGCGGCCCAGGCGGTCCATGAGTTTTTCCAGAGCCGCGGCTTTGTCTACGTCCATACCCCCATCATCACCGGCTCCGACGCCGAGGGCGCTGGCCAGATGTTCCGGGTGACCACCCTGGATATCGACAATCCTCCCCGCACTGAGGACGGCAAGGTGGACTACAGCAAGGACTTCTTCGGCAAGCCCACCAACCTGACCGTGTCCGGCCAGCTGAACGCGGAGAATTTCGCCATGGCCTTCGGGGACGTGTACACCTTCGGGCCCACCTTCCGGGCCGAGGTCAGCTATACTCAGCGCCACGCCGCCGAGTTCTGGATGATCGAGCCGGAGATGGCCTTCGCCGATCTGAACGACGATATGGATACCGCCGAGGCCATGGTCAAGTACATCATCAACCGGGTGCTGGAGCGCTGCCCCCAGGAGATGCAGTTCTTCAACAGCTTTGTGGACAAGGGCCTGCTGGATCGGCTGCACAACGTGGTGTCCAATGAGTTCGGCCGCATCAGCTACACCGAGGCGGTGGAGATCCTGGAAAAGAGCGGAAAGAAGTTCGACTACCCGGTGAAATGGGGCATCGATCTGCAGACCGAGCATGAGCGCTATCTCACCGAGGAGGTCTTCAAAAAGCCCATTTTCGTCACCGATTACCCCAAGGAGATCAAGGCCTTCTATATGCGCCTGAACGACGACGGCAAGACCGTGGCCGCGGCGGACTGCCTGGTCCCCGGCATCGGCGAGATCATCGGCGGCAGCCAGCGCGAGGAGCGTCTGGACCTGCTGCTGAAGCGGATCGAGGAGCTGGGCATGAAGGAAGAGGACTACTGGTGGTATCTGGACCTGCGCCGCTACGGCAGCTGCCGCCACGCCGGCTTCGGCCTGGGCTTTGAGCGGATGGTCATGTACCTGACCGGCGTCAGCAACATCCGGGACGTGGAGCTGCATCCCCGCACCACCGGCAACGCCGATTTCTGAGAAAATTGCCATCCTGTGAAGCGTTTCGCAGGCAAAAGGATAGAAAGCAAAGGGGTGTGAAATTTTTTCACACCCCTTTTCACGGAGAAAACGATGAAGAAAAGGAAAAGTCCCATTCCCCTGCTGCTGTTTCTGGTTCTCCTGGCGGTGGCGGCGGGGATCATTGTGCTGCGGATGGGGAGAGGACCGGAGGCCCCTGTGATCGCCCCGGAGCCGAGCCCCGCTCCGGCGGAGTCTGTGCCGGGAACGGAACCGGGCCCGGAGTCCGTATCTACCCCGGAGCCCACGCCCGAACCCACCCCGGAACCGACGCCGGAGCCTACCCCGGAGCCGATCCACTACGTGATCGAGGAGAACGCCCTGTCCGGGCCCGTGCCCCGGGAGGAGAACTACGGCGCCAGTCAGGACCCAATGGAGCTGGCCGCTCTGCTGGAGACCGAGGAGGCCAGGACCCTCATCGGAGACCGGGAGCTGGTTTGGAACCCGGAGATCGCCTTTTTCCCCAATTCCTATGTGGGCTGGTATCTGGACGAGACCATCCTGTGCATCGTCTGGCAGGAGGTGGAGGCCCGGGGAGTGGGCACCTTCTCGGAAATCCTGGTGGCTGACGGCAGCCAGCTGAGGCGAAAGATCTCCGGAGATCAGCTCTGGAGCTTTGATTTCAAGACCACCACCGAGTACGCCCAGATGACCAACGCCGTGCTGGCCTTCGGCGGAGATTTTTACTACCACGACCGGGCCTGCGGCATCGGAGTCTATCAGCGGCAGCTCTACCGCTTCGAGCCCAACAGCTGCGATACCTGCTATATCACCTCCGACGGAGACATGCTCTTCAGCTACCGGGGTCAGTTTTCCGAACAATGGGAGGCCGAGCAGTTCATCGCCGACAACGACGTGCTGTTTTCCCTCTGCTTCGGGCCGGTGCTTATTGACGACGGGGTGGACGTGACCCCGGAAACCTACACCTGGGGCGAGGTCAACGACGAATACGCCCGCAGCGCTCTGGGGATGCTGGGACCGCTGCACTATCTGACTCTGAACATTAACTGCGGCACCATGGACACCATCGGCACCTGGGAATACTACTACCTGGCCACCCTGCGCCAGGCAGCCGACGCCATGATCGCCCGGGGCTGCGTCAAGGCCTACGCCCTGGATGGCGGCCAGACTGCCACCACGGTGTTTCACGGCGTGCGCATCAACCCCGTCCAGTTCGGCTGGGAAAAGGGCATCAGCGACGTGATCTATTTCGCCACGGCACTACCGGAGGAAGGTGAATAGTGCTCAGTGCTTAGTGCATGAAATGAACGGCCCCCAGGCGATTCGCCTGGGGGCCGTTTGTCCTGAATGCTGCGTACTGATCGCTCTCTCAGCAGGTGGGGCTGAATTTGTTTCTGGTCTCCTGCAGCTTCTGAGGGGGCACGGCCTCGATCTGATACCAGCCCTTGGAGGCCATCTGATGATAGAGCACGTCGCCCATTGCCAGGGCATCGTCAAAGGCGGCGGTGAAGGTCTGTCTCACGTTGGCGGTGCCGGATTCGATGGCCCCGTGCATATACAGATCGCAGACGCCCTTGGCGTCCAGCAGCAGGCCCTCCATGATGCATTTGTCGTCCATAGCGTTCACCTCAAACAAGATTGTAGAAGCTCTGGTAGATCCGGCGGTGGCGCTGGGCCATCTCCCGGACCTGGGCGCTCAGAGCGGGGTCCTGAAGCTGGTTGGCCGCGTTTTCAAACTGGGTGGCCAGCAGCTGGGCGTGGGACAGAGCGTCGTCCACATAGAGAAGCTCTTTGGTGGTCATGGGAAAGCTCCTTTCCAAATGAAGTTACAGCAATAGTATTCCCGTTTTGAAACAAGAAATACATAAAAAAATGTATGGGAGAGGCGCGTCTCTCCCATACATTTATTGAACCGTCAAAGAAGGAAAAACTAACCCCGGCGGGCCTGATCGGCGATGGCCAGGATGTCCTCCCGGGTCAGAGGCTGGAGCTTCTCCTCTTCCTCCGGCTCCGGTTCGGGAGCGGGATCGGGGAGGGCCTTCCGCCGCTTGTGTTCCTTCAGGCAGAAGCTGCCCACGGACAGCCCCAGGATCAGGAAGATACCCACCGCCCGGACGATGGCCTCGATCCGGGGGTAGTCCGCCCAGAACAGGGGCAGGACGATATCCGCCAGGGCCAGCAGGCCGGCGGCGATCAGCAGGCCAAACAGATTCCGCTTTTTCAGCAGATCCTTCACTTTCAGGTCCGGAAATACCGTTTTCGCCGCCAGCACGAAGGCCGCGGCCATCGCCGCCAGCAGCAGGACCCAGCCCAGGAGCTTGCCCAGCACCGGGCTCAGAACGCCGGACCACAGGGCGGTGGCCAGGGTGATGATGCCGAAGCCCAGGGCCCACAGAGGCAGGATCACCAGCAGACGCACCGCGTAGGGCAGCTGCAGGATCTTCTGCCGCAGTCCGGCCCGGACGCCGACGCCATCCCGGGCGCGCTCCTCCTCTTCCTCCTGTTCGGTCTCCTCTCCCGCATCCTCGACGGGCTTGTCCCCGTCTCCGCCGGGGCCGTCCAGGTCGTCATCGTCGTTCTGGACCACAGCCACCGGTTCCAGGGGCTGTTCCTCGGCCAGCAGGGCCTCCGGAGAGTGAAACAGGCCGCCTACCAGCACGCTCAGGGAGGTGACCACGGCCACGCCGCCCATGACGACCTTGCGCCTGGCCTCCCGGGCCTTTTCCTCCACGCTGAGTTTCTCCTTTTCTTCCCCGGGCATTCCAACGACCTCCTTTCCCGAAAGCTTCTTTGACTGTATTGTAGTACGATCCTTAGACGAAGTCAAAGCGTTTTTGTTTCTCCGCAGAAAGCAGAGCGAGCCGAAGAACCGGATGATTCTTCGACTCGCTTTGTCAGAGCGGAAGGGCGGAGCCGCCCGTCCGGCTGGGGTGCCTTACGCGCTCAGCTTCTTGAACTCTTCCTCTTCCAGGACGCGGTAGGCCACCTTGCCCACCAGGGTTTTGGGCATATCCTCCTTGAACTCAATGTCATAGGGCATGGCGTACTTGGCGATATGCTTGCGGCAGTAGTCCAGCAGCTCCTGCTTGGTCTCCTCATTGGCGGGGACGTTGGCGGCAAGCTTCACGAAGGCCTTCACCTTCTGCATCTTGTAGGCGTCGGGAACGCCGATGACGCAGCTCATCTGCACCTTCTCGTGGGCGTCCAGAATGTTTTCGATCTGGGCGGGGTACACGTTGTAGCCGGAGGAGATGATCATCCTCTTGGCCCGGCCCTTGAAGTAGATGAAGCCCTCCTCGTCCTGGGTGCCCAGATCGCCGGTGTAGACCCAGGTCAGGCCGTCGGCGTGCTTCCGCAGGGTCTGGGCGGTCTCCTCCGGGTGCTTCATGTACTCCTTCATGACCGTGGGACCGGCCAGCAGGATCTCGCCCTCGGTGCCGTAGGGCAGCTCCCGGTCCGTGCCGGGGGCTACGATCTTCATGTAAACGTCGGGCAGGGGGATGCCGATGCTGCCCTCCTTGGCCTTGGTCAGGGGGGTAAGGCAGCAGGCGGTGACGGTCTCGGTGGTGCCGTAGCCCTCCCGGACCTGAATGGTAGCCTTGTGGTCCTTGAGGAACTTGTCGAACTTCTTCTTCAGCTCGATGGACAGACTGTCGCCGCCGGAGAACACGCCCTTCAGGCAGCTCAGATCCGCGCCGTCCATGCTGGGCAGGCGCAGCAGCGCTTCATACAGCGTGGGCACGCCGGCGATGAAGTTGCAGCGGTATTTGACCAGATCCTTGGCGTAGCTCTTGGCGGTAAACTGGGGGATCAGGATGCACCGGCCGCCCTGAGAGAGCATGGTGTGCACGCAGACGCCCAGACCGAAGCCGTGGAACAGAGGCATGGCGGCCAGCATCTTGTCGCCGGGGCGGAAGATGGGGTTGGCGGCGATGACCTGCTGACCCAGCGCGTTGAAGTTCCGGTTGGTCAGCACGATGCCCTTGGTGGTGCCGGTGGTGCCGCCGGAATAGAGGATGACGGCGGGGTCCTCGCCCTTGTGATGGACCCGGAACTCACCGGTGACGGTCTCGCCCCGGCGCAGGAAGTCGTTCCAGAGCAGGACCGGCGCGTTCCTGGGCACCTTGGGGGTCCACTGGATCTTGCTGTGCTTTTTGATGGCCTTGGAGATGGGGTCGATGATGTTCTTCACGTCAAAGCCCAGCTTCATCACCGGGGACAGGGCGTCCTTGATGTCGGCGATGATCAGGTTCTTCACCTTGGTGTTGGCCCGGATATTGGCAAATTTCTGATAGAACTGGCCCAGGGTGATAGCGGTCTCGCTCTCGGAGACGGTCAGGTACAGCTCGATCTCCTTTTCGGCGGACAGGGGGTGGATCATATTGCCGATGGCGCCCACCAGATTCACGGCGTAGAACATATAGATGGCCTGGGGGCAGTTGGGCATGGCGATGGTGACCTTGTCGTTCTCCTTCACGCCGATGGCCTTCAGGGCCCGGGCGCAGCGCTCGATCTCCCGGATCATCTCGGGATACGTAGTGGACTTGCCCATGAAGTCGAAGGCCACGTTCTCGGGGTACTGCCGTGCGATCTTTTCCACGGCCTGGAACATGGAGCCCTCGAAGTAATCCAGATGCATGGGGACCTCGCCCATAAAGGGCGCCCAGGGAGTCTTGGCGGTAATGGTTTCCATAGCGGTAACTCCTTCCTTTTTGCTTACCGTTCTGCTTCCCCCTCCGGGGAAGTGGCCCAAGGGGCCAATCATGCTTCCCCCACAGGGGGAAGTGGCCCGAAGGGCCGATAGGGATAACGCCTTCCTATTTGCTTCCCCCACAGGGGGAAGTGGCCCGAAGGGCCGATAGGGATAGCGCCTTCCTATTTGCTTCCCCCACAGGGGGAAGTGGCCCGAAGGGCCGATGGTATAAAACGCCTTCCTATTTGCTTCCCCCACAGGGGGAAGTGGCCCGAAGGGCCGATAGGGGTACTACAATATTACTTGAAGTCAAAGTTGCTGGGCTCGCCGATGGGCTGGTCCAGAAGCTCGGGATGGGCGAAGATGTGCTTGACCAGCTTCAGGCTGCGCACGAAATAGAAGCCGTCGGCGATGCGCTCGTCCAGGGTGGCGCCCAGATCCACCACGTCCCGGATCTGCTTGCTGCCGTCGGGCATGACCAGTTCCTCCTTGTGGATGGTGCCGATGGCGGCCACGATGCTGTTGGTGCCGTAGTCGTTCAGGTGGTGGTACACCGCGGGGCCCTTGATGCTGCCCAGGTTGGTCAGCAGCACCGTTGAGTAGTTTGTATCCCCATCGGTGAGAAACTTGGGGTTGACGCCCCAGAAGTCCAGGCAGCGGATGATCCCGATGATGGGGATGAGCAGGAGCCGGGGGATCTTGGCGAAGGCGTCCACGGTGGCGTCGATGCCGCCGGTGGAGTGCTCGCTCTTCTTGGTCTCCTTCACCTGGCCCGCGATCTTATAGCTCAGGCTGTCCAGGGTATCCGTGTCCTTGGGGGTGAAGAACATCAGGGCCTCCTCCGCGTGATCGGAGAAACGGCGCTTGGCTACAAAGCTCAGGCTGATGTCGTAGCGCTCGTACATCCGCCGCCCCTGGATGAAGCGGTTCATCTTGGGCCGCTCCCGGATCATTCGGGCGATGGCTACGATGAAGCAGTGCATCAGGGTGGTTTTGTATTCCGGGTGCTGGGCGTTCTTCTTCTCCAGCCACTGCAGCAGCTCGGTCACGTCGATCTTCTCGTTGACGTAGACCTCCGCCGCGGTGCGGTTGGGCATCAGGTGCATCATGATGGTGGTCAGGCCCGGCACGTCCCGGACCCAGCGCCCGTCCCGGCGGTCCCCGAAGCGTCTCTTCACAGTCTCGCTCATAGGTTCATCCTCCACTCTTTGCAAGGTCTGCAGGGATTGTAACCGATATCGACAGAAAAAACAAGATTATCCGGCATTTTTATTTTTAATTTTTTAATTACTTATTCTGGAAGCCGGAAAAAGACCGCCGTTGACAGCCCGGAGCGGATAGGCTATAATTTGACCGCTGATTTTCACGGAAAGAGAGAGACCCCTTTATGCCCGTTCCTGTCCGGACGCACCGATGTCGGCTCTTCTTCGTACAATAGAAACGAGGAAGGGAGAAGCCTTATGTTTAACAATCTGCGTGAGACCATAGCGGCCTATCAGGCCAGGGACCCGGCGGCCACCTCGGGCTTTGAGGTGCTGACGCTGTACCCGGGCATCAAGGCGGTGCTGAGCCACCGGCGGGCCCACTGGTGCTACACCCACGGGCTGAAGCTGCTGGCGAGAATGATCTCCCAGGCCAGCCGCCGCCGCACCGGGATCGAGATCCACCCGGGCGCCACCATCGGCAAACGTCTGGTCATTGACCACGGCATGGGCGTGGTCATCGGCGAGACCGCCGAGATCGGGGACGACTGCCTGATCTACCACGGCGTCACCCTGGGCGGCACCGGCAAGGACGTGGGCAAGCGCCACCCCACTATCGGCAACAACGTGCTGATCGGCACCGGCGCCAAGGTCCTGGGACCCATCACCATCGGCGACAACAGCCGCGTGGCGGCCAACTCCGTGGTCCTGAAGGACATTCCGGAAAACTGCACCGCCGTAGGCATCCCCGCCCGGGTGGTCCGGAGAGCGGGCGAAAAGGTCAACTACGTCTCCGAGGTGGACCATGTCACCGACGTGGCCGATCCCATCGGCACGGAGCTGGCGGCCATTCAGTCGGATATCGCCAAGCTCAAAAAACGGGAGGCCGAGCTGGAGCAGCAGGGCGGCGACAACTGGATCATCTGAGAAAGCCGGGGGCTGTGAGGAAAACATCTTCACAGCCCTTTTTCTTTTCCTATGCGGAGAGACGGAAAACTCCCCTTGCATTTTTCTCTCCCTTGCCGTAGAATGTCGGGGTTTGAAGGAGATGTTATACTATGAATTCGCTTTTGGCTCTATCTGTCGCCATGTTTGCGGGACTCATGATGACCCGTGTGCTCAACCGCTGGCACCTGCCGGACGTGACCGCCTATCTGCTGGCGGGGGTGCTGATTGGCCCCAGTCTGCTGGGCGCCCTGCACATCCCCGGTCTGGGCTTTGCCAGCATGGAGGCCCTGGACAAGGTGAAGATCCTGTCCAATGTGGCTCTGGGCTTTATCGCCTTCTCTATCGGCAGCGAGTTTCGGCTCTCCCAGCTGAAGGAGACCGGCAAGCAGGCCCTGGTGGTCGGTATTCTCCAGGCGGTGGTCACTACCCTGGTGGTGGATCTGGCCATGCTGGCGGTCCACATGATCGCCCCCCAGGTGCTCTCTCTGCCTGCCGCCATCACCCTGGGCGCCATCGCCGCCGCCACCGCCCCTGCCGCCACCCTGATGGTGGTGCGCCAGTACAAGGCCAAGGGCAAGCTCACCGATCTGCTGCTGCCCATCGTGGCCCTGGACGACGCGGTGGGCCTGGTGCTCTTTGCCGTGTCCTTCGGTGTGGCCGAGGCCCTGGTGAAGGGTGTGGTGGACGTGTACACCATCATTTTCAATCCCCTCATCGAGATCGTCGCCTCCCTGCTGCTGGGCGCCGCCGCCGGCTGGCTGCTGACCAGGCTGGAGACCCTGTTCCACTCCAATACCAACCGTCTGGCCATGTCCATCGGCTTCGTGTTTCTGACCGTGGCCCTGTCCATGATGACCATCCCCCTGGGCCGGGTGGAGATCGGCTTCTCCTCCCTGCTGGTTTGCATGATGCTGGGCAGCGTGTTCTGCAACCTCTGCCCCCTGTCCGAGGAGATCATGGGCAAGGCCGACCGCTGGACCGCCCCGCTGATGGTGCTGTTCTTTGTCATCTCCGGCGCCGAGCTGGAGCTGGGGGTGTTCGCCAAGCTGTCCTCGGTGCTGGTGGGCCTGGTGTATATCGCCTCCCGCTGCCTGGGCAAATACCTGGGCGCCCGGGAGTCGTCCAGGCTCATGGGCTGTGACAGGAATGTGGTGCGGTATCTGGGCATCACCCTGTGGCCCCAGGCGGGGGTAGCCCTGGGCATGTGCGTCACCGCCGGGCAGCTGCCGGGCGACGGTCCCCTGATCCGGAACATCGTGCTCTTCGCCGTGCTGGTCTATGAGATCTTCGGGCCGGTGATGACCAAGTGGGCCCTGACCAGAGCCGGAGATATCCAGCCCAAGAGCGAGGAGGTCCTGCACCGCCGGGAGCGGAAGCTGGCCGAGGCTGCGGCAAAGAAATAATTGCGTCCCGGGAGCCGGAGTGGTATAATCCTTTTGTTCATTTCATTGGCTGAAGGAGGCTGGGCCTATGTGCGGTATCGTGGGATATGTGGGCAGAGAGCAGGCGGCGCCCATTCTGCTGGACGGCCTGGAGCACCTGGAGTACCGGGGCTACGACTCCGCCGGTGTGGCGGTGCTGGGCCCCACACGGGGGCTGCAGATGAAAAAGGCCAAGGGCCGGCTGAAGGTCCTCAGCGCCATGGTGGACGGGGGCCGGACCATGGAGGGCTGCCTGGGCATCGGGCACACCCGCTGGGCCACCCACGGCCAGCCCAACGACGTCAACTCCCACCCCCACCTGAGCCAGGACGAGCGCATCGCCGTGGTCCATAACGGGATCATCGAAAACTACGTGGAGATCAAGGAATTTCTCATCTCCCAGGGGATCCGCTTCCAGTCGGAGACCGACACCGAGGTGGTGGCCCAGCTGCTGGGCTTCTACTACAAGGAGACCGGAGACCTGATGGGCTCGGTCTATCGGGTGCTCCACCGGATCGAGGGGGCTTACGCCCTGGGCATCCTCTGCGCCGATGTGCCCGACGCCTTCGTGGCCGCCCGGAAGGACGCGCCGCTGCTGCTGGGCTACGGCGAGGGCTGCAGCTTTGTGGCCTCGGACGTGACGGCCATCATCAAGCACACCCGGGACGTGTCCTATATGGAGGACGGCGAGGTGGCGGTGGTGCGCGCCGACGGCATCCGGGTCTTCAACGCCATGGGCCAGCCCATCGAGAAGGAGCACAGCTTCATCGACTGGGACGTGAGCGCCGCGGAAAAGGGCGGCTATCCGCATTTCATGTTCAAGGAGATCCTGGAGCAGCCGGAGGCGGTGCGCAAGACGGTCTCCCCCCGGCTTCGCAACGGGGAGATCTGCTTTGAGGAGCTGAGCCTGACGGACGAGCAGATCCGGGCCTACAAGCGGCTCTTCATCGTGGCCTGCGGCTCCAGCTACCACGTGGGCATGGTGGGCAAGTACAACCTGGAGCGGCTGCTGCGCATCCCGGTGGACGTGATGCTGGCCTCCGAATTCCGCTACGCGGACCCGCTGGTGGATCAGGATACCCTGGTCATCGTCATCAGCCAGTCCGGCGAGACCCTGGACACCATGGCCGCCCTGCGCCAGGCCAGGGCCCTGGGCGGGCGGATCCTGTCCATCGTGAACGTGGTGGGCAGCTCCATCGCCCGGGAGGCGGACGACGTGCTCTACACCTGGGCCGGACCGGAGATCGCCGTGGCCACGACAAAGGCCTACAGCACCCAGCTGGTGCTGCTGGATATGCTGGGCCTGTACTTTGCCCGGATCCGGGGCAGCGTGACCGAGGAGGAATCCGAGCGAATCCTGGAGGGTCTGCGGGCCCTGCCCGAGATGATGGAGCGGGTGCTGCAGGAGAAGGAGGAGATCCAGTATCTGGCCTCCCGCTACTTCAACCACGACTCCGTGTTCTATATCGGCCGGAACCTGGACTACGCCCTGGGCCTGGAGAGCAGCCTGAAGCTGAAGGAGATCTCCTATATCCACTCCGAGGCCTACGCCTCCGGCGAACTGAAGCACGGCACCATCTCCCTCATTGAGCCGGGCACCCTGGTGGTGGCTCTGGGGACCTACACACCCCTGTTTGAGAAGACCCTGTCCAATATCGTGGAGGTCCAGGCCCGGGGCGCGGATGTGGTGGCCCTGACCACCGAGAGCCGCCGGGACGATATGCGCAAGACCGTGCCCAACGTGCTGACCGTGCCGGATACCCACGTGATCCTGGAGCCCTCCCTGGGCATCATCCCCATGCAGCTGTTCGCCTACTATGTGGCGCTGCAGCGGGGCTGCGATATCGACAAGCCCAGAAATCTGGCAAAATCCGTCACGGTGGAGTAGGGCAGTTCGGGATGGAGTGCGCAGTGCTGCGTACAGTGCTCAGGAAATAGTGCTCAGTACTCAGGACATGGACCGGGGCGGTGCGGGAGAAACGTACCGCTCCGGTTTTGCCATAGGGGCCGACACCCGCGCGGTTCAGGGTCATATTCATAAAAATCTCCGGTGAAAACGGAAAATGTCCGAATTCACCGGAGATTTTTTGGTTTTTTAGTTTTCCCCTGCGGCGGAGACGGCAAATCACGATCAGTTCCGAATTCCGAACTCCGAATTCCGAACGGATCAGAGATAGGGCCGCACGTCGTCGGCCAGCTGCTGCTCGGCCCGGATCAGGCGCTTGGCCAGATCCTTGGACTGCTCATCCGCCGCCTGATACTCATTGAGATAGCGGCTCAGGGATTTGACGCCCATGTTGCAGCCGTCGGTCATCAGATCGGCGATGGTGTGGTCCGAGTCGTGCATGCCCAGGGTCATGTTGGTCTTCAGCCAGGACATGCCCTCCGCAATGGGGTTGGGATCCTTGCCCTCGTCCCCGAAGCGGTCCAGATGGGCCCGGATCTGTCGGCTCAGCTCCTCGTGCTCCCGGCGGCTTTCACTGAGGCAGCGGCTCAGGGGCTGGGCGTGGACAAAGCTCAGCACGTCGTCGATGGAGCTGACGCCCATCTTGGCCCCCGCGTCGCACTCCCGCAGCAGACGAATGGTATCTTTTTCGATCATAAAAAAACGCATCCTTTCCCAGAGATACCCTTAGTATTTCCGGAAAAGGACGCGAGCATGCGAAAAAATTGAAAATGCAGGGGCCTATTTTCTGGACGCTTCCACCAGCAGATACACCAGCGGGGCGAAGGTGGCGGTGAGAGTCACCGGCAGAAACCAGCTGCCCAGATCCCGGCCCAGGGCGGAGCACAGGGTCATCCACGCAAACATCAGGGCCAGGACCAGGCGCAGCACGGCCACCATGTTGGCGGCCGCCGCCAGGGTCCGGGGATTTCTGTTGGGCACGTTCCAGGCGTCCGGGAAGAAGGAGACCAGGGTGACCAGGCCCAGCAGGAACCAGCCCATGACCAGGGGAAACAGGATCGTGCTCTTGTTCCCGAAGGCGTCGGCGGAGCCGTCGGGGCCGAAGTGGGTGGGGACCTGATCGGGCAGCTGCCCCCAGCGGATGATCACGAACAGGGTGACCGCCAGCAGCACCGCCGCGGCCAGGCCGGTCATGATGTGGTGCCAGAGTTTGGGACGCATCGCTTTCTCCTCCTCACTCGATGTCCAGCTCGATGGGCTTGTCGATCTCCTCGCCCACATACTTGCCGTTTTTCTTCCGCTGCCGGACGCACTCGGTGAGCAGATACTCGATCTGCCCGTTCAGGGAGCGGAAGTCGTCCTCCGCCCACTGGGCCAGGGCCGCGTACAGCTTGGGACTCAGGCGCAGAGGCACCTGCTTCTTTGCGTTGTCAGCCATGGGGCATCAATACAGGGAGCCGGAGTTGACCACCGGCTGGGCGTCCCGGTTGCCGCAGAGCACCACCAGGAGGTTGGAGACCATGGCGGCCTTCCGCTCCTCGTCCAGCTGGACGGTGTTATTCTCGCTCAGCCGCTCCAGGGCCATCTCCACCATGCCAACCGCGCCGTCCACGATCATCTTCCGGGCGTCGATGATGGCGGAAGCCTGCTGCCGCTGGAGCATGACCGCGGCGATCTCGGGGGCGTAGGCCAGGTAGGTGATCCGGGCCTCGATGATCTGGATGCCGGCCTCGTGGACCTTGGACTGGATCTCGTCCTTGATCCGCTGGGCCACCAGCTCGCTGGAGCCCCGGAGGCTGCCCTCGTCGGCCACGCCGTCGCCGGTGGTGTCCACGCCGGGGGCCACGTCATAGGGATAGATGCGCACGATGTTGCGCACTGCGCTGTCGCACTGCAGGGACAGGTACTCCTTGTAGTTGTCCACGTTGAACACCGCCTTGGCGGTATCAGTGACCCGCCAGATGACCGCAATGCCGATCTCCACGGGGTTACCCAGGCAGTCGTTGATCTTCTGCTTGGAGTTGGACAGGGTCATGGCCTTGAGAGAGATCTTCTTGCTGGGCATCTCGGCGGTAGCGTCCACGCTCTTGCCCAGGGCCGCGTTCAGCAGGGCGTTGCCCTGCGCGTTGGCATCTACGTCGCCGGACTGGCTCAGCTTGGTCTTGGCCGCGGGGTTCACTGCCACGCAGAAGGGATTGACGCAGTAGAAGCCCTCCTCCTTCAGGGTGCCGATGTACTTGCCGAACAGGGTCAGCACCAGGGCCTCCTGAGGTTTCAGTACCTTCAGACCCAAGAAGGGGACCCAGCCGACCGACAGCCACAGAATGCCCAGGACCATCAGGGGCACGAAGCCTGTGCGCCCGTTGTCCAGCTGGATGCCGCTGACCACGATCAGGGCGAAGGCCGCCAGATACAGCAGGATGAACAGAAACATCATGGCCATCCCGTTTTTCTTGTTGTTGAGAACGATTTCCTTCATTGGGAAAACCTCCTTTGCTTGATATCAAAATGATATCACGACAATATTATATTGTCAAGCATTTTCGATGCGGAAAAGTGAAGGTAAAGTGAAAAGATAAAAGAGAAGAGTGAAGAGCTGCGGTATGCCGCTTCGCGGCATGGATCGGATCCGCCGCGAAGCGGCATCACGCTTGCCTCCCCAACGGGGGAGGTGTCGCGAAGCGACGGTGGGGGTTCCCCCTATCGGCCTTCGGCCACTTCCCCCTGAGGGGGAAGCAGGGGCTGCCGAGGGCGTCAGCCCCTACGTAAAACGGTACGCTCTCGCAAAATTCCGAATTCCGAACTCCGAATTCCGAACTCCACTGCAGGCCCTCAGAACAAAACCGGGATGGTACCTTGATTCGTACCATCCCGGTCTTCCTATCCAAAAAACGAAAAGCTGAAAACGGCGCTCACGCCACCAGCCACTTGTACTTCTCCACGCTGTACAGCGGGACGAAGGGCAGCAGGATGGGCACGGTCTTGACGTACTTCTGGTACTCGGGGTCCTTGCCGTAGTTCTTGTTCTGGCGGATCTCCAGACGGCGGGCGCCGGAGAACATGACGAAGATGATGCCGCCGTAGCCCAGCAGGCACACCAGCCACTGCCAGCCGCGGACCGCGCCGATGCCGGAGATGAACACGCCGGTCCAGAAGATCATCTCGCCCAGGTAGTTGGGGCAGCGGACGATGCGGAACAGGCCGGTGTCCACAAAACGCTTGGGGTTGACCTTCTTGGCTTTGTTCTTCTGAATGTCAGCGGCGGACTCCAGGGTGATGCCGCAGATCATGATCACAGCGCTGATGTAGACCCAGGCGTTGGAGCCGGCGTTGTTATACAGCCGGAAGAACACAGGGGAGACCTGGGTGGCGTAGAGCAGGGCGCAGGTGACCCAGATGGCCAGCTTCACGCCCATGGGGACGGTCTTGCCGTCCTTGATCTCGCCCACCATGTTTTTCTTGTAGGAGCTGCTCTTCAGTTCCCGGTAGGCCAGATATCCGCCCAGGCGGCAGCCGTAGAGGAAGAAGATCACGCAGCACAGGATGGTGCCCAGGGTCAGGGTCTTGCCGAAGAGGATCAGCATCAGAAGGCCCGCGGCGGCGATGGAGAAGCCGTAGCCCAGGGAGATGAACCAGACGTAGTTTTTAAAGCCGATGGAGCTGACGAGCATCGCCAGCGCGAAGAGAAGCCAGAAATACCAGGCAGGATACATGAGTTTTTCCTTCTTTCCTTAATATGATTTACAGCTTGAATTCCCGGAGGCCGCCCTTGTACAGCGTCCGGACGCCAAAGAACAGCAGCAGCTGGCCCAGGGTGTTGACCCCCTGCTCGATCCAGTTGGCGGAGGCGGTCTCTCCACCCCGGGAGGCCAGGTAGCCCATGCCCATGTAGCAGAAGAAGCAGAGGATGAAAATGGGGATCAGCCAGGCTCTTTTCATTTTCCCGGCCACCACGCCGAGACCTGCGCACATGCCGCCCAGGCCCAGCACCATCATGCTGATGCAGCCCAGGGTCAAGGGAGCCATCAGCGCCGCCGTTTTCTTTTTCAGGGCCAGCATCAGCACGATGGACAGGCCCGTCAGCAGCAGACCGACGGATTCCAGCGGCAGGAACAGATTGTTGAGCAGCGGAAAGGCGCCGATCCCGGTGGCGATCAGCAGCTTATAGGTGGCCTTCAGGATCCCGGCCAGGAAGGCGATGCACACGCCGCCGTCCAGGCAGGCGAAGACGCCCCCGGCCATTTTGTTGTACAGGCTGCGCATCAGCATCACGCCGCTGACGCCGAAGAGAATGCTGGGGATGTAGTCGAACAGCGCCATGGGGATGGTAAAAACATATCCTTCCATGGTGGTCCCCCCTTACTTTTTGGCCTTCTCCTTGGCTCGCTTGTCGTTGATGATCTTCATTTCCTTCTCGGTGATCTCGGTGACGCCGTTCTCCTTGGCCCAGGCCACGCAGCCCTTGAGCACCGTGGGCAGGAAGATCCTGGGCACGTTCAGGATGGTCTGCAGGGCGTCGTCGGTGAAGTGGACGTTGGGATCGGTGCGGTCGGCGGCGTAGCGCACGGAGGACAGGGTGGCCTCCCGCAGCGGCAGGATCTCGGGCACCAGGCGCGGGGTCCGGGCAAACCAGAAGTTCTTGCTGTCCCGATAGCCGTGGCAGACCAGCACGTTGGGCCACAGGCGGCCCTTCACGCCGTTGATGATGTTGTCATAGTACTTGGGCTTCATCAGAACCTTGTCGATGCGCAGGATGAAGTGGGCGCCGTACTGGGTGGTGATGCCGTTGAAATCCCGGTAGGGAGGGGGATAGCAGCCGTCCACCAGCTGGCGGCCGATGTCCTCGGTGGCGTTCTCCAGATCGCTCATCCAGGTGCACTCCATGACCTGATAGGCCTCGGAAACCACTTTGGGCCGGGGAGTCTTGGGATCCTCGGCGATGCACAGACCGTCCTCCAGGGTGAAGCCGAAGTTCTTCATCTTCTCGGCGGGGGTGTCGCCGGGCCAGCCCTGGGCCACGATCTTCTTGTGGTAGCCCCGTCCCTCGGGCATGAAGTTGATGGCCACCTGCTTGCGCCCGGCCAGCAGATGCTGGGCGGTGTTGGAGGAGTTGCGGGCCTCCAGGACCATGGCGTAGTAGCCCTTGCCGGCGATGTAGTAGGGGAAGCACAGGGAGTAGGAGCCTACCGATGTGCTGCCGTCCTCAGCCAGGGTGGAGATCATGACCGTGGGCATGGGGTAGTAGGAGCTGGTCTGGTAGAAGTTGTCTACGATGCGAAGGTCTTTGAAGCTGCTCATGCGATATCCTCTCTTTCTTATATATTAATTTTTGCTTTTCGATTGAAACCGGGCGTAGAGCAAAAAGCACAGGGCCATGCCCACCTCACCGAACATGCTGATGTAGAAGATCAGGTCGGTGTTGCCCGTGGCGGGACCCAGGGCGGAGAACAGGAACATCAGAAAGCCGGACAGAAACAGCAGCGGCGTCTTCTGCCGGATCCACACCAGGATCCCGGCGATCATCAGGGGGATCACCGTGCCGAAGGACAGCAGCATGCTCACGCCGTTGGCCCAGGCCGGGGTGGATTCCGCCGAACGGCAGCGGACCACGCCCGCCGCCTCCACCGTCTCCAGCACCGTGGCAAAGCCCTCGGCCAGGCCCAGGGCGATGACGAGAGCGGTGAAGACCCAGACGACGGTTTTCCAGGGCTTTTTGAAGTTCAGCGCATAGGCGCAGATAGGAAAGAGCAGGGGGATCAGCCCGCCGTGGAACACGAAGCGCAGCCGGCTCAGAGGCAGGTACAGGGGCCCGGCCTGCAGGAGCCTGCCCAGGGCGATGATCAGCGGATCGTAGAACAGGCCGAAGGCCACCAGGGCCGTGAGCAGGTACAGGGGCGTCCTCTTCTCCCGCCAGCCCTTCAGAGCCAGAACAAAGATCAGCGCCTGCACCGCGGTGACCAGCCAGACCGCCGCCGGGCAGGACGCAAGCAGAAATCCTCTCATGGGATCACCCTTCCTGTGGTGTGATACGGAACATATTGTATGATCCTACAAAAAATTATACTACCGGCGGGATAACACTGTCAAGAATTCCTCAAGGTTTTCCCCGACTGCCCTTGCGAAGTGTCGGAGAGACTGGTAGAATGGAGAAAAAACCTGAGGAGGCAATCGTTATGAGTACCGCAGTCATTACCGGCAGCACCAGGGGCCTGGGCTTTGAGATGGCCAAGCTCTTTCACAGAGAGGGCTGGGATCTGGTTCTCAACGGCACCAACCCGGAGCGTCTGCAGAAAGCGGTGGAGCAGCTGCGCGCCCTGCCCGGCGGCCGGGTGGAGGGCAAGACCGGGAGCGTGGCCTCCGGGGAGGAGCTGCAGGCCCTGGCGGACTTCGCCGCGGAGACCTTCGGCAGCGTCCAAATCTGGATCAACAACGCCGGCGTCAACCAGCCCATGAAGGCCATCTGGGAGCTGAGCGAGGCGGAGATCGACGCCATTCTGAACATCGACCTGCGGGGCGCCATCCTGGGCAGCCGCGTGGCGGCCCGGATGATGGAAAAGCAGCCCGAAGGCGGCTTTATCTATAACCTGGAGGGCTACGGCAGCAACGACGCCATGATGCTGGGTCTGAACCTCTACGGCACCAGCAAGCGGGCGGTGACCCACTTCACCGTGGCCCTGGCCAGAGAGCTGGAGGAGCGGGGCGGCAAGGTGAAGGCCGGGCGTCTGTCCCCGGGCATCATGATCACCGATTTCACCGTGAAGGCCCTGGGCGGCAAGGAGAGCATCCAGCTTCCGGAGAAGACCAAGAAGGTCTACAACATCCTGGGCGACTACCCCGACGTGGTAGCGGCCCATCTGGTAAAGGGTATGCTGGAAAACACCAAAAACAACGCCCACATCGAATGGCTCACCACCGGCAAGGCCGCCTGGCGCTTCCTGACCGCCGGCTTCAACAAGAGAAACTTCTTTGACTGATATTTCCACAGAAAAGAGAGAAAAGCCATGAATCCTTTGGAAAAGCCCCGTCGGCTGTGGGACGGCCTGTTCTTCCTGGGCCTGTTTCTGCTGATGTACTGCTTCTATCGCTATGCCCATCCCCTGGTGCTGGTCTCCCTGGACGACTGGGCCTACTACGGCCATGCCCGGCTGGCCATCCCCTTCCCCCGGTTCTGGAACCCCTCCCGGGTGCTGCCGGAGACCCTGATGCCCCTGGCCGGGAGTCTGGGGGCCCTGCTCTTCGGCCTGTGCGGGGACTATGTGAAGGCCCAGGTGACGTCCCTGGCCCTGGTCTTCTCCCTGTGCATCGCGGGCTATGTGTTCTGCTTCTATGATCTGGCGCGGAAAAAGCTGACCCTGGAGCGGCCGGCGGCCATGCTGCTGAGCCTGGGCTTCCTGCTGCTGCACTTTCTGATCTTCCGGAGCCAAAAGAGCGGGAACGTGCATCTGTTCTACGAGACCGACGTGGTCTGCATCTTCTTTTATATCATCCCCGCTCTGCTGAACGGCGCCCTGCTGATGCTGGATCTGGCGGAGGATCTGCTGGGCGAGCTTCTGAAGCCGGGGCGGCTGTTCCGAAAGGCTCTGACGGTGCTGGCGCTGTACCTGGCGGTGTTCTCCAACCTGTTTGGCAGCGTGCTCTTTGCCGCCTATGTGGGCGTCCGCCTGCTGGCGGCGCTGATCGGGGCGATTCGGAGAAAGCAGCCCCTTGCCGATTTTCTGAAGGAACACCTGGCGGCGCTGCTGGTGCTGGCAAGCTGGCTTGCGGCGGTGATCTTCGAGGCCATGGGCGGCCGGGCCAAGGCGTCCGGCGGCGTGGGCGAGTCCCTGGGCAGCCGGTTCTCCCAGGGCCTGGGCTGGTTCGGGCTGCTGTGCCGGAAGATGAGTCCCCTGTTCCTGGGCCTGCTGGCCCTGGGCGCGCTGTTTGCCCTGATCCTGCTGCTTCTGCGGCGCCGGGACAGGGAGAAGCACCGGAGCCTGCTGGCGCCCCTGGCGCTGTTCGGGATCCTGGCGGCGCTGTGCCTGGTGTATCTGCTGCTGCTGGGCGCGGTGGTGGATCCGCCCTACCTCAACCAGCCGGGCACGGACTTCCCCTTCTTCTTTTT
This sequence comes from Oscillospiraceae bacterium, assembly GCA_902787755.1. GTDB lineage: Bacteria > Bacillota > Clostridia > Oscillospirales > Oscillospiraceae > Limivicinus. Next base: position 20,990 of record CADAHL010000015.1, read on the forward strand.
CCTGCCCCTGGGGCTGTGCTGGTGCCTGGGCTATGCCCTGCAGCGCTGGAAGCGGCTGCTGCTGGTGCTGCCGGTGGCGCTGCTGGTGCTCTATACCGGCATCATCACCCCCTCCCGCGCCTTCGCCGACTACAACAGCCTGGGCTTTTCCTCCAAAACCTGTATGGAGATCAATTATGACCTGATCGACCAGGTCCTCCGGGCCGAAGAGGAGGGACTCCGGGAGGTCACGCTGAAGACGATGGACTCGGGCGTTGGCTTCGACGGCTGGCCCCACAGCACCGTCTATATGGGCGACGTGCTGGCGGACCTGTTCTACCGCCACGGCCTGGTGGGCGAGTATATTGCCATCCAGATGGAGCCCAGCCAGGAATTCAACGAGGCCCACGGGCTGATTTTCTCAAAATAAGGGAAGAGATAAAAGTGAAGAGATAAAAGTGAAGAGTGAAGAGCTATGGTATGCCGCTTCGCGGCATGGATTGGAATCCGTCGGCGAAGCCGACACCACAACTCTTCACTCTTCTCTATTCACTTTTCCCTTCACTCACTCGTCCTTTTTCTTCTCCAGCTCCTTCATGTAGCCGGCGGTGATGATGCCGGCGGGGAGGGCCACGATGGCGATGCCGAAGATGGAGGAGGCCATGGCCACCAGCCGCCCGGCGGTGGTGACCGGATAGATGTCCCCGTAGCCCACGGTGGTCAGCAGCACGGTGGCCCAGTAGATGGCCTCGAAGAAATCGTCAAAGGAATCGGGCTCGGCGTTGAAAATGACGAGGGCGGAGATCAGAATATAGGCGACGGCCAGAGAACCTACCGCCAACAGAGATTCCCGGGAGCCCTTGAGGACGTTGCCGATGATTTTCAGGCTTTTGGAGTAGCGCACCACCCGCAGCACCCGGAACACCCGCAGGGCCCGCATCAGCCGCAGCAGACGCAGGACCTTGAAGCCCGCGTTGAGCACCGTCAGGGAGGGCAGGATGCTCAGCAAGTCAATGAGCGCCATCAGGGAGAAGGGATAGCGCAGGAAGGACAGGAGCCCGGGCTTCTGGAATTTATAGTCCGCGGTGGACCAGCGCAGCAGATAATCCACCATGAACACCGCCACGGTGACGACGTCCAGGGCGATAAGCAGAGGCGTGGTCTGCTTGAAGACCAGGGGCACCATGCTCAGCAGGATCATTGCCATCATGAACGCATCATAGTAATAGCTGGCCCGATCGTCCTCCTTGGCCACTTCGATGATCTCAAAGATCCGTTTTCTCATGTTCTCAGGCTCCGTTTCCCGTTTTTCTTCATTATAGAATACGAAAGCCGCTTGTCAAGCCCGGTCTTACACCAGGCACAGCAGGCTCAGGCTGCCCATGGCGATCAGCAGCCAGAGCTTCAGGCTCTTTTTCCCGGTGGTGAGGGAGTAGCCCGCGGCCAGGCAGCCCAGAATCAGCACGCAGACCAGCCAGCTGGACTGGAGGCGCAGGGGCGTGAAGCCGAAGCAGTCGATGTACAGCCAGAGCTTGGACAGGGCCACCACCGCCAGCAGCAGGCTCTCCGCCAGCAGCACCAGGCACAGCGCCAGACTCAGCCGGTCCTCCCGCACGGGCCTCACGGAGGAGCGGACCATCAGCCACAGCAGCACCAGGTTCACCGCCATCACCCGGCACAGCTCAAAGAAGCCCTGGCGGGCGTATTGGGACACGATGAAGCCCTCGGGCAGGGTCCGGGTGAAGGCCCCGAAGAGATACCGGGCCTGGAGTACGAAGAAGACCAGATACAGCAGGCAGAAGCAGCCGCAGAGGATGGGCCACACCGGAGCGGGCACCCGGCGCAGCTTTGTCAGCCCCTCCCGCCAGCCTGCCGCCCGGGCATCCAGCGTCTCCCGGTCTTCCCGGGCGGAGCCGGCCAGCAGACCGAAGATCCAGGCCCCCACGGGCAGGCTCAGAAAGACCATGAACCAGTCGATATCCCAGTCCGGCAGCGTGAGCCAGCGCAGCACCCGGCTGACCAGCCGGTCAAAGCTCTCGTCCGCCGCCTGGAGCAGCCGGGTGGCCAGGAAAAACAGCAGCACCGCCAGGCATACCGCCCCCAGGCTCCAGAACACCGCGCCCCAGGCCGGACGCTTTTTGCCCCGGCCGATCCGGCTTAGGCCGTACCACAGGCTGCGGACGCGCAGAAAAGAGTGCTTGAAGGGGAAGATCACGAAGCCGTCCAGCCCGTCTACCGGCAGCAGATGGCCGCTTTCGCCCTCCAGCAGACTGCCGCTGCGGTGCAGCACCCACCACACGGCGTCCAGATGCAGGAACAACAGGCACTGGCTCTGATCCCAGACGGGCTCGGGGCCGTCGGCCCTATCACCGCGCAGCAGCATCCCGGCCAGGATCAGGCCCAGGCACAGAAGCCAGAACCAGCTCTCCCGGGTCCGGGGCTTCTCCCAGCAGAGCAGCTCCGTCAGCGCCACGAAGCCCAGGGTGAAGAGCAGCAGAGCCCAACGGATATCCTCCCAGCCAAAGAGGATCCGGTCTACGTACACATAGGCCAGAGCAAAGAGCAGCACCGCCGCCAGGATCTCCCGCCAGGAGGCGGAAAAGGCCGGTGCTTTCGGCATTTCGGGCGCAGAAATCCCTCCGGCGGCCGCCCGGACCTCCGGCATCGTATTGTTGTTATCCACTTCAGAAACCTCCTGTTCCTAAAAAACGAAAACTGAAAACCGTCCCCGGCTTATTCGTCGATAAATTCCAGAATATCCCCTGGCTGACACTGCAGCTCGTGGCACAGGGCCATCAGGGTGGAAAAACGGATGGCCTTGGCCTTGCCGGTTTTGAGGATGGAGAGGTTGGCCGGGGTGATGCCGACCTTCTCCGCCAGCTCCCCGCCGGAGATCTTCCGCCGGGCCATCATCACGTCCAGATTCACACGGATCTCCATGGCGCCACCTCAGATCGTCAGATCCAGCTCGGACTTCATGGCGATGGCCTGCTGGAACACGTTTTTCACCACGCGCACGATGAGGGCCATGAAGCCCGCCGCCAGGGCCACGAACAGGAAGGGGAGATAGAACAGACTGCCGCCCAGAGCCACCAGGGCTCCGGCGACACAGCACCAGCTGACGTGCCGCAGAAGCTCCACGTTCTCCGGCACGAAGACCTGGGCCCTGCGCAGATTGCCCAGCAGCCTCCACATCCTGAACAGCAGCAGCCAGGCAAAGACGCTGCCCACGTAGACGGTGCCCAGCATGCCCAGACCGGAGCTTACGCCGATGCCCCGCAGGCGGGCAAGCCAGCCCACGGCCCAATAGCCGCCCAGATCCAACGCCAGCAGCAGCCCGGCAAACACCGCCACCCCGATCTGACTGAACAGAATGCTTTTCCCCGGATCGTTTTGCATCTCGATCGCCCCTTTCACCCCGGAGTATAACAGTCGCGTTTCTGTTTGTCAACATAATTTTATCGAAAAACGATAAAAAGCGCGCGGGAATTCGTTCTCAGTGCGCAGGGCAGGGACCGGGGTGGTGCGCGTTGAGCATACCGTCCCGGTTTTTCCACTAAAGGGGCCGACGCCTGCCCGCAGCCCGGTTTCTATCGTAGGGGCGACCCTTGCGGTCGCCCGACGGAGAGAGATCCGGGATATCGCAGCCATCTCCGGTGAATTCGGACGTATCCCATTTTCACCGGAGATCACAGCCGTCTTGGACCCTGATTCCCTACGGGATAGCGCTCCGCCTGCACAATTCCGAACTCCGAATTCCGAACTCCGAATTTCCCCCTTCCTTCCCGGCGAAGAATCTGTTATAATACCTCTGCTATGAATGTGCTTTTGAATCAAATATTTGAAAACAAGGAAGCCGCCGCCCTCCCGGGCCTGTTGGAGAGCGGAGGACTTCCTGCGCTCGTTTCCGGGCTTTCGGCGGTGCATCGGGCCAATCTGGCCGCCGCCCTCCGGGATCGGAGCGGCCTTCCCCTCTTTGTCCTCTGCCCGGACGACAGCGCCGCGGAGAATATGGCGGCGGATCTGCAGAGCATGCTGGGGGAGGACGTGCGCCTTCTCAATATGCGGGACTTCACCTTCTACCCGGTGGAGGCCGCCTCCCGCCAGGCCGAGCAGAAGCGTATCGCCGCCCTCTACGCCTTGGCCTCCGGGAAGGCTCCGGTGACGGTGGCTTCTGTGGCGGGCCTTCTCCAGCGGACCCTGCCGCCGCAGACCCTTCGGGAGGCGGCCCTGACCGTGAGCCTGGACAGCAGCGTTCCCATCGAACAGATCGAGGAAACGCTGGTCCGCTGCGGCTATGTGCGCACCGAACAGGTGGAGGGACCGGGGCAGTTTGCCCACCGGGGCGGGATCCTGGATTTCTACTCCCCCGCCGAGTCTCAGCCGGTGCGCCTGGAGTTCTGGGGCGACGACATCGACTCCATCAGCTATTTCGACATCGCCACCCAGCGCCGGGAGGAGGGAATGCGCCAATGCGTCATTCTCCCCGCCGCCGAGACCCTGCCCCCGCTGACGGTGGGGGGCGTGGAGGCCCTGGCCAATGAGGTGGAGGCCTTCGCCGCCCGCTATGCCAGAAAACGCAGCAGCGAGAGCGCGGCCACCCTGGCCGCCAATCTCCGTTCCGACGCCGAGCGGCTGCGGGCCGGCGTGCTGCTCTCCGACGCCGACCGCTATCTGCCGGTGATCTATCCCATGGCCAGCGGCGCCGATTACATCCCCGAGGACGCCCTGGTGCTGCTGGATCAGCCAGCCCGCTGCGCCGAACGGGCCCGGGACTACTCCAAACAGCTTGCCGAGGACATCCGGGAGCTGCAGAAGCGGGGCCAGATCGCCATGTCCGCCGAGGGCTTCCTGCTGAACTGGGACAGCCTGATGAAGCGGCTGGGGGACTTCCCCGTGTACATGGCCGAGGCCTTTACCGTGGGGCGCTGTCCTCTGGCGCCCAAAACCATGACCAGTCTGGCCGCCAAGGCCCTGCCCAGTTATGCCGGCAGCGCCCAGACCGCCGCCGAGGACGTGGGCCTGTATCTGAAGCAGGGCTACCGGGTGGTGGTCCTGGCCGGAGACGAGCGGCGGGCCAAGGTGCTCCAGGATTTCTTCTCGGAGCATGAGATCCCGGCGCTGATCCGCCAGCCCCTGGAGAAGCTGCCCGAGGAGGGACAGTGCGTCATCGCCATCGGCTCCATCTCCTCCGGCATCGAGTATCCCGGCATCCGCCTGGCCATTCTCACCGACGCCCAGCTGATCCGCCGCCGGGACCGGGCCCGGGAGAAAAAGCGGAAGAAGCTGCCTGCGGACCGGCAGCGGATCGAGAGCTATTCCGATCTGTCGGTGGGAGATTTCGTGGTCCACGAGAACCACGGCATCGGCCGCTTCTCCGGCATTGTGAAGATGCGGGTGGACGGCATCGAGAAGGACTATGTGAAGATCAACTACGCCGGTTCGGACGTGCTGTACGTGCCGGCCACCCAGCTGGACCTGGTGACCAAGTACACCGGCGCCGGCGAGGAGAAGCCGGTCAAGCTCAGCAAGATGGGCGGGGCCGAGTGGACGAAGACCCGGCAGCGGGCCAAGAGCGCCGCCCGGGATATGGCCAAGCAGCTCATCGCGCTGTATGCCGAGCGCCAGCGCCTGCCCGGTCACGCCTTCCGGGAGGATACCCCCTGGCAGACCGAGTTCGAGGACAACTTCGGCTATACCGAGACCGACGATCAGCTCCGCTGTGTGGCGGAGATCAAGCGGGATATGGAGTCCCCGGTGCCCATGGACCGGCTGCTGTGCGGGGACGTGGGCTTCGGCAAGACCGAGGTGGCCCTGCGGGCGGTGATGAAATGCGTGCTGGACGGCAAGCAGGCCGCCATTCTGGTGCCCACCACGGTGCTGGCCCAGCAGCACTATCAGACCGCGCTGCAGCGCTTCTTCGGCTTTCCGGTGAACATCGAGGTCCTCAGCCGCTTCCGGACGCCGGGGCAGATCGCCAAGGCGCTCAAGGAGATCAGCCAGGGCCGCTGCGATCTGGTGATCGGCACCCACCGGCTGCTCTCCAAGGACGTGGTGTTCAAGGACCTGGGCCTGCTGGTGGTGGACGAGGAACAGCGCTTCGGCGTGGGCCACAAGGAGCGGCTCAAGGAGCTCAGCCGCACGGTGGACGTGTTGACCCTGTCGGCCACGCCTATTCCCCGGACCCTGAACATGGCCATGTCCGGCATCCGGGACATGTCCACCATCGAGGAGCCGCCGGAGGACCGGCTGCCGGTGCAGACCTTCGTCATGGAGCATGACTGGAGCCTGATCGGCGACGCCATCCGCCGGGAGCTGCAGCGGGGCGGCCAGGTCTATTATCTGCACAACCGCATCGACGATATCGAGCGCTGCGCCAAGCGGCTGCGGGACATGCTGGAGGACGTGAACGTCGGCGTTGCCCACGGCCAGATGGACAAGGCCATGCTGGCCGGCGTTATGGAAAATGTGGTCAGCGGCCAGATCCAGGTGCTGGTGTGCACCACCATCATCGAGACCGGCATCGATATCCCCAACGTCAACACCCTGATCATCGAGGACGCGGACCGGCTGGGCCTGGCCCAGCTGCACCAGATCCGGGGCCGGGTGGGCCGCTCCACCCGACGGGCCAGCGCGTATCTCACCTTCCGGCGGGATAAGGTGCTCACCGAGGTGGCGGAGAAGCGCCTGAGCGCCATCCGGGACTTCGCCCAGTTCGGCTCCGGCTTCAAGATCGCCATGCGGGATCTGGAGATCCGGGGTGCGGGCAACCTGCTGGGGGCCGAGCAGTCCGGACATATGATCGACGTGGGCTACGATATGTATATGAAGCTGCTGGAGGAGGCGGTGCTGGAGGCCCGGGGCATCCCCGCCCCCAAGCGGGCCGACTGCTCCGCGGATCTGGCGGTGTCCGCCAATATCCCGGAGAGCTACGTGCGCTCCTCCGAGCAGAGGATGGATCTGTACCGGCGCATTGCCCTCATCCGCACCGAGGCGGAGGCGGACGATCTGACCGACGAGCTGGTGGACCGCTTCGGCGAGCCCCCTCCGGGGGTCAACGCGCTGATCCACGTGGCGCTGCTCCGGGGCGAGGCCGGCAAGGCCGGGATCACCGATATCGCCCAGAAAGCGGGCTACCTGCGTTTTACCGTATCCAACTTCGACCTGGAGCGGGTGACCACGCTCTACGCCAGGCCCGAGTACAAGGGGCGGCTCCGGGTGGAGCCCGGGGACGTGCCCATTCTCAGCCTGAAACTCAAATATAAAGGCAGGGTCATCGAGGAGGCCCGGAATTTTGCCCGGGACTGGGGCGCTGACGCGCCGGCGTGAAATGACGCTTGTGCAAAGCCCGCAGGCGTGCTATCATGCAGGGGAACCCTGTGTGGAAAGGAACGAACTATCATGAAAAAGACTGTGATTCTACTGATCGTTGTGGGACTGGTGGCCGTGGGCCTGATCGGCTTCCTCCTGGGCCGGGGCGACAGCCGGGAGGCTTCCCCCGCGGCCGAGCTGGAGGTGACTCCGGCTGAGACGGCGGAGACCCTGCCCGGCGAGCCCGCGCCCGATGAGAGCGCGCCCTCCGCAGGCGCCCGCGCTCTGGATTACGCGGCGCTGTACGCCAGCCATGACCCCGCCGAGGTCGTGATGGAAGGGCCTGACGGCCAGCTGACCTGGGGCGAGTATTTCTATCTGCTCTACTCTCAGGCCCGCCAGATCAGCGATTATTTTGACAGCATGCAGATGTACTACGGCGTCAGCGACGACTGGGACGACGTGGCCGAGGGCGAGGATACCACCTACGCCCAGCTGGTGGTGGACAGTGCCGCCGCCATCGGCCGGCAATTCCTGGCCATCGAGGGCTATGCCGAGGATCACGGCGTGACGCTGACGCCGGAAAACGAGGAGACGCTCCGGCAGATGCTGCAGGAGGATATGGTAAACGCCTGCGGCGAGGGCGCCACCGAGGAGGATTTCGACGCGCACCTGAAGGAGATCTTCATGACCCGGGAGCTGTACGACCGGATCCAGCGGACCAACCTGCTGTACCAGGAGAACTTCAACCAGGTCTACGGCCAGGACGGCGCGCTCTATGACGAGGCCGCCGCCGTGCGCTTCCTGGAGGAGAACGGCTACATGGCCGCGCACCACATCCTGCTCCTGAACAGCGACGAGACCACCGGCGAGGCCCTGCCCCCGGAGAAGCTGGAGGAGAACCGGATGCTCATGGAGCAGTGGGCGGAGGAGCTTCGGGCCATCGAGGACCCGGAGGCGAGACTGGCCCGCTTTGCCGAGCTGAAGGCGGAGTTCTGCCAGGACGGCGGCAAGGCCACATATCCCGACGGCTATACCTTCACCCCGGGGACCATGGTCCCGGAATTTGAGGACGCGACGCTGGCGCTGGAGCCCTATGGGGTCTCCGATCCGGTGGAGTCCAGCTACGGCATCCATCTGATCATGCGTCTGCCTCTGACGGCACAGAACCTGGTCTTCGGCAACAGCCCCAGGACCGCGCTGGCCCTGGCTGCCAACGCCGATTACGGCCAGGCCCTCCAGGAGAAGCTGGATTCCCTGCAGGTGGAGATCAAGGGCGGCGTGGACAGCATCGATCTGCTGCAGTTCCTGCAGGCCCCGGTCACGGAGTGAGCGCTCCGGGCTTTTCCGGGCCCGATCCCAAGCGCGAAAAACCAATAAAAGCGGCGGGTCCCATGACGGAGGTCATGGGACCCGCTGCTTTTTTCGACGGATCCCTACAATATATATAATAGGAACGAGGCCGAAGGCCACGGCCAGATTACAGACGGGGATGATCCTTTGGGACCAGGTCTCCAGGCTGGTCTGATCCGGACCCAGGATAAGCCCCAGACCCACGGCGGCCAGAGAGCAGACCGGGATCAGCCAGCGCCCTCCCGTCCAGTCCGTACGCTTCGGCAGCGAGAGGGACTCCCCAAGCCCCAGACTCCGGCGCAGGCAGCGCTGCGCGCCATAGAGCAGGGCCGAGGTCATCAGAAAGTCCGGGAAGATCCACAGGGCTACGACCAGGGCCTCCAGCCGCTCCAGGGTGCGGAAGAACACCAGGTTGCGCACCAGGGTGAAGAAGGGCAGACTCAGGCGGGCGGTGAGCTCCGGGCCGAAGCGGCCCAGCACGGAGACACACAGATCGAGGAGCAGAAGCGACATTCCGCCAAGCCACAGGAGCCAGTCCCGGAGGCGGTTTCCGGGCGGCAGGCCCCGGGGCAGAAGCAGCCAGGGCAGATACAGACCGAAGCTCAGCACGTCCACCACCGGATACATCCCCCGGACCGCACCCGGCAGATCCCCCGGGGCCAGAGGCCAAAGCTCTCCCCAATCGATCCCCCGAAGGGCAAACAGCAGCACCGGAGCCAGACATAGCAGCACAAGCGGCAGCACCATCCGGGCCAGCCGGAGCAGGCTGCGCAGAGAGCCCAGCGCGGCGATCAGGCCCAGAAAGCCCATGCAGACCACGAACAGACCCGGACGGGCGCTGGGAAACAGGGCCAGGATCATCCTCTCGGCCCCGGTGCGCAGGGTGAAGCCTGCCTCCAGGATCAGCCAGAGCCCCAGCAGAAGTTCGACCGCCCGGCCAACGCGCCTCCCCAGGCCCTGCTCCGCCAGCTCGCATAGGCCGCAGGGCAGACGGCACAGAAAAAAGGCATAGACTGTCAGCAGCGGCAGAGCCAGCAGGGCCGAGAGCCAGGCGGCCCTGCCCGCTGTCCCGGCGGAGAAAGAAGGGTAAAGCCGCAGAGCGGGCGACAGCAGCGCAATAGCGCACAGCGCTGTCATTTGTCCCCGGGTGATCTTCACAGGCCCGCCTCCCCGATGTCGCTGCTGTTCTCCAGCCGCCCCTGCACCGAGACGCTGAGCGACAGATCCTCCGGAAGCGGAAAGTCCCCGGTAATCTTTCCCGGCGCCAGACGCTCCAGCCGGGAACCCAGACCGACCGGATCCGTCTGCTCCTGTACCATGAGCGCCAGAGCTGCTCCGATGCGCCGGGAGACCTCCGATTCCAGCAGCTCCGTCAGTTCCCGGGCATAGGCCGGAGACCGGGGATCCGCCCCCACCGGGCACTCGGCCACCGAGGCCCGGACCCGGGCGGACACCTTCAGAGAACGGAAGACGCCGTCCCTGTCAAATTCCGGCTCCAGCGCGGTCTCTCCCTCCTGGAGCTCCAGCACCGCCTCCCGCCCGAAGCGGTCCCGGACGCTCAGCTGCCAGATCCCGACCCGCCCCATCAGCAGGCACAGCCCCAGGGACTGGTCCATGTCCGCAAAGCCGATCAGCCGCTGATCCCGAAACAGCGCCAGACCGACAGGCGCGGCGGTCAGGAGGGGCTTTTCCCCGTCGGCCTCCGCGGCCTCCTGCAGTTCCAGGGCCCAGACGGCGCCGGAGCCGGAACGGATCAGGGAGCGATACAGATCCCGCACCGTGAAGACCGGGGCGCCCCGACGGCGCTCCAACCGGGTCTGGGCCGCTTCCAGCAGGTCTGTGACGCCTTTCGCTCCATAGTCGGCGGCCATCAGATCCGCCGCCTGACCGTCCTTGAGAAGAAACAGAGGCATGTCCAGCCGCAGATCGGCGGAGCGGGCCACGTAGCTCAGCACCGGCTCGACGCCCTGGCGGGCCAGGCTCTCCCCCACTACCAGCTGCTTCAGATGCCCGCAGAACAGCTCCTCTTCCGTAGACTGCTCCCGGACCCGGGACAGCGCCCGGGGGATATCGGGGCCATCGGCGGTCAGGCACAGGGCCTCTCCCGAGGGATCGGCCTCCGGGGCCGCGGCCAGGCTGAGCCGGATCCCGCCCGGCGCCTGATCCAGGCCGATGACCTGCAGGACCCGCAGCTGCTCCACCTCGTAGGCTTCCCCCTGCAGTCCCCCGCAGCCGCAGAGGGCCAGGGAAGTCAGGGCCAGAAGCAGGGAAAGATATGGTTTCATGGATCGGACCTCCTCCTTTTGCCGTTCCGGCGCTGCGGCAGATGGATCAGCAGGCGCAGCAGCCCCAGAGGGTGCCCATCGCTGACCGGCGCGGTGTAGTTCGTGCCGAAGCTGTCCAGATCCGCCAGATGCAGCAGGACCAGACAGCAGATCAGGCCCATGCCGTACAGGCCGCCCAGGATCGCCCCGAATACCAGCAGCAGCCGGACCAGCCGCACCGCAAAGGCCAGATCCTGACTGGGCAGGGTGTAGCAGCAGATGCCGGACACCGCCACCACGATAATGGCCAGGGGCGAGACCAGGCTGGCTTCTACCGCCGCCTGGCCCACGATCAGGGCTCCGATGATGGACACCGTGTCGCCGATGGGATTGGGCATGCGCAGACCCGCCTCCTGGAGCAGGCTGAAGGCCAGCAGCATGCACAGCACCTCCAGGGCTGTGGAGAAGGGCACGTCCCGTTCCGCTTCGATGATGCTCAGCAGCAGCCGGGTGGGGATCATCTCCTGATGGAAGCGGGCCACAGCCACGTAGAAGCCGGGCAGCAGCGCGCCGGTGATCAGGGCCAGCCAGCGCAGCATGCTCAGCTGCGTGGCGACCAGAAAATGGGTGCTGCTGTCCCCGGTGACCTTCATGAACTCCGACAGATCCACCGGCAGGATCAGGCCGATGGGCAGCCCGTCGGCCAAAAGACCGATCCGGCCCTGGGACAGGTGCATGGCGAAACGATCCGGCCGCTCGGTGTGAATGAGCTGGGGAAAGGGGGAGGCGGGACAGTCGGAGAGCGCTGCCTCCAGTGGACCGGTGGCCAGCAGCGCCTCGGGGTCCAGTGCGTCCAATCGTCGCTGCACCTCCGTCAGGACCCGGGGGTCGGCGCGGCTATTCAGATACAGCAGGGAGACGCGGGTTCGGCTCTCCCGGCCGAGCTGTGAGTTCAGCAGCTTCAGATCCGGAGTAGCCAAGCGCTGGCGGATCAGGGCGGTATTGACCCGCAGCGCTTCGGTGAAGGAGTCCTTTGCCCCCTTCAGACTTTTCTCCAGGCTGGGTTCGGAGACGGACCGAGTCTGGGACGAGCGGACTTCAAAGCAAAGGGCGGTTCCCAGGCCCGGGAAAAGCAAAGCGCAGCTCCCGTGGCACAGCTCCTCGGCCGCGGTCTCTGGATCCCGCAGCTCCCGAACGCTGCAGCGGGTGATCCCGCCGGAGCGGATCCGTTCAAGACAGGCGGTTTCACTGAATACCTCCTCGGCCCGCAGCCGGGAGGTGAGAGGGCGGATCACGTCCTCAGAGATCTGATCGCCGGAGACCGGCCCGTCCAGCCAGCAGGCCGTGAGACGAAGACGCCCGGCGAGACCGAAATCCAGGTCCCGGGAAATAAAATCATCGCAGCCGGAGAACAGCGCCTCCAGCGCCTTGAGGGTCACGGCGGGAGCCCGGGGATCGCCGTTTGACGTGTGAACTTCCATATCCTGTATTATGGACGGGAATCATGGTCAATATGTGGGGTCGAGAAAAAAGTTTTGAAAAAAGCGAAAATTCTTGTTGACAAACCCGGTTTTCGGTGGTATATTAGCCGAGCGCTTGTGAGGGACGGCAAGTCCATCGGGTCGGAACCAAAAAAATCTTCAAATAAGATAAAAAAGTTCTTGACAAACGGTTTCACGAGTGGTAATATAAACAAGCTGTCGCCGAGAGGCGGCCGCGGGATGCACCTTGAAAATTGAACAATGTAAGAAAAAGCTTATGCTAAATAAGCACCAGAAAAGGGTTCTTACAACGACGAAAAGTCGTTAAAAATTC
>CADAHL010000016.1 GCA_902787755.1 Oscillospiraceae bacterium
CAGGGAGATGACGCCGGTCACGTCGGTGGTACGGAAGTAGAACTGGGGACGGTAGTTGTTGAAGAACGGGGTGTGACGGCCGCCCTCTTCCTTGGACAGAACGTACACCTGGCCCTTGAACTTGGTGTGGGGGTGGATGCTCTTGGGAGCAGCCAGAACCTGACCACGCTCAACGGACTTCTTGTCGATACCACGCAGCAGGCAGCCGACGTTGTCGCCAGCCTCGGCGTACTCCAGGGTCTTGTGGAACATCTCGGTGCCGGTAACGGTGGTCTCAGTGGACTCGTCCTTCAGACCAACGATCTCGACCTTGTCGCCGATCTTCACGCGGCCACGCTCAACACGGCCGGTAACGACGGTGCCACGACCAGAGATGGTGAACACGTCCTCGATGGGCATCAGGAAGGGCTGGTCGGCCTTACGGTCGGGAGTGGGGATCCACTCGTCAACAGCGTCCATGAGCTCCTTGATGCAGGCGTAGTCGGGATGATTGGGATCGGTGGACTCGCACACCAGAGCGTTCAGAGCAGAACCGCGGATGATGGGGGTTTCGTCGCCAGGGAAGCCGTAGAAGTCCAGCAGCTCGCGAACTTCCATCTCAACCAGCTCCAGCAGCTCCTCGTCGTCGACCTGGTCGCACTTGTTCAGGAAGACCAGAACGGAGGGCACGTTCACCTGACGGGCCAGCAGCAGGTGCTCACGAGTCTGAGCCATGGGGCCGTCGGAGGCGGCGATGACCAGGATAGCGCCGTCCATCTGAGCAGCGCCGGTGATCATGTTCTTGATATAGTCGGCGTGGCCCGGGCAGTCGACGTGAGCGTAGTGACGCTTCTCGGTCTCGTACTCGACGTGAGCGGTGTTGATGGTGATACCACGCTCGCGCTCTTCGGGGGCCTTGTCGATGGAAGAGTAATCGGTGTACTCAGCCTTGCCCTGCAGAGCCAGGTACTTGGTGATGGCGGCGGTCAGAGTGGTCTTGCCGTGGTCGATGTGGCCGATGGTGCCGATGTTCACATGGGGCTTGGTACGGTTGTACATCTGTTTTGCCATTTCAGAAATCCTCCTAAATTGATAGAAATGATTGTTTTGCTTAATACCTGTTGGAATAACCCGAGCGATTGTTCACCAGGGTCTCCTGCAATGATTTGGGCAGCTCCACGTAGTGGCTGGGCTCCATGCTGTAGGTAGCCCGGCCCTGGGTCTTGCTGCGAAGATCGGTGGCGTAGCCGAACATGGTGGAAAGAGGCACGCGGCTTTCGATGATCGCGGCGCCGTTGTGAATGTCGGTGCCGGTGATCTGACCGCGGCGGGCCGTGATGTCGCCCATCACATCGCCCATATAATCCTCCGGCGCGGTAACGACCACTTTCATGATAGGCTCCAGCAGCGTGGGCTGGGCCTTCTGGCAGGCCTCCTTGAAGGCCATGCTGCCGCAGATCTTGAAGGCGAGCTCGGAAGAGTCCACCTCGTGGAAGGAGCCGTCCAGCAGGGTGACCTTGACGTCCACCACAGGATATCCCGCCAGGACGCCGGATAGCATCGCTCCCTGCACGCCCTGATCGACGCTGGGGATGAACTCCTTGGGAATGGCGCCGCCGGTCACCTGGTTGACAAACTCATAGCCCTTGCCCGGTTCATTGGGCTCGACCATCAGCTTGACATGGGCGAACTGGCCCTTGCCGCCCGTCTGACGGGAATACCGGGTCTCAACCGTTGCGGCACGCTGAATGGTCTCCTTATAGGACACCTGGGGCTTGCCCACGTTGGCCTCGACCTTGAACTCCCGCAGGAGTCTGTCCACGATGATCTCCAGATGAAGCTCACCCATGCCGGCGATAATGGTCTGGCCCGTCTCCTGATCCGTATAGGTCTTGAAGGTGGGGTCTTCCTCTGCCAGCTTCTGCAGGGCGATGCTCATCTTCTCCTGGCCGGCCTTGGTCTTGGGCTCGATGGCCACACGAATGACCGGTTCGGGGAACTCCATGGACTCCAGCACGATGGGGTGCTTCTCATCACAGAGAGTGTCACCGGTGGTGGTGTTCTTCAGACCCACCGCTGCGGCGATATCGCCGGACCAGACCTGGCTGATCTCCTCTCTGTGGTTGGCATGCATCTGCAGGAAGCGGGAGATCCGCTCTCTCTGGCCCCGGGTGGAGTTGAGCGCGGTCTTGCCGCTCTCCATGGTGCCGGAGTAAACGCGGATGAAGCCCAGCTTGCCTACGAAGGAGTCGGACATGATCTTGAAGGCCAGGGCGGAGAAGGGGGCGTCGTCATCGGCGGCCCGGGTCTCCTCTTCCTCGGTCTTGGGATTGGTGCCGGTCACCGGAGGAACCTCCAGCGGGGAGGGCATGTACTCCACGATCGCGTCCAGCAGCTTCTGCACGCCTTTGTTCTTGTAGGAGGTGCCGCAGGTCACGGGAACCATCTTCACCGCCACCGTGGCTCTCCTGATCGCCGCGCGGATCTTGTCCGCAGGCACATCTTCGCCTTCGAGAACCAGTTCCATGATCTCGTCGTCGAAGTCGGAAACCGCTTCCAGGAGCTTCATACGATACTCTTCGGCCAGGGGACGCATCTCCTCGGGGATCTCCTCGTTGCGCATCTCCTTGCCCAGATCATCGTAATAAATGCGGGCGTTCATATCCACCAGGTCGACGATACCGACAAAGCTGTCTTCCTTGCCGATGGGCAGCTGGATGGGCACGGCGTTGCATTTGAGCCGGTCATGGACCATGTCCAGGACGTGGTAGAAATCTGCGCCGGTGATGTCCATCTTGTTGACGTAGATCATGCGGGGAACATGATAGTGGTCAGCCTGACGCCACACCGTCTCGGACTGAGGCTCCACGCCGCCCTTGGCGCACAGGACCGTCACGCATCCGTCCAGCACTCTCAGCGAGCGCTCGACCTCCACGGTAAAGTCCACATGGCCCGGGGTGTCGATGATGTTGATGCGGGTATCGCGCCAGTAACAGGTGGTGGCGGCGGAGGTGATGGTGATGCCACGCTCCTGCTCCTGATCCATCCAGTCCATGACTGCGGTGCCCTCATGCGTCTCACCGAGCTTGTAGTTGACGCCCGTGTAGAACAGGATCCGTTCCGTCGTGGTCGTCTTCCCGGCGTCGATATGAGCCATGATGCCGATATTTCTTGTTCTTTCAAGTGAATATTTTCTGGGCATTGTCTTCTCCTGAAGGGATTACCATCTGAAGTGCGCGAAAGCCTTGTTGGCCTCGGCATTCTTGTGCATATCCTCACGCTTCTTCACGGAAGCGCCGAGGTTGTTGCAGGCGTCCATGATCTCGCCGGCCAGACGCTCCTTCATGGTCTTCTCGCCGCGCTTGCGGGAGTAGGTCACGAGCCAGCGCAGGGCCAGGGTCTGACGACGGGCAGGACGAACTTCGATAGGCACCTGATAGGTGGCGCCGCCGACACGGCGAGCCTTGACCTCCAGAGCGGGCATGATGTTGTTCATGGCCTCGTTGAAGGCATCCAGGGGCTCCTTGCCGGTCTTTTCCTTGATGATGTCAAAAGCGTCG
Organism: Oscillospiraceae bacterium; assembly: GCA_902787755.1. Classification (GTDB taxonomy): domain Bacteria; phylum Bacillota; class Clostridia; order Oscillospirales; family Oscillospiraceae; genus Limivicinus. Next base: position 3,540 of record CADAHL010000016.1, read on the forward strand.
TAAACGACCTTCTGGGCTACGCCCTTCTTGCCGTCGAGCATGACGCCGTTGATGAGCTTGGTTACCAGAACGCTATTGTACATAGGATCAGGCAGAATCTCACGTTTTGGGACATTACCTCTTCTGGGCACTGTACTTCCCTCCTTCATTAAAAAATAAGATCAAAGGTACTCGAACGCACACAGCGTCCGTTGCGCCCTGCTCTATCCACAAAACGGGAAACCCGAATATAGATAAACGACAGGGCAAATTGGGCCGCGCCCCACAGGGCGACAGCCGGTGCTGCCGTCGGAAATTACTTCTTCTTCGCAGCTTTGGGTCTCTTCGCGCCGTACTTGGAACGACCCTGCATACGACCGTTGACGCCCTGGGCATCCAGAGTGCCGCGGATAATGTGGTAACGGACACCAGGCAGGTCCTTGACACGACCGCCGCGGATCATAACCACAGAGTGCTCCTGCAGGTTATGGCCGATACCGGGAATGTAGGCAGTGACTTCGTAACCATTGGTCAGACGGACACGGGCGATCTTACGCAGAGCGGAGTTGGGCTTCTTGGGAGTAGAGGTACGCACGGCGGTGCAGACGCCTCTCTTCTGGGGGGAGCTCAGGTTGGTCTCCTTGTTCTTCAGGGTGTTCATGCCCTTCTGCAGTGCAGGGGACGTGGACTTGTAGGTGACCTTCTCTCTGCCTTTTCTGACAAGCTGGTTAAAAGTTGGCATTTTGTTCCTCCTTTCTTCAATTCTGTGATGCTGCTCCGGCAAAGGCGCACCTATGCCAGGCAACTATTGGATTTTAGCACAATAGACAAATTAAGTCAATCATTTTTGTAGAAAAATTTTTTGAAGCTTTTTCTCCTCCCCGGGCGGAAAGGGGCCCGGACGGAAGCCCGGACGGGCCCTGCGGCCGGGACTCGGGTCCGTGGCGCCGCGGAGAACCGATACAGTCTGCCCGTTTTTTCACGCTTTGAAACGCTCCCCCTCCTATCCGCCGCCGGGCGGAGCCGTCCGCGCCGTCTTTACAGGGTCTCGGAGCTGGGTTATAATGGTGCCAAACAGAATCGGGAGGTCATCGCATGGATTTTCAGGACAAACGCTACGACGTGTTTCGGATGTTCAACGACCGCTGGGCTCTGGTCACCGCCGGAACCATCGGGCACTACAACACCATGACCATCGCCTGGGGCAGTCTGGGCACGATCTGGGGCCCGCCCCACAGGGGAAAGCCCATTCTGACGGTGTACGTCTCCCCCGCCCGCTATACCCATGAGTTTCTGGAGGAGAACGAGTACTTCACCGTCAGCTTCTTCCCGGAGGAGTACCGCGGAGATCTGAGTCTGCTGGGCAGCCGCTCCGGCCGGGACGGGGATAAGGTGTCCCGGACCGCCCTGACGCCGGTGGCTCTGCCCCATGGCGTGGATTTCGCCCAGGCGGAGCTGACCTTCGTCTGCCGGAAACTCTACGCCCACCAGTTTGAGAAGGACCGGGTCCCCCCGGAGGTGGCCGACTGGATCTACAGCCGGGTCCCGCCCCACACCATGTTCATCGGTGAAATCGAGGATGTGATCGAGCGATGAGGACGACAGAAGAGCTGATCCGCTTTCTGATCCGCGAGCTGCTGGCACAGATGCCGGAATACCGCCGGGAGGCCGCCCGGGTGCCGGGCGATCCGGAGAGCCAGCGCTACCTGCTGCGCTGCCTGATGAACGTCTGGCCGCCGCAGGAACTGTCGGCGGCGTTTCTGTCCGCCCAGGATGAGCTGCTCGGCCGGGAGCGGGAGGAAAAGGGCGTGGTCCGGGTCCTTGATCTGGCTCCGATCCCCGGAGAGCCCCGGCTCGTTCTCTGGCAGGGCGACATCACCCGCCTGGACGCCGGCGCCATCGTCAACGCCGCCAACAGCCAGCTGCTGGGCTGCTTCCGCCCCGGGCACAACTGCATCGACAACGTGATCCACTCCGCCGCCGGGCTGCAGCTGCGTCAGGAGTGCGCCCGGATCATGCGGGAGCAGGGGCACGAGGAGCCCACGGGCCGGGCCAAGCTCACCGGAGCGTATAACCTGCCCGCACAGGCGGTGCTGCACACCGTGGGCCCCATCATCACAGGGCCCCTCACTGACCGGGACCGGGAGCTTCTGGCCTCCTGCTACCGCTCCTGCATGAGTCTTGCCCGGGAGCACGGGCTCCGGACCCTGGCCTTCTGCTGCATCTCCACCGGGGTCTTCCGCTTCCCCAAGCCGGAGGCGGCCCGGATCGCCGTCGAAACGGTGAAGGAGAGCCTTGCGACCGGCGGCCCGGAGAGGGTGGTCTTCTGCGTCCACGGAGAGGAAAACCGAAAGATCTATGAGGCTCTTCTGGGCTGAGTCCGGGCGTCATAAAAAAACCAGCTGCTTCCCCATTGCGTTTGGGGAAGCAGCTGGTTTTTGTTTTCGGACTCTGTTATTTCGCGTAGGCGTAGTAATACGCAGACTGGTTGTAGACGTCCCCGAACAGGGCCATCACGTCGTCGTAGACCTGGCTGCCCGGGAAGCAGAGATGGCTGCTGACCCGGCGGTCCCGAACGGCGATCACCTGGTCGCCCCAGTAGTGCAGGGTCACCACCGAGCGCTGGTCCACCGTGGCGTTGGCAAAGAACAGCATGCCGTCGGCGTAATACAGCTCCACCCGGTAGCCCGGCACCAGATCGTCGGTGTAGGCCAGACGATACCAGTCCATGTGGCTGCCGTCGTCCTTGTGGCGGTTATTGAAGGTGCTGCCCACCACGGTGACCTTGTCCTCGTCGGAGTAGTACACGCCCTGGATCAGGTTCTCCCGCAGGGCGATGCCGTAGGGCGACTGGGGATCGCTGGGCAGCTGCAGGCTCCGGGGCGGCGCAGGCGTCGGCGTGGGCACCGGCGCAGGCGTCGGAACCGGGGTCGGGACGGGCGTCGGGACCGGCGTCGGGGCCGGAGTGGGCGCGGGTCCGTTCCAATAGAAGGAGGAGTCGTACAGGGGATCCATCTGATAATAGATGTATCCTTCGGTGGTAAAGTGCTGTTCGGCGGAGACAAAGCCGGTCTCGTCGCCGGTGAATCGGATCCGTCCGCCCTCCGCCGGGAAGGTCAGGATCAGCTCGCCCCCGGAGAAGACGTACTCGCCGTTGTAGCAGATGCCGCTGCGGTACTCTCTGGCGCTGAAGCTGCCGTTGGCCAGGAACAGGGCGTCATACTGATGATCCTGCCCGTCGCCGAAGTGCAGCGTCCAGTAGGTATCGGCCAGATCGATCGTTTCCAGCGTCTCTCCCGGGGCCAGGACCCGGGCAAGCGCACTCTTCATATCCAGCAGATTGGGCCCTCCGCTGACGGCAAAGTCCGCGGAATCCCGGATGATGGCCTTGACCTGGGCTCCCGTGAGCCCGGGATCCGCCGCCCAGACCGCGGCGCACACGCCGGTGACGTAAGGCGCGGCCATGGAGGTGCCGTTCCAGAGCTCGTAGCCGTTTTCGGCCACACAGCTGTAGATCCGCACCCCGGGAGCGCAGACGTCCAGCCGGCTGCCGAAATTGCTGAAGCTCGCCAGGTAGTAGGAGCCGGCCCACTGCTCCGCCGCCCCCACCACCAGGATCCGGTCTCCCACCGGTCCGTCCTGGATGTAAGTAAACTCATTGCCCCAGCGGGCGTCGATGGACTCGTTGCCGGCGGAGCTGACGAACACGAAGTCGTAGCCCTTGTCCAGCAGGCGGCCCAGCGCCGCTTTCACGGTCTCGGCCTGCTGCTCGTAGTAATACGAGATCATCCATTCGTCGCCCAGATAGGCGCCCATGCCGATGGATTCCACGTAGCCGATGCTGTAATTGATGGCCCTGGCGCCGCCGGAGGCCAGCTCCGCGATGGCGCTGAGGGTGCTCATCTCATTGGAAAAGCCCCACAGGGAGTAGGTATGGATCCGTCCGTCCTCCAGGACGCCGGACAGGCCAGCCCCATTGTTGTGGGCGGCGCCGATGATCCCGGCCACATGGCTGCCGTGGGACCAGGACGCGTCCCGCTCGGAATAGCGGTTGTAGATCTCGTTGTAATGGGTCTCCACGATGTGGTCCCGCAGATCCTCGTGATCGGAGTCAAACATGGTGTCGATCACGCCCACCTGCACCGGACCCAGCTCATAGTTTTCCCAGCAGTAGGGGGCCTGGATGGCAATGGCGCCCCAGTTGCCGTCGTCCATCCCATTCCAGTCGGCGTCGCCCCAGGGATCGTTGGGATAGGCCTTCCCGCCCGGCTCCCAGACCAGCTCCGCCTGGGCCAGCTCCACCCGGGGATCCTGCCGCAGCTTTTCCGCCAGGGCGTTCAGATCCTCCAGGCCGGGAGCGTCCGGCGCGCTGACCTGATAGGTGTCGGTCAGGGGGATGTAGCCTATGATCTCCATCCCGTGGGAGGAAAACAGCTTCTCTATCCCGGCGTAGTCCACGCCCAGGGCGGATACCACGATCAGCCGGCCTTCGGAATAGCTCACGCCCCGGTCCGAGCCGATCCGGCTTTCGTCCACCGGGGCAAAGAAGCTCTCCTCCGGCGTGTGCCGATCGACCGGCTCCGGGCTGCTCTTCAGCAGCCGCCCGGCCAGAAATCCCACCAGTCCCAGGGCCAGAAGGATGCCGACGATCAGGATCGGGTCCCGCTTTCCCTTGTGTTTTTTCCCCTTTATCTTCGCCTCCGTCGGCACCGGGATCGGCTCCTGGTATTGATCGTTCCAGTCCTTCCAGTCATGCATAGCCCTCGTCCCTCTCTTTACCCCATTCCCCGGTCCCGATCCGGCGCCCGGTCTCCCGATGCGTCGGGTCCTTCCGCGCCTGCGGCGTCGCCCTCGTAATCAAAGCTCCGGGCCGGAGCGGTCCCGGGCGCTGCCGCGTCCCCGGCGTCGCCCTCATAGTCGAAGCGCGCCTGTCCGGGATCCGGTTCCGCCGTCTCAAAGCCCTCCCCGTCCAGGCTCTCCCGCTGCTCCCGATCCAGCTGGGCCAGCTGCTCCCGGTATTCCTGATCGGCCCGGGCCAGAGCCTGCCGGTAGGCCTCCAGTCTGGCCCTCTTTTCCGAGGCCGTCAGAGTGGGATCGTTCCAGGTCTCCTCCGCCCCCCGGGCGTAGGCGTCCCCCAGATTCTGATAGCCCTGATGCAGGTCCGCACGCTCCCGGTCAAAATCCCGACCCTCGGAGCGTCGGCTGCGTCCCAGTGTTCGTCTCATAGCCGGTCTCTCCTCTCCGGGCGCTTACCAGCGGCGCGGGAACAGACTGCGGAAGAGCAGGCCCACCACCACGATGATGATCACCAGCGAGATGACCCAGGACAGCACCTGGGACAGGAACATGGTGATCTCATTCCGGTACACCACCGCCAGGGTAATGGCGATGGCGATGGCCGCCAGGATCAGGATGATGTCCCAACGGATATGGAGCGGAGGACGGGGTGCGGACCGGGGTCCGGGATCCGGCTCCCAGCGGGTATTGGTCCTGGGCCCCCAGCTCTGTATCTCCGAGCCGCGGGTATTGTCCCGGGTGTTCAGGGACCGATCCCGTTCCGGATCGGGCTGGATCCAGCCGCCCCCTCTGCCGGGGGTCACAGGATCGCGCTGCCGGACAGGGGCGGGATCCGGGTAGGAGCCTCTGTCGGAGCTGTCCGCCCAGGCGCCCGCGCTGCCGCCGGAGTTGTCCGCCCAGGTGTCCTCGCTGCCGCCGCTCTTACTGTTGAAATCGTACGCCATGTCTCTTCCTCCTATCCGTTGAATCGAACGATCGAATCATTTTCCATGTCGAAGAGGATCGCCTGATAGGTCCGCAGGGCCATCAGCTCCTCCGGACGGACCCGCTGCGCATCCGTATCCAGCCGGGTGGTCACCCCTTCCCGCTCCTCATGGTGGAGGATATCGAAGAGGCTCCGGGACTCATCATAGGTCCGCTCGGTAATGAGACGCTCGAAGGTGCCGATAGTTCCGGACAATTCCGCGGCCCGCTGAGCGGTGGGCTGCTTGAACATGACCATCAGGTCCATCCCGGCGGCCAGATCGTTGAACCGGTCCCGCTCCGTCAGCCCCACCACGTCCTGGCCGCTGACCACCACGCGGAACTGGTCGCTGCCCCGGCCGATCATCTTCAGCAGCTCGCCCTCCAGGCTCAGGCCGTCCAGCACCAGCAGACAGGGCTTGCCGTAGCTGTAGCGGAGCTCCTGGGTCAGATAGGGCAGCATCAGCTCCCCGTAGCTCTCCCGGACCTCCATCACAAAGCAGGCGCCGTTTGCCCGGCCCAGCAGAGCGTTGATGCCGCCCGCGCCGTTTCCGGGTCTCCAGCCGCTCCTGCTCGCCTCGTCCGCCAGACGGAGGACCACCGTCCGCAGCAGCTGTCCGGCCTCCCGGCCGCCGCCGTCCCGGGTGCAGCCCATCTCCGCCCAGACCTGCAGGGCCATATCCTCGTCCCGGGGCGAAACCAGGCTGAGAATGTACTCCCGCAGCTGGTTTGCGCCGAAGATGCTGCACAGCCGGTACAGGCCGCTCAGGCAGGGCTCGGCGCCGGACATCCGCACCGCCTGCAGATAGGCCCGGACCACTGTGTCAAATTCCGCGGGAATGCTCATGCCCCGGCTCCGGGCCAGGGTCTCCAGAGTATCCACGATCTGGGTGTCGTTCATCCCCAGCAGGGGCTCCAGGATTGGCGAGCGCTGATCCACCAGCCCCAGGGGAGCCTGCCGGCCCAGGCCGGCCGCTTCCCGCCAGCAGTCCCGGGCCAGCTCCGCCAGACCGGTGTTTCCGTTGTGCAGCACGATCACCGGGACCCAGCCGATGGTGGCGGTGAGCAGATAGCGCAGGGGCTCATAGCGCTCCCCGGGCGTACCGCCGGTAATGAGGATATTCTTGGGAACCCTGCCGCTCCAGAAGAAGGAGTTCAGATCCGCCGGGCCGCCCCGGCAGGAGCAGACGTTGGCCTGGCCCCGGTTGTATCTGTCAAGTCTTCTATCCACGGTATTTGCCCACCTTCTCGTAATTATCAAACTGGAAGAGGAAGGGCTTCTCCTCGCCCAGGCCGATCACCGCCTGGCCCAGCCCCAGATTCATCTGATCCCACTCCTCCACGGTATTGCCGTCCCGCTCCCGGTGGAGGGGCTCGTTCAGATACCGGCTGGAGTAGACATAGGCCTGCAGGTTCTTTCCGAAGCGCCGCTCGATGTATTCCCGGGAGGAGCTGTCGTTGGTATGGAAGGCAAAGAGGCTGCCGAAGCCGGAGGCGATCACCGCCCCCTTCTCCCTGCCGTAGATATCGTACAGCTGGTCGATGCTCTGGATGCCCGCCACCACGCGCACGCCCTGGCCCCGGCCGAAGTTCAGCGCGTCGTCGATATGCTGCAGCTTGGGCAGGAGCTTGAACTCATCCGCCACCAGATAGACCAGGCAGTCCCGGTCCTCCCGGCCACGGCCCAGCGCCTCCTTCAGCGCCTGGTCCACCAGCAGCCGGTAGATCGGCGTCAGCGTCTCGCCCACGGACAGATCGTATTCCACGAAGATCTTCCGGGCCCCTTTCCCCCGGACCGCCCGGCGCATGGAAACTTCCCGGCCCGGCCGGCTGGAGGCGAACACACCAATAAAGTATTCGGAAATCATGCTGTTGAGCTCGCCGAACACGCCCAGGGCCTGGTTGGAGCTGCCATCGCCGATGTAGCTGAGCAGGCTTCTGGTGTCCGGGTAGTTGGAGAAGATGCGCTCGTAGCTCTTGGGCCCATAGGCCTGCAGGGCCTCGGTGAGGCAGGCGTTGTTCAGCCGGGCCATCCATTGCTCCGGATGCCGCTGGGCCTGGCGCACGAAGTGCAGCAGGATCCCGGCGAACAGATCCCGGGCCGCGTTGCAGAAGAAGGGCTGGGTGCTGGAGCCCCGGTCGTGGAACAGGGCAGCCGAGAGCTCTCTGGCGTTCATCTTCACCGACTCCTCGTCCCAGCCGTCGGCCAGCAGCTCCTGAAACAGGTTCCAGCTGTAGCTTTTCTGACGGAAGGCGCGGCTGTTGCCGATGACGATATCTCCCGGGCGGCCGAACTTCTCGTAGAACTCGCCCTTGGTGTCGAAGATAATGGCCACGTCCTGGGGCCGCATCGCCGCCTCCAGCTGTTCCAGGATGAACAGGAAGGTATTGGTCTTGCCGCAGCCGGACCCGCCCAGAAGCAGCAGATGCCGGGCGAAAACGTCCCGATCCACCGCAAACTCCCGTCCCCCGTCCAGGGTCTTGCCCGGAAAGCGCAGGAAGGGCTTCCCGGCCTTCGGCGCCGAGTTCTGCAGCACCCGGGAGCCGTAAATGATCTGTTCGTTCTGCATGCCGCTCTCTCCTTATTCCATCGACTCTCCGCCGCCGCTGCCGCTGTCCATGCCGCCGCTGCTGCCGCTGTCCATGCCGCCGCCGGAATCCTGCCCGGCGCTCTCGCCGGAGGACGCGGCGTCCCCCTCGTAGGAGGAACCCAGGTCCTCGCCTTCCCCGGAGGAGGTCTCCGCCCCCGCGGCGTCCCCCTCATAGCCGGCCGCCGGATCCTCGGTCACTTCGGTGCTCTCCCTCTCGGAAGCGTCCCCTTCGTAGTCCGCTGCCAGGTCTTCGGTCTCCACGGTACTCTCCGTCTCCGAAGCGTCCCCCTCGTAGTCGGACGCCAGATCCTCGGCCGCTTCGGTACTCTCCGCCTCCGAAGCATCCCCTTCGTAATCGGACGCCAGATCCTCGGTCTCTGTGGCACTCTCCGCCTCGGTCTCTCCGGCGGTCTCTTCCGTCTGGCTTTCGCCCGCTTCCGTCGTTTCCTCCCCGGTCTCTCCGGCAGCCTCCTCCGTCAGAGCTTCGCTCTTCTGAGAGCCGCTCCCGTACTCGTCGGACAGCTCGCTGCTGTTGGCGATCTCCTCGGAGTACTCGCTGTGGAAGTCATAGTCCACGTTGCGGTTCTTGACGTATTTGCCGTCGCTCTCCCGCTGGGAGTACAGGCCGATCTCGTCGTTGAGGTTTTTGGCGTAGGGATCGCTCAGCTCGTTTGCCTCCGGCGGCGTGGGGCCCTGATCCCCGAAGTCGCTCATCTCGCCGGTATTCGGATCGTAGTAGCCGTTGGTCTCGTTGTGAAAATCCCCCCGGTGGGCTCCTTCAAAGTGCTCCTTTTCCGTGAGGAACTGAATGTTGTCCTTGTCTCCCGCGTACTCCGGATGGGCGGTGGCGGACTTCATGTGCTGCCCCTCGTAGCCCTTGACCCGGCCGGTCTCCAGAAGCTCTTGCTGCTCCTGTGCAGACCAGTCCCGGGTGCCCCTGCCCTCCAGGACCAGCTGCTTTTCCCGGGCCCAGGCCTGGCGTACCGCCCGGCTGCGCTCCACTGTCAGCTGCTGTTTTTCCTCTTCTGTCACGGTTCAGTCCTCCATCTCCGCCACCAGCTGCCGCCCGATGGCGATCTCCTCGGTCAGCCAGGAAGCCAGGCTGTCCCAGCGCCGGAACTCGCAGTCCCGCTCATGGTCCCATTGGATCACCTGGCAGGGAGGCCGGAGCTTCAGGCAGATCAGATCCCCGAAATTTTCCTTGGCAATGACCATGGCGTCCGATGGCAGCCGAAACCGGGCCCGGTGCTCCGGATTGTTGGCCCATTTCAGATTCTGCTCCCCGGACAGGCCGTAGATCACCGTGCCGGGGACGTAGATCTCGCCGCCGTTGAAGCAGTCCAGCAGCTCCCGCAGCTGGGACGGGAGCCGGTCATAGGCCCCTGTTCTCTTCACAGGCGCGGCCAGGTCCATACAAGCCGCGTCCTTCTGCAGCTCCTCATATAGTTCCCGGATCGTCTTCATGGGCGATATCCCCTTTTCTACACATTTTTCCATATTGGATTATACGTTTTCCCTTTCGATCTGTCAATGTCTCCGCCGTGGCCGGAGTCCATCTTCTCCCCCTTTGATTCCGCAGTTATTACCCCACAGGGTAATTTTACCTTGACTTTTTACGCCTCGCGGTGTATAATACCACTGAAATTACTTCCCGGGGGAATCCCGGGAAAAGGAGGTCGGACGAGATGGAGATTCGATTCAATGAGCTGAGCGGAGAGTGGGAGGTGCTGGGTCCCAACAGTCCCCTGAAGGACGGGGAGCCGATGCCGCTGTTCACCGCGGACTCGCTGGAGGCGGCCACGGCTTACGCGCAGGAGGAAGAGGGCTGGATCTGAGGATCGGGGCCGCGGAAAGGAGAAGTGCGGATGACGAAGTATGATATTGAGCGCATTAAGGCTGTGGCCTTTGACGTATTGAGCGCCACCGCCGCCAGTCGGGAGGAGCTGCCCCAGATGCTCAGCGCCATGGGGCTGCTGATCCAGGTGCTGGAGGCGGAGCAGGAGCGCCTCCCATGACCGGAGCCCCGCTGGAGGGCTGCCGATTCGGCCGTCTGACCGTACTGGGTCCGGGCAGAGAACAGGTGGATCTGGACAGCCGAAGACGAAGATACTGGCGTACCCGCTGTGACTGCGGGACGGAGGGCCTGGTTCTGGAGGAAAATCTTCTCTCGGGCCGCAGCCGGTCCTGCGGATGTCGCGGCTTCCGGGACCGGACCGGTACGGAGCCGGAGCTCCTGTCCCCAGACCTGGGGTCGGCGCTGCGCCTGGCCCGGAAAAAGGCCGGGATCAGCCAGCAGGCGCTGGCCAGATGCAGCGGTCTGAGCCGACAGAGCATCGTCAGCTACGAACAGGGGCGGGTCCTGCCCAGCCTCCCCTCTCTGCTGCGTCTGACCGAGGCCCTGCGCATCGGACCGGAGGAATACCTGGGAAAGGAGGCGCGTGAAGATGATTCAGATCCCCGATGACCCCATCATCCGTTCCATGGAGCGGACGGGATGGCCGCCCTGGATCCGGCCGGAGGGTTCGGAACCGGAGGAATGATCCAATGACGAATTCCCGGGCCTCCGGTTCCCTTCCGCCCGATCCGGGGACATCCCCGCTTCCGTGACCCGGCGGACCTGCTGTTTTCCGGAAAGATCTCTGGGGGCCATCTGCGCCCGCAGAGATCTTTTTATTTACATATTCTTATTTATCCCTTGTTATGTTAACTATTTCGCGTCCCTTGCCCGCGTGATCGCTTCCGGCACCTCCCCCGCTCCGTACTCCGGCGCGAAACGATCCGGTTCCCGGCGCCTCAAATTTGTTTACATAATTCTGTTTTATCTTTTTTATGTCTCCTATGTTTTTCTTTAACGTCTCTTCGGGATTCGATGTGGTTTACATAATTATATTTTCTCATAATTTATGTCTTCTTCTCATCTCCTTTCTGTCAGGACTTGCGAAACCGGGAAAAAAGGCTTATGATAGCAGCATCGTCAAAGTCGCAAAGGAGGCCTGACTATGGATCAAAGCAGAACGGTCCCCTCTCTGGATCAGTGGCTCCGGGAAGCCAAGGCGGAGGAGGATTCCGATCAGTGCGGAATGTATCTGTTCCACAACGGCGTGGTACGCCGCACCGCAAAAGCCCGTGTCCGGCGGGGAGAGGACGGCGCGCCCGACGTGACGGGGATGCTCTTCTCCTACGATGAAGCGAAGGTCGAGGCCGCCATCGCCCGGACCAGACAGATGCCGGGGATCTTCCACGTTCGGGTATGGCTCAATCAGGGGCGGCTCTCCCTGGGCGACGATATCATGCTGGTGCTCATCGGCGGCGATATCCGCCCCCATGTGGTGGACGCGCTGCAGAGCCTGGTGGGAACCATAAAAAACGAGTGCGTGGTGGAGCAGGAAGTTCCCGAGACGCGGAAAATGTGAGGAAGCCCCATGGATAAGGAAGAGACAAAGCCGGCGGCCTCCGGGGAGGCTCCGTCCCCGGAAAACGCCGCGCCGGAAAAACAGCCTCTGGACTGGAAGAAGGAGCTCGTGAGCTGGGTCGTGAATCTGGTGGTCCCGGTGCTCATCGTGCTGCTGCTCAACGCCTTCGTCTGCAAGGTGATCCGGGTCAGCGGCAGCTCCATGGTCCCCACGCTCCGGGACCGGGATATGCTGCTGGTGCAGATGCTGGGCTACGAGCCCGAGCCCGGAGACGTGGTCGTGTGCAAGACCGATCCGTCCAGTACCCTGGGCGAGGAATATATCGTCAAGCGCTGCATCGCCGTGGGCGGCCAGACCGTCACCATCGACTATGAGCGCAACACCGTGGCGGTAGACGGCACAGTGCTGCAGGAGGACTACATCAACCTGGACGAGGCCGATCCCATGCAGCTCAAGCACTTTGAGAGCGGGAGCCTTCAGGTTCCGGAGGGCTGCATCTTCGTCATGGGCGACAACCGGAACCACTCCACCGACAGCCGGGAGCCCGCCGCGGTGGGCATGGTCCCCCGGGAGCGGCTGATCGGCGGTCTGCTGTTCCGGCTCCCCCTGGGCGAGTGGTTCGGCGGCCGCTGAAAAAAAGCGTGCGATTCGTAAATCAGCTTTACGGATCGCACGCTTTTCTTTTCGTATCCAGCCGGGCGGTTCAGTCCTTCTGTTCCTTCTTCTCGATCGCCTTGTTGCGGAAATAGATGCCCACGCCGCAGGCCACCATCAGGGTGTTCAGGACGTAGAAGAACATCACGTACCAGTGCACCGTCTCGTACCAGGGGGCCGGGGCGTAATAGGCGATCAGCACCAGCTTGCCGATGACGGCGAAGATGTAACCCAGGAGGATCAGGGAATAGAAAAAGATACTGATCCCCTTGGTGCTCCGGGCCTTCCAGGCCTTGACGATGTTGATGGGCCAGGACAGGCCGAAGCAGACCACCATCAGCATCTCCATGATGCTGGCAAAATTCAGCATAGTTCGTTCTCCTTTTCGAGCATGGTCCCCGTAGCCCTCAGCCGCTGGTGGAAGGAAAAGCAGCGGTCCAACAGATGGGGGGTCTGGGCGTCATGGCAGGCGGCGCAGGCCGCCTCAAAATAGGCCCGCAGCTGGGGCCGGTAATCGGGGTGGGCGCAGGTTTCGATGATCTTCACCGCCCGTTCCTTGGGGCTCAGGCCCCGGAGATCGGCGAATCCCTGCTCGGTCACCAGCACGTCCACGTCGTGCTCGGTGTGATCCACGTGGGTCACCATGGGCACGATGCTGGAGATGGCCCCGTTCTTGGCTACGGAGTTGGTCATGAAGATGGAGATGGAGGAATTGCGGGCGTAGTCCCCGGAGCCGCCGATGCCGTTATAGACGGTGGTGCCGTTCATCTGGGAGGAGTTGACGTTGCCGTAGATATCCGCCTCCACGGCGGTGTTCATGGCGATGACCCCCAGACGGCGGATGACCTCGCCGCTGTTGGAGATCTCGGAATCCCGCAGCAGCAGTTTTCCCCGGTAGTCCTCCAGGCGGCTGAGCAGCCGCTGCATCCCCTCCTCGGACAGGGACAGAGAGGTGGCGGAGGCGAAGTCCGCCTTGCCCGCATCCATCAGATCCAGGATCCCGTCCTGCATGACCTCGGAATAGAACTGCAGGTGGGTGAAGCCCGAATCCCGCAGTCCCATGAGGACCGCGTTGGCCACCGAGCCCACGCCGGACTGCAGGGGCGCCTTGTCCGCGGAGAGCCGTCCGGCCTCCCGCTCCCCTTCCAGAAAGCGCACGATGTTGTGCGCGATCCGGCGGCTGACCTCATCCTCGGGCGCCAGGGCCCGGGGTTTTTCTTTGGCCTCGCCGATCACCACCGCAGCCACCTTCTCCACCGGGCAGCGGAGGGTGGTTCTGCCGATGCGCTGGCCCACTTTTGTCAGCGGGACGGGTCTGCGCTCCGGCGGATCGCCCTGGTCGAAGATATCGTGGAAACCCTCCAGCTCCATGGGCTGGGCCAGGTTCAGCTCCACGATCACCTTGTCCGCCAGGTCGATATAGGTCTGGCTGCAGCCCAGGGCGGTGGTGGGCACCAGGCTGCCGTCCTCGTGAACGGCGGTGGCCTCAATGATAGCCACGTCGATCCCGCCGTACTGCCCGCTCCGGGCGTTCTGGGCCATCTGGCCCAGGTGGATATCCGCATAGGCCACCTCGCCACGGTTTACGACGGTACGCAGAGCCTTGCTGGTCATATAGGGCATCCGGCGGGCCAGGATCCCGGCCTCGGCCCAGGCGGTGTCCAGCTCCTCCCCGGTGGAGGCGCCGGAGAGCAGGGTCAGCTTCAGCTGCCGCTGTCCGCTTTTGGCCTGCTTGGCCAGGGCCAGGGGCACCATTTTGGGACAGCCGGAGGGCGTAAAGCCGCTGACCGCCACAGTCATCCCGTCCTCAACGAGCAGGGCGGCCTGCTCCGGCGTCATGACCCGGTCCAGAAGAGCCGGGCAGTGCAGGCGCTTTTCGTCCATCTCAGCCCAGCCTCCGGCGGAAGGCCTCCGCCTGATCAGCTTGGATCAGCGCCTTGCCGGCGTCCAGGGCCCGCTGGTTGATCTCCTCGGTGCCTCTGGGGATGTGGCGTCTGACCGCCTCCAGAAGCTCCGCCTCGCCAAACAGGCCCAGCGCGGCGTTGATGGCGCCCACGGCCACGATATTGGCGGTGAAGGCCTTGCCCACCTTCTCGGCGGCGGTGGCCAGGACGGGGACGCGCAGAAGCCGTTCCTCGGGAAAGCCCTCCGGGGCCTGGAGGCTGTCGTCGATCATCATGACGCCGTCCTCCTTCAGGCTGGGGGCGTAGGCGTTCACCGAAGCCTGGGTCAGGGCCAGCAGAAAGTCCGGGTTCTTCACCTTGGAAAACCAGATCGTCTCCCGGCTGACGATGGTCTCCGCCTTGCTCACACCGCCTCTGGCCTCGGGCCCGTAGGCCTGGGACTGTACGGTATTCAGGCCGCTGATCACCGCGGCCTCGGCCAGGATCACACTGGCCAGGATCACGCCCTGCCCGCCGGAGCCAGCAAAGCGCAGCTCATAACGCTCACTCATCGCTTATCCAACCTCACTTCCTGCCCTTTTTCCGACAGGCGTCGATCAGCTTCAGATACTCGTCGGTATATTCCGGATAGTCGTTGTGGGTCAGCACGCCGATGGGCTTCTTCCCCTGCCGGTCCTCCTGGCTCATGGTCTCGAAACGGGCCCCGGGGATCAGATTGGCCTGCTGCCATTTGAGCATCTCCACCGCGTCGCCCTTCTTGTTCTTGCGGCCGTAGTAGGTGGGGCAGACGGAATACACGTCCACCAGGGAGAAGCCGTGGTGGCAGATGGCCTGCTTGATGATCTCGGTGGTCTCCCGGGCGTGGAACACGTCGCCCCGGGCGGTGAAGGAGGCGCCGGCGCCGGCGGCCAGCTGGGCGATATCAAAGGGCCGGTCCAGGTTGCCGTAAGGCGCGGTGGTGGCCAGATCCCCGGTGGGGGTGGTGGGCGAATACTGCCCGCCGGTCATGCCGTAGATATCGTTGTTGAACACGATCACCGTCAGGCCCACGTTCCGCCGGGCGGCGTGGATCAGGTGGTTGCCGCCGATGGCGGAGCAGTCTCCGTCGCCGGTGAGGACGATAACGTGCAGCTTGGGGTTTGCCAGCTTGATGCCCGTGGCGAAGGCGATGGCCCGGCCATGGGTGGTGTGGATGGAGTTGAAGTCCAGGTATCCGGCGGCCCGGGAAGAGCAGCCGATGCCGGAGACGATGACGAAATCCTCCCGGGTAAAGCGCTCGTCCGGGTCGTTGATGAGCTCGTCGATGGCCTGGGCCACGTCGCGCATGATGACGCCGTTGCCGCAGCCGGGGCACCACATCTGGGGCAGATGATCGATGCGCATATACAGATGGACAAGATCACTGGGCATGATGCTCACCCTCCATTTCCGCCAGTTTGTTCAGGATCTCCTCGGGCGTGATCACGGTACCGTCGATGCGCCCCAGGAAGTCCACCGGCTTCTCGTTTCCGGCCACCCGCTGGACCTCCAGCAGCATCTGGCCGTGGTTGTGCTCCACCATCAGGATCCGCTTGAGCTGAGGCAGACGGGCCTTCAGGGCCTTCTCCGGGAAGGGCCAGACGGTGATGGGCCGGAACATGCCCACCTTTCTGCCCTCCGCCCGGGCCTGCAGCACCGCCTCCATCACGGCTCTGGCACCGCCCCCGAAGCAGACCACCGCCGTCTCCGCGTCGTCCATGGCGTATTCCTCCACCCGGCAGATGTGGTCGACGTTCTTTTCCACCTTGTCCATCAGCCGCTGGCACAGCTTGCCCGCGATCTGGCTGGAGTTGGTGGGGAAGCCCGACTGGTCATGGGCAAGGCCGGTAATATTATACCGCTCGCCGTGGCCGAAGGGCTTCATGGCGGGCACGTACTCGCCCTCCGGGACGAAGTAGCACTGCTTGTTGGCCCCGTCGTGGAAGGACATCTTTCTGTGGTTGATGATCAGCTCGTTGGGATTGGGCAGCTCCACACCCTCCCGCATGTGGCCCACGATCTCGTCCATCAGGAAGATGACCGGGGTCCGGTATTTCTCGGCCAGGTTGAAGGCCCGAATGATCAGGGTATAGGTCTCCCGCACGGAGGAGGGAGACAGGGCGATCACCGGATGGTCCCCGTGGGTCCCCCAACGGGCCTGCATGTAATCGGCCTGGGAGGGGCTGGTGGGCAGGCCGGTGGAGGGACCGGCGCGCTGCACGTCCACGATGACACAGGGGATCTCCGCCATGGCGCCGTAGCCGATATTCTCCTGCATCAGGCTGAAGCCCGGGCCGGAGGTGGCGGTCATGGCCTTCATTCCGGCGGCGGAAGCCCCCAGAACGGCGGCGATGGAGGCCAGCTCATCCTCCATCTGAATAAACTTTCCGCCCTCCTGAGGCAGCCGTCTGGCGCAGCCCTCGGCGATCTCGGTGGACGGTGTGATGGGATATCCCGCGAAGAAGCGCATGCCGGCAGCGATGGCGCCCTCCACGGCGGCCTCGTTGCCTTGCATCAAAACTGCTTTCGACATTTCGCGGCCTCCTTATTCTTCCAGATTCACAAGGTAGATGGCGTAGTCGGGACAGCGGAGCTCGCACATGCCGCAGGACACGCACTTCTCCGGGGCCACAGCCCTCACCTTGCCGTGATGGATCTCCAATACCTGCCTGGGACAGAACGCGGCGCAGATACCGCAGCCTTTACACCAGGTATCCTCGATCACCAGCCTCTTCCTGCCGTTCGTAACGATCACTCCCTTTATTTTTTCTCCCGTTCGGTCCGCTCTTCCGAGCCGACACTCTGCTCCGCCATTATACTATCCGGCGAAGAAAATTGCAATCTGTTCCCGTCATTTTTCTTTATTTCCGTTTAAGTTTATCATGATTTAAAGTGCAAAAACAGCTGTCTCCCGTGGAAGGGAAACAGCTGTTTTTCTCTCGATTTGCTCTGCGATCAGTCCTCGCCGGCCAGAACGGGAGCGGCGGGGGCCGCCACGGCGGGAGCGCCGGTTTTGGTCAGGGCGGCGACCACGATCACCGTCAGAGACAGGAGCGAGACCACGCAGGCCCACACGAACACACCGACCGTGTTGCCGGTGCGGGAAATGACGGACATGGGGTTCTCCATCCCGTCCACAAGGATCAGCGCGCTGGCGGCAAGCCCCGCCGCGGCGGACAGGATGGCGGGGATCATGGCGCCCAGGCGCAGGCCCACCAGGCCCAGGATCCCGGCCACAAGCCCGGCGATGCAGGCCACGGCGATGGCAACCAGAGAAATGATCCGGCCGGTCAGTTCCTGGGTGACCACATCACTGGTGTCCGCCAGGAAATCCCGCCCGGCCCGGACCACCTGGGCAGCCTTGTCCAGATCCAGATGCCGCTCCCCGTTCAGAAACACGTAATTGCCGTCCTGGTCCAGCTTCCAATAGGAGAAGTCGGCTCCCAGGCGGTCGGCAATGGACCTGACCAGCGGGCGTCCGGCCCGATCGTAGTAGGTATCGGTGCCGATCACCAGGTTCAGGCCGTCGGCCACCTGCTGCTCGCCGCCCTCGTACTCGCCCAGGCGGGCCAGACCGTCGGCCAGAGCGGCGGCGCCTTCCTTCAGCGCATCCTCGCCGGCGGCATAATCCTTGTAGCCCTTGGCCAGATCCGCGGCGCCCGCGTCCAGCTGGGCCTGACCGTCGTTGAGCCGCTGCCGGGCGGCGGCAAGCTCGGCCTCTCCGGCGTCCAGCTTGGCCTTGGCCTCGGCAAGCTTGGCCTCGCCCTCGGCGATCTGGGCCTCGCCCTCGGCGACCTTGGCCCGGCCTTCCTCCAGCTTGGCCTCGCCCGCGGCTACCTCCTGGCGGCCGGCCTCCACCTCGGCCATGCCCGCCTCATAGGCGGCCAGCTTCGCCTTGCCCTCTTCGATCTGGGCGATCAGGCCATCCAGAGAAGTACCGCCGAAGTCGGCCTGATAGGCGGCCTGAGCCATGGCGATGGCAATGTTCAGCTCCGTGACCTTGTCCTGAAAGAGCGGACCCATGGCCGCATACCGATCTCTCTCAGCGATCAGATTATCGATCTCAGCCTTACCGGCCAGGGCCGCCTGATACAGAGGCTCGGCTGCGGCGATCTGGGCCTTGCCCTCTTCATACTCTTGACGATGGGCCTCCAGCTCGGCCTCGCCGGCGGCCAGTCTGGCCTTGCCGGCTTCCAGCTCGGCCTCGCCCTGGGCCAGCTGAGCCTTGCCCTCCTCCAGCTGGGCCTTGGCAGCCTCCAATTGGGCCAGACCCTCCTGGTACTGCCGCTTGCCTTCCTCCAGCTTGGCGGCGCCGGCGTTGTACTCGTTCTGGCCGGCCTCCAGTCTGGCGGCGCCGTCGGCATAGGCGGCCTCGCCGGCGGACAGCTTCTTCGCGCCGTCGGCCAGGGCGTCCTCGCCGGCCTCGTAGTCCTCCAGGCCGTCCTCATAGGCGTCCACGCCCTCCAGATAGGCGTTCTCGTTTTCCTTCAGGCGGCTGATGCCGTCCTCCAGCAGTCCGAAGCTCTCATCGGCCTGGGCGCCGGCCTCTTCCCAGTAAGCCTTGCAGTCCAGAGCGCCGCGCAGGTTCAGCCCCGCAAAGACCAGGCTGATCAGGCAGACAAGAACCAGAAGACCGCTGCAAATTCTCAGGGGAATCTTTTTCATGGTATGACCTCGCTTTGAAAATTATCTTTCCAGTACACAATATATGACGACTTTTTAAATAAAAAATAAGAAAAGTCTTGTGAAAAATATGACGTTTCCCTTCCGGGCATAGAAAAAGCCTTGTCTCAAAACAGGCTGTGCTTGGCTTATGTGACGGCGCCCAATATCACTGTAGGGGCTGGCGCCCTCGACAGCCCGGCAGTATCCTTGTGTCCTGAAATGCAATTATGGGCGAATACGCACAAAAACAATGCGTATTCGCCCATAATCATTTTGAATAACACTTTCTCCGCACGGGCCGTCCGGGGGCCGGCCCCTACGACAGCTCCGGCATTTTGCCTCTGATTATGCCGCTCGCACGGGTTTGATTCAGCCCGCTTTGGGTAGTGCGTTATTTGTCGAGATAGCATCGCAGCAGCTCCTGCAGCAGCTCATCCCGGTCAAGGCGGCAGATCAGGGTGCGGGCATTGTTGTAGTTGGTGATGTAGGTCGGATCCTCCGAGAGGATGTAGCCCACGATCTGATTGATGGGGTTGTAGCCCTTGACCATGAGGGAGTTGTACACAGACAAAAGGATCTCCCGCATCTCCGCCTTGCTGTCAAGCGCCGTAAATTTTCTGGTGGCGCCGGTCGTACCTTCCATGAGCGTCCCTCCTTCCGTTTGATTTCGCCTTCATTATACCAAATTTTTTCCGCAAGTAAAGTCGAAACCGGGGCGCTTTCATAAAATTTCCCGGAAACTTACCGGCGGACGGCGCCGAAACGCTCCTCCAGCACCTTCAGGACCCGGGTCATGGTCTCCTCGGCGTGCTCGTCGGTCAGGGTCTGATCCTCGGAGAGCATGGTCAGGGAGAAGGCCACGGACTTCTTGCCCGGCGCCACACGGTCGCCGGTGTAGACGTCGAAGAGGGTGCAGCCCTTGAGATACTTTCCGCCGGCGGCCAGAATGGCCTCGGTCATCCGGCCCACGGGGATCTGGCGGTCGCAGACCACGGCCAGGTCGCGGGTGACCGCCGGGAAGCGGGGCAGGGGCTTATACACGGGGATGCCGCCCTTGACCCGGACCAGCGCATCGAAGCGCAGCTCAGCGCAGTAGAGCTCGTCCTGTACGCCGTAGTTGGCGGCCACTTTGGGATGGATCTGGCCCAGAACGCCGATATCGGTATCCCCTATGCTGACCCGGGCGCAGCGGCCGGGATGGTAGGAGGGATTGTCCTTCACAGCCTCGAAATGGGGCCTACCGGCGCCCAGGGCCTTCAGCAGCGCCTCCACCCAGCCCTTCAGCGTGAAGAAGTCGGTTCCGGGGCCGTAAGCGCCCAGGGAGAGCATCTTCGGCTCGTCCGCCAGGCCGTCGGGCCGCTTGAGGTAGATGCGGCCGATCTCATAGAGACTGGCGCTCTTGTTCCGGGAGGCGTTCCGGCTGAGGATCTCCAGCATGGAGGGCAGGATGGTGGTGCGCATGATGGAGGTGTCCTCGCCCAGGGGGTTGAGGATCTTCAGGCTGTCCCGGCGGGGATCGTCCGCGGGAAGGCCGATCCTGTCATAGCAGCTGGGGCTGATGAAGGAATAGGTGATGATCTCGTCCATTCCCATAGCCCGGCAGGCCTCGCCCAGGAAGCGTTCGGTCTGCTGCAGCTCGGTATAGCCGCCGGCGGTGCTCACGCCGCCGGAGAAGGCGGTGGGGATCTCGTTGTAGCCGTAGAAGCGGGCTACCTCCTCGGCGATGTCGGAGTAGTGCTCCACGTCGCCGCGCCAGGAGGGAACATAGATGGTGTCGCCCTCCAGAGTAAAGCCCAGATCCAGCAGGATCCGGCGCATGGTGTCCTCGTCGATGTCCGTACCCAGCAGAGCGTTGACCTTCTCCGGCTCCAGCTTCACCGTGGTCTGAGGCTTCCGGCCGGGATACTCGTCGATGACGCCCTCCACGACCTCGCCCGCGCCCAGCAGCTCCACCAGCTCGCAGGCCCGGTTCACGGCCCGGAGGGTGCCCTCCGCGTCCAGTCCCTTCTCAAAGCGGGAGGAGGCGTCGGTGCGCATGCCCAGGGCGGTGGCGGTACGGCGGACGGAGGGGCCGTTGAAGCAGGCGCTCTCGAACAGGACCATGGCGGTGTCGCCCACGATCTCGCTGTTCTCGCCGCCCATGACGCCGGCCACGGCCACGGGCCGGTCGCTGTCGCAGATGCAGAGCATGCCGGGGGTCAGAGGCCGGTCGGTGCCGTCCAGGGTGCGGATGCTCTCCCCTTCCCTGGCCTGGCGCACATGGATCTGGCCGCCCTTGACGCAGCTGAAGTCAAAGGCGTGCATGGGCTGGCCGTACTCCAGCATGACGTAGTTGGTGATATCCACCAGGTTGTTGATGGGGCGCATGCCCGCGTTGCGGATCCGCTCCCGCATCCAGGCGGGAGACGGGCCGATCTTCACGTTCCGGACCATCCGGGCGGTGTAGCGGGGGCAGAGCTCCGGATCCTCGATGATGATCCGGGCCATGTCGGCGATGTTGCCTTCCGCCTCGGCCCGAACCTGGGGCTCGTGGAGCTCCAGCTCGGTGCCGAAGGTCACCGCCGCCTCCCGGGCCAGGCCGATGACGCACAGGCAGTCGGGCCGGTTGGGGGTGATCTCGAACTCCACCACGTGGTCGTCCCGGCCCAGGAGCTTCGCCATATCGTCGCCGGGCCTGCAGTCCTCATGGAGGATCAGGATACCGTCCTCGATGCAGTTGGGGAATTCCTTCTGCTCGGCATGCAGATCCGCCAGGGTGCAGATCGTTTTCTTCTCGGTGTTGAAGGCCACCAGATCGCCCTCATGGACGTTCTGGCAGGGAGTGACGGTCTCCGCCGTCTCGCCGCCCAGGTTCAGGGCGCAGTTCCACAGGTTCACGCCCGCGTTCTCCACCGCCGTGACTTTGGCGGCGCAGACCTTGCCGAAGATCTGGTCCCCGGCCTGGATGAGCGGGGAGATGGAGGGCTTCAGGGGGTCGATGGGGTGGTAGTTCTGCAGGATCGCGGCGGCCTTGATCTCCCCGTAGGGGAAATCGTGCACGTCGGCGGCCAGCTCCTTCAGGGAGCAGAGCATGCCGTAGGACTCCACGCCCCGGAGCTTGCCCTTCTCGATCTTCACGCCGGAGGGCAGCAGGGACTTGTGCAGGGCCACGGGCACCAGATCGCCCACGTGGACGTTCCAGGCGCCGGTGCAGATCTGAACGGGCTTATCCTCGCCCACGTCGATCTGGCAGACCAGCATGTGGTCGGAATTGGGGTGCTTCTCCAGGGACAGGATCCGTCCCACCTTCACGTTGTGGATGGTCCCGGACAGGTCCTCGGTGACCTCCACCTTGGAGCCGGAGACGGTCATGGCCTCGGCGAAACGCTTGTCATCGAACTGCTCCAGGGGCAGATTTACAAACTCATTGAGCCATTTTCTCGAAAGTTTCATATCGTATTCTCCTCTTCATCTCAGGTCTTGATCCGCAGGGGATCCCGCTCGTGCCAGGCCTCGCAGAGTTTTCGCCCGCAGGCGAAAAGGGATTTGTTCCGTTTTTGGCCGCGGCGTGTACGTGGCCAAAAACACTTCTCGCGGAGGGAGTGTCGAAAGGGCCGCCAAAGCGGACCTTGAGGCATCGAGCGGAGCGCAGCCCCCTCGATCAAAGGCGCTGCCTTTGATCGCTTAAAACTGTTCCAGGAACCGCACGTCGTTCTCGAAGATGAGACGCAGGTCCGTGATCTTGTACTCGCCCATGGCCAGGCGCTCCAGGCCCATGCCGAAGGCCCATCCGGAGTACACGTCCGGGTCGATGCCGCAGCCGGAGAGCACCTTGGGGTGCACCATGCCGGCGCCCAGCACCTCGATCCAGCCCTCGCCCTTGCAGGTGGGGCAGCCCTTGCCGCCGCACTTGTGGCACTGGATGTCCAGCTCGCAGCTTGGCTCGGTGAAGGGGAAATGATGGGGGCGGAAGCGGGTGACGGTGCCCTTGCCGTAGATCTTCTCCACCACCAGGTTCAGGGTGGCCTTCAGGTCGGCCATGGTCACGCCCTTGTCGATGACCATGCCCTCGATCTGATGGAACATGGGAGAGTGGGTGGCGTCCACCTCGTCCTTCCGGTAAACCCGGCCGGGGGCGATGATGCGGATGGGCAGCGGTCGGGTCTCCATGGCGTGGATCTGCATGGGAGAGGTCTGGGTCCGCAGGAGGATCTGGCTGTCCTCGGTGAAGTAGAAGGTATCGGTCCACTCCCGGGAGGGGTGGCCCTCGTCGATGTTCAGCTTGGTGAAGTTATAGTCGGCCAGCTCCACCTCGGGGCCGTCCACGATCTCGAAGCCCATGCCGATGAAGATGTCCTTGATCTGGTCCAGCACGTTGTACATGGGGTGCTTGTGGCCCAGACGGGGCTCGATGCCGGGCAGGGTCACGTCCAGGGTCTCGGCCTCCAGCTTCTTTTCCATCATGATGGCGGTCAGCTCGGTCTTGCGCTTGTCGATGGCGCTCTCGATCTCCGCGCGCAGCTGGTTGGCCAGCTGGCCCATGGCGGGGCGCTCCTCGGCGGAGAGCTTGCCCATCTGCCGCAGAATGGCGGTCAGCTCACCCTTCTTGCCCAGGTACTTGACCCGCAGGTTTTCCAGGCGCTCGGCGTCCTCGGCCTCCAGAATGGCCCGGACGGAGGCCTCCCGCAGGGCCTGCATCAGTTCTCTCATATCCAATCTCCTTTCCTTATTGGCCCCCTTGCCTAAAGGGGGCTGTCAGCCGCCAGGCTGACTGGGGGATTCTCCTTTCCCTGTTGGGAGTGAAGAGTGAAAAGTGAATAGTGAAAAGTGAATAGTGAAGAGTTATGGTATCGCCTCCGGCGATGAATTTCAAATCTGTCCGCGAAGCGACGGCGCATTGCCGAGGGCGTTAGCCCGAGTCCTTTATGCGCCTAGTCCCTTTAGGGACGACACCAAATCTTTTCACTCTTCCCTTTTATCTCTTCACTAAAAAAATAAGCCTCCGTCCCAAAACTGGGACGAAAGCAGAGCTTCCGCGGTACCACCCGGATTCGGCCGCAGGATACGACCGCGCTTTTTCGGCGGGATAACGGCCGCCGGCCGCCGGGGATTGGCCGGAGCTCACGGGCGAACCAAGCGCGCACGGCTCCGGGGGCTTCCAGCCCATGGCTCCCCTTCTCTGTCAGCCGGTCCTCGCGCTATTTTCCCGATCACAGCGGGGATAGCGTACCATAGTTTTCACAAGATTTCAAGTGCATTTTTGGAGAATTTGCCGGAATAGTACGCAGGAAACAGTGCTTGGTGCTCAGAACCGAAAACCGGGCTGATACAAATTCGATCTGCGTTCCGAGCACCGCGCGGGCGGCTGATAGCCGCCCCTACGGGCGAGACATCAGGTTCTCGCACAACTCCGAATTCCGAATTCCGAACTCCGAACTCCGAACTCCGAATTATTCTTCGCTCTTCACCAGATCCTCGCCGATCCGGTACACGTCGCCGGCGCCCACGGTCAGAATGATATCGCCGGGCTGGGCAGTCTGCCGCAGAGCCTCCTCCAGCTCCGGAAAGCCGGGGAAGAATCGGGCGTTCTCCACCCGGGCGGCCAGATCCGCCGAGGAGATGCCGTAGATATTCTTCTCCCGGGCGGCGTAGATCTCCGCCAGGAACAGCACGTCCGGGCGCTTGAGCTGGGCCACGAAATCCTCGAACAGAGAACGGGTGCGGCTGTAGGTGTGGGGCTGGAAGACCAGCACGCTGCGCTTGTAGTTCAGGGTCTCCACCGTGTCCAGCAGAGCCCGCAGCTCGCTGGGATGATGGGCGTAGTCGTCGTACACGTCCGCGCCGTTATATTTGCCCTTGAACTCGAAGCGGCGGCCCGCGCCGTTGAAGCCCGCCAGGCCGTACTTGACCGCGTTGGGCCGGATGCCCAGGCAGATGGCGGCGGCGGTGGCGGCCAGGGCGTTCTTCACGTTGTGCATCCCGGGCACGTGCAGCAGCACGTCGGTGAACTTCCTTCCCCGGTACATGATATCAAAGGAGGTGTTGTCGCCGATGAACTTCACGTTCCGGGCGTACACGTCGGCCCTGGGGCTCATGCCGAAGGTCATGACCCGGCGTCCCAGGTCCTTCAGAGCGTCCATGGTGTTGGGATCGTCCAGATTGGCCACCACGGTGCCGTCCTCGGGCACTTTCTCGGCGAAGGCCCGGAAGGACTGCTTCACCCGCTCCAGGTTCTTGAAATAGTCCAGATGGTCGGCCTCCACGTTCAGGATCACCGCCACGGTGGGATAGAAGGCCAGGAAGGAGTCGTAGTACTCGCAGGCCTCCATGACGATGGTATTGCCGTGGCCCACCCGGTGCCCGGCGTTGAGAAGCGGCAGGGTGCCGCCGATCATCACGGTGGGATCCCGATCCGCGGCCATGAGGATATGGGTGCACATGGAGGTGGTGGTGGTCTTCCCGTGGGTGCCGGAGATGCACAGGGCGTTGGAATAGTCCCGGGAGATGGCGCCCCAGGCCTGGGTACGCTCGAACACGGGGATGCCCAGCTCTCTGGCCCGGATGATCTCCGGGTTCTCGTCATGGACCGCGGCGGTGCGCACCAGGAACTCCACGTCCTCCGTCACGTTCTCCGCCCGGTGGCCGATGGCCACGGGGATGCCCTTGTCCCGCAGGTTCTGGACGTTGCGGCTCTCGTTCATATCGGATCCGGCCACCAGGATGCCCATGCCCTTCAGGACCTCCGCCAGGGACGACATGGAGACCCCGCCGATGCCCACCAGATGGCCTCTGCGGCCGGGAGAGAGATAATTGGAAAAATCAGCCATTGAGAATGCTCCGTTTCCGCTTCGGGATCGGGCCGGAAAAAAGTCCGCCGATTCCCTTGATGTTACACCGACAAGATGATAAAATAGGCTTAAACACAAAAACGAAGATATTATAATACGGCGGCGGTCCGTTTGCAAGAGGATCTTGCGCCGCCCTTTCCCGGAGGCCCTTCATGGATCGGATCGTTCCCCCCAAATATGTGCTTCGGGTGCTCTTCACCCTGCAGAGCCGGGGCTATCCCGCCTATCTGGTGGGCGGCTGCGTGCGGGATATGCTGCTGGGCGTCCGGCCTCACGACTGGGACGTGTGCACCGGCGCCCGGCCGGAGGAGGTCATGGCGGTGTTCCCCAAAACCCGGCCCACCGGTCTGCAGCACGGCACCGTCACCGTGATCGACGGCTCCCACGCTCTGGAGGTCACCACCTTCCGGGCCGAGGGCGAGTACTCCGACCACCGGCACCCGGACGCGGTGCGCTTCGTGACGGATCTGACCGCGGATCTGAGCCGCCGGGATTTCACCATCAACGCCATGGCCCTGTCCGCGGAGGGGGTGCTCACCGATCCCTTCGGGGGGCGGGCGGATCTGCAGAAGGGCGTGGTGCGCTGCGTGGGCGATCCGGAGCAGCGCTTCGAGGAGGACGCGCTGCGGATGTTCCGTGCGCTGCGCTTTTCGGCCCGACTGGGTTTCCGGATCGACCCGGCCACCCGCGAGGCCATCCGGAGGAAGGCTCCTCTGGCCGCCGCCCTGGCCTGCGAGCGGGTGCGGGAGGAGCTGGAGAAGCTGCTGCTTACCCGGTCGCCGGAGACGCTGGGAGAGCTGGTGGAGCTGGGTCTGCTGGACCCTTGGCTCTATCACCGGCCCAGCCCGGGGCTGGAGTACCTGCGGCTGAGCGCCCTGCCCAGGGTGGCTCTGGACCGGTGGTGCGGGCTGTGCTGGCTGCTGGAGCGGGACGGCGCCATCGCCTCGGCGGAGAGCTTTCTGGACTCTCTGCGGCTGGATTCCCGGAGCAAAAGCTGCTGCGCCGGCGCGATTGAGATCCTCTCCTCCCCCATGCCCGCCTCCGCCGCCGAATGGAAGCGCTGTCTGCGCCGCCACGGTACCGAGGCCGCCCTGTGCGCCGCCCGCTGTGCCGACGCCTTCGAGCACCGGGGCCACACCCGGGCGCTGAAGGAGGTCCTGAAGAGCGGGGAATGCTTCTCCCTGCGGCATCTGGCCGTGGGCGGAGAAGACCTGCTGGCGCTGGGGCTCCGGGGGAAGGCTCTGGGAGAGATGCTGGACTTTCTGCTGGATTATGTGATCGAATACCCGGAGAACAATCGCCGGGAGCTGCTGCTGAATATCGCGGCGCATACGGAGGAATGAGGATGGACCCCTGGAAGGAACTGAAGGAAGAATGCGCCGGCTGCCGGGGCTGCGTTCTGGGCGAGACTCGGACGAACCTGGTTTTCGGCGTGGGCAACGAACAGGCCGAGGTCATGTTCATCGGTGAAGGCCCCGGTGAGCAGGAGGATCTGCAGGGCGAGCCCTTTGTGGGTCCGGCCGGGCAGCTGCTGGACACTATGCTGGAGCTCATCGGCCTGGATCGGAGCAAGGTCTACATCGCCAATATGGTCAAGTGCCGCCCGCCCCGGAACCGGGATCCCCAGGAGTCGGAGATGGCGGCCTGCTCGGGCTGGCTCCGGCGGCAGATCCAGCTGGTGAACCCGGTGATCATCGTCTGCCTGGGCCGCATCGCTGCCGCCGGGATGATCCGGGAGGATTTCCGCATCACCCGGGAGCACGGTCATTGGTTTGAGAAAGACGGGCGGATGCTCACGGCCATCTATCATCCCTCCGCCCTGCTGCGGGATCCCTCCAAGCGGCCGGAGGCCTTCATGGACCTGCGCAACCTGCGGGATATGATCCGGGTGCGCTGCGAGCATACGTATTAGTGCACACTGCGCCGGAAGAGCGGAAGCGAGCCCCAAGCCCCGCCCCCTGTGTACTGAGCACTGTTTCCTGCGCACTATTTAACATTCTTGTAACAAAACCTTTCTTACTTATGAAACAACTTTCGGGTATCATAAGAATCGCAAGGAACAGTTTTCATCTTTTTCATTTTGTCCTCATCCATACAAGGAAACACAGCCCGACGGGGCTGTGTTTTCTTTTTGCCTCCCGGCGGTGCTGGACAGTTCGGAATTCGGAGTTCGGAATTCGGAATTGTATGAGAAACGTACCGCTCAAACCGTAGGGGACGGCGTCCTCAACGCCCCGTCGATATGCGCGCATTTCGTTCAAACCGTAGGGGCCGACACCCTCGGCGGCCCGCTCCCCGGCGCCCCGGGCAATTCGGAGTTCGGAATTGAATGAGAAATGTACCGGTTGCACCGTAGGGGCCGCCGCCCCCGGCGGCCCGCAAACATGCATGCGTTTCCGTCCTGTCGTAGGGGCGGGGCTGGTCCCCGCCCGCGCGGTACGGTCTTGGGTTATTGATTCCTTCGGCGAATGCGTAGGGAGACGACATTCTTTCTCTTTGCTTGTCCAAAGAGAAAGAACCAAAGAGAAACGACACTCGGGAGGGGAAGATTGCGTTTTCTTCCCCTCCCGAGACCTACCCTAATTGAAACGCCCAAGAGGGGCGATCCCCTCTTGGATCACCCCCGGGCGGACCGGATTCGCCCGGGGATGCTGCATCTCCCAGGTCTCCCCGTTGGGCGGGGACAAGCCCCGCCCCTACACATAGGCGGAACGGTTGTTTTACCCGTAGGGGCCCGGCCATGGGCTCCTGGTTGGCCCGGGCGGTACGCATTCGCCCGGGGATTCTGTATCTCCCAGGTCTCCCCGCCGGGCGGGGACGAGCCCCGCCCCTACATGGGAACGGAAGGCTTCCTGTTACCCGTAGGGGCGGCCGACCATTGGCTCCCCCTCTGGGGGAGCTGTCGAGCAAAGCGAGACTGAAGGGGTCTCCCCCGGGCGGTACGCATTCGCCC
>CADAHL010000017.1:0-55961 GCA_902787755.1 Oscillospiraceae bacterium
GGGCAAGCCCACCGACGAGATCGCGGCCGGCATTGAGATGGCCGTTGCCAAGCGCTGCTTCGTCATGGCCAAGAAGGCCGGCGCCACCGACTCCATCACACTGACCGGCGGCTGCGCCAAGAACGACGGTCTGAAGGAAGCCATCGAGCACGTTCTGAAGCTGAAGGTCGTCAACCTGAAGACCGACCCCCAGCTGATGGGCGCTCTGGGTGCTGCCGAGTACGCCCGCCAGAAGGGCCTGGCCAAGAAGTAAGGCGGTCTGCCGAATTACTCCAGATTTGAAAGGAGCCATTTCTGAAAATGAAGTTTTTTAAGGTGCTTTGGAAGATCTGCAAGGCCCTCCTGCTCGTGATCGGCGTGCTGTTCGTCGTCTACTTCTGGAACCTGGATCAGAAGGTCCTGGGCTGGGCCTACCAGCAGGTCAACGCAATGTTTGACCGCAAGAAGGTCGACCTGGTGTTCTAAGCTATGGAGCTGTTCAATTCCCTGATCAAGGAGACCCAATCCCTGCTTTCCAAGGGCAGCCCCAAGGCCTGGGACTATGCCGAGCGGGACTGCTGGAAGGATATCGGCTCCAGCGAGCTGGTGCTCCAGAAGGACGCGGCCTACGAGCTGGGCGCCTCCGGCCGGGGCTCGGCCAACTATGTGCTCTTTACCTCCTCCCCGGAGCTGGTGAACAAGGATCAGGTCCTGCTCTACGGCCCGGATCTGAAGGAGATCCGGGGCGAGGTGGACTTCGCCCGCATCGTGCTGCTGCGGGTGGGCGTGCTGGCGGACGACGATGAGAGCGTCTACCGCATCCTCAAGGACATCGAGTTTGCCAAGTACCACGTGTACCCCGAGGGCTACATGGTCCGCATGTCCCCCGAGAATTACCGGGAGCAGGTGCGCGTCAGCAAGCAGGCCGTCCGCAAGGGCATCAATTTCCGGGCCATCGGCGCCAGCTACATCAAGGCCTACAAGAAGGATCCCAACGTCCTCAACGCCACGGTGATCTTCGTCACCGCCCCCGGCTTTGACTACAACGCCATGAAGGACCTGGCCAAGAAGTCCAGCGAGGCCACCAACACCCTGACCCATATTCTGGAGGGCCTGCCCACCGACTGCTCGGTGTGCGCGCTGAAGGATATCTGCGACGAGGTGGAGGGTATGAAAGAACTGCACTTCGGCGTGGGCGACAAGGGTACCGACAAGGGCCACAAACACTGAAAAACCCAACGAAAAAGGCTGTGGAGACATTGTTTCCACAGCCTTTTTTTGTGAAAAGGGAAGAGAGAAAAGGGAAGAGTGAAAAGTGAAGAGTGAAGAGAGAAAAGGGAAGAGAGATAACGAAAAGTCGGGCGCCAGCCCCTACAGTCGTATTGGCTCCTGTGCCGCATCACCCGATTGCCGTCTGTTTTGGGATGGCGCTTTTCGTCGCCCGGCCTTCACTCCCGCTTTCTGGCCAGGGTGAGGCCGGTGACCGAAGCGGCGCCGGCGGCGCGCAGGGTCTTGGCGCATTCCGACAGGGTGGAGCCGGTGGTCACGATGTCGTCCACCAGCAGGATCCGCTTTCCCCGGACCCCCTCCGGCTCCGGGACCTGATAGGCTCCGGCAATGTTGGAACGACGCTTTTGGGCGTTCCCGGTGACTGATTGCGCCCGGGTATGGCGGCACTTGCGCAGCAGCTTTTCCACCGGCAATCCGAGCCGGGACCCCAGCTCCCGGGCCAGCAGCTCCGCCTGGTCATAGCCCCGGTGACGCAGCCGCCTCCGACTCAGCGGGACCCAGGCGATGCAGTCCCAGACGCCGGGATGCTCTTTGAGACAGTCGGCCAGAAGCTCCCCGTAGACGGAGGCATAGCCGGGCTGCCCGCCAAATTTATAGCGCAGCAGGGACGCCCGGACGCTGCCCTCGTAGTACAGCTGGGACAGACAGCGGTTCAGGTGGGCAAGGCTCTGCTCCGCGGCGGGCCCGGGGGCATAAGGCAGGGCCTTCCGGCAGCCTTTGCAGAAGCGGACGCCCTTGCCCCTCCATCGGTGACAGAACACGCAGCGGCTGGGGAAGAAGAACTCCAGGATTTCGTCTCGGATCCGTTGCAAATTCACGGCAAAACCCGCCTTTCTGCCCGGATACTTCAGACTGAGGCCGCTCTGCGGCGGCGGAGGGAGACCAGCCCAAGACCCAGCGTCGCCAGCAGGCTCACCAGGCTGACCGCCGCGCCGACCCTCAGACCCGGCGGGGTGTACCGCAGACTGACCTGGTGGGTCCCCGGCTCCAGGGATACGGCCAGGAACAACCCCAGCGCATCCTGCGGCCGGGCGGGGGTCCCGTCCACCAGCAGCTCCCAGCCCTCCTCGTTGGGCAGGCTGAACACCAGCACCGGGGCCTCCGGGCGGATCTCCACCCGGGCTTCGTACCGGGAATCCCGGGGGCTTTCCAGGGCTACCGGATCCGCCGTCAGGGCCTGATAGGTCTGTTCCAGACCGGGGGAACTTTCATAGAACAGCGCGGGCTGCAGGGCTTCCCGGGAGGGCGGCTCGGGATAATCCAGCTCCAGAACCAGACGGTCCCCGGGCGCAAAGCTGCCCAGGTGCCGCAGAACCTGAGAATAGAGGGACAGATCCGCCGGAACCGGCTGACCGTTGCAGCGCAGCCGGAGACCGCCAGGCGCGGCCTGACCCAGCTGCAGGTATAGGGGATCGGTCCCGGTGATCTCCAGGGACAGCTCCAGCGTGTCCTCGTCCAGCCACCGCAGGGAGGCTTCGGCGGGAGTGAAGAGGGGCTGGGACCCGGGGGACAGGATCTCATAGATCCGGTTCAGGTTGTCGGCGGGAGAATCGGTCCAGACCGGGGCGTCCAGGACCTCCGCCGGGGCGGTATAGGCCCAGGGCAGGGCCCAGGGGTTCCGATAGAAGCCGTCCTCCTCCGGCAGATAGCCGGGCAGGGGATCGGCGAGAGTGTAGCGCACGCCCAGAAGCGTGTCGGCGGCCCGGCTGGAGCCCTGCTCGCCGTTGGCCCAGTACTCGTCCCGGACCTCGATGCCGATGGCCTTCATCAGGTCCAGGGTCTTCTGTTTCTCGGCGGAGCTGTAGTGGGTCACACCCCGATAATGCAGCAGCATGGGGTCGTTGTAGTTGAGCAGGATCCGCGCCTTGCGCACCCGCCACAGCTCCGGATCCCGCTGAGCCAGGCGCTGGAAGGACTGACGGTCCTCCCGGTAAAGAGCGGCGAAGCGGGCGGCGTCCACATGGTCCTCGGTTTCGCAGGCGAAGGCCAGCCAGACGGAGAAGAGCATGGCCGCCAGATGAACCGCCAGCAGCAGAACCGGACGACGGGTACGGCGGCTCAGCAGCAGACCGGCGCACAGCAGCAGCCACAGCAGGGTGGGAAGGTACATCCAGGGCTTGATGATCACCGGGTGGCTCAGCCAGGTGCCGCCCAGGCAGCCGAGCAGCAGCGCCGCCGGGAGCAGCAGATCCCGGGGCCGGGCGGAATCCAGCACCTCCAGGGCTCGGGCCGCCATCAGCACCAGGAAGAAGCAGATCACAAAGGAATAGCGGTAGTTGAAGAGATTGTTTTTTTCAAAGCCGTGCCAGGCCAGGTTGGGCAGATACAGCAGGGTGGACAGCACCAGCACCAGCAGCATCAGGCCGTTCAGCTTCCGCTCCCGGGCCGGGATGGCGGGATTGAGCAGGCCGGACAGGGCCAGGAGCAGGGTCAGCTGCCCCACGTAAACATTGGGACTTCCGGACAGCACCTCCCAGTAGAAGGTCACGCCGAAGGACAGCTTGGCGGGCAGCCGGTTGAGCATCAGGCTCATCTCGTTGTACATCACGAAGCGCTCGGCCGTGAAATACCACAGGGCCAGGGCGGCCAGGGGGATCAGCGCCGCCGCCCAGCGCAGAGGCGCCCGGCCTTTTTTCGAGAACAGGCCCCAGAGAAAGCTCAGGCTCAGCAGCCCGGCCAGCAGCGCCAGCGCCGCCAGTGTGGGCAGCACCAGCCGGTTATAGTCCTCCAGCGACCGGCCGGGGAGCAGATGACGCAGCACGTACAGGGCCGCCGGGTAGCTGTACTCCCTGACGTAGCCCAGGAAGGAGATCTGCACGCCGCCGCTCAGACCCTTGAGGCCGGGCAGGAGCAGCACGGCGGAGAGCCCCGCCGCCAGCAGGGAGCAGGCACAGAACAGGCCCACCCGCTTCCAGGGCAGGTCCCGGAGGGAGGGCAGGTCCCGGCACAGCAGGTAAACAAAGTACAGCGCCGTGAAGATGCACAGCATGAAGGCGGTGTAGAAGCAGGAGACGATGGCCAGGGTCAGGCTGACCAGGTACAGCAGCCATTTCCCCTCCCGCAGCAGCCGCTCCAGGCCCAGGATCACCAGGGGCAGGAGCAGCACCGTGTCCAGCCACATGACGCACCAGCCGTAGCTGAGGTTATAGCCGCACAGGGCGTAGGCGGTGGCGCACAGCAGGATCAGGGCGCCGCTCAGCTCCCGCCGGCGCAGGAACAGGGCCATGGTCAGGCCGCACAGCCCCAGCTTCCCTATGATCAGCAGATCCAGGGCCAGGGGCAGCTTCTCCCCGGGGAACAGCAGCATCAGCAGCTGCAGGGGGCTGGACAGGTAATAGGCGAACAGGCCGAACACCGAGCCGCCCAGCACCTTCTCGGTGCTGTAGAGAAAATCCGCGCCCCGGAAGAACAGATCCTGATAGAAGGCGTAGTAGCTCAGATACTGGGCCTGGGCGTCGTAGACAGCCAGGGAGCCGGAGCCGAAGGGGGCCAGCCCCAGAACGGCGCAGGCCGCCAGCGCCAGCAGCACCGGCAGCAGGAAGGCGGCGGCCAGCAGGGGAAGCTCTTGCTTCTTCATGCCCGATCCTCCTTCAGCCGTCGCAGGGCCTGTCCCTCCTCATCCCGACAGGGGCTGGTGAGAAAGCGCACGTCGTCCCGGTTGGTGAGCTTTTCCACATCCTCCGGCTCATAGACCGCGCCGGGGTGGGCCAGCAGCTCCAGGTCCCAGCCCCTGTTCTCCGCCAGACGCCGGGCGTCGGGCAGCAGGGCCCGGAATTTTGCATAGCCGAAGTTGCCGGAGAACAGAACGCCCAGGAACAGGGACTGTTTCATCCGCGCCAGGGCCTGCCCGTGCCGGCGGCGGTCCCGGCGGCAGAGAATCCGCAGCAGGGCGGTCTTGACGATGTTGATGGGATGGAAGGGAAACAGGGCGGGCAGATGGCGGAAAAACAGCCCCACCGGCTCCGCGGGCATGCGGATGTACTCCACCGGAAGCTCCTCCTCCCGGATCACGTCCATCAGCGCGTCAAAGACCACGGGGACCATGTGCCAGTGGGCGTGACCGTCCAG
The DNA here is from genome assembly GCA_902787755.1 of Oscillospiraceae bacterium. GTDB lineage: Bacteria > Bacillota > Clostridia > Oscillospirales > Oscillospiraceae > Limivicinus. The sequence goes on from CADAHL010000017.1 coordinate 5,338, forward strand.
GCGCAGGGGCGCGCCCTGGGCCTGCAGATAGGGCAGCAGGGCGTGGATCTGGGCGCTGAGCTCCCGCTTCAGCTGCTGCCGGTACTGCCCGTACTTCCCGGTGAGGGGGGCCAGCAGCAGGGAGGAGAAGGAGACCCGGAACACGCCCTCGCCGTCCACCAGCAGGGGAAGCTGCTCCGGGGGACAAAGGCTCCTGCCCTCCATCAGATTCAGATGGATCGTCAGGCGCAGCTCCCGGGCCACCGGGTCCAGCTGCTCCAGGCAGCGCTGCAGATCCGGGCTGTTGGGGAAGATGCTGACGGCGTTGAGCACGCCCTCCTCCCGACAGCGCAGGATCCGCCGGCTCTGCTCGGGAAACAGGCCGTAGTCGTCCGCGTGAAATTCGATCATAGTACCGATCCTTTTTCCTCTCTTTAGTGCCGATGATGTGCAGAACAAAAATGAATTACAGTTTTTTGACAGACTTCAAAATTTCCTTAGCCACTTCGTGCTGTTTGGGAGTCATGCTCATCCAGAGATCGGTGATTTCCCTCAGCTCCGGGGTAACTTCAATGGAATCGCCCTCGGAGAAAAACTCGGAGAGAGTGACACCAAGACCACGGCATATGATCTCAAGGGTTCCGATCGTTGGCACCGTCCCTCTTCGGAAAATATTACCTATGGTCGCCTCAGGCAAATGGCATTCTTTTGAGAGCCGATAAGTTGACCAGCCTCGTTCATCGATCAGTTGCTGGAGTTTGTTGATTACGTCCATTGCATCACCACCTGTCTGAATGGATTTTACCCTCCAGATGAGACGGTGCATACTTTAGATATGTTGTCGAATACCTCTCAAATGAGCGGAAAAAGAATACTGCCGAACCGTCCTGGCCTGTCAGGAAACGCCGCACTGCATTTGTCCCCGGCAATTTCCACCGTTTGCAGCGCTTTTTTCCGTGGCAGATCCGTGCACTTGTGTTATAATGAATGAAAAAAACCACAGGAGGGCGATACAATGATCACCGTTGGTCTGATCGGAACAGGAAACATGGGCTCCGCGGTGGCCCGGGCCATGGCCAACAGCGGGGAGGAGCTGCGCTTCCTCTTCGCCAACCGCAGCCCGGAGAAGGCACAGCGGCTGGCGGAAGAGCTGGGCGGTGAGATCGTGGACAACCGGGAGGCGGTCCGGCGCGCCGACTGGCTGGTGATCGGCGTCAAGCCCCAACTGCTTGCGGGCATGCTGGACGGCATCCGGGAGGAGCTGGAGCGCCGGGAGAGGCGGCAGGTGATCGTCTCCATGGTGGCGGGCCGGGATCTGAAGACCCTGGCGGAGCTGCTGGGGGAGGGGCCCATCATCCGGATCCTGCCCAATATTCCCCTGGCGGTGGGCGGCGGCGTGACCATGTACGACTGCTCTCCCCAGGTGAGCGGGGAGGAGGAAGCGCTGCTGCGGCGGCTGCTGGGCTCCTCCGGGCTGCTGACCCGGCTGGAGGAGAGGCTGATGGAGGCGGCCAACGGCGTTACCGGCTGCGGCCCGGCCTTCGCGGCTATGTTCGTGGAGGCCCTGGCCGACGGGGCGGTGGCCTGCGGGCTGCCCCGGGCTCTGGCTCTGGGATTTGCCGCCCAGATGCTCAAGGGCAGCGCCCAGCTTCTGCTGGATACCGGGGATCACCCGGGCACCCTGAAGGATCGGGTCTGCTCCCCGGCGGGCAGCACCATCCAGGGCGTGCGGAAGCTGGAGGAGAGCGGCTTCCGGGCCGCGGTGATGGACGCCGTCATCGCCACCTACGAGAAAAAGCTGTGACTCAGGCAAAAAAACACGGGCCGAGGCTCCCGCATGGGGACCTCGGCCCGTGTTTATATTTACGATCTCCGGGAAAGTCAGCCCTCCGCCTGCTCCAGCTGATCCAGGAGCTTGCGGCAGAAGGGTTTGAACTGCTCGTCCGGCAGGGCGATCATTGTCTGGAGCAGGGGCAGGTTCAGCCGCTGGTCCAGCGCCTTCAGCCGGGCTTTGCCCCGGACGACAGAGACCAGGTTCAGCACGTAGCGCAGATCGTCCTTCAGAGACTCGCGCTGGTCGGCGTCAAAGCCGCTCAGGTCCGGCGCATCCGCACGCTGCATCATGACGTCGATCTCCTGGCGCAGCTGAGCCTGATGCTCCTCCCATTCCCGCCGATGGGCTTCCGCCTCCTCCAGCTGCCGGGCCTCCTGAACCCGCTGCTGTTCCAGCTGCCGCTCCAGCTCCCGCTGACGCCGGGCCCGAATCTCCGTGTACGCCTCCTCTGTGGCCAGCTTCACCGCCGTGCCGGTAACGCTGACGATCATATAGCCGTTGGATACGCCGCACAGGGTATGCTGCAGCCCCACAATGGCGTCGGCCCCTCGGGCCTCGGTCTTCATCTGACGGATGGCGGTCTGAAAAGCGTTGGAGACCATGGCGGACTGGCGGCTGTCCGACAGCCCCTCTCCGAAAGCACCGCCCAGCAGATAGGTGGCCGCGCCGCTGACGCTCCCCAGATAGTCCGTAATGACATAGCCCTCCACGTTGGGGGTGTTGGTGACAATGATATTGGACATGAGCCTGCTCCTTTCTTTATCTCTCCCGGAACCATTGTAATGTTCCCGCCGGTTCCTGTCAATCCGCAGGTCCCCGCCGGGCAGGATTCCACGGTGAAAAAATTTTTCTCAACCCTATTGACAAAGCTGTATTACTGTGATACTGTATTAAGCGGTTAAGACAGTAACACAGTAATACACAGACAGTAACACACAGGAGGTGGCCGTCTTGGAATGGAAATTCCGCAGCGATCTGCCCATCTATTCCCAGCTGGTGGAGCAGATCAGCCTTGGCATCGTCTCCGGTGAGTTTCCGCCCGGAGCCAAGCTGCCGTCGGTGCGGGACCTGGCCATGGAGGCCGGGGTCAATCCCAACACCATGCAGCGGGCGCTGCAGGAGCTGGAGCGGGAGGGTCTGGTCTATACCCAGCGCACGGCCGGACGCTTCGTCACCGAGCAGATCGGTGTGATCCAGGGGGCCAGGAGGACGATCGCGCGGCAGAGCGCCAGGATCTTCCTGGACGACATGAAGAAACTGGGATACGGCAGGGAGGAGATCCTGAGCCTGCTGGAGGAGGAAAAGGAGGAGAATCATGGCGATTCTGGAGTGTAAGGGCCTGTCCAAGCGCTTTGGCAGCGTGCAGGCGCTGGACAATGTGAACCTGACGATCGAGCCCGGACGGGTGGTGGGCCTGCTGGGGCCCAACGGCAGCGGCAAGACCACGCTGCTGAAGCTGTGCAACGGCCTGCTGACGCCCTCCGCCGGCGAGATCCTGATCGCCGGGGCCAAGCCCGGTCCCGAGACCAAGGCGGTGGTCAGCTACCTGCCCGACAAGCCCTACCTGGCTGACTGGATGAACGTGGGCCAGCTGATGGACTTCTTCGCCGACTTTTACGGCGACTTCGACCGGGAGCGGGCGCTGGATATGCTGGCGCACCTGAACATCAACGAGCAGCAGAGCATCAAGCAGATGTCCAAGGGCACCCGGGAGAAGGTGCAGCTCATTCTGGTCATGAGCCGGAAGGCCGGGCTATACCTGCTGGATGAGCCCATCGGCGGCGTGGATCCGGCCACCCGGGATTACATCCTGGACACCATCATCCGCAACTACAATCCCGCGGCGGCAGTGGTCATTTCCACCCACCTGATCGCCGACGTGGAGCAGGTGCTGGACGAGGTCGTCTTCATCCGCAACGGGCAGATCATGCTCCAGTCCCCGGTGGACGCCATCCGGGAGGACAAGGGCATGAGCGTGGATCAGTATTTCCGGGAGGTGTTCAAATGTTAGGCAAACTCTTGAAGCATGAGTTCCGGGCCACCGGACGCACCATGCTGCCGGTACTGGGGGTCCTGACGGCTCTGGTCGTCCTGGCCAATCTGGTCGTCCGCTTCGGAGATCAGATCATCAGCCGCTATCGGCTGGCGGCGGTGCTGTTCGCCCTGATCGTGGCGGCGGCCGTGTTCGGCGTGATCGCGGCGGAGGTCATGGCCATCGTGGTCATGGTCCAGCGCTTCTATAAGAATCTGCTGGGGGACGAGGGCTATCTGATGCACACCCTGCCGGTGAGCGTTCACGGCCTGATCTGGTCCAAGCTGATCGTCTCCCTGGTCTGGATCTTCGCCACCAATCTGGTGATCTTCCTGCTGGGTACTCTGAGCGTGGTGAACCTGGGTGATCTGAGCGTGGGACAGATCATGACCGGCTTCCCCTCCGCCGAGGAGATCCGCGAGGCGATGGCCAAGCTGGGTATTACCCGGATGGATCTGTGGCTTCTGATCCTGGAGGCGATCCTGATAGTCCTGTGCAGCGGCCTCATCACCTGTCTGCATTTCTACGCGGCCATGAGCCTGGGCCATATGTTCACCCAGAACAAGATCCTGATGAGCATCGTGTTCTTTGTGGGCATCAATTTCCTGTTCAGCGCCATGGGTGGGATCCTGGGCACGGTGAGCATCCAGTTCAATGCCGATCGCTTCTTCATGGAGAGCAGCACCGTTCTGGACGGTCTGCGCCAGCTGCGGATGATGATGAACTCTATGCTGGGCTACAGCCTGGTACAGGGACTGATCCTGTACATCGCCACCGCCCTGGGTCTGCAGAAGGGCCTGAACCTGGCATAAATTCCGATATAAGAAACAGGCTTGGGAGCGTGCTTCCAAGCCTGTTTTGGTATCTTGTTCAGTTCTCCGGCGCGGGATCCTCGCCCGGTTCCACGGCGCCGAGATAGCGGTGCTCGGTGCCGTCCGGGGTCACCAGCAGGAAGGAGAGGATCCGGCCGTCGGGCTGATACAGGGCCTCCACCCGGTAATCGCCCAGATAGTCGCACAGGCGGTAGCTCCGCTCCTCCTCCCGCAGGACCCGGGTCTCGCTGGCGGTCCACTGAATGAGGCCGTTCTCCACCTCCCGCAGGCCCCGGATCTGCAGGCCGTGGGTGCCGGGCAGCAGCTCCGCCGCCCCGGTCAGCTCTGCCAGCTCCAGGGCTTCGGGCGTTTCGCCCTCGGCGGGATCCAGGCGGTACACCAGACCGTCGCCGCCGGTGTAGTACAGGCAGCCGTCAAAGAACAGCGGCGCGTAGGCCGCCCCTTCGGTCAAAACCAGCTCCTTGCCGTCGGACAGGCGCCGGAGATGCAGCCTCTCGTTGTCCAGATCGTCCTGATACAGCACCAGGCCGCCGCAGGAATAGGGATAATAGCAGTCCCGGAAAATGAGGGTCTCCTCCCCGCTGCCGTCAAGCTCGCAGAAGCAGTAGAAGCCGTCGGAGCGGCGATAGCGCAGCGTCTCGTCCACCAGCTGGAGATAATCCACCGGACCGTCCACCAGCGTCTCCCGGCTGTCGCCGTCCACGGCTACCCGCTCCAGGGCGCCGCCGCGGGCGGTATTGACGTAGTAAAGCATCCTGTCGTGCAGGCACAGATACTCCGGCACGCAATCCTCCGCCAGGATCCGGAAGTCCTCGGGCTGACCGCCCTTCAGGTGAAAGCGGGCCAGCACCGGGCGGTATTCCTCGTCAAAGCTGAAGCAGTAAAGCCACTGGTCGGAGACCAGAGACCGGTTGGCGAACATGAAATTGGCCATCTGCCGGGATTCGGCCGGGCTGAGCTCCGGGATGGCCAGCGGCTGGGGCGTGGGCTCCGGCGTTGAGGCGGGCTCCGACATCTCCGCAGGGGCCGGGATCTGGGCTTCCGTCCCGGCGGATTCCGCCCTTCCGCAGGCGCCGAGCAGCAGAGCCAGCAGGACCGACAGGAGCAGAAGACAGACAGTTGATCGTTTCATAGGGATCCGTTCCTTTCTTACCGGCGTATTCTACCATAGATGCCCCGGCGCTGGCAAGAGAAAAGCGGCCGAAAAAGCGTCTTGACAAGGCGGGCGGATGGGTCTACCATAAACCTGCGCCGCACCCGGCCTGACTGGGGCGACAGCAGAAAGGAATTGAATATGGAAAAACACATGAGCACCCGCACCCTGACCGGCGTGGCGATCTTCACGGCCATTGTGGTCGTTCTGCAGTTTGTCAGCGCCGCCGTCCGCTTCGGCCCCTTCTCCATCACCCTGGCCCTGATCCCCATCGTGGTGGGCGCCGCGCTCTACGGCCCCTGGGCGGGAGCCTGGCTGGGCTTCACCTTCGGCATGGTGGTCCTTCTCTCCGGAGACGCCGCCCCCTTCATGGTGGTCAATCCCCTGGGCACGATCCTGACCGTGCTGCTCAAGGGCGCCGGCGCGGGCTTCCTCTCCGGCCTGGTGTACAAGCTGCTGGCCAAAAAGAACGAGTGGCTGGGGGCGATCCTGGGCGCCGTCGCGGCTCCCATCGCCAACACCGGCATTTTCCTGCTGGGCTGCCTGCTCTTCTTCCTGCCCACCGTTACCGAGTGGGGTACGGCCGCGGGCTTTTCCAACGTGGGTCAATACATGATCTTCGGCCTGGTGGGCGGCAACTTCCTGGTGGAGATGCTGACCATCCTGGTCCTCAGCCCGGTGATCCTGCGGCTGATCAAGATCGGCAAAAAAGAACAGAAGTGAGGGTTTCCCATGATCCTGGGCATCGACGTAGGCAATACCAATATCGTTCTCGGCTGCATTGAGGACGGCGTGATCACCAACACGGTCCGCATCCGCACCGAGGCCGGCCAGACCGCCGCGGAATACGGCATCAAGCTCAAGCAGCTGCTGGACTTCTTCGGGATCGACAGCAAGGGCTTTGAAGGCGCGATCCTCTCCTCCGTGGTTCCTCCGGTCACAAATCCGCTCAAGCAGGCGGTGGAATGGCTCACCGGTGTGAAGTGCCTGCTGGTGGGGCCCGGGATCAAAACCGGGATGAACGTGCGCATCGACGATCCCGGCACCCTGGGCTGCGACCTGGTGGTCGGCGGCGTGGCGGCGATCCATGAATACGGCGCCCCGGTGATCGTCATGGACCTGGGCACCGCCACTACCATCACCCTGATCGACGAACAGTGCGCCTTCCGGGGCGGCGCGATCCTGCCCGGCGTGAAGCTGGGCTACCGCGCCCTGGCCGCCGGGACCAGCCTGCTGCCGGATATCTCCATCACGCCGCCGAATAAGTGCATCGCCACCAACACCGTGGACTGCATGCGCTCCGGCGCGGTGTTCGGCACCGCCGCCATGATCGACGGGATGGTCGAGCGCATGGAGACTGAACTGGGCAGGCTCTGCGCCATCGTCGCCACCGGCGGCATCGCCAAGCACATCGTCCCTTACTGCAGGCGGGAGATCGTCTGCGACAACGAGCTGCTGCTCAAGGGCCTGTGGGTCTTGTGGCAGAAGAACCGCTGAGGGGCCTCACGTTCCGCTTCTGAAGAAAAAAACAACCGGCTGTGAAGAACCTGTTCTTCACAGCCGGTTGCTTTTCGGTGGGGCTCAGGTGTTGTCCACGGAGACGGGCAGCTGGAGCATGCGCACGGAGGAGTCCAGGCGGCCGGTGGCCTCCCGGATCTGGCCGCGGTAGGCCACCGCGTCTTCCCGGTTCTCAAACACACCGCCGATGACGATGTAGCAGCCCAGCAGCTTGACCACATGACCGTCAAAGCCGAGAGCGGCCAGCTCGTCCCGACGCGCTTCCGCCGCGGCGAAATTGCTGCCGCCGGTGAACTGCACGGTGTAGACGGTCTTGGTCTCTTCCTCATTGCCGTTCATGTCGATGAAGGAGCCGGTGGGAGTCTCCCAGCCGTTGAAGAGAACGTCGCCAACCACAAAGGGATCCTTCTTGTAGTGCTCCACGAACTCGTCCAGAGCGGCCTGGGGCAGCTGGGCGCTGGTCACGTAGGCGTTGGCCCGCTCGGTCTCCTCCCGGATCATGCGGCAGTAGCGGTAGGCGTTGGTCACGTCAGTGAACTTGCCGCACATGATGCGGTAGCCGTTGTCCACTGCCAGCAGGAAGCAGTCAAAGCCCTCGGCCAGCATATCCTTGCGGATGCGCTCGGCCCCGTCCAGATTGGGACCGGCAGCGACCTGGACGGTGTAGACCTCGACCTGCCCGTCTTCGGACCGGTAGCTCTGGCCGTCGGGATACGTGGGTTCGGTTTCGGCAAAGGCGGTGACGGTCAGCGTGCTGAGCATCAGCACCGCCAGGAAAAGCGCGATCAGAGAACGAAAGTGTTTCTTCATTTCCTATTCCTCCCAATTTTCATGGTTCGGATCTATTATAGACGCTTTTGGGAAAAAGCGCAAGAGGTTACCCGGGGGATCCGGGCTCTTTCTCTCCGGCAGGAGGAAACACGGGGAAAAATAAGACTTGCTATTGAAGTTGCCTTAGTGTATAATGTACCGGACATCTTGTGATCACTTTTCGGTACGATCATTCAGTCTATATAACCTGACAGAGAGGAAGCAACAAATGGATAGTAAAAACATTCGCAACATCGCCCTTCTGGGCCACGGCAACAGCGGCAAGACCAGCCTGACCGAGAGCATGCTCTTCGTCACCGGCGCCATCGACCGCCAGGGCAAGGTCTCCGACGGCAACACCGTCTGCGACTACGACGCCGAAGAGATCAAGCGCCAGATCACCATCTCCACCGGCATCGCTCCCGTCACCTTCGCCGGCCGGAAGATCAACGTTCTGGACTGCCCGGGCTACTTTGACTTCGTGGGCGAGGTTCTGTGCTCCCTGCGGGCCGTGGAAGCCGGCGCTGTTCTGGTCACCGCCAAGGACGGCCTGTCCGTGGGCGCCGAGCGCAGCTGGAAGTACCTGAAGGCCGCTGAGAAGCCCACCATGTTCATCATCTCCAAGACCGATGAGGAGCATGGCGACTACTTCGCCGTGGTGGACGCCCTGCGCGAGAAATACGGCTCCACCGTGGCTCCCGTCACCATCCCCACCTCCGACGGCACCGGCGTGATCGACCTGGTGCACAATGTGGCCTACATCACCAAGGGCGGCAAGACCGTCAAGGGCGACATTCCCGCTGCCGACGCCGGCCATGCCGAGGATCTGCGCATGGAGCTGATGGAAGCTGCCGCCACCACCGAGGAGCTGATGGAGAAGTTCCTGGAGACCATGGAGCTGGAGGAGGACGAGATCGTCACCGGTATCAAGGCCGGCTTTGCCGCCCGTGAGATGTTCCCCGTGTTCGCCAGCGCCGCCATGTCCAACATCGGCACCGAGGCCCTGCTGCAGGGCATCTGCGACTATGTTCCCGCTCCCGTGGAGGTCGAGGGCTTTGAGCCCGCCGGCCCCGTCCAGGGCTTCGTGTTCAAGACCATTTCCGACCAGTTCGGTAAGTACAGCTTCGTCAAGGTCATCAAGGGCACCATCACCGCCGACCTGTCTCTGAGAAATCTGCGCGCCTCCAGCACCGATAAGCTGGGCCGCCTGTACACCGCCACCGGCAAGAAAATGGTCGAGGTCAAGGACGCCTGCTGCGGCGACATCGTGGCCGTGGGAAAGATGGACTGGAAGACCGGCGACACTGTCTGCGATCCCAAGCTGGACGAGGAGCTGCCCGGCATCGAGATGCCCGAGCCCTGCTACTCCATGGCTATCTCCCCCAAGACCAAGGGCCAGGACGACAAGATCGCGACCGGCCTTGCCCGCCTGAACGAGGAGGATATCTCCTTCAATCTGGTCAACAACGCCGAGACCCGCCAGATGGTCATCTCCGGCCAGGGCGACATCCAGGTGGACGTGCTGTGCGCCAAGCTGAAGACCCGCTTCGGCGTGGATACCGAGCTCAAGCCCGCCCGCGTGGCTTACCGCGAGAAGATCAAGGGCCGCGTGGAGGCCCACGGCCGTCATAAGAAGCAGTCCGGCGGTTCCGGCCAGTTCGGTGACGTTTGGATCCGCTTCGAGCCCCAGGACGAGCAGGACGACATGATCTTCGCCGAGGAAGTCTTCGGCGGCTCCGTTCCCAAAAACTTCTTCCCCTCTGTGGAAAAGGGCCTGCGCAACGCCGTTCAGAAGGGCGTTCTGGCCGGCTATCCCCTGGTTGGCCTGAAGGCCACCCTGTACGACGGCTCCTACCACCCGGTGGACTCCAACGATATGGCCTTCCAGACTGCCGCCCGTCTGGCTTACCAGGACGGCATCCCCAAGGCCAAGCCCACCATCCTTGAGCCCATCGGCCTGCTGCAGGTCACCATTCCCGACGACAACCTGGGCGATATCATGAGCGATATCAGCTCCAAGCGCCGGGGCACCGTGCTGGGCATGAACGCGGTGGACGGCATGCAGATCGTGGAGGCTGAGGTCCCCATGGCCGAGATGAGCTCCTACACCATCGACCTGCGCTCCATGACCCAGGGCCGCGGTTCCTTCACCTGCAAGTTCATCCGCTACGAGGAAGCGCCCGGCAACGTGCAGCAGAAGGTCATCGAAGAGGCCAAGGCTCTGGCCGAGCAGGAGTGATCCCCGGTCTGAGGGCTTCGCTCCGAATCTGACGGTATGATTTCTCTGACAGCGGCTCCAAGGGGCCGCTGTCGGACTATTCCGAGAGGGTGACGCATTCATGAAACGCAGCATGGCTGCCGTAAAAAATCTGATCTGGCTCATCGCCATCGGCCTGAGCCTGGGGATCATGGCAGTGGCCCTGGTCATCGCCGCCTTTACCCGCTATGAAGGTCCGATCCAGCGGGGCGGCCCGGCGCTTGGGGAAGAGGAGCCCGCGGTCATTGCCGAGCAGGGCCCGTCCACGGTGCTTGTGGGCGACGGGCAGCTGCACATGCTCACAAAGACCGACGACGGCGGGCAGGCCTATCTGGACAGGCTCACCCTGCTGGTGGACTCCAATCTGATCGGCCTGCGGTCCTATCGGATCCTGGAGGAGATGTCCGCCTCGGCCCAGGTCTGGGGCAGCGCCAGCGAGGACATCCCCGCCGATTCCCTGGACGGCATCGCCCTGTCCTTCTCCGACGGCTCCAGCCTGAGTCCCGCCCAGGCGGTGATCGCCCGCCGGCCCCAGATCCTGGTGATCTCCGTGGGCTCCGACAGTCTGGTGGGCGTGAGCCAGGAGCGCTTTACCGAGGGCTACAAGGAGCTGATCCGCAGCATCCGGGAGGCGGATCCCGCGCTGCCCATCGTCTGCTGCTCCATCAGCTCTGTCACCGTGGGCTACTCCGGTCCCTCCGGACTCACGCCCAACGACGTGCGCAACGCCAACCAGTGGATCCAGCAGATCTGCACCGACACCGGCGTCTACTACTGTGACGCGGCCTCGGCCGTGGACGACAGCGCCGGCTGGCTCATGGGGGACTATGCCTCCCTCAACGGCAAGGCCCTGAACTCCGCCGGCGTGCAGAAGGTCCTGGAGTACCTGTGCAATCACATGATCCCGTGAAAAAACGCCCGCGGCCGGGAAACACAGTTCCCGCCGCGGGCGCTTTTTCCGTTTTCGGTTTTATGCGGTCTCCAGGGAGACGCCCAGCTTCTCCAGGGCGGTCTTCTGGGCCGGGGTCGGGGCCTGGGTGCAGACGATGCGGCGCAGCCGGTCCAGTCCGGCCTCCCTTGCGCCCCAGGTCTCCAGCGCCTCCGCCAAGGCTGAAAGGCCCGTCCGATCCAGCACCAGGCAATGGGGTCGGATGCGACCGAGCTGACCTACAAAGCCCCGGGCATCCTCACAGAACCAGAGGCAGCCGCCCACGCTCAGGCAGGCGCAGAGCTCCTCCCGGACGAGCTCCGGAGAGGAATAGGGGAGCAGATTGGCGAACACATCCCCCTCCTCGCAGCCGGCCGCGGGGGCGACCCGGGCGGGGCCGGCGGGCAGCGGAGCGGCGGGGCCGGACTGGATGGCCCGCTGCAGATCGCTGTCCTGCAGAGTCCGGGAACTCTTCGGGTCGATGGCCTTTCCGGCCAGCTCCGAGGCGATCAGAGCCATGGCCCACAGGCCGTGGTCGGCGATGCGCAGGCACAGGGAAGCGCCGGGAAGATCTTCCATCAGACGGACGAGCCGGGCGATCTGGTCCCCGGCCTCCCGATAGCTCAGGCTGCTGCCGGAGAGCACAAAGGCCGGGCGGTCGGGAAAGCGTTTGAGGGCGGCCAGGTACAGGCCGGCGGGGGAATCGAATTTGACGACGGGCTTTGGCATGACGGCTCCTCCTCCCATTTATTCGGGAAAATACTGCTGCACGAAATCCACCTTCTCCACCGTGAACTCCCGGCCCCGGAGATAGTCCAGGATCCCGGCGTCGGTGGGGAAGTCGAAGCGGAGCTTGTAGGAGTACAGGGCCTGGCCCTTCTCCTCGTAATCCTTGTTGAAGCGCTCACTGCCGTATTTGCCGTCCCCCAGCAGGGGCCAGCCGGCGTGGGCCATCTGGACCCGGATCTGGTGGGTCCGGCCGGTGAGCAGCCGGCATTCCACCAGGCTCAGGGGGCCCTTGGAGCGCAGCACCCGGTATTCGGTCACGGCGGTCTTGGCCCCGGGCTCGGGCCGGTCCTTGACAAACACCTGGTTCTTTTTGGCGTCCTTGAACAGGTAGTTCTCCAGCCGCCCCTCCGGGGGCTTGGGACGGCCCCGGACGGCGCAGAGATAAAACTTTTCGATCTCCCGGTCCCGGATCTTGTCGTTGAGGATCCGCAGGGCCTCGGCATTCTTGGCGGCGATGACGATGCCGCCGGTGTTCCGGTCGATGCGGTTGCACAGGGCGGGGGCGAAGGAATTTTCCTCCCGGGGTCGCCATTCGCCCTTTTGCGCCAGGTAGGCTTGAATATTGGCGATCAGCGTGTTATAATCCCATACCCCGGCGCTGTGGCACAGGACGCCGGGCTTTTTGTCCGCCAGCAGGATATTCTCATCCTCGTAGACGATGCTGAGCCGAGGGGTGCCCACCTTCAGATAGGAATTCTCCTCCCGGGGCTTCTCGAAAAACTCATCGTTGATGTACAGCTGCAGGGTGTCGCCCAGGTTCAGACGGGTGTCCCGCTTGGCACCCTTGCCGTTTACCTTGATGCGCTTGAGGCGGATATATTTCTGCAGCAGACTCTCCGGCAGCAGAGGCACGGCCTTGGACACGAAGCGGTCCAGCCGCTGACCGGCGTCATTGGGTTTTACCAGTAGCTCTTTCATAAAAAAGTCCATTCCCGCACAGCGTTTTTTCGTATTATACAACGGAAAATAAGTGTTGACAAGTGGGAAGGCTTCAACTATAATGTTACAGCGACTGCAGCGAGGTGCGTTTATGCGGCTTGATCTGAGAGATATCATCGAGGTGCCCGGCGGGTCTGTCCCCTTTTCCTGCGAGGTGGAGACGGACAGGCTGGACTTTCCTTCTGTCAGGGCCTATCTGTCCAAACCCCAGGCCCAGGGCCGGGTGTATAACGAGGCAGGAGTGCTCCATCTGGAGGGCTCGGTGAGCGCCGAAATGCGCTGCGTCTGCGACCGCTGCGGCACGGAGTTCGACAGCCGGAAGGAGACCGTTCTGGAGGGCGTGATCGTCGAGGAGGAAAACCCGGATTATCCCGAGTATTTCGTTCTGGACGGCAACGACCTGGACCTGGACGACGTGATCTCCACCTGCCTGATCCTGGATATGGAGACCAAGTTTCTCTGCCGGGAGGATTGCAAGGGGCTGTGCGCCCGCTGCGGCAAGAATCTCAACCTCGGTCCCTGCGGATGCGGGAAAGAAATCGATCCAAGATTTGCTGTGCTTGAGCAGCTTTTGGATAAATAAAAATTGAGCTGCTCAGAACAGCTGAAATTCAGGAGGTGTCAATATGGCAGTCCCTAAGGGAAAGGTATCCAGAGCAAGACGGGATAAGCGGCGCTCTTCCCACTGGAAGCTCACCACTCCCGGCATCATCGTCTGCCCCAACTGCGGCGAGTACTGCATGCCCCATCGCGCATGCCGCCACTGCGGACAGTACAAGGGCCGCGCGGTCCTGAACGTCGAGGAGAAGTAAAAAACAGCTTGAGGAGGAGAGGGAAGACCCGCTCCTCCTTTTGCTATGACAGGCGGCCGACTGCGCGGGGAGTTAACCCCTGGGTCGGCTTCGCCGACAGCCCCCCGCACAGGGGAGCCGGTAAGGAAGAAGATATGGACAACATCATCAAATCCATCGACCCCTCGAGCCCTTTGCGGCATCACGCCCAGGTGGGGGACAATCTGATAGCCATCAACGGCAAGCGGGTCCTGGATGTGCTGGACTACAAGTTCTACGCCTACGACCCCCGGCTGGATGTGACCCTGCGCCGACCCGACGGAGAGGAGTACCACGTCCAGGTCCATAAGCGGGAGGGCGGCGACCTGGGGGTGGACTTTGAGAGCTATCTGATGGACAAGCCCCGGTCCTGCGCCAACAACTGCGTCTTCTGCTTTATCGACCAGCTGCCCCCAGGCATGCGTCCCACCATGTATTTCAAGGACGACGACGCCCGCCTGAGCTTTCTGCTGGGCAATTACATCACCCTGACCAATCTCTCCAAGCGGGAGATCCAGCGGATCATCGACCTGCACGTCAGCCCTGTGAACGTCTCGGTCCACACCACCAATCCCGAGCTGCGCTGCCGGATGCTGAAGAATCCCCGGGCCGGGGAGACCATCGACACCATGCGCCGCTTTGCCGAGCACGGCATCGTCATGAACTGCCAGATCGTCTGCTGCCCCGGCTGGAACGATGGCGAGGAGCTGCAGCGGACCATGGAGGACCTGGCAGGGATGTACCCGGCGGTGCACAGCGTGTCCATCGTGCCGGTGGGCCTGACCCGATTCCGGGAGGGCCTGGAGAAGCTGGAGCCCTTTACCAGGGAGCACGCTTCCGAGACCATCGACCAGATCACCGCCTTCGGCGACCGCTGCGTGGAGCGGCTGGGCAGCCGGATCTTCTGGTGCGGGGACGAGCTGTATCTGGAGGCGGGCCGGGAGCTGCCCCCGGATGAATTTTACGAGGAGCACACCCAGCTGGAAAACGGTGTGGGCATGCTCCGCCTGATGGAGACCGAGTTCCGCTCGGCCCTGCGTCTGTCGGAGGAGCCAGACGGAGTGCCCTTTTCCATCGCCACCGGCGTGGCCGCCGCCCCCTTCTTCGAGGGGCTGCTGGCGATGGCCCGGGAGAAATATCCCGGACTCCGGGGAAGGGTCTACGCCATTGAGAACGACTTTTTCGGCCACAGCATCACCGTGGCGGGCCTGGTCACCGGCCGGGATCTGATCCGGCAGCTCAAGGGAAAGGAGCTGGGGGAGCGGCTGTTCATCTCCCAGAATATGCTCCGCCGCCAGGAGATGGATTTCCTGGACGACGTGACCCTGGAGCAGGCGGTCCGGGAGCTGGGCATTCCCATCTATCCCACCGAGGCCGACGGCTTTGCCCTGTGGGACGCCATTTCCGGCGACATGCTGCCGGAGATCCGCTCTCCCAGAGCCTCGGAAGTGACCGAATACTATCAGTATAACCAGAAT
Organism: Oscillospiraceae bacterium; assembly: GCA_902787755.1. Classification (GTDB taxonomy): domain Bacteria; phylum Bacillota; class Clostridia; order Oscillospirales; family Oscillospiraceae; genus Limivicinus. The sequence goes on from CADAHL010000017.1 coordinate 20,718, forward strand.
TGAGCTTGTAGGGGCGACCCTTGCGGTCGCCCGTGACAGGACGGCGGGCGACCGCAAGGGTCGCCCCTACAGAGTTACCGTATAAAGGAGGCAAGGTATGTCAAGACCTCTTGTTGCCATCGTTGGACGGCCCAACGTAGGCAAATCCATGCTGTTTAACCGCCTGGTGGGGCAGCGGCTCTCCATCGTGGAGGACACCCCCGGCGTCACCCGGGACCGGCTCTATGCCGAGTGCGAGTGGTGCGGGCGGAAATTTGATATTGTGGACACCGGCGGCATCGAGCCCACCACCGACAGCGAGATCCTGCTGTTCATGCGGGAGCAGGCCCGGATCGCCATCGACCAGGCCACGGTGATCGTGCTGGTCACCGATCTGCGCACCGGCGTCACCGCCGCGGACCAGGACGTGGCCAATATGCTGCTGCGGGCCAAAAAGCCCGTGGTGCTGGCGGTGAACAAGGCCGACTCCACCGGCGCCACCGATCCCGGCGTCTACGAGTTCTATTCCCTGGGCCTGGGCGATCCCATTCCCACCTCCGCGGTCCACGGCCACGGCACCGGCGATCTGCTGGACGAGTGCCTGAAGTATTTTCCGCCGGCGGATGAGGAGGAAGAGGAAGAGGACCTGATCAAGGTGGCCATCATCGGCAAGCCCAACGTGGGCAAGTCCTCCCTGCTCAACCATATCCTGGGCGAAAAGCGGGTCATCGTCAGCGACGTGGCCGGCACCACCCGGGACGCGGTGGACAGCGTGTACGAAAACGAGATGGGCCGCTACCTGTTCATCGACACCGCTGGCATCCGCCGGAAGTCCAAGGTGGACGAGCGGGTGGAGAAGTTCTCCGTCATGCGGGCCCAGCTGGCCATCGAGCGGGCGGACGTGTGCCTGATCCTCATCGACGCCCGGGACGGCGTCACCGATCAGGACACCAAGATCGCTGGCCTGGCCCACGAGGCGGGCAAGGCCAGCATCGTGGTGGTGAACAAATGGGACCTGGTGGAGAAGGAGACCGGGACCATGGAGAAGATGCGCAAGGACATCATGCGGGATCTGAGCTTCATGAGCTACGCCCCCATCCTGTTCATCTCCGCCCTCACCGGCCAGCGCACCAACCGCATTTTCGAGCTCATCAACTTCGTCAACGACCAGAGCAATATGCGCATCTCCACGGGCATGCTCAACAACGTGCTGGCCGACGCCCAGGCCCGGGTCCAGCCGCCTACGGACAAGGGCCGGAGGCTCAAGATCTACTACATGACCCAGACCGGCATCAAACCGCCCAACTTCGTCATTTTCTGCAATTCCAGGGAGCTGTTCCACTTCTCGTATCAGCGCTATCTGGAGAATCAGATCCGGGCGGTCTTCGGCCTGGAGGGCACGCCGGTGCGCCTGGTGATCCGGCAGAAGGGAGACACGGAATGATCGTCTATTGGATCCTGCTGCTGCCCACGGCCTTCATCGCCTACGTCTGCGGCAGCATCAGCACCCAGGCCCTGGCCGGGCAGTTCGTGTTTCACAGCGATCTGCGCAAGCTGGGCCGGGGGAACGTGTGGCTGTCCAACTTCCGGCGGATCTACGGCATCAAGGGCTTTCTGCTGCTGAGCCTGGTGGAGATCCTGAAGGCGCTGATCCCCATCCTTCTGGGCGGCCTGCTGCTGAGCATCCGCAGCCACGGGGACGTGGGCCGGGCCTTCGCGGCCTTCTGCGTGATGCTGGGCCGGCTCTATCCGGTGTTCAACCGCTTCCGGGGCTGCCACGGCACCCTGGCCCTGGTGGTGGCCTCCTTCTGCATCGATCCCTCCGCGGGCTTCGCCGTGGCGGTGCTGGCCGCGGGTCTGAGCTGGTTTACCAGGTATCTGTCCCTGGGCGCCCTGGGCGGCGCGGTGGTGCTTATCGCCACCTGTGTTCTGGTGGTGGATCAGCAGCTGGTGGTGATCCTGGCGGCCCTGACCGGCGCGCTGGTGATCTTCCGGCATCTGAAGGCCATCGGGCGGCTCACCCGGCGTCAGGAGCCCAGGCTCAGCTTCCGGGAGGATCTGAGCTACAAATTCGACGAACGGCTGTAATGACAAACGACAAGGATCCCGGACGACAGCGGGCCTTCCCACGGGGGAGGAGACGGCTGTTGTCCGGGATCTTTGCGCTTTCCGCTGCTTGCAAGGCCGGGGGGCTTATGCTATAATAGTTTGAATAATTGTCAGAAACAGACGAATGGAGGAGCTTTATGGATACACAGACCCTTCGCAACTACGCCCGACTCATCGCCCGCAGCGGCGTGAACCTGATGCCCGGTCAGACGGTGGTGATCCGCTCGGAGCCGGTACAGCTGGACTTTGTGCAGATGCTGGTGGAGGAGTGCTACCTGGCCGGGGCCGGCAAGGTGCGCATGGAGTGGAATTACCAGCCGCTCACCCGCCTGCATTATCAGTACCGGAGCCTGGAGAGCCTGAGCACCCTGGAGCCCTGGGAGATCGAGAAATACAAATACCAGGCCGAGACCCTGCCCGCCACCATTTTTCTGGATTCCGAGGATCCGGACGGCCTCAAGGGCGTGGATCAGGAGAAGATGGCCAAGGCCCGGCAGGCCATTTACCCGGTCATCCGCCCCTACCGGGACGCCATGGAGAACAAATACCAGTGGTGCATCGCCGCGGTGCCCGGGAAGGAATGGGCCGAAAAGCTCTTCCCCGAACTGGACGAAGCGGAAGCCGAGGAGGCCCTGTGGAAGGCCATCCTCCACTGCGCCCGGGCCGATGGGCCCGACCCGGTGGAGACCTGGGAAAGGCACAGCAGCGAGATCCACCGCCGCTGCGACTGGCTCAACTCCCTGAAGCTGCGCCGGCTCAACTACCGCAGTGAGTCCCACGGCACCGACTTTACCGTGGGCCTGCTGCCCCAGATGCTCTTCTGCGGCGGCTCGGAGAAGCTGGAGGGCAGAGAGCTGTGGTATAACCCCAACATCCCCTCCGAGGAGGTCTTCACCAGCCCCCGGGCCGGGGACGCCGAGGGCATCGTTTACGCCACCCGGCCGCTGAGCTATCAGGGCCAGCTCATCGAGAATTTCTCCGTCCGCTTTGAGAAGGGCCGGGCCGTGGAGGTCCGGGCCGAGAAGGGCGAGGAGCTGCTGAAGACCATGATCGCCATGGACGAGGGGGCCTCGATGCTGGGCGAATGCGCCCTGGTGCCCTACGAAAACCCCATCCGGGAGAGCGGCATCCTGTTCTACAACACCCTGTTTGACGAGAACGCCGCCTGCCACCTGGCCCTGGGCATGGGCTTTAGCTCCTGCCTGAAGGATTACGAGAACTATACCCTGGAAGAGGCCCGGGCCCTGGGCGTGAACGACTCCATGATCCACGTGGACTTCATGATCGGCTGCGCGGACCTGAGCATCACCGGCGTCACCGAGGACGGCGCCGAGGTGCCGATCTTCCGCAACGGCGGCTGGGCCGTCGAATAAGGGGAACGGTATCGCTCTGAGAGGAGCGATACCGCCCATAGGGGAGAGCCCCTCTGCTGCGCCCCTGTTTTTTCCGGTGGAGGGATCGTCGAAAACTGCTCTGGAGGGCTGTGCGATGAAACAAAAATTCAAATTCTACGTGGAAAAGGACGGCTTCTGGGCCGAGGCCTCGGTGATCGTGATGGCCATGGCCATCTTCTTCCGGCTGATCGGCACCATCAACGGCTGGGGCGACAGGACCTTTGCCCTGACCCAGATCATTCTGCCCGTGCTCAGCGGACTGCTGTTCCTCCTGTGCGTGCTGCTGCTGGGGAAGCTGGCCTTCTGGTCCACCAGTCTGCCGGTGCTGCTGGGCGTGGTGTTTTTTGTGCTCAAGTCCCTGGGCTTCGAGAGCAAGCTGCACATGGTGCTGTGCGTGATCCTGTACGTGGTGGTGGCGGTGCTGTATGTGGGCACGGTGTTTACCCTGATCCCCACCAAGTGGCTGCTGGTCCCCCTGTTCTGCCTGCCCTTCCTGTACCATATCTTTATTGAGGATCTGCCCGCCATCCGGGATACCGTCAACCCCCTGAGCTTTGCCGACGGGATGCAGGAGATGAGCGTATTGTGCATCATGCTCTCCCTGCTGCTGATCAGCCTGGCCATGAAGAAGCAATTCGCCGAGCCCAAGGCGGAGCCGGAGTCCGGGGAGGAGCTGCCCAAGATGAAGGCTCCCAAGCTGGTGGTGGGCAAAAAGCCCGAGGCGGAAGCCGAACCCGCCGGGGAAGCGGAAAAGGAAGACGAGAACGAGACAGACAGCGCGGAGGATCACGAGGCATGAGCGCAGCCGGGCAAAAACCCAAATATAAAAAACGGCTCATTGCCCTGGTGGCGGGTCTGGCGGCCCTGCTGGTGCTGATCCCGGTGCTTCTGTTCCTGGATCCCGGCGGCGAGCGCCGGTTCCGGCAGACCTATCAGGAGGCGGCCGCCGCCTATCAGGCCGGGAATTACGACAACGCCCTGAGTCTGCTGCGCCGGGCCGAGGGGATCCGCCACAGCGACGAGAGCATGATGCTCATGGTGGACTGCTACGAGGCCCAGGGGAACCTGGACATGGCCCTGGAGATCCTCCGGCAGATGGACACCGGCGAGAGCCGGGTCTCCAGCCGCATCGCCTCTCTGGAGCGCCGGCGGATGCAGGACCGGGAGGCGGAGACCCTGACCATCGGCGACCGGGAGCTGCGCCTGGATCTGACCGAGCTGGATCTGAGCGGAGCGGGCCTGGGCGACGCCGTCCTGCCCCAGCTCAGGAGCTTCCGGGCCCTGGAGACTCTGAATCTCAGCCGCAACGGCATCGACGACCTGACCGAGCTGAAGAGCTTCGGCGGCCTGACCAGCCTGGATCTGAGCGGGAACCCGGTCTCGGATCTGAGCCCCCTGGCGGCCCTGAGCGGCCTGCGCTATCTGGTCCTGGACGACACCGGGGCGGCGGACTTCACACCGCTGTACAAGCTGAGCAATCTTAGTTCCCTGAGCCTGCTGGGCCTGGAGCTGACGCCGGAGCAGCTCAGTGAGCTGACCGCGGCGCTGCCCAACTGCGCCATCCATACCGACTCGGACCGGGAGGGGATCCTGACGGTGACGCTCCACGGCGTGAGCTTTGCTTCGGACGTGAAGGTGCTGGATCTGAGCGGGATGGGCCTGCGGGACCTGAGCGCGCTGCGGGTCTGTACCCAGCTGACCACGCTGCGCCTGGGCGATAACGCCATCGGCGATCTGCAGCCGCTGATGAACCTGTCCCAGCTCCAGACGCTGGAGCTGCAGAACAATCAGATCTCGGATCTGCGGCCCCTGATCGGGCTGAGCAGCCTGAGCAGTCTGAACGTGGCCGGCAACCAGATCACAGAGACCAGCGCCGCAGGATCCATCGCGTCCCTGCGGGTGCTGGATCTGAGCGACAATCCCATCCGGGATTTCTCCGGCCTGGGACTGCTGACGGATCTGGGGACCCTGCATCTGGAAAACTGCGGTCTGGCCAGCGAGAACCTGGTGGAGCTGTATCCCATGGCCCACCTGCGGCTGCTGTATCTGGACGGCAACGAGGGCCTGGCCGACAGCGCCATCGGCGGCCTGCAGCGGGCCCTGCCCGGCTGCGCCATCAGCCATTCGGACCTGATCTACACGGTGGAGCTGGCGGGCAGTCTGTTCCTCTCCAACCTGACCGAGCTGGATCTCAGCGGCCGGGGGATCGACGACCTCAGCGGCATCGAGGCCTTTGGCAGCCTGGAAAAGGCGGATCTGAGCCACAACGATATTCGGGTGCTGCTGAACCTGCAGATCTGCAAGTCCCGGGACAGCCTGAGAGAGCTGGACCTGTCCTTCAACCAGCTGGCGGACGTGTCCGCCCTGGCGGAGCTGAAGGCGCTGGAGGTCCTGGACCTGAGCGGCAACCATATCGAGCTGCTCCAGCCTCTGAACCAACTGACGGGCCTGAAGAAGCTGTACCTCACCGGAAATCCCCTTTCCGAGGGCCAGCTGGAGGCCCTGCGGGCCGCCCTGCCCGACTGCGAGATCGTATATTAAAAGAGAAGAGAGAAGAGTGAAGAGATATTGGTTCCGCTTTGCGGATGGATCATGATTCATCGCCGAAGGCGAACCCATAACGTTTCACTTTTCACTCTTCCCTTTTCCCTTCCTCATACTTAGCCTGCTGTTAAGGAGAAAAACATATGAAACCGATTGCCCTGTCCGATATCCTCAACTATCGCTTCCTCTCCAACCTCCGCTTCTCCCCGGATGGGGAGCGGGCCGCCTTCGTGGTGGCCACGGCGGATGAGGAAAACAACGCCTACGAGCAGCGCCTGTGGCTCTATGAGCAGGGCCGGGTCCGACAGCTGACGGATCTGGGCAAGGAGGGCCGCTTCCAGTGGCTGGACGAGAACCGGCTGCTGTTTCCGGCGGTCCGCTCGGCAAAAGAGAAGAAGCGGGCCGAGGCCGGGGAGGAGTTCACCTCCTTTTATGTCCTGGATCTCCGGGGCGGCGAGGCCCTGCCCTTCCTGAGCCTGCCGGTGGCCGTGGGCGGCTTCCGGGTGCTGGACGAGGGACACCTGGCCCTGACCGTCACCGTGGACAAGAGCAGGCCCCAGCCCTGGCTGGCCACGGAGGAGGAAAAGAAGGACGCGGCCAAGGAGAAAGAGGAGAACAAGGACTACGAGGTCTTTGACGAGACCCCCTTCTGGTTTAACGGCGACGGCGTCGTCAATGGCAAGCGGGACCAGCTTTTGATCGCCGAGATCGAGACCGGCAAGCTCAGCGCCTTGACCCAGGCCCCGGAGGAGCTGCTGGGCTTCACGGTCCTGGGGGACGAGGTCTTCTTCGCCTCCAACGTCCGGGGCGCAAAGCAGAGCCTGCTGGGCTTTAGCCTCCGGGCCTGCAACTGGAAGACCGGCGGGACCCGGCAGCTGCTGCGCCGGGAGGATCTGAGCTTTGCCGCCCTGGAGGCGGTGGGGGAGGAGCTGTGGATCTTTGCCTCCGAGACCCGGCGCTACGGCCTGAACGAGAACAGCTGGGTCTATGCCCTGGATCCCCGGGGCGGAGAGCTTCGGCTGCTGCGGCGGGAGGAGTACTGCCTGTATAACTCCACCGGCAGCGACTGCCGCCTGGGCGGCGGCCGCCAGTGGGCGGCCCAGGACGGCAGTCTGTATCATCTGACCACCCGGGAGGGCAGCTGCGTCCTGTACCGGATGGATCCCGACGGCAGCGACACCCCCGTCCTGACCCGGGAGGGCAGCATCGACGCCTTCGACCTGCACGGAGACCGGTTGCTGCTCATCGGCCTGTACGACATGCGCCCCCAGGAGCTCTACGAGTGCCGCCTGGGCGAAGAGCCCCGGCGGGTCAGCGATTTGAACGGCGAGGCTATCCGGGACCGCTATATCGCCAGGCCCGAGGCGCTGCACCTTCAGAGCCGGGGCCTGGAGATCGAGGGCTGGGTCCTCAAGCCCATGGACTTCGATCCCGCCAAGCGCTATCCCGCGGTGCTGGATATCCACGGCGGCCCAAAGACCGTCTACGGTCCCCTGTTCTATCACGAGATGCAGGTCTGGGCCGGCCTGGGCTATTTCGTCTTTTTCTGCAATCCCAAGGGCAGCGACGGCCGGGACAACGAGTTCGCGGACATCCGGGGCAAATACGGCACCGTGGACTATGAGAATATCATGGACTTCACCGACGCGGTGCTGGAGGCCTATCCCCAGATCGACCCGGAGCGGGTCTGCGAGACCGGGGGCAGCTACGGCGGCTTCATGACCAACTGGATCATCGGCCATACCGACCGCTTCTGCTGCGCCGCCTCTCAGCGCTCCATCTCCAACTGGCTCAGCTTCTGGGGCGTCAGCGATATCGGACCCTTCTTCACCCCGGATCAGAACGCCGGGGACCTATACCGGAGCCCGGAGAAGCTGTGGGAGCGCTCCCCCCTGAAGTACGCGGCGGCGGTGAAGACCCCCACGCTGTTTATCCACTCCGACGAGGACTACCGCTGCCCCCTGGAGCAGGGCCTGCAGATGTACTCTGCCCTGATCGACCGGGGCGTGGAGACCCGGCTGTGCCTGTTCCACGGCGAGAACCACGAGCTCAGCCGCTCCGGCAAGCCCAAGCACCGGCTGAGACGGCTCAAGGAGATCACCGACTGGTTCGAGAAACACGCGAAGTGAGCTCCGGGGAAAGACCAGGGGAACAAAAAGGGAAATTCGACGACTATATCAGCGTGGGCGGAGGGATGACTTCCCGCCGCCTGCGAAACGGATAAACAGGAGAGATCATCTTTGCGCTGGGTACAACATTGGATCATTGGCGAGCATTGCCTGGAGGGCCGGAGATCCCTGCCCTATCAGCTGGGCTGCCTGCTGCCGGACTGGTTTGAGCGCCACCCCATCCACCGGGTGAAGGAGTCCTTCCCCCGGTTCCTGAACCGGGCGGAGCGGATCCGGCATCTGCCCGCCGGTCCCCGCCGGGACTGGCTGTTGGGGACCCTGGGGCACTATCTCTGCGATTACTGCACCATGGCCCACAACGAGGAGTACTACCGCTTCTACCGTCACCGGGTCTATGAGGTGATGGCGCAGAAGTATATCAAGGCCCGGGTCCGGAAGGAGCCTCTGTGCTGGCAGCAGGAGCGGGAGGAGACTATCCCCGCCGAGCTGCTGGATCCCAAGCTCCCCGCCGACCGGTTCCGGGAGGCCCTGTCCGCCTGGCTGACGGAGGGCCTCGGCCGGCTGCGGCAGGAGATCGAGGCCCTGGACAGCCCGGCCTGGTACCGGGACGAGCGGGTGGCGGAGCTGGATATCCGCCGGGCCCACCGGCTGCTGCGCGGCCTGAACCAGATCCTGAACGAGACCGACAAGGGAGCGTGATACTGTGGAGGAAAACCGGAAATACGACGTGTTCATCAGCTATCGCTGGGACGGCGGCGACCAGTGCGCCTGGCTGCTGCACGACCATCTGCTGAACGCGGGCTACCGGGTCTACCTGGACATGGAGGGCTTCAACCACGGAGATTTCAACGAGCAGATCCTGGGCATCATCCGGAACTGCCGGGACCTAATCCCGATCCTCTCCCCGGGGGCGCTGAATCCCCGGGAGGGCCGGGACTATCTCCGGGAGGAGCTGCGCGCGGCGGTGGAGAGCGGCGTGAACGTGGTGCCCTATCTGCTGCCCGGTTTTGAATGGCCCGGGGAGAGGCCGGACTGGCTGGAGAAGGTGAAGGGCTCCACCGGTGCAAGCTACAGCAAGGAGTATTTTCCGGCCACGGTATCGAAGGTAAAGAGTCTGCTCACCGCCGCGCCCCGGACCGAAGAGAGTCCGGCCGCGCAGCCGGCGACCCCGCCCGAAGCCGGACCCAAGGCGGCGCCCGTCCGGCGGGAGGCGCCGGAGCCGGACTTTCCGCTCCGGGTACTGGAGCCGGACAAGAAGCGCTTCCTGGGCATGAGCTACAGCAAGGACCTGATGGCCCGGATCCGGAAGGAGAACCGGGAGCAGCTGACGGACCTGCGGGGGGAGCTGAACCGGCTGCTGGACCGGACGAGTCCCGATCCGCTGGAGGCCTTTCAGAAGGCCTGGATCGCCATGCGTCTGGTGAGGGATCAGCTGGGGGCCTACCCCTTCTGGGAGTGGGACGTGGATCAGGCCCGCATCCCCTTTGTGAAAAACTACGAGGACAATCTGAACCAGCTGCGCCGGGAGGCGGAGTCCGGGGAGCCGAGTCTGAGCCCGGAGGGGCTGCGGCAGCTGAAGCTGTTCGGCACGGGGCTGGATCAGGTGATCCAGGCGTTGGACAACTGAGGAGGGCGACATGGAGATTCTGACCGGCTTCGGGATCATTCTGGTGATGATCCTGTGCAGCAAGTTCCTGCGCACGCTGGCCTTCGGGCGCTCGGACTCCATCGCGCTGGAGGTGGCGATCTGCTCCTTCCTGTACGATCTGGTGCTGGCGGTGAAGCAGAGTCCCGACTGGGCCTGGTTCTGGCGGGAGGAGCTGATGCGCTGTCTGGTGCTGCTGCTCTTCGCCTTTGTGATCGCGGCGGTGCACCGCCACTACAAGGACCTGGCCATGGCCAAGGTGGACCGGCAGGTGGACCACCTGCGGACGATCCTGCACAGCGGACGGACCCCCGGCCCCGGAAAGCGGACCGTGGCGGACACGGTGCTGGACAACACCGGGCTGCTGGCCCGGGCCTCCATCGACGTGTGGTATTCTCAGTTCATGGACAAGCTGTTCTTCCGCCTGCTCAAGCGGACGGATAAGGGCGAGGTAAAGAGCTTCCGGAAGAAAAAGAGCCTGGTGCGCTGGGCCTTCGCGGACATCCTGAACAGCCTGGACATCACCCCGGAGGGGGAGAAAAAGCTGAACGACCGGGATCTGAACATCGAAAACCGCAGCCAGATCATCGGCATGTGCATCTTCGATGTGCTGGAGATCGCCAGCCTGCTGGTGGCCCTGCGGATCCTGTGAGGCCGTCAAAAAAGTCCTTTGGACTCTTTTGACGGAGAGGCTGCAGCCCGGTGCGCGCACTTGCTGTCCGCTTACCGCGGCCAGCTCGCACACTTCCGGGCTGAGAAGTATTTTCTCCGACGTACACGCCGCCGGAGAAAATGGATTTAACTTTATTTGCGCCTGCGGGCGCAAACTCTGCGAGTTAGTATGGGGGAAGGGGGGAGGCTTATTCGGCCGTCTCCACGATCACGATACGGCCTTCGCCGTAGGGATCCTCGTACTGTTCGCCCACAACGCCGCCCAGATCGTCGATGATGTAGTCCATCAGGACCTGGTTGTCCAGCTTCACGCGGTCCTGCAGCAGCTTGCAGCCGGCAAACATGGTGTAGCCGTCGCCGTTGTTCAGGAGCATGTAGTCGTGGCTGGCCAGGGTGTAGGTGGCGGCGGGATCGATGGGCTCGCCGTGGATGAGCACGTTCTTCACCCGGCGCTCGCCCTCGACGCCGGCAAACATGCCGTTCTCGTCGGTGATGCAGCCGCTCTCGATGTAGGAGTGGATCTCATAGCTCAGACCGGCCACCTGCAGGAAGCCGCCCAGCTCGCCGGGAACGGAGCGGGAGCCCCACTCCAGGGCGTCCAGGATCTGCTGGCCGCTGACCTCGATGACGCACATGGCGTTGCCGAAGGGATGAACCTTCAGAATGTTGTTCAGGGTGATGTCGCCGGCGTCGATGCTCACGCGGATGCCGCCGCCGTTGACGAAGGCCACGTCAGCGCCGGACTGGGCCAGATAAGCGTCGGCGCACAGGTCGCCCAGGTTGGTCTCCTGGCTGCGGACGATGCGGATGGGCTTGCCGTTGGCGTCCACGGCTTCAGGATCGGTGATGGTCAGAGTGACCTGGGTGTTGGCGACGACCTCGTTGAGCTTCTTGTTCAGCTCGGCGGTGGCGTCCTCCACAGCCGCGGACATCTCGTTGTTCAGGCCCAGCAGAGCGGGCAGGGAGTCCTTGTTGTTCCAGGTGTAAAGACCGGTGGAGACCTCGCCGTCAGCGGTGATCCGGCAGTAGCCGATGGCGCCCAGCTTGGTGCCGCAGGCGGAGCGGAGCACGTCCTCTCCGTCCTTGTTCTTCATGACCACCTGCTCGGAATCGTGCCGGTGACCGTCCAGGAGAACGTCGATGCCGTTGGTGTTGGAGAGCACGTCGGCATAGGTCCAGGGGCGGCACTCCTCTTCGTCGCCCAGGTGAGCCATGACGATGACGTAGTCGGCGCCTTCGGCCCGGGCCGCATCAGCGGCATTCTGGACTGCGGTGTAGACCGCCTCGCCGGTGTCGTCCTGCAGGAAGCCGTAGACGTAGTTGCCTTCCTCGTCCATGAAGTAGCGGGGAGTGGAGGAGGTCAGGGTCCTGGGAGTGGTCACGCCCACAAAGGCGAACTTATAACCGGCCAGCTCCTTGATGACGTAGGGCTGGAACACCAGCTCGCCGTTGTGGTTGAAGTTGCAGCTGATGTAATCGAACTCGGCCTTCTCGGCCAGGGCCAGGAACTGATCCATGCCATAGTCGAACTCGTGGTTGCCGGGGATGGCGATGCTGTAGCCGACCTTGTTCATCAGGTCAACGATGGCTTCGCCCCGGGTCATGGTGCCCACAGGCTCGCCCTGGATGCTGTCGCCGTCGTCCACCAGGATGACCGTGTCACCACGGGCGACCAGGCTGTCGCGCACGGCCTGGAGGCCGGCGTAGCCAAAGCCCTGGTCAATGCCGCAGTGCACGTCGCTGGTGAACAGAATGACCACGTCGCCGTTGGGCTCTACTTCGGGGGCCGGGGCAGGCTCCTCGGCAGGGGCCGGGGCAGGCTCTTCGGCGGGAGCTTCCGCGGGCTCTTCGGCAGGGATCTCGGCGGGCTCCTCGGCAGGAGCCTCGGCAGGGGCCTCGGCGGGAGCGGCGGGCTGTGCGCCGCAGGCGGCCAGGACCAGCATGGCCGCCAGCAGGAGGAACGCAAGCAATCTCTTCTTCATCGAAATTCCCTCATTTCTATCGTTTTTCCGAAATATCGGATGAGAAGATTATAGCATACCCTGGCAGACTTTCGCAACCGCTTTCCAGACAGTTCCAGAAAAAAGATCGCCCCCGGCGCCGGAACAAGGTCCGGGACCGGGGGTACATGGAAGGGGCTTATTCTTCTTCGGGAACCTCCAGATCCAGACCCAGCTCCCGGGGCAGGAAACGGGGACAGGTGTTCTCAGACACGGTGATCACCGAGGAGGCCAGCCGGGCGCCGATCTCGCAGGAATCGCGCAGGTCCTTTCCGTAGGTCAGGCCGATGGCCACGCCGGCACAGAAGGCGTCCCCGGCGCCGGCGGTATCCCGGACCCGGACGGGCTTGGCCGGGCAGACCCCGTGCTCGCCCTCGCAGGTGGCGTAGACCGCGCCGTCGCCGCCCATGGTCACCACCATGGAGGGGATGCGGGCGCTGCGGATCCGCTCCACCAGCTCCTCGGCCAGCTCCGAGGGCCGCAGCTCGGAGAAATCGGCGGCAAAGAGCAGACCGGCCTCCTGGACGTTGCAGACAAAGCAGTCCACATCCTGGAGGAAGTCCCGGCGCTGGGAGGCGATGCTCATGTTGGCCACCAGGGCATAGACCCGCTTTCCGTGCTTTTTGGCCAGGCGCAGGATGGACTTGACGATGTCCTTGTCCATATCGATCTCCAGCACGATGCTGTCCGCGTCGGCAAAGATCTCGTCCCCCTGCTCCTCCAGCAGCGTGAGCATGGGATCCATATTGGGCCGCTTGGAGATGGAGGAGACGATATCCCCGGCGGCATCGTGGATGGCCAGCCATATGCCCATGCCGTCCGGCACCCGGATCACATAGCGGGTGTCCACCTTGTGATTGTGCAGCTTGCGGATCACCTCGCCGCCCTCGGCGGTCTCGTCCACCATGCTCACAAAGCGGGGGCGCAGCTCCACGTTGGCGATGTCCTCCGCCACGTTCCGGCCCACGCCGCCGTGGACGATCTCCACCCATCCGGCGTTGCGCCCGGAGGGGATATACTTGTTGTCGGGGAAGCCCTTGATATCTACGAATACGTTTCCGGCGACTACGATCGGCATAAGCTGCTCCTTTCGTCTCTCTATGCGTTGGGGATCAGGCGCCTGCTTTATCAAAGCTGTGCACCCAATCGGCTTTCCAATAGTAAATGCCCAGAAAAATGACGCTCAGGGCCCAGGTCAGGGGATAGACCCAGTTGACGGTGTTGATGCTGGGGTACAGGGGGACCATGATCTGCAGAAAGGCCACCCGCACCACGCACCAGAACAGCAGCATGGAGACCATGGGCACCACCGCCTTGCCCGCGCCCCGGAGCACCGCCGCCAGACCGTGGGCCAGGGCCAGCAGGAAGAACATCGGCGCGCAGACATAGGCCCGCTGGGCGCCGAAGGCGATGGCCTCCGGCTCGGAGGTGAAGGCGCCTACCAGAACGGGGGCCAGGGCCGCTACCAGAAGGCCCACAGCTTCGGCGGCCAGCATGCAGCAGATCAGACCGAAGCGGGCGCCCCGTTTGGCCCGGTCGTATTCTTTGGCACCCAGGTTCTGGCCCACGAAGGTGGTGATGGAGATGATGAAGCTGTTGATGGGCAGGAAGGCGAAGCCCTCGATCCGCCCATAAGCGCCGCAGCCGGCTACGGCCATGGTGCCGAAGGCGTTGATGTTGGACTGGACCACCACGTTGGCGATGGCGATTACCGAGTTCTGCAGGCCGGAGGGCAGACCGTAGCGCACGATCAACCGGAGCATGGGCCAGTCGAAGCCGATCTTCCGGGGCATCACCCGGTAGTCCTCCGGGGTGGTCAGAAGCCGCCGCAGGCACAGCAGGCCGCTGAGAAACTGGGCCAGAATGGTGGCCAGGGCCGCCCCGCCCACGCCGGTGTGGAACAGACCGATGAAGGCGATATCCAGCACCACGTTCAGGCACGAGGAGAAGATCAGGTACTTCAGGGGATTCTTCCCGTCGCCCACCGCCTGCATCACGCCCCGCAGGCCGTTGTACATCACCAGGCCCAGGCTGCCGGCGAAGAAGATCCGGATATAGGTCACCGACTGCTCCATCACGTCTTCGGGCGTGTCCATCCAGCGCAGCAGCACCGGGGCGAAAATCACGCCGAAGACCGTCATCAGCAGGCCGGCGGTCAGGCTGAAGGCGATGTTGGTGTGGATGGCCTTGGACAGGTTCTCTTTGTCCCGGGCGCCGAAATACCGGGAGACCAGAACGCCCGCTCCGGCGGAGATGCCCACAAAGAGGCTGATGATCAGGTAGACCAGAGTCCCGGTGGCGCTGACCGCGGCCAGGGCATCATTGCCCAGCATCCGACCCACGATCAGCGCGTCGGCGGTGTTATAGAGCTGCTGGAACAGGTTGCCCAGGAACAGAGGCGCGGCGAAGCGGAGCATCTGGGCGCCGATGGGTCCTTCCGTCATGCGCAGGGAATCCTGTTTCATAGCACAAGCCTCTTGTCCGCAGGCGCCCGGAGCGGGCGACCGGTGATAAAACAGGGACCGCACGATCCGCGCGATCCCTGTTGATCGTTTTCGACATTATAACCCGAAGCTCTCCGGGCTGTCAATAAGTGTCAGGAGAAGGGGAGTGAGAACAAAGAAAAAGAGAGCCCAGGGCCGGCAGCTGGCTGCCTGCCCGGCGGAGCGGATCATGATCCGCTCCGGCATCCTCAGCTCAAAATCTCGTAGGCCGCGTCGAACTCCTCCCGGACCACGAAGTTGAAGTCCACGTCGGTGATCTGCCCAAGCTCGTCCCGGTCGATCCGATAGAAGACCAGCACCGCGTCCCCGGGGGCTGTGAGCCGGGTGCCCCAGAGCTGGGCGGAGAAGCAGCGCTCCGGATCGGCCTCGTTGAGGATCAGCCGCCCCCGGGCCAGAAGCCAGTCCAGCGCCTCCGGGCGGGGCTGACCCAGCTGCCAGGCGTCCAGGGTCTTCGGGATGGCCACGAAGCCCGTCTCCGTCTCCCGGTGGGTTTGCAGAAAGACCTCCCGACGGACGGGGTAGGGGAAGCCTCCCTGATCCAGCTTCACAAAGTCCCCGGGCTGAGCCAGTTCTCCGGGGCCCTCGCCGCTCTCCCGGGTGCGGACCCGGATCCCGCCATCGGGCTGGGGGACCAGCAGGCCCCGGGCGATCAGCTCCCACTCCAGGGGGCTTCCCTCGCCCAGACACAGGGCGGTCACCGGTCCGGCAGGACGCTTGCGTACCTTCATGACTGCCCGCCTTTCTCCGGCCGGAGAACCTGCAGAACCAGATCCAGCCAGTACTCTCCCTCGTCGGCTCCGCATTCCGCCAGCAGGGGGAAGCGCTGCAGCAGCGTCTGGGCCGTTTCGTTTTCCCCAGCCACGTTCAGGCGCCGGGCCAGCTCCGGAAGCTCGGCCGCGGTAAGCCGAGGGCCGTTCTCCCCGTAGGGAGAATCATAGAGTTTCAGACCCAGGGGGGCGGGGGCGACCTCCGGATGCCGGAGCCGGGGCGGCGCTTCGCTTGGCCGGGGCGACGGAGCGGGCCGGGGCCCTTCCTCCGCCTGCTGACCCTTTTTCACCAGCGACCGCAGGTCGGACACATAGTCCAGCAGGTCCTTGTCGTCCTCGGTGTTGTTGTAATCCACGCACTCCACCAGACAGGGGTGAAGCCGGGCGGGGATGTTCTTGTAGGCGTAGAAGCACAGCTCCCGCCAGTCCTCCGGACGCAGGGAGCCGTCCCGGACCCGGCAGAGGGTCTCGTACAGCTTGGGCGGCCGGGAGAAGCCCAGGGAGCGCAGGAAGGCGCACCAGCGGCGGTGCTCCAGCCAGCGGAGCCGGTCCACCAGAGGCTGATCCAGGGGCTCCATGGCCTGCTGATAGGCCAGTTTCCTCTCCAGCTCGTCCCCGTCCCGGACCCCGGCGCAGTACATCTTCACCGGGGTGTGGAAGGCCCGGGCCACCCGGGACCAGTCGTTGTACAGATCGTCCCGGGAGGCGCTCACGTCCTTCAGGGAGTGGAGCTCCGCCTCCCGGCCCCGGCGCTGCCGCAGCCGGACCAGGTCCGCGCCGTCCACCGCCACGCTCTCCCAGCGGAAGCGATCCTCCAGGGTGCCGAAGATCAGCATGTCGGGGCTGACCCGCGTCTCGTCCAGACGCCCATAGTCCCGGAACCGTTCGCTGACCACCCGGCTGGTATCGCTGTTCTGGACCAGCAGAGAGACGGTCTTCTTCCCCGGGTATTTCCCGGAGCCCTTCAGCAGGCTCAGAGTCCGGCGCAGCTCGTCGCCCAGGGCCACGTTCTCCTCGTCGCTGTCCCCCATGACCAGGAAGCGGCTGGCCTGGGCCAGACGGAAGGGCTCCTGACTGCCGTACTGGCAGACCCGCTCCGCCGTCAGCAGCTCCCGGATCGGCGCGGTCCGGGGATCGGCCTCCACAAAGCACAGGGAGGCGTAGATGGGGGAGGGGTCCTCTTTGCCGGGCCGCAGGCGCAGACACTCGTGGCCCGGCTTGCAGGAATCCAGCAGCTCCGGGCTGAAGCGCCGCAGGGCGGTGGCCAGCTCCGGCTCGTCCCCGTCGCCGGTCCCGGAGGGGGGATAGACCATGGCGATGCGCAGGGGGTGATCCAGCATCTGGCCCTGCCAGAAGACGGTAGAGAACATCTCCCGGGCAAAGGGTCCCCGGCCGAAGATCACCACGTCCAGGCCCTGCCCCGGCTCCAGATCCCGGAACAGGGGGGCCTCGTCCAGGTGCAGACAGCAGGCCGTGGCCTTGTCCCGCACCACCCGGACGGTGACCCGCTTGTCCCCCACCAGGGTATCATAGCGGTGCTTCACCGCCCGCACATTCTCCAGCGCCTCGCTGTGATCGGAAAAGAGGGTGATGACGCAGCCCCGCTCCGGCTTCCACCGGGGCCTGTCCGCCTGGAGAAGACCCTCCAGGGCCACCAGGTTCCCCGCGTCGTCCAGCTCGCCGTCCGGCGTCTGGTCGATCAGGAAAAAGCAGCAGGCCCGGGAATACCGAAAGCCCCCGCAGTGCAGCAGATCCTCCTGCAGGCACACCGCGTGCAGGTCCTTGGCCTGCACCAGCAGCTCCGAATCCTCCTCGCCGCCGTCGGAATAGCAGTCGGTGAAGACGATGGCGGGGCGGCCGCGCCCGGCCTCCCGGTCCAGAATATCCCGGGCCAGGAGGATCGAGCGCTCGTTGAGCTCGGAGAAGATCATCAGCCGCCGGCGGCGCACCGCCAGCAGACGCAGCTCCGGAGAGATCCCGGCCAGCACGTCGTAGATGACCGCGCCGCCCACGATGGGCGCCACGGTAAAGACCACGGCCCGGTACCAGTAGAGGATCCCGGCCAGGATCCCGTCTCCGGCCCGGGGGCCGCCGGTGATGGCCTCATAGCCCGCGTCCAGAGAAAAGACCTGCATGGTGTCGATAAACACGCCGGAGGGGAAGAAGCGCTCCCCGTCGGCGGCCAGTCTGGCGCATTCCACCAGGAACACCGCCCCCACCACCGCCAGGGTCAGCCGCAGCAGCCTCCGGCTCAGCCGCTGCTGCCGGGACAGAAAGAAAAACCGCAGGATCCCCCAGCAGAACAGGGCCAGGGAACACAGATTCAAAAACAAGCTCCACGGATGCATCGCAGGACCTCCTCCCGTCGTTCGGTCAAAGTATAGCAGAACTCGGAAATTTTGACAATCATATCTCGGAACTTCTGCGCAAACCCGATGCTTCGACGGGGAAGGGACGGATCTGTTCCCGGACCCTGCCGCGGGTTCCGGTCAGTCCGGCCCCTTGTACTTGCGTCTGGTGGCAAGGCCGCCCCGGATATGCCGCTCGGCCTTGTTCCGATCCAGCAGACGGCGCACCTGCCGGGACAGGCTCCGGTCGATCCGGGGCAGGCGTTCGGTCAGATCCTTGTGCACGGTGGATTTGCTCACGCCGAAGCGCAGGGCGGCGGCCCGGACGGTGGCCGACTGTTCGATGATGTACAGGGCCTCGTCCCGGACCCGATCCTCGATGTTTGTTTGCACAGTCATCACTCCCCCTGGGCCGAAAGCGACGGCCCGGTCATGGTCCATGTATATGACCGGCGGCGGGGAGATATGAGCCCTGACGAAAACCGGGGAGCGGAGACGAAAAAACCGGAGGATGAGAAAACCTGCGTTTTCCATCCTCCGGCGAGGTCGTTTCTGCTTTCTTTACCCTTTGTAGCCGATCTGCTCGGCCAGGGCCTTGGTGATGATGACGGTGGAATCGGGATGGGCCTTCATCAGGGTCACGGGGCACCTGGGGGTGATCACGTCCTCCACCAGCAGCTTCCGGGCGGCCTCGGCCTTGTTGGAGCCGCTGATGATGGTGACCAGCTTCTTTGCCCGCATGATCTCGCCGATGCCCATGGTCAGAGCGGTGCGGGGCACCTCGTCCCGGGAGGCGAAGAAGCGGGCGTTGGCGTCGATGGTGCTCTCGTCGATGTACTCCATGTGGGCGGAGGCGTGCAGCTCGTCGGCAGGCTCGTTGAAGGCGATGTGTCCGTCGGGACCCACGCCCAGCAGCTGCAGGGCCACATGACTGTCGCGCAGCACGGCCCGGAACTCCTCCAGGTTCTTCTCCACGTCGCCCAGGCCCTTGGCCACATAGGTGTGGGCCTTGTCGATGTTGATATGGTCAAAGAGATTGGAGTCCATGAAATAGCGGTAGCTCTGCTCGTGGTCCGGGGCCAGGCCCACGTACTCGTCCAGGTTCACGGTGCTGACCTGGGAGAAGTCCAGACCCTCTTCCCGGAAGCGGCGGGCCAGCTCCTGATAGATGCCCACCGGGCTGGAGCCGGTGGCCAGACCCAGGCAGCAGTCGGGCTGGGAGCGGACTACGGCTTCGATGAGATCGGCGCCGATGGCGCACTGCTCTTCATAGCTGTCAACGACAAATACCTGCATAGATTTCTTCTCCTTTGTTAGAATCTGCGGGCGGAAGGGTCCCGCGCTTTTCCGGGGAACAGTATAGCACAGAGAAAAGGGGCTGTCACCAGATTTTTTCCGGCGACAGCCCGATTTTTTCTATCTGATTGCCGTATTACAGCGACAGAACGAGGTTCTCTCCGGTGATGCCCACATAGGCGCCTTCCGCGGCCTGGGGGGAATCGGGGTGGCAGGTCAGCCACTTGTTGCGCATCCACAGCAGCTTTTCCTCGCCGTCGGCGCCGGTGTCCACCCCGTCGATGGGGGTGTTGGTATCCTTCTCCAGCACGACCAGGCAGTTGAAGCCCCGGTCGGAGACCCGGCAGGGCGCGAAGTGCAGCACCAGAGGCAGCACCTCCACCGCCGTCATGGGCGGCAGATAGAAGCCCACCACGTCGCCGGAGTTCATGGCGCCGTCACGCAGGGTTTCCGGCAGGGCCAGCAGCAGCACCAGACCGGTGGTGGAGAAGTTCACCTCGCTGCAGCGGTGGTATTCCATGGCGTTCAGGCAGTGGCCCTGACCGTTGCAGAAGCCGGCCTGCACCGGCATCATGCCGAAGGCCCGGCGGCGGAGAGAGGGCAGGGCGTCGGCGCCCTCCAGACCCTCCTCGGAGGGGAAGTATACGTTCCCGGATTGGGGGATGGCCACCTGGTCCAGGCGGCGGGCCAGATCGGCGGTCTCCCGATCGCTCAGGGGCAGGACCCGGCCGTAGGGGGCGAAGGCCGCGTCGCGCACGTCGTACAGGGGCAGGCGGGGGTTCTTCTCCCGCAGGGCTTCCAGAAGCTTGGTTTCCAATTTTTGTTCCTCCTTATGCTTTGCTTTCCTTATGCAGCTTTGCCCGCAGCAGGATCACCGCGGCGCCCGAGAGCACTACCAGGATCCCCAGCAGCTTTTTGGCGGTCAGGGCCTCATCCAGGAAAAAGACCCCGATCAGGCAGCTGACCACCGGCATCAGCAGCAGGTACAGCTTCACCAGCCAGACCTCAAAGTGCTTCAGGTTGCGGTAATAGAAAAAGTAGATGCCGGTCTGGGCCAGACCGCCCAGAGCGGCCAGGAGCCAGAAGCGGGCGTCCGCGGGGAAGGCCGGGGCCTTCAGCTGGCCCGCGAGTCCCGCGCTGCAGCCGAACAGCAGCAGCACCACGAAGTTATTATAGTAGGAGATCATGTCCGAGTCCTCGTGGTACTTCTCCTGGGCGGTTTTGATAATAAAGGCGTTGGCGGTGACGCAGGCGGCGCTGAGCAGGAAAAACAGGTCCGTGGGATGGAACTCCATGCCGCCCAGCTCCACCCCCAGCACCAGCAGCACGCCCAGCAGCATGATCCCGGTGCCGATCCAGTCGGACAGATACAGCCGCTTGTGATAGACGATGACGGTGACCAGATTCACCATCAGCACGTCGGTCTTCAGCAGGGCCGTGCCGGTGGAGAGACTGCCCCCGGCGTAGCCCAGGTTGGCAAACAGGTCCAGCAGAAAGCCGAACAGGCCGATGAGCAGCAGGATCAACACCGCCTTGCCCTGGTGGAACAGCCGCCGAAAGCTGCCGTCCAGCAGCAGCTGCGCGGTCAGGAACACCAGAGCCGCCGAGCGCAGCAGAAAGCCCGCCAGCAGGGCCGAGCCGGTCCGGTCCACCAACACCTTGGACACGGCGTAGTACACCGACCAGCTCAGCACCATCCCGGCCACCATCAGGATGTATTTCCGTTCGTCCTTCATTGGAGCTTCAAAAACATCTCCCGCAGGGCGGCCTCATCCAGAGGCACCGGGTTGTTCTTCATCAGGGGATGAGCGGCGCAGTCCCGGCAGAGCTTGTCCAGATCCACGTTCTCCAGCTGGCTGAGCCGGGTGCGCAGGCCGCCCAGCTCCTTCAGCTCCGCGATCCGCCGGGCCAGCTCCTCCGTGCCCGTGAGCCCCACGGCCCGGCACAGGGCCTCCAGCCGCTCGTCGGCGTTGATGCGCACCAGGCTGTCCAGGGTGAAGGCGCAGGCCTCCCCGTGGGGCAGGTGGTAGTCCTCGCTGAGGGGATAGCTGCAGGCGTGGCTGGCGGCGGTCTTGGGCAGGGCGAAGCTCAGTCCGCCCAGGAGCGCGGCATAGGCCATATTGGCCCGGGCCTCCCTGTCGCCGCCGTCCCGCCAGGCCCGCTCCAGGTTGGCCAGTACAAGGCCCACGGCCTCAATGGCCATCAGGTCGGAGATGGGCTGATGGTTCCGGCTCCAGTAGCCCTCCAGGGCGTGGGCCAGGGCGTCCAGGCCGGTGTTCATGGTGGTCCGGGGCGGCACCGAGGCCGACAGCTCCGGGTCCACGATGGCGGCGGTGGGCATGAAGGCCGGGTTGTTGATGGTCTTCTTCTCGGTTCCGCGGCTGACCACGGACACCTGGGTCACCTCGCTGCCGGTGCCGGCGGTGGTGGGCACGGCCAGAATGGTCAGGCGGCTGCCGGCGTCAAAGCTCCGGCGGCCCTCGTAGTAGTCCAGGGCAGAGCCCGGGTTGGAGGAAACCGCCGCGGCAAACTTGGCGGTGTCCATGGCGCTGCCGCCGCCGATGCCGATGACGGCGTCGGCGCCGTGCTCCCGGCACAGGGCCACGGTCTGCTCAATGCCGGAGAGCTGGGGGTTCTGCTCCACCCCGTCGAACAGGGCGGTGAGCCGGGGATCGGCCTGCATCAGGGCCTTCGCCCGGGGGGAGAAATGTTTTCCGCAGACCAGCACGGCGCTCCGGATCTTCATTTCGTCCAGGATCTGCCCCAGGCAGGAAAACTTTCCCTCCCCGAACCAGATCTTCACCGGCTGGGAATAGACGAAGGACTCAGCCATAGATCTTGTCCTCGATCTCGGAGACCTTCACGGCGAACTTGTGCATGTTGGCCGCCCGCCAGTCCTCCAGATCCTGGCACCACTGGGTGTTCAGGAAGGTCTTGACCATCTCCACGGCCATCTCGGGGCCAACGATCCAGCCGCCCATGCACAGGATGTTGGCGTTGTTGATGGCCCGGGCCATCTTGGCCGAGTACACGCCCTCGCAGGCCACGGCGTACACGCCCCTGTACTTGTTGGACACCACGCACATGCCCGCGCCGGTGCCGCAGATCAGCACGGCCTTGTCGTAAGTGCCGTTCTGCACCAGGGGGGCCACGGTATCGGCCACCTCGTAGTAGGGGTGGACATGATCCAGATCCACGGTGCCCAGATCGTCAAATTCCACGCCGGTCTCCGTGAGCCAGGCCCGGATGGCCTCCTTGGCGGCAAAGCCGGACTTGTCGCTTCCAATGGCTATTTTCATAATCAATCTCCTTTCCATATTGGCCCCCTTGCCTAAAGGGGGCTCCCGCGAAGCGGGTGGGGGATACTCCTTTCCTTACAGGCCCACTTGGTATCCCCCCGGCCCTGCGGGCCACCCCCCTTTAGGCAAGGGGGGCTTGCGGCACACACAGTCTTCGAAGGGGCGGAGGGGTTGCGCTGGGTTTGTATCCTGCCCTTTCCTTTTTGGCCCCCTGTTGGGGCGATAAAAAGTGAAGAGTGAAGAGTGAAAAGTTATGGCATCGCCTTCGGCGATGGATTGGAATCCATGCCGCAAAGCGGCATACCACATCTCTTCACTCTTCTCTCTTACCTCTTCACTTGATTCCGAATTTTACTTCAGGCTCAGGGCCTCTCTGGCCTTGGCCAGCAGATCCTCCTGGGTCAGGCCCATGGCCTTGCGCAGATAGGGGGTCTTGCCCACCTCGCCGAAGCGATCCTGCACGCCGAAGGCCACCACGGGGACCTTCTCCCGGGCCAGAGCTTCCACAACGGCGGAGTGGAGGCCGCCGATGACGTTGTGGTTCTCCACGGTCAGCACCGCGCCGGTCTTCCGGGCGGAGGCGATGACGGTCTCCCGGTCGATGGGCTTGATGGTGTGGACGTTGATGACCTCGGCGTCAACGCCCTCGGCCTTCATAGTCTCGGCCAGATCCAGGCAGTCCTTGGTGAACATGCCGGAGACGAAGATCGAAAGATCCTTGCCCTCCCGCAGGGTGTCGGCCTTGAAGAGATCAAACTGGTAGTCCTCGGGGAAGACGACAGGCTGGACCTTGCGGAACAGACGCATGTACACCGGGCCCTGATAGGCGCCCAGCACGGGCATGGCGGCGCGCAGCTGCACCTCGTCCACCGGCTCGAAGATGACGATGCCGGGGATGGAGCGGACCACGCCGATGTCCTCCAGACTCATGTGGGTGCCGCCGTTGAGCTCGGCGGAGATGCCGGGGTCGGTGCCCACGATCTTCACGTTGGATTTGGCGTAGGAGATGGAGATGGCGATCTGGTCGCAGATGCGCCGGGTGGCGAAGGGCGTGAAGCTCTCGATCCAGGGCTTGAAGCCGTAACTTGAAAGCCCCGCGGCGATGGAGGCCATGTTCTGCTCGGCCACGCCGCAGTCAAACATCTGCCGGGGGAAGCGCTCGTACAGGTTCCGGGTGCCGCTGGCCTTGGAGAGGTCGGCGTCCAGGACGCAGACGTGCTTGTCCTGCTCCATCATCTCCGCCAGGCACTGGGCGTAAACAGCTCTCATTTCCATGGTTTATGCCTCCCCTCTGATCTCGGCGATGGCGGCCTTGGCCTGCTCCTCGCTGATGTTGCAGTTGTGGTTGCCGGCGCCCAGATCCTCGATCCACTTCACGCCGCAGCCCTTTTTGGTGTTCAGGATCACCATGGTGGGCTTGCCGCCGCCAAGACCCAGCTTGGCGTGCTTGACGGCCTCGGAGACCAGCTCCACGTCGTTGCCGTCCTCCACGTCGATCACGTTCCAGCCGAAGGCGGCCCATTTCTCCGCCAGGGGGGCCACGTCGTTGACCTGGGCCACGGGCCCGTCGATCTGCAGCTTGTTGTAGTCGGTGAAGGCAATCAGGTTGTCCAGACCCTTGGCCGCGGCGAACATGGCCGCCTCCCAGATCTGGCCCTCCTGACTCTCACCGTCGCCGATGATGGTGTAGATGGTGGCGCCGTCCTGCTCCAGCTTGCTGCCCAGTGCCACGCCCACCGCGCAGCTGAAGCCCTGGCCCAGAGAACCGGTGGTCATGTCGATGCCGGTGGTCAGATTCATGTCGCAGTGGCTGGGCAGATGGGTGCCGCCCTGGTTCAGGGTCAGAAGCTCGGCCTTGTCAAAGTAGCCCCGGTTGGCCAGCGTGGCGTACACTGCCGGGCCGGCATGGCCCTTGGAGCAGATCAGACGGTCCCGCCCGGGCATTTTGGGCTGTTTGGGGTCGATGTTCATCTCCTGGAAATACAGCACTGCCAGCACTTCCACCACGGACAGGCAGCCGCCGATGTGGCCCACGCCCAGGTGGCCGATGGTGGTCATGATGTCGCAGCGGATGTCCTTGCAGATTTCTTTGAGATCGCAGTTCAATTCGCAACCCTCCTAAATATAATGTGCCGTGTCATCTCGTCAAGTTTAATCCCCCATACCCTCTTTGTCAAGGCGGGTTTTTCCTTTGCCGCGGTTGACAGAACCGGACCGGGAGATTATGATACTTGCCGACAGAAACCATTATCATACGGAGGAACCTGCAAAATGGACCAGTTTTGCCCTGTGTATATTCCGGTGGGCGTGCCCACCTTCCATCTGGAGAGCGCGAAGGACGCCTTCGAGCGCTCCTGCAGACTGCTCAGGAGCGTGGAGCCCCGCTTTGTCTGCCCGGACGAGATGCTGCTGAGCGTGGACAAGCTGCGGGACTACCTGCAGGGGAAGGACCCGGATCTGGTGGTGTTCCAGAACCTGACCTTCGCCAACGCCGCTTACATGTCCGAGGTGCTGCGCCGCTTTGACTGCCCGGTGCTGCTCTGGACCCTGCGGGAGCCGGTGATCGACGGGGGACGGCTGCGCCTCAACTCCCTGACCGGGGCCTATTCCGCCGCCAACACCCTGCGGGCCTTCGGCGACCGGCCCTTCGGCTACGTCTTCGGCGCGCCGGAGGAGGACGAGGTGGAGCGGGCCGTCCGGGCCCACACCCGGGCCGCGGCGGTGAAGAAGGCCATGCGGAGCCTGAAGATGGCCGCGGTGGGCCATACGCCCCAGGGCTTCGGCTTCGGCCGGGCGCTGGATGCGGAGCTGATGAACACCTTCGGCGTGGAGCTGGAGGCCATCGAGGCCCGGGAGCTCATCGACATGGCCAAGGGCTACTCCGACGAGGACTGCCGGGAGTACCTGGAGCAGACCGAGGCCGAGACCCGGGGCCTGGACAGGACCCCGGAGAAGAACCGGCTGGATCACGCCCGGCTGCTCCGGGCCTACTGCGAGTACGTTCAGAGCCACGGCATCGGCGCCCTGGCCAGCCGCTGCTGGCCGGATTTCTTCACCGCCTACGGCACCCCGGTGTGCACGGTGCTGAGCCAGCTCAACGACCGGAACGTGGCCGCCGCCTGCGAGGCGGATATCTACGGCGCCCTGTCCATGTGGGTGGGCATGCGCCTGAGCGGAGAGCCGGTGTTCTTCGGCGACCCGGTCTCCCTCAACGAGCAGGAGTCCAGCCTGACCTTCTGGCACTGCGGCGCGGCGGCCTGCTCCCTGGCCCGGAAGGATACGGGCGCGGTGGTGGGCGTGCACCCCAACCGGAAGATCGGCCCGGCCATGGACTTCGGCTGCCAGGCCTTCCCCGAGGCCACCATCTTCCGCATCGGCCGGGAGCCCGACGGCAGCTTCCGCTTCTTCATCGCCGAGGGCGAGGCCCTGGACAAGCCCAAGCAGTTCATCGGCACCTCCCTGGTCATCCGCACCGATTCCCCCAGCAGGACCCTGGTGGAACAGAGCGTGCTGGCCGGCTTCGAGCCCCATTTCGTGGTGATGAAGGGCCGCTTCGGCGACGCGCTGGAGGCCCTGGCCGAGATGTTCGGCTTCGAGGTCTACAGGGGATAAGAGTGCGCGGTGCGCAGGCAGTAAGGGAAGAGAGAAAAGCGAAAAGTGAAGAGTGATGGTGTCCCGCGAAGCGGGACGGATTCAAATCCGTCGGCGGAGCCGACACCGCAATTCTTCACTATTCACTCTTCACTCTTCACTCGCCATCGCGGTCCCGCCCGTTTTCGTTGAAAAGCAAAACCGGCTATGGTATGATAAGCGGAGAGACAGAGAAAAGGAGAGATCCGAATGAAAGAGATGCTCCTATTTTACCGGGACGACTGCGGCTACTGCCATAAGGCCCACCGGGCCCTGGCGGAGCTGTTCGAGGAGGAGCCGGCCTACCGGGCCGTTCCCCTGAGACTGGTGGACGAGGTGAAGGAAGCGGCCTATGCCGACACCTTCGATTACTACGCCGTGCCCACCATCTATGTGGACGGGAAAAAGCGCTTCGAGGCCCACATCGGCATGAGCTACGAGGCCATCCGGGCCGAGGTGAAGGCCGCCCTGGACGCCGCCTTGAAGGATTGAGACTGAGGAAGGACGAGAGACCATGGAAAAGGGGCAGGACCCCATTTTGATCCGGGCCGACACGGAAGAGGACCGGGAGGCGGCCAGAAAGCTGCTGGCGCTGTACCAGGCCCGGGAACCGGAAGAGGAACAGCCGCAGACGGCCTGGAGCCCCAGCAGCTATGCCGGGGCGTCCCTCATGCAGATCTCGGTGCTGGCCGGGGAGGGCGATCCCTACGCCATGCTGGCCTGCGCCCGGCGCTTTGCCGATTCCCTGTCCGCCCAGGACTGGGACGCCTCCCTGGGCTGGCTGCGGCTGGCGGCGGAGCGGCTGAAGGACCGGAGCGGGGATCAGAAGCTCCGGAAGGAGGCGGCGGATACCTGCGTGTTCCTGGGCAGCCGCTTTGAGGAGCTGGGCGAAGGGAAACGGGCCTTCGGCTGCTATCAGGCGGCGCTGGCCCTGGACGTGACCCGGGACGAGGCGGTGATCCGCTGCTATGAGGAGGGACTGGGCACAGAGCCCGATCCGGACAAGGTCCGGGAGCTTCGGGAGAAGCGGGCCCTCCGGGGCGGGATCCGGGAGCGCTTTGTCCGGGCGGAGGAATATCTGGCCAATTCCGACGGCGACCGGGCGGTAAGCTGGCTGCGGCTGAGCCTGGAGGCCGGGGACGCGGGCGACTCCGCCAATGTGGCGCTGCGCCGCTTCATCCGGGCCCTGCTGGGCCGGGTGGGCCAGGCGGACGAGCAGGGCCTGGTGCCTGACGAGCAGGAGGAGATCGAGGAGCTGGAGCTGCTGATCAACAACGGCAGCGCCGAGGCGGCCTTCCTCCTGTCCAGAATGGCGGGCAGCGACGAGCGCCGGCGGGAACTGCTGATCCTGGGCTCCCGGGGCTGGCCCATGGAGATGGCCCAGCGCTGCCGGCAGGCCCTGGAGAAGCCGAAGGAGGACAAGCCCCCGGAGCCGGTGAAGGAGAAAAAGCCCCTGCTGCGCATCGAGAAGCTGCCCGAGGATCCGGAGGAGCGGAAGGCGGCCCTGGCCATCCGGCGGGACGTGCAGAGCATGCGCCTGCGGGCCTGGCGGGACTACCGCCGCCAGGAGCGACCCCTGGTCCAGACCTTCCTGTGCCTGGTGCTGCTGGTGCTGGCCCTGCTGCTGGGCCTGGGCATCGGCGACGCGAAAGTGACGGAATACGCCAAAACCGGCCATTATCAGGGCTTTTGCCAGCCCCAGGAGGGCAAGCTGCAGTATGTCTATCTGACGGCGGAGAAGCCGGACGAGCAGGGGGACATGCGCGCCACGCTGGAGATCCGGCCCTTCGACGGCGAGTTGGGAGAGAGCCAGTCCTACAGCGGCTATCTCTGCGTCCAGGGCGGCATCCCTGGCTTTTCCCTGATGACCGCCGACGGGCTGCGGCAGATTTATACCATGGACGCGCAGCTGGACAATACTCTGGAGCTGAGCGCCTCCGGGGCGGCTATGGCCCGCTACCCGGAGCTGACGCTCTACCGGGACGGCAGCGACGAGCAGCGCCGCTGGAGCGGCGGCTTCGGCAGCCAGAGCGGCAATTACCTGACCCGGCAGCTGCCCGAGGAGGTGGACGGTCTGGATCCGATCTCTCCCGGCTCGCCCAACCTGGTGCAGCTCTGGAACGGCCGGACCTATTCCGGCGGCCTGGTGCTGGAGCCCGGCCGGGACAGCGGCACCGCGGTCTATGAGCTGAACAGCCGCTATTCGGTCATGAGCCTGTGCTTCGGCGCTCTGAGCGAGGAGGGCTGGGGGACGGTCATCATCACAGCCGACGGCGAGACCCTGTTTGAGAGCCGGCTGAACCCGGGCGGCTTGGCCCAGCTTCAGAGCCTGGGGATCGCCGGGGCCGGAGAGATCAGCATTACGCTCAGCGGCAGCGAGCTTGCGCTGGCGGACCTGACAGTGAGGTGAGAGCATGGCGAGAGACAACGATCTGTTTACTGCCCGGCGGCACGGCCTGACCCTGCAGCTGCTGATGACGCTGGTGACCATGCTGCTCAATTCCCTGACGCTGCTGGGGATCCTGGAGCTGTCCGGCGGGGTGGAGGTCCTGCGCCGCTTCCTGCGGCTGATCCTGCCCTGGGCCGCGCCCTTCCTGTTTCCCTTCCAGCTGCTGATCCACCGGGACCTGATCGGCTCCGGCAGCCACACCATGCCCTGGCTGCTGCGCCTGGGCCAGACCGTGCTGGCCCTGGGACTGCTGCTGTTCTGGTGGTGGCTGGGCCGGCAGGGGATGGATTTCTCCGGCGCCGGCGACTGGCTGAGGGCGGGGATCTTCGATCCCATCGTCCGCAGCGCCAGAGGCGTCGCCCTGTATGAGGGCGTGATGCTGCTGCAGGACGTGATCTTCGACATGATCCCGCCCCGGCAGGAGGCCCCTCCCGCGGATCTGGAGATCGGGGAAGAGGACAAATAAAAAACGCAAACTCCCCCGGATACCGGGCAAACTCCCCCGGATACCGGGACCATCCCGGAATCCGGGGGAGTTTTTTGCTTATGTCGAAGGGCAAAAAAAGCGCGGACCGGGATTCCGGTCCGCAAGACAGGGTTGTGGGATAAAGATATGAGCCATTGGATAAGCTGTGAGTATAGGATAGCGTTTTGCTCCGCTTTTGTAAAGAGCGAAGAAAATCTTGTTTTGTCGAATGCATAAAATCTTTTGCAGGCGGCTATACTATGGGCGAAATCTGATGAGAGGAGTTTTCCCATGATCATGGATCGAATCGCGCTGGCGCTGGCCATCGTCGGCGGCCTCAACTGGGGCAGTATCGGCCTGTTTCGTTTTGATATCGTCGCCTGGCTCTTCGGCGGCCAGACGGCCACGGTCAGCCGGGTGGTGTACACCCTGGTGGGCCTGGCGGCGATCTGGTGCATTTCGCTGCTGTTCCGCAGCGACGCCATCACCGACGAATAAGCTGTTGAGGGTGTGAAGCAATTTCACACCCTCCGTTTTTTTATGCTTCCCTTTTCCGGCAGCGCCCTTTCCCCGGAGAAAGCCCGGAGCCGGGCCGCCGGGGAAAGAGGATCGGAGGCACCATGGCCTCAGGCTTCCGCGGTCACCGGGCAGCGGAGCACGATGGTGATGGGCTCCGGGGAGGGCCGCAGCTCCAGGCTGGAGCACTCCAGGCGCAGCACCCGCTCCCGGCGCTCCAGAAAAGGCTCCACCGGGCCGATCACGTCGTAGCCGAAGCCCCGGCCCCGGTAGTGCATGGGGATGGTGACGCCGGCGCCGATATCCCGGGCCACCTGATCGGCCGTGGCGGCGTCGATGGTGTAGTGCCCGCCCACGGGGATCAGCAGCACGTCGATCTTCCCCAGCTTTTCCAGCTGCGCCGGCTCCAGCCGGTGGCCCAGATCGCCCAGATGGCACAGACGCAGGCCCTCGGCCTGAAGAACGGTGATGGTGTTCTCGCCCCGGAGGATCCCGCCCAGCTCGTCGTGAAAGCTGGGGATCCGCTCGATGACAAACTCGGGGCTGCGCCCGGTCAGGTGCACGCCCTGGGGATAGAAATGGTCCCGGTGGCCGTGGGAGCAAAGCACCGTGTCCGCCGTCAGCGCGGGCAGGCTCAGCCCCGGCACGCTGCCCGGGGCATAGGGGTCCAGGACCGCGGAGCCCGCCTGGGACTTCACCAGAAAACAGGAATGGCCATACCATGTGAGTTTCATTGAACAACAGCTCCCTTTGAGCAATGGTTTTCCGCAGCCATTATAACAGAGAGCGAGCCCGGGTTCAACAAAAATGATGTTGACCCGAGGGAGTCAAAATGGTATGATATCATAGAATCTGTGCGAAGCGGAACACTTCGACGCTTCGCGCCTCGCCTTAGGAAAGGGAGGGCCTCATTATGACCGCAAAACGCATTCTTCGGATCATCGCCGGCGTGCTCGTTCTGGCGATCTTCTGCGTTTACACATACGCCAGAAGCTACGTCTCCCCCAAGACCCGGGATCTGGGTCCGGCGGGCGGGACCTTTGACTTCCAGGGCTGGCAGGCGCCGGCGGCGCCGCTGGATCCGCTGCTGGAGCGGCTGGGGATCCATATCCCGCCTCCGGAGCAGCTGCTGCGCTCCGAGGACGCCGAGACCTCCGTTCAGCCCACGGCGGCCCCCACGGCTCAGCCGGAGAAGACCCCGGAGGAGACCGCCCCCGCCGAGACCGGCGAGGAGTCCGGGGAGCAGCCCGCTCCCGCCGAAGAGACCCCGGAGCCGACGCTGGATCCCAATTCCCCGGCGGCCAGAGCCGCGGCCCTGGGTCTGCCCGCGCCTCCGGAGATCGACGTGAACAGCTGGGAATTCATGCTGGCCAACGGCGACCACTCCATTGGAGAGTATGCCCCGGAGCAGCTGGCCTATCTGAACCAGACCGCCGACGAGATGGATATCCAGTACGGCTTCAACCCCAACCGCTGCCCGGTGGATTCCCGGATCGCCCAGCCCCTGCTGGACTTCGCCAGAGGCTGCCGGGACGCGGGCCTGCCCGTGTACCTGTCCTCCGGCTACCGTGACTACGGTACCCAGGCCGCCAACTTCACCCGGATCTGCCAGAACAACGGCGTGACCGACGGAAAGGACTCCAACGGCCACTACATCACCATGCCCGCCGGCTGCAGCGAGCATCAGACAGCCCTGTGCTGTGACATCACCGACCGCTACTATGAGATCAAGAACTCCAGCATCGAGCAGACCGAGACCTTCCAATGGCTGGTGGAGCACTGCTGGGAGTACGGCTTCATCCACCGCTTCCCCTCCGGCAAGGAGGACGTGACCGGCGTCATGTACGAGCCCTGGCACTTCCGCTATGTGGGCAATGAGGCGGCGGAATATATCACCCGCAACGGCCTGGTGCTGGAAGAGTTCCTGGCCCTGTACGGGGTGGAATGAGGCGAAGGAATGAAGAGAAGCAAAAGCCTTGTCCTGTTCAGTCTCCTGCTGGCCGCGGTGCTGCTGGCCGGCTGCAGGATGAACGCCCTCCTGCCCAGCGAGATGGAAGCGCCCGCCCAGGCCCAGCCGGAGCAGGCCGCGCCCGCTGAGCCGGAGGAGATCCCGACCCCCGAGCCGGAGGAGATCCCGGAGCCGGAGGCCCTGCCTGCGGAAGAGATCCCAGACCCGGAGGAGGCCCCGGCCGAGGCCGAGGCGGTCCGGCCCGAGGAGACCGAAGAAGCGGCGCCGGAGGCCGAAGAAACGGCCCCGGAGGTCGAGGAAGAGGCCCCGGCCGCGGAGCTGTCGGCGGGGACGCTGCCCCAGGCCCCGGATCCCAGTCAGCTGCCGCCCCTGCCGGAGGTGGATATCCACTCCTGGCAGTTCATGCTGGGCAATTCCTACAACAGCGTGGCCTTCTACTATCCCAAGGAGCTGGCCTACTTCGAATCCCAGGGCATGGACGGGCGGATCTACGACGATACGCTGCGCCTGATCACCGACGCCCGGGACGCCGGCTGCCCCATTTACATCGCGGTGGGCTACCGCAATCAGGATTTCATGCTCTATCTGACCCTCAACGGCATGTACGCCATGCCCGACGCCCGGGAGGCCTGGAAGCACACCCAGCCCATGGGCACCAACGAGCATCAGATGGGCCTGGGCATCGACTTTACCGACGAGATCAACAACGCCGCCTCCTACTACGCCTTCTGGGACAGCGATCCGGAGACCTCGGTCACCTTCCAGTGGCTGATGGAGCACAGCCAGGACTATGGCTTCATCTACCGCTATCCGGCGGAGAAGCAGGCCTGGTACGGCACCCCCTGCGGCCACTGGCACTTCCGCTATGTGGGCGTGGAGGCCGCGCAGTATATGAAGGAAAACGATCTGTGCCTGGAGGAGTTCCTGCGGCTCTATGATCCCAACGCCGCTTTCATCCCCGCGCACGGGAATATTTATGAGTGAGCACTCAGTGCGCAGTACGGTGTACTCAGTCCTGTACACGAAGCACTAAAAGCAAAGGCGCCGTGAAAACCCGGGTTTTCACGGCGCCTTTGCTCTTTTATCTCTTGCTCTTCCGGGAGCGGTGGTCTTCGGAGACCCGGGCGCTCCAGGTGGGAGGCACGGCCTGCCGCATGCGCGTGGAGGAGACCACGTTCTCCACCGCCTCAAAGGACAGCTCCATGCCCAGGTCGTCGGGGTTAAAGTCCACGCAGCGGTCCGCGCCGATGCCCAGGCCGCCGGCGGTGGTCACCGCGTCGATGTTGGCCCCCAGGAACAGGAACTCCCAGCCGTACTTCTCCTTCTCGTGCTCGATGAGCCGGCGCAGCTCCTCCGGGCGGTAGCGGTGACTGGCGTTCTCCATGCCGTCGGTGGTGATGACCACCAGAGTCTTCTCCGGCACGTCCTCGGGCCGGGCGTAGCGGTGGATCCGGGCGATGTGGCGGATGGTGTCGCCCACCGCGTCCAGCAGGGCCGTGCTGCCGCCGGTGCTGTAGTCCCGCTCGGTCAGCTCCGGCACCCGGTCCAGGGGCAGCCGGTCGTGGATCCGGTCGTGCCGGCTGCTGAAGAGCACGGTGGTCACCCAGGTCTGGCCCGGCAGCTGCCGCTGTCTGGCGATCAGGGAATTGAAGCCCCCGATGGTGTCCTTCTCCAGGCCGTGCATGGAGCCGCTGCGATCCAGAATGAATACCAGCTCGGTGATGTCGTTCTTCATGATGAAAACCTCCTGTAGTTTTGTTTACGGGCACAGTATAGGAGGTTTTCTCTTTCCGATGGTCGCCGGGAAAGCGACATTTTTCCGCCCCCCCGGGCTTATCCCAGCAGGGTCTGGTCCTTTTCAAACAGCAGGTCGTTGATGGTGAAGATGTCGTAGATGCCCTGGCTCAGGCAGTATTCCACGATCACGTCCCCCAGAATGCTGGGAGACAGGGTGTACCCGGCCTTCATCAGCAGCTCCCGGGTCTCGGGCAGGCTCAGCCGCAGGGCCACCGCCAGAGCCAGAGCCGTGCTCTTTTTGGGGTGGTAGTCCACGTTGCAGCGGATCTTGGAGAAGTGCTTCCGGTCCAGATTGGCCCGGAGATAGCAGTCGGAATCCTTCTCAAAGCCCTTTTCCCGGATCAGCCGCAGGACCATCTGAGAGAAGCTCTCGTCCAGCACCAGGGCCTCCTCGGGCAGGCGCGGGGCCGCGGCAAGATCCAGGTCGGCGTCGGAGAAGGCCTCCGGAGCGGCGCCGGGAAACTCCATGGAGGCGGAGAAGGCGGGCCGCCGCCGATCTCTCCGGGGCGACGGGGCCGAAGGCTCGGCGGAGGGGCGGTTTTGCAGCCGGGGCCGGGAGCGGCTGTCCAGGTGGCGGCCCAGCTCCTCGCACAGCTCCGGGTCCGGCTGGAACTGGGAGCGGTCGTGGATCACCAGGGTCACGAAGGAGTCCTCGCACAGGGCCAGATGGGCCCGGATCTCCTCCTGGGCGATCCGCAGGGCCAGGGCCCGGGGGTAGGCCTGGGTGCCGGTGCCGATCAGGGGCAGGGCCACGGTGGGCGCGTCCAGGGCCCGGACCAGGGCCAGGCTCTCCCGGTAGCAGGAGCGCAGCAGCGCCTCGCTCTCCCCACCCGGGGTCCAGACCGGCGCGGCGGTTTGGATGACGGCCAGGGCGCCTAGCTCGAAGGCTGGGGTCAGGACGGCCCTGCCGTAGTCCAGCCGGGGCAGCGCCGCGCAGTGCCGGGCCAGCTCCGGTCCGGCCAGATGGTGGATCTGCCGGTCCAGGCCGCCGCTGCCGCTGTAGTCCGGGTCGGTGGGATTGACGATCAGCCGGGCGCCGACCCGGGTCACGTCCCCCTGCAGGATGGAAAAAGGCATGAGCGCAGCCTCCCTTCGTTTTTTCTATATTGTAAGCCCGAAGCCCCGGGATTGCAAGAAGGGAAGGAAGAGGGAAAAGGGAAGAGAGAAAAGTGAAGAGTGGATAGTTGCGGTGTCGGCTTCGCCGACGGATTCAAATCCATGCCGCGGAACGATGATCTATGCGCATTCGCCGAAGCAGCCGGTGAACCAAGAGCGTACCGCCCGGGACGTCGAGGACGCCGTCCCCTACGAAGGGAACGGTACGTTGTTATACAACTCCGAACTCCGAATTCCGAACTGTCGCCGGTGCCGTCCCTCTGTGGCAGGAAGCAGCGTTCTTGTGGCTCCCCTTTTGGAAAGGGGAGCTGCCGCTTCAGCGGCTGAGGGGATAAGTAGCAGCAAAAGCCGGCAGCAGCAATCCCCTCCGAGCGCTTCGCGCCCACCTCCCCTTGCTAAGGGGAGGCCTACGCAGGCCGCCGGGGAGCCCGTGGCCCCGCCCGGCGGGGGAACCTGGGAGATACAGGAACTTCCGGGCGAATCCGGTCCGCCCGGGGGTGTTCCAAGAGGGGATCGCCCCTCTTGGGCGTTTGAATTAGGGTGGGTCTCGGGAGGGGAAGAAATCGCAATCTTCCCCTCCCGAGGGTCGTTTCTCTTTGGTTCTTTCTCTTTGGA
>CADAHL010000017.1:55989-76398 GCA_902787755.1 Oscillospiraceae bacterium
ACAAGCAAAGAGAAAGAATATCGTCTCCTCGCGTGTTCGCCAAAGCGTCCGGCAATCCAAAATCGTACCGCGCGGGCGACCGCAAGGGTCGCCCCTACGAATTGAATGAACATTTTCGATCAATTAAGACGGGCCGCCGAGGGCGTCGGCCCCTACGGTATAACAGGCAAGTCCTCCTCTAATTCCGAACTCCGAACTCCGAACTCCGAACTGCGCTGCGGGCGCAGAAAACCGGGGCGGTGCGAATCGTTCGCACCGCCCCGGTTCCTGTCATATAAATCTGAAATTACTCCCCGTTGTCCAGCAGCTTGTACAGCAGCCGATACAGCTCCGCGGCCTCCTCCGGCTGGAGATTGACACAGCTGGCCATCTGGTACGGGACCTCCACGGCCTTCTCCCGCAGGGCCATGCCCTCCTCGGTCACACTGACGATCAGACTCCGCTCGTCCAGCTCGGAACGCTTGCGGGTGATGAGACCCTTGGCCTCCATCTTCTTCAGCAGCGGGGTCAGGGTCCCGGAGTCCAGAAACAGCTCCGTGCCCAGGTCCTTGACCGTGACCGACCGCTTCTCCCACAGCACCAGCATGGCGATATACTGGGTGTAGGTCAGATCCAGCTGGTCCAGGAAGGGCTTGTACTGCTTGATGACTTCCCGGGCGCAGGCATACAGAGGAAAGCAGAGCTGAACCTTCAGCTTCAGCGCGTCGTATCTGTTATCCGTATCCATTCAGCCCCCATCAGGCCGCGTTCCAGGCGGATACGACCGTGTCGACCAAATCAGACGCATACTGCGTATAAGCCTGCTGCAGCTCGGTCAGATGATAGCGGGCGTCCAGCACCGAATAGATCCGGTCCAGACTGCCGCCGGTGAGATGACCGACCACGATGCTCACCGTGCCCAGCAGGATCGCGATGAGCACGATGGTAATGACGATGCTCCATCCCTTTTTCATGCGGACACCTCCTTATAGCACCACTGGCCGCCCAGGTTGACGATACCCCGGACCAGGCCCGCCATGGCGCCGCCGATAAACCAGATAAACAGCCACAGGAACAAAAGCCCCAGGGCCAGGATCACCAGGGCCGCGCCCAGAACGATCAGAATATCGGCAAACACGGGCAGCCCGCTGAAAGCGCCCACAAGGGCCAGCGCGCCCGCGGAGATGGCGCCTGCCGCCAGCCCCAGGCTTGCCAGCGTGGGGATCAGCAGCAGCACCAGACCCACGATGGTCACGGGAACGGCCAGGATCACGAACAGGATCAGGGCCAGGGGCCGGGCCTTCCGCACGGTGGCGGGCTGGGCCTTGGGCTCGCCGAGGATGAAGGGATCCGCCTCCGTCTCCGCTTCCGTCTCTTTCACCGGCTCCGCCGCGAGCCTCTCCGGCTCTCCGGCGGGGGCTTCGGACTCCCCGGTCTCCGGCTCGCTCCTGCGCTCCTCCGGGTCGGGCAGCTCGCTGTTGAGGATGGTCATGCTCTGGATGAAGTCGTCCACCTCATCCTTGGGCTCGGCCAGCTCCTCCTCGGGCTCGGACGGCGGCGTGAGAACCTCCGCTTCTTCCGCGGGCTCGGCGGCCGCCTTGCCGGGGAAGGGGCGGTACTCCTCGGGCTTGATGGGGAACTGGTCCTCCCCGAACAGGGAGAACTGCCCGTCCGCCACCTGACGCTCCTCGGGCTCCTTGACCTGAATCTTCTGGTAAATCGAATCGATGGCCAGCACGAAGCGGGGGGTATCCTCCGACTCCTCGTCGTCGCGGCGGGACTGAGACTCCACCTGGAGCTTGCGCTCCTTGGTGTTGTAGACCCGGGCGATCACCACCGCCTGCCGTGTGGGAGAGCCCAGCAGCTGCAGCAGGGCGCTTTCGTCCGCTGCGTCGTTGAACATCCGCTCATACATCGCCAGAGCGGTCTGCCGATCCTCCTCATACATAAAGGCAAGCAGCTTTGCCAGCTCGGTCATAAATTTCTGCTTGTTGATGATGTTCACCTCCAATTGGGGACAATCAAAGGTATTATAGCCTTTCTCCTCCAAAAGGTCAAGGAAAAAGTGGATTTCCCGCTCTTTTTGCGCTTGACAAGGGAAAATGAGGAAGTTACAATGGCAGGGAATCCGTTTTTCGGACGAATCAACGGCGGGGGAAGGCCCCTGACGAAAAGATTGGAGAACAACGATCATGGCGAAAGAGAAGAAAGTGGAGCAGATCACCGATATGGAGGTGGACTTTGCCCAGTGGTTCACGGACGTATGCAAGAAGGCGGAGCTGATTGACTACACCTCCATCAAGGGCGTGTTCGTCTATCGGCCTTACGGCTACGCGATCTGGGAAAATATGCAGCGGATCCTGGACGCCGAGTTCAAGAAGGTGGGCGTGGAGAACGTGTACATGCCCCTGCTGATCCCCGAAAGCCTGCTGCAGAAGGAGAAGGACCACGTGGAGGGCTTCGCCCCCGAGTGCGCCTGGGTCACCATGGGCGGCAGCGAGCAGCTGGAGGAGCGCTACTGCGTCCGTCCCACCTCCGAGACCCTGTTTTGCGAGCATTTCAAGAACGTGATCCAGTCCCACCGGGATCTGCCCATGAAATACAACCAGTGGTGCAGCGTGCTGCGCTGGGAGAAGAGCAGCCGTCCCTTCCTGCGCCACCGGGAATTCCTGTGGCAGGAGGGCCACACCATGCACGCCACCTCACCCAGCGGATCCTGAACATCTATGCCGACTTCTGCGAGCAGGTGCTGGCCATGCCCGTCACCCGGGGCCGGAAGACCGACAAGGAGAAGTTCAACGGCGCCGAGGCCACCTATGCCATCGAGTGCATGATGCACGACCGCAAGGCCCTGCAGGCCGGCACCAGCCATTATTTCGGCGACGGCTTTGCCCGGGCCTTCGACATCACCTTTGCCAATAAGGAGAACAAGCTGGTCAATCCCTTCCAGACCTCCTGGGGCGTGTCCACCCGGCTCATCGGCGGCATCATCATGACCCACGGCGACAACAACGGCCTGGTGCTGCCCCCCAAGGTGGCCCCGGTGCAGATCATCGTGGTGCCCGTGGCCCAGCACAAGCCCGGCGTCGTCGAGGGCGCCCAGGCCCTGTGCGACCGGCTCTGCGCCGCAGGCTTCCGGGCGAAGATCGACCTCAGCGACAACAGCCTGGGCTGGAAGTGCGCCCAGTACGAGATGAAGGGCGTGCCCCTGCGGGTGGAGATGGGCCCCCGGGATCTGCAGAACGGCCAGTGCGTGCTGGTCCGCCGGGACAACGGCGAGAAGACCGTCATCGCCCTGGACGAGCTGGAGAGCAAGGCCGGGGAGCTGCTGGACGCGGTGCACGACGGCCTGTTCGAGAAGGCCAGGCGCAACCTGGAGGAGAACACCTATCCCGCCTACTCCCTGGAGGAGGCCAAAAAGATCCAGGAGGAGAAGGGCGGCTTCATCAAGACCATGTGGTGCGGCGACCTGGAGTGCGAGCTGGCGATGAAGGAGAAGGCCGGCATGTCCTCCCGCTGCATGCCCTTCCAGCAGGAGCACCTGGCCGACACCTGCGCCTGCTGCGGCAAGCCCGCCAAGACCATGATCTACTGGGGCGTGGCCTACTGAGCCGAAGAGAAAACCGAAGATAACCCAAGCCGCCCTCCCGGGCCCAACGACCCGGGAGGGCGGTGCGATAAGGGGACGGCGGCCTTGATAGTTCGGAATTCGGAGCTCGGAGTTCGGAATTGAATGAGAACATACCGTATACCGTAGGGGCCGACGCCCTGGTTGGCCCGTGGACATGCGCGCATTTTGGCTACGTCGTAGGGGCGACCCTTGCGGTCGCCCGCGCGGTATGGCCCTGGTTTCGCGGATTCCTTCGGCGGATACGGGGGACGGACGGGATATTCTTTCTCTTTGCTTGTCCAAAGAGAAAGAACCAAAGAGAAACGACACTCGGGAGGGGAAGATTGCGATTTTTTCCCCTCCCGAGACCCACCCTATTTGAAACGCCCAAGAGGGGCGATCCCCTCTTGGAACACCCCCGGGTTGTACACATTCGCCCGGGGGTTCTGTATCTCCCAGGTTTCCCCGCCGGGCGGGGACAAGCCCCGCCCCTACACCATAACCGAAGGGTCCCGTTCAAACCGTAGGGGCGATTCACGAATTGCCCGCCGATCCCGGTCCTCCGTAGGAGCCCGTGGCCGGGCCCCTACGGGTGCGGCTGTTCCCAATATGGTCGGGGCGTTGAAGCGACTTGTCCACAGGGAAATTGGCGGTAAGATTTTCCAACGTTCGTACCATGAGCATGTGATCTGGGGAGAGGAGGACTACCGGCTGATCTGGGAATACATCGACACGAATCCGGCCAAATGGGCCGAGGACCGCTATTTTGATCCCTGATAGAAATAAACCCAAGCCACCCTCCCGGGCCGAACGGATCCGGGAGGGCGGCTTTTTTTCAAAAAGAGGGGAACCCGGGGGCGGGAGGGAGCGTCTTTCCCGGTGCATACCCGTTTCCGGCCGGAGAAATTGCCTTCGGCCGGGAGAACGAAAACGGTTGAAAATCCGCAGAGGGGATGGTAAAATTTCAAATTGGAGTATTGTACCCTGCTGAGAGCAAAGGCTGACGGGGCATCCCCGGGAAAAGGAGAGAGAGCATGGCAGTCATCGGATTGGATTTCGGAAATTTCAACAGCTATACCAGTTTTATTCAGGATCTGGATTATAACGCAGGGCGCCTGGGCGGGAGAGCGGCGGAGCTGATGCCCGCGGGCGAGTTCCGGGACGGGATCCCCAGCGTGTTTTATTATAAGCCGGGCGACGCAAAGCCCCTGGTCTGCCAGGACGCCGTGAAGGCCAAGCCCATCACCAATCAGCTGCGCTATCTGAAGCGGGGCCTGTTTACCCCGCTGGTGATCGACGGGCAGCGGATCCGGATCGGAGGAAAGGACTGGCTGTTCGACGACGCCATCCGGGAGGTGGTCCAGGATGTGCTGCGCCAGGCCAACGACGCCCTCTATACCGACTTCCGCCAGACCACGAATCTGGTCTCCCTGGCCTATCCCGTGACCTACAGCCCCCCGCAGATCCAGCGGCTCATCGAGATCGTGGAATCCACCACGGTGGAGATCCGGGCCGAGGACGGCAGCGTGCATCAGGAGCGGGTGAAGGTGTTCGGCACCATCCCCGAGCCCGCGGCGGCTGCCCTGGACTATCTGGCCGAGCATGAG
This sequence comes from Oscillospiraceae bacterium, assembly GCA_902787755.1. Taxonomy (GTDB): domain Bacteria; phylum Bacillota; class Clostridia; order Oscillospirales; family Oscillospiraceae; genus Limivicinus. The sequence continues at coordinate 61,186 of CADAHL010000017.1, forward strand.
AGCGACCGGAAGAAGGAAGAGGTCACGGCGGCCACCTTCGACCTGGGCGGCGGCACCTTCGACGCGGCGGTGGTGCGCTGCTACCCCGGCGGAAAGAAGCGGGACGACGGCTCGACCTATTATTACGACCTGCTGTGGCAGGGCGGGCTGTCCGATCTGGGCGGCAAGGAGTTCACCGAGGTGGTGGCGGAGATCGCCGAGAAAAAGCTGCGCAGCCGGAGGGTGACCCTGACGGAGATGCAGAAGGAGCGCCTGCACCGGGAGCGGGCGGAGCGGGCGAAGCTGGAGCTGTCCCGGTCCGAGTCCACGGAGATCGAGGTCAAGGACGACGTCTATGTGGAGATCAGCCGGAAGGAATTCGAGCAGGCGTCCCGGCCGCTGGTGCAGCGGATGGTGGAGGTGCTGGGCCAGGCTATGAATTCCAGGGAGTTCCGGCCCGATCTGGTGCTGCTGTCCGGCGGCGCCAGCCGGATGCCCATGATCGAAAGCTCGCTGAAGGAGACCTTCAAGGACTGGCGGGACAGGATCCACGCCTATCGGCCCGAGCAGGCCATCTCCTTCGGCGCGGCCCGCTACGGCGCCACCACGCCGAGCAAGCCCGTCCAGAAGCGCACCGCCTTCGAGCTGGGCCTGGAGTGCCGGCACAGCGATACGCTCAAGAGCTATGTCTCCCGGCTCATCGGGGAGGGCACGGCCATCCCCTGCTCCAGCAACTGGAGGACCTTCCTTACCGTATCGGACAACTCGGAATACGTGGCCATGATCATACAGGAGGCTGTCTCCCACAAGGTGGACTGGGAGGAGCTGGGCCATTTCCGGAGGATCGTGTCCTGCAACCTGCCCTTCCGCAGAAGGGTGCCGGCGGGCACCCCGATCCAGGGCCGGCTGTCCATCGACGACAGGGGCGTGATGAAGCTGGAGGCCCGGGAGAAGGAAGGGGACAAGCCCGTGACCGTAGAGGGCAGACCCACCCTGGTTTGAGCCGGGGTCCTGAGAGATGCGCCGGGCGGACAGGCCCGGATCCAACAGAGAAAGGGAGAATGACATGGATGAGCGACTGACGGGCCCGGTGCTGGGCTGCGATATCGGAAACGCGTTTGCCTACGCCTCGGTGGCCGAGAGCGCGGACTCGGATCCCAGCGACCTGATGCCCGGCGACTATGTGGGCAGGGGAATGCCCACCAGAGCCTTCGTTCCGGCGGAGCCGGACAAGCCGATCCAGGTGTGCGACCTGAAGCTGGGCGCACCGGGGCGGCTGATGAAGAAAAATCCCAACCAGGTGGTGGAGGCGGTCAAGCGCAGCTTTTCCCAGAGCAGCATCTCCCTCAAGGCCCCGGGTGGCACCGGGGAGCTGCTGCGCTCCGTCCGGCCGGAGGACGTGTACGCGGCCATCGTCCGGGACCTGGTGATCATGGCCAACTCCCAGCGCAGGGAGAGAAAGCTCCCGCCGGTCTACGACCTGGTGTTCACCTATCCGGTGGCCTTCCTGGGAGATACCCGGGTCCGGGAGCGGATCGAGGACAGCATCGAGTCGGTGACCCTGGACGGACACAAGCTCCGGGTGGTGGGCAGCCTGCCCGAGCCCGCGGCGGCGGCCCTGGATTATCTGTACTACGTCCGGCGGATCCAGCCCGGCCCGGCGGACCAAAAGACCGGGGAGCTGACAGTGCTGGTGGTGGATCTGGGCCACGGGTCTCTGGATCTGGCGGTGGTCACGGCCACCGACAAGGCGGGGGAGCGGCCCTATGTGGTCCATCCCTTCCGCTCCTCCGACGCGCCACTGGGCGGCATCGATTTTGACGACGCCCTGGAGGCCCATATCCGGGAGCTGATCCGGGCCGGCGGCTGGAAAAAGAAGCTGACGGAAACCCAGATCGGGTCGATCCGGGAGGAGGCCCGGCAGACCAAGCACCGCCTGTCCGAGGCCGAGAGCGCCCAGCCGGATCTGGAGTTCATCGCGGAGGCGGGGAAGACCCTTCCCCCCATCACCCGCGCCGACTTCGAGGCCCGGACCGCCGACCTGCTGGGCCAGATCCTGGAGCAGGTGGAGGACGTGCTGGCCCAGGCCCGGAGCGCCGGGGTGAAGATCGACCGGATCATTCTGACCGGCGGCGGCAGCCACATGCCCATGCTCCGGCGGGGCGTGGAGGAGCTGGTCCGCGGAGAGTGCCCCGTGGAGCCCTATCGGCCCGAACGGGCGGTGTCCTACGGCGCGGCCCGCTATGCCTGGGGCCTGATCCAGGCCAAAAAGGAGGAGCCGACCGGGGAAGAGGAGCAGACCGGGCAGGAGAAGCCCGGTAAGGGCCCGTCCGGGCCGACGGGCCAGTCCCTGATCCGGCAGAAGGCCAACTATATGTACGGCCTGCGCTATGTGGATCCGGTCCGGAAGGAGTACCGGGTCCGGTTCCTGATCCCCTACGGCACGCCGCTGCCGGCGAAGGAGACCGTGAGCTGGCGGAGCGAGCTGGTGGATCTGGATCTGGATCTGCGCCGCAGCAGGACCGGCGAACGGACGGGTATGGAAGCGCCGCTGGAGGACACGGTGGATCTTGTGAACCGGACCTTCCACAGCGCGCCCACGGGAGACTGCACCGTCACCATGGAGCTGGACGAGGATCACCACGTCTCCGTCGTCTGCCGCTTCCCCGACGGGAAGGTGCTCAGACACGGAACCGGAAAACACCGTGAAAAGGGCCTGTAAGGAGGGACCAGAAGGATGAGCGGTATGGATCAGAACAAAAGCGCCCGGGAGCTGTATCAGCAGGCGGCCCAGGGGCGGATGGAGCTGGGAAGCTTCTACGCCGCCTACCTGGACGCCGTGCTTCAGGAACTGCGCAGCGACGGACGATGCGAATTTCTGCAGACCCGCCTGCAGGAGCTCGGGCGCGAGAACGCTGCCCGGAATCTGCAGGTGTTCAACCTGGCCGAGTACCTGGCCTATCAGAACCTGCGCAGAGCCTGCCGGGACGGCAGACTCCCCAACCGGGAGACCGCGTTCCCAATCCCCGATCAGCTGGTGATCCGGGACTTCACCGAGGCATCCTGGGAGGAACTCAACCGCAAACGCTATGTCTATATTAACTCCATCAGCGCCTGCGCGGAGCTGAGAAGACGAATGGTGGAGGATATCCAGACTCTCAACGGAATCGCCGCCCAGGAGAAGAGCCGGCGGCAGATCCCCATTCAGGACAGCCCGGCGGCGCCGGAGACCCGGGAGCGGGGACCGGAGCCGGAAACGGAGGACCGGAAGCAGACCGGCGGCGAGACCCGCTGGCCGGTGTTCCGGGCCGCCCCCCAGAAGCCGGAAGCCGCTCCGCCTCAGGAGGAGCAGCTGAAGAAGGCCCGGGAGGAGGCGGCGGCCATCCGGCAGCAGGCGGAGGAGGAACGGCAGCGCCTGCTGGAGGAAGCCCGACAGGAGGCCGCGAAGCTCCGGGAGCAGGCCCGGCAGGAGAGCCGGGAGATCGTGGATCAGGCCCGGGAGCTGGGCGAGGAGCTCAGGAGCCGGGCCGAGCAGGAGGCCCGGGAGAGGGCCGAGGACCTGACCCGGCAGGTTCTGGCCGACCGGCTGGGCGCCGGTCAGGAGCAGCTGCGCAGACAGCTGGAGGCCGGGGACGCGGCCGACAGGGACCGGCTGATCCGCTCCGAGCAGGAGCGAGAGGCCATCTGGGGCCGGGTCAGCGGCATGCAGGGGGACCTGGTGAAGGCCATGGAGGACGCGGTGGCCCAGGTCACCCGGATCAAGCAGGATCTGTGCCAGGAGCTGGGCCAGTGGCGAGGCAGCCTCCATATCAATCAGTACGACAATCTGGTGAAGGTATTCGCCGGCCTGTTCCGGCTGCACAATGAGCTCAACCGCCTGGTCGCCGCGGTGACGGCCGCCGGGCTGCCCGAGCAGAGCGCCGGGGAGGCGGAGGACGCCTTCCGGCGGCTCGACGCCAGCCTGAGCATGCTGGAGCGGCAGATGGAGCGGGGCCTGGGGGTGTTCGGCATGCATCCGATCCGCCCGGCCGCCGGCGAGGGCTTCGATCCGGAGCTGCACGAGCTGACGGATCAGCAGCAGGAGGACGGCGTTCCCGCCCGGGAGGGCAGCCCGATCCGGCGCTGCGTCGCGCCGGGCGTGGCCCTGAGCTACAGGGAAGAGCTGCGGGACGACACGATCCTGCGCCGGGCAAAGGTGGAAGTAGAGCCCGGCGGCCAGGGATAAAGGAGGCAGAGCGTGGAAGAAAGAAGCTACGCCGCCATTGCGGCTTATGACGATTCCCGGCGCCCGGGGGAGCGGCCGGAGGAGACCCGGCTGCTGATCCTGGATCTGGACGGGATCGGGGGCGCTCTCTGCCGGATCGATAGCGCCGGAGAGGCAAGCGTGGAGCGGATCCTCCCCTCCCCGGGCCCGTCCACGGCCTTCGGCCGGCTGGCTGAGGCCCTGGGCCTGGAGCCGGAGGCTGCCTACGCCCTCTGGCGGGAAAAGCGGGCAGACGCCAACCGGCGTCTGGAGGCCTGTCTCAAGAACCCGGGGCGCGATTATCCGGCGCTGCAGACCGCCGGCGGCAGCCTGAGCTGCGCCGAGCTGATCGGCCTTTACGAGCAGGACCGGCGCCTGACCCGGCAGCTGCTGGAGGAGGCGGACGCGGCCCTGGCCGAGACCGGGACCGATCCGGAGACCCTGCGCATCGTTCTCGGCGGACGGGCCGCCTGCTTTGCTCCGGCGGTCCATACCGTCCGCGCCCATTTTTGCCCGGAGGAGCCCTGGCTGCCGGACGACCGCTTTGCCGACTACGGTGCGGAGGAGGACCCGGCGCTGCTGGCCCCGCGGGGCGAGGAGCTTCTGCGGGAGCGGGAGAACGGCCCCTTCGGCCATGAGCTGGCCCTGGTCTGCCTGGCCAATCCCGGCGCCGACGGCGCCCTGCGGGAGCAGCTGCTGCCCCTGGCCGAAAGGGAGCAGGGGGCAAAGCAGCTGAGCCAGGCCGCGTACCGAGGCCAGGTCTACCTGACGGCCCGGACCACGCTGACCCTGTCCATCGACGGGCGCCGGGAGGCGCTGGCCCTGCGGGACTGGGGGATCTACGAGGGCCTGTACCGGGTGGGCTTCCGGCTGGCCGAGAAAAAGCCGGAGCTCTGCTTTCAGCGCAGCGACGACGAGACGGATGTATCTTATATTCCGATCAAAGTGTAACAGGGGGACAGGAGCATGGCAGATGTGAAGACAGAACGCCTGAGCAGACAGCTGAAGGCCCAGGCGGAGAGCATTCTCGAAAAGTCCGGCGTGGAGCTGGCCCAGGGCCTGCTGGAGACCTGCGGGGCTCTGCTCCGGCTGGCCGAGGAGGCGGCGGATCCCGGACAGCTGGAGGCCTTTGACCAGGATATGCTGACCGACGGCTACCAGACGGTGGCACAGCGCGTCTCGACCTATATCAAGCGGGCGGGCCTGGAGAGCGAGGGAAGCGAGGCGCTGACCCAGGGCTCCGCCGAGACCCTGGAGGAGCGGAAGCGGCGGCGGGCAGAGCTTGCGATGGAGGATCAGCAGCGCAGCCGGGAGATCCAGGAGCTCAACCGGCAGATCGCCGGTCTGAACGGGAGCATCGAGGAGAAGAAAAAAGAGGAAGAGAGCCTGAAGGCCGCCGAGGCCGGTCTTCGGGATTCCCTGGCGGAATATACGCCGGAGCGCCTGAAAGCGCTGCAGGAGGAGAACGGGCGGCTCTTTGAGGAGGTGACCCGGGCCAGGGCGGAGTTCGAGGAGAAGGACGCCCAGCGGGCGGACCGGGAGCGGCAGCTGCGTGAGCTTCAAGAGCAGATCGACGCCCTGCCCCAGACCCTGAAGGATCTTCGCGCGGAGATGGACCGGCTGGAGGCTGAGCGCAAGCGGATCCAGGAGGCGGAGGAGACCTGCAGCGAGGAAAAGCAGGCCCAGGCCCGGACGGAGATCGAAGCGCTGGCAAAGCAGCTGGAGGAGGATCGGGCGGCCTTTGAGGAGCTGTCCAGGCGCCTGGACGAGCTGCGCCAAAGCAAGACCGAATACGATGCCGAGGCCGAGCAGCTGAGCACCGACGCCATCGCCCTGATGAACACCAGCATCCGGGCCCTGCGGCCCAAGCTGGAGAAGCACCGGCTGGCCCTGGAGCGGATCCGGGAGGAGAACGCCCAGCTGGAGGAGAGCTACCGGGGCTGCCTGGAGATGCGCAAGCGCTATGAGGACTGGTTCACCAACGACCGGACGCCTCTGGAGCGGCTGATGGACGCGCTGAAGGAGGAGGGCAGCCTGAATCTGAAGGGGACGCTGAATCTGTCCAACTGCGAGAGGGTCCGGGAGGCCTTCGAGCGGATCCGGGCCGATCTGGACTACCTGGACGGCGTGCTGACCCGGGCTGCCCGGGCCTACGGCCAGGATCTGCAGAAGCTCCGGGAGCGCAGCCTGGGCAAGACCCCCCGCTGAGACCATGGAGAACATACGGGTATTCACCAAGGAGAGCGGCGTGACCACCCTGGGGCCGGGCCGGCGCTACTGCCTGTGGGTCCAGGGCTGCCGGCAGCACTGCCCGGGCTGCGTCACCCCCCAGAGCCGGGACGAGCAGGGCGGGAGCCTGATCCCCGTCAGCGCCCTGGCGGCGGAGATCGCCCTGTCGGGCATGGACGGCCTGACCATCAGCGGCGGCGAGCCCTTCCTGCAGGCGGCGGCCCTGGCCGAGCTGATCGACCGGATCCGCCGGCGGCGGGACATGGGCGTCATCGTCTACACCGGCCTTGTGTATGAACAGCTTCTGGAGCAGCCGGAGGCCAGGTCGCTGCTGGATCGGACCGACCTGCTCATCGACGGGCCCTATCTGCAGGCCCTGGACGACGGACGGAGCCTGCGGGGCTCGTCCAACCAGCGGACGATCTGCCTGACCGAGCGCTACCGGCAGGATCTGGACCTGTACGGCAGGGAAGGCCGGACGCGGCAGATCATCCCACACGGAGCGTACGACAATATCGTTGGGATCCCCAACACCCAGAAACCGAAAGGAGAACGGCAGGAATGAGCGAAGAATACTTTACCCGTGTATCGATCACCCGGGCGGAATATCAGAGGCTGCAGCGGCAGGCCCGGGACGCCTCCAACCTGGCCGGGCGGGTGGACGCCCTGCAGCGGCTGAACCAGGCGGTCGAGCGCAGCCAGAGAGCCAATCAGCAGCGCATTGACAGCCTGACCAGTCAGCTGAGCAGCTCCACCCGGGCCATCAACTCTCTGCAGACCCAGAACAGCCAGCTGCGCAATCAGATCGCCCAGACGGTGGAGCAGCAGAACCGGCAGATCCGGGATCTGGCCGTCCGGCACCAGCAGGAGCTGGGGCAAATGCACCGGGACTTCAGCCGGGAGATCGGCACCGTGCGCCGGGAGATGCAGGACAACACCCGGCAGATCGTGCAGGCCATGCAGCGCCAGCGGGCGGATCTGGAAAACCAGATGCGGAACCTGGACCGGGAGCTGCGGGCGGAGATGAGGACCATGCAGGGCCAGATCGACGCCATCGACCAGACCGTCCGGGGCATGCAGGCGGACAACGCCACCCTTTCGGATATGGCCCGCACCTATGCCGGAGCCGCGCACAGCATCCTGAGGGAGCTGGAGGGGCACCGGGTGGATCAGTTCGCCCCGGGCCGCAGGCTTCCGCTGCAGGCGGGGCTGGACAACGTGGAAAGCGATCTGAGCGCCGGGCTCTCCGGCGTGGGGGCTGCGGCCCGCTCCGAGGCCCGGCAGATCCTGGCCGATACCCTGGCCCTGCGCCAGGAGGTGCTGGCGGCCGAGCAGCGCTGGGAGTTCGAGCGGCAGCTGACCCTGCAGACCATCGAGCAGGTCCAGGCCCAGCTGGAAGCCAGCCGTCAGATCCGCCTGGAGGACGAGACGGAGGAGCTGGACGTGGATCACTGGAGCTGCGGCACCCTGGGGCAGCTGCAGGTCCGGCTGGACTCCCTGCGCCGGGAGGCGGACAACCGGAGCCTGAGCACCGAGCAGATTCAGGAGCTGCAGGACGCCGCCGTCCAGATCAGCCGGGAGATCGACGAGACCACGGTCTTCGCCGCCGCCGCCTTCCGGGCCAGCTGCGAGCGCTACGACCTGGTGGCCGATCTGGAGAGGGAGCTCTTTAACGGCAGTGCCGGCAACGGCGTGCTGCTGCAGCTGGAGGAGGACGCCTATCAGGGCGAGGATCCCCGGGCGGGCATCCGGGCCCGGCTCACCAACCCCGGCACCGGCCTGGAGATGGCGGTCACCCTCCGACCCGAGATCGGCCCGGACGGCCGGGTGGGCAACACCTTCACCTATGACGTGATCTCCGACGGGGCCCATGACGCGGCCTTCGCCGACGAGGTGCTGGGCAATATCCTCCGGGTGCTGCGCAGCCGGGGGCTGGAGTGCACGGAACCGGAGAGACTGCCCGAAGGCGATACCCGCTGCAACGCGGCCGAGACCCGCTTCGACGTGGAGCGCTGGCGCGGGGAGACGGCCCAGGTGGCCGAGCCCAGGCAGCCGGAGAGACAGGCGGCCGGACAGGCCGGACAGGCCGGGAGGACCGACGGAGGACGCCGGAGCGCAGGAGGAAGATAAACGATGCGCGGGATCGAGCATTCTTATTTTCATAAATTTCTCTGCCTGGGGACCCACTATGTGGTCGCCGGGCACACGGAGGACCAGTACTGCGCCGACGATCTGCAGCTGCGGGACGTGCGCATGGAGCTGCACCGCTATCTGCTGGAGCAGGGCTTCGACGCGGTGATCTTCTTCGATGAGATGATGAAGCTCTACTGCTTCGACGACCGCTCCTTCCGGATCCTGCTCCGGGGAAGGGACGGCGGGGAGGGGGACGGCTTTCGCAGCCGCATGAGCAGCCGCCGTCCCGGCTCCCGGCGTCCGGCCGCCGACAGCGCCCGGGAGCAGCATACCCAGCCTCCCACCACCCGGCTGAACGTGGGCAATATCTCGGACGCGGTGGCCTGGAACCAGCTGCTGGCACTGATGACCACCACCGACTACCGGGTGGCCCTGGTGCTCAACGCCTCCAATACCTTCCAGCAGAGCCTGCCGCCGGTGATCCTGCAGCTGTTCCAGGAGCTCGGCTCCTACCGGACCCGGAACCACAGCGTGGTGATCCATCTGTTCCGGCAGACGGACCTGGACAATCTGGAGGAGAGCGTGGGCCGGGGCAACGTGACCTGGGATCGGGTGTACACCACCGTCCTGCGCCCCTGCATCGACTCCGACACGGCGGAGTCGAACCGGCTCATCTCCCTGCCCACCCCCAACGCCGCGGAGGTCCGGAACCTGCTGAACCATTTTCGCCTGGGCCTGGCGGAGGGCGTGGACGTGCCGGTGGATCCCATGGCGGTCAACGAGCTGGCCCTGGCCTTCGCCGACGTCTGCGCGCGGAAGAACTGGGGTCTGCGGGAGCTGCTGGTGCGCATGGAGAACTTCGCCCAGCAGAACCCGGGGCAGCCCATCTCCCTGGCCAACTGGAGGACCGTGGCCGAGGATCAGGGCCATCTTGGCCCCATGGAGACTCTGGAGCGCCTGGTGGGCATGGACGAGCTGAAGGAACAGATCCGCAGCATGCGCGCCACGGCCATCCATGAGCGCAGCGCCGGTCCCCGGATGCCGGAGTACTCCTGCCGCTTCACCGCCTTTGAGATCCCCAGAAGCTCCATGGGCCACCGGCTGAACATCCGGCTGCGGGGCGGCCCGGGCACCGGCAAGACCACGGTGGCCAGGCTCATGGGCGAGATCTACAAGGAGCTGGGCATGCTGCCCCAGGGCCATCTGGTGGAGGCCAGCGGCGCCGATCTGGTGTCCGGCTATGTGGGCCAGACCAACGCCCAGATCCGGGCCAAGGTCCAGGAGGCCATGGGCGGCGTGCTGTTTATCGACGAGGCCTATCAGCTGCTCTCCAACCAGCACGGCCGGGAGGCCCTGGACCAGCTGGTGGCGGATATGTCCCGGTACGAGGGGCAGTTCGCGGTGGTGGTGGCGGGCTATCCGGAGCAGATCGACGCTCTCATGGAGGCCAATCCCGGCCTGCCCCGCCGCTTCCCCACGGTCTACACCCTGCCGGATTACACCGGCGAGGAGATGCTCCGGCTGCTGAACAGCTTCCTGGAGCGCAGGAACAGGAACGACGCGGCCTCCAACCGGCAGTTCCGCTTCTCGGAGGAGCTGCAGGCCGAGCTTCCCAACTTCTGCGACAACTGGGTGGACGGCCGCAACACTACCGCCTGGGGCAACGCCGGCGAGGCGGAGAATCTGCTGTCGGACATGATCTTCCGGCATGACCGGCGCCAGGAGAAGCTGCCCCCGGAGGAGCGGGACGACGTGCTGATCCCGGCGGATATCCCCGAAGCCCTGCAGGACTGCCTCCGGCACAGAAGCCAGAACCTGGACGAGGCCATGGCCAAGGTGGACGGCATGATCGGCCTGACCAATGTGAAGGCCTTCCTGCGCCAGCTGGCCAGAAACATCCAGATGGGCAGCGAGGAGCGGGCGCCGGGCAACTATGTTTTCCACGGCCCTCCCGGCACCGGCAAGACCTTTACCGCCCGGATGATGGGCGAGATGCTCCGGCTGCTGGGCGTGCTCAAGCGGGGCCACCTGGTGGAATGCCAGGGCGGCAAGCTGGAGCTGGGCTCCCGGGGCGGCCACGGCCGGGGCGGCGAGAACGACCTGGACACCGTGGTGCGCAACGCCCGGGGCGGCGTGCTGTTCATCGACGAGGCCCACCAGATGTCCCCGGCGGTGGTCAAGGCTCTGGTACCCATCATCGAGGCGCCGGACTTCCACAGCGATACGGCGGTGGTCCTGGCGGGCTATACCCTGGAGATCGAGCAAACCATTACCCTGGACCCCGGCCTCAACCGGCGCTTCCCCCAAAACCACCGCATCCGCTTCGACCACTATACGGCCCGGGAGCTGCGGGACATTCTGGAGAGCATGGCGAGGGCGGCGGGGGAGATCCCCTCTCCCGGCTACCTGGACCGGAGCCAGATCGCCCTGGACAACTACCTGAGCCTGCAGGCCGGCTCCGATTTCGGCAACGCCGGCTATATCCGCGACAACTACCTGCCCGATTCCGTGGCGGCCAGGACCAACCGGCTGACCCAGAAGGTGGCCGGGGACCGGAACGCCATCCCCAGTGATCAGCAGAGGGATCAGATCAGCGAAGAGGAGCGCCGGACCCTGACCGAGTACGACATCCCCGCCGCCATGGAGAGCTTTGCCGGACCCGTGGGCATGCCGACGCCCCGGCAGTCCGGCGCCGAGCGACTGCTGGAGGAGCTCTACGGCAAGCAGGAGATCCGGGACTACGCCCGGTTCCGCAAAACCAGCAGCGCGGAAACCCGCTTCGCCGACGAGGTGGGCGGCAGCGGCCTGAACTTCGCCGTCAGCGGCCCCCTGGGCAGCGGCAGACACACGGTCTGCCGGGCCCTGCATGAGCTCTGGCGGGAGATGGGCCTGCTCACCGGCATGAAGCCCCACTTCACCAACGAGACCGAGCTGGTGGCCGGCTATGTCTCTGCGACGCCGGACCAGGCCAGACGGGTGATCCAGGCCAATCTGGGCACCACCCTGGTCATTGAAAACCCCAGCTCCATGCTGCCCAAGGGCCACGACGGCAGCGCTTCCTTCGGCCCGGAGGCCCTGAACGTGATCGCCGGGGCCATGCAGCAGTACGCCGGGCGGATCTCCTTCGTGCTGCTGGACAGCCAGGAGGGGCTGGAGCGGCTGTTCCGGGAGTACCCCGGTATGAAGACCAGCCTGACCCGGGAGTTCCAGCTGGAGGACCTGAGCGCGGAGGATATGCTGCGCCTGTTCCGCCTGAAGGCCCGGGACAGCTTCCTGCTGTCGGGCGCTCTGGCGGACGAGAAGACCCTGCGGGACTTCATGGTCAACTGGGTCACCGACCGGGGCGGCCTGGGGGATACCCTGTCCTCCTGGGGCAACGGCCGGGAGATCGACGCCCTGTGCCGGGAGCTGAAGGAGGGCTGGAAGGCCAGATTCCCCGACGGCGCGCCCAGGGAGGAGACCCGAACCTGGCGGGACGAGGACGGCCGGGAACACACCTACACCGTGAAGCTCCGGCAGGTGGACGAGAGCCTGCTGCCCAAGAGACTGAAAAAGTACCTCAAGCCCAGCAGCGAGCTGGCCGAGACCGCCATGCAGGAGCTTCGGGACCTGACCGGCCTCAAGAGGGTCAAGCAGGCCGTGGAGAACATCGAGCGGCGGATCTACTGGACCGATCCCGAGGACGTGACCCCGGGCCTGTACTGCTTCGTGGGCAACCCCGGCGTGGGCAAGACCAAGGTGGCCAAGCTCATGGGCGGGATCCTGAAGGCCGCGGGGGTCCTGGAGATCGGCCATGTGGTGGAGCGCACCGCCCGGCAGATGGCCGGGGACTTCCAGAACTTCGAGAAGACCCTGAAGCTGGCCCGGGGCGGCGTGCTGTTCATCGACGAGGCCCACCAGCTCCGGGAGTCGGCCGCGGGCAACGAGGTCATCAAGCGCCTGCTCACCGCCCTGGAGGACGTGGACGTAATCCGGCGGACCTGCATTATCCTGGCGGGCTACCCCCGGCAGATGCAGGAGATGCTGGACATGGACAGCGGCCTGCACAGCCGCTTCGGCACCGAGGACAGCATCCTGGTCTTTGAGGACTACAATCCCGACGAGCTGCTGCAGATCCTGAAGGTCATGGCGGCCCAGCCCCGGAAATTCCCCCAGATCGGCGTGAAGGAGCCCCTTCTGCCCGAGCAGGGCTATCTGGACCTGGCCTATGAGGTGTTCCGGAGCGTGTGCGGGAAGAGAGATCCCGATTTCGGCAACGCCCGCTTCGTGCGCAACTTCCTCCACGACTCGGTGAACCGGCAGCTGGAGCGTCTGGACCGGGACTACGGCAGGAGCGCGCCGCTGCCTGCGCAGGCCCGCTCACAGCTCACCCGGGAGGATATCCCGGAGAAGTATCAGGAGCAGCTGCGGAAGAAATATCCGCCGGCTCGTCTGCGTCAGAGAGATCTGTCGGTCCGGGAGCCGGAGAGCGTCACCCCGGACAACTACGCCGCCTGTGTGGAGCGGGCGGCGAGAAGCGCCGTCTTCCTGGAGATCGAATTCGCCTCCGGCTCCGGCTCCGGCTCCGGCACCATCATCAGCGCCGACGGCGTCATCCTGACCGCCAACCACAACGTGGAAAACGCCAAAACCGGGGAGCTGGCCCGGCGCATCCGGGCGAAGCTCTATACCCCCGGCGCGGTGGGCGGCGATTATCAATGGGCCGACTGCCAGATCCTGTCCGACCGTCGGAAGGACTGCGACATGGCGCTGCTCAAGCTCTCCGGGACCAACTATCCCGCCGCGCCGCTCCGGCCGGAGGGAGAGCCGCTGGACAACACCGAGGAGATCTTCATGGTGGGCTACCCCCTGGGCACCCGGCTCATTGAGCACAGGGATGCGACCGAGCTGCGCTATTCCCAGTCCTCCGGACGGATCCACTCCATCCAGGAGCCCGGGGGCGTGCAGCGCTGCTACGCGGATATCAAGGGCCTGCACGGCGACTCCGGCGCCGGCGTCTATTCCAGACGGGACGGCCGGATCGTCGGCGTGTTCACCGGCTCCATCATCCCGGACATGAAACGGTCTCTGGATGAGCTGAACTTCTTCTATCCCATCCGGCATTTTTGGTCCGGCTTCCGGATCATCCCGGAGGCGCCGATCCCGCCGGAGGGCGGGGCCGATGAAACAGAAAAGGAGGGATCCTGATGGCGGACAATACGAGCCTGCGCTGCCCGGTGTGCGGCGCGTCGGCCCGAAACGCCGACGAGACGAGCTGCCCGGTGTGCCGCGCGCCCTATGCTTTTGTCTCCCTCTTTGCCGATCCCGAGGACGTGAAGGCCTGGCGGGAGAAGGCGGAGGACTACCGGGCGAAGGTGGTGGAGCGGACCTGCCGCAAGCAGCTGGGCCGTTCCTGCCTGAGCCTGGGCGACAGAGGCGCCGCGGTGGTAACGGCCCGGGGGCAGTTCCTGTTCACTCCTCACGGCGACGCCGAGCTCCGCCTGAAGGACGCGGTGCAGGTCTCCTTCGGCAGCAGACACTGCCTGGTGCTGTACCGGGACGGGCACGTGGAGGCCGCAAGCACCGCTTACACCCGCTCCGATCAGGGGCAGTACCGGGTGGAGGACTGGAGCCAGGTGGCCTTTGTGGAGGCCGGGGCGGGCTGCAGCTACGGCGTGCGCCGGGACGGGTCCGTGCTGGTCAGCGGGATCCCCTCCGTGCCCTCCGAGGAGGTCGTGGGCCTGACCGGGGTGAAGGCGATCGCCGAGGGCGAGGGCTTTGTGGCGGTCCTGACCACCGCAGGCCAGCTGCGCCTGCTGGTCTCCGCCTCCTCCGGCGACCGGCTCAGGCAGATGCAGAGAGCCGTGACCCAATGCCGGAACGTGACCGCCATCGCCGCGGCCTGGGGCTGCGTGCTGGCTTTGGACAGCACCGGGCGGGTCCAGTGCTTCTGCGCCGACAGCGACGACGCCCGCCTGGGGGCCGAGGCCTGGACGGATATCGTCATGGTGGCTGTGGATTCTCACTACGCCGCGGGCCTGACCGCCAAGGGCAGGCTGCGCCTGGCGGGCCGGGAATCGGTGCGGGACTCCGGGAGAAAGGAGGCCGCGGCCTGGGAGAACAACGTGGCCCTGGCCGGCACCCGCTCGGGGATCGGGGCTCTGGCTCTGGACGGGACCCTGCGCCTGGCCGGGAATATCATCGGCGGCAGCGCTCTCCGGGAGGAGGCCCTGCCCTGCGCCCAGCAGATCGCCGCCGCCGTCATCGAGGCATAGAACCGCCCCGGGCGGCAATTCGGAGTTCGGAGTTCGGAATTGAATGAGAAATGTACGGGTTGCACCGTAGGGGCCGCCGCCCTCGGTCAATTCGGAGTTCGGAATTCGGAGTTCGGAATTGAATGAGAAATGTACCGGTTGCACCGTAGGGGCCGCCGCCCCCGGCGGCCCGTGGACATGCTCGCATTTTGGTTACGTCGTAGGGGCGACCCTTGCGGTCGCCCGCGCGGTACGATCTTGGTTCATCGGCTGCTTCGGCGAATGCGTGAGGAGACGGGTATTCTTTCTCTTTGCTTGTCCAAAGAGAAAGAACCAAAGAGAAACGACCCTCGGGAGGGGAAGATTGCGATTTCTTCCCCTCCCGAGACCCACCCT
>CADAHL010000018.1 GCA_902787755.1 Oscillospiraceae bacterium
GCTGCGGATCGTGGTGTCCGCTACCATCTTGCCGTTCTCGTCCAGAATAACCGCCTTGGTGTAGGTGGATCCTACGTCACAACCGCCAAAGTATTTCATTACAAATAACCTCCGTATATTCTTTATAGGCTCTCCCTCCGGGGGAGCTGCTGCGCCGTCGCGCAGCTGAGGGGGTGCTCCCATCGCACACCGTCTGTCGGGGCGAAGCACCCCTTCCGGCCTTCGGCCACCTCCCCCGAGGGGGGAGGCAAAGCCGCAGGCGGGTGGGCTATGCCGGGATCATCAGGAATCGTAGTCGTACTTGGGGAACTTGTGGATATCGTAGGGAGTCTTCAGGGTGTCCTTACGCTCCATATTGTCGTAGTGATCCTTCAGGAAGGGCTCCACCACGTTGAAGAGCAGCTTGCCGTCCAGGTCGAAGAAGAAGGCGCAGAACAGGCCGATGTTCAGCACCAGAGCGATCCCAAGGAACTTCAGCAAAAACTTACCAAATTTGCACATTTCTCAATTTCCTCCTATTACCAGGTCATGGAATCGTCGAAGTCGAGCAGGGACGGATCCAGAGGCTCCTCGTGCATGACGGTGGTCATGTAGTCGTTGATCAGGCGGCGGATCTCGGCGCGGGAGACCGTGCGGCTGTCGGGCAGAGCGTGGGGGACCCAGAAAGCGTGGATGTTGCGATCCCGGAACTCATCCTCGAACAGGCCGTGCAGACCCTGCACGCCCTTGCACTGCAGCTGGTCATACATGGCGACCATGTCGCAGTTGAACTTCTCCATGTACTCCCACAGCTCGAACATGTGGCGCATGCCGCCCACGGCCATACGGCGCATGGGAGCCCACATGTGGTACTGGGCCATGTCTTCCAGCGTGTGCTCGTAGGAATCGGTGCGGATGGTCATATCGAACATCAGAGAGTCCATGTTGATGATGACGTTCAGGCCCCAGCAGTTGTAGGCCCAGGTGCACCAGTTGGAGTAGTACAGAGGAGCGCAGGACCAGGCGATCACGCGGTGGCGGGTCTGGGGGAAGGAGTTGATCTTCTTGGACACGCACTTCTCCAGGATCTTGCGGACCTTCTTGTCGGTGACGTGCCAGATCTCCCAATCGCCGTACTGGGTCTGGTAGATCCGGTACAGGGCCTGGGCCACGCCGTTGATGGGGTAGTAATCGGACTTGCCGGCCACTTCCCACTTCTCCCACTCGAAGCGCTGCAGCTCGTTCTGCTGCTCCAGCTTCTTGACCAGCTTCTCCCAGCTGAAGGGGATGCCGTACTGCTGCTCAACGAACTTCCACAGCTCCTCGATCTCGCGCATGCAGTACTTCTTGACCAGAGGATCGTCGAAGATCATGGGCATGGGCAGGGAGAACAGGGGCTTGTCGAAGAACCAGTCCTGCAGAGTGGAGGTGGACACGGAAGCGTCGCAGGCCTCGTTGCAGGTGACCACGGCGGGAGCGTAGTCGGGCACGTCGTCCAGGACGAAGATGCCGGACTCGGCCTGGCACATGGGGCAGGGGTCGCCGGGCAGGCCGATGGACTGGACCGCGTCGATATAGTTGAGAACGGTGTGGGAGTTGACGTGGCAGGTGACGAAGTAGGGGATCATCTCCAGAGGCACGTTCTGGATCTCACCGTCCCAGGGATAGAACACGCCGCCCCAAACGGTCTCGTTGTGGGCGATGGTGTGCTTGTACAGGTCGTTCTGCTTGCCGCCGTGCAGACGGGTATCGGCGGCGAACATGCGCTGGAACTGACGGATGGTGGTGGAGACCATGGCCCGGTAGTGCCAGGCGGAGGCCTTCATGGCCTCGCCGCGCATACCCTCGAGGCCGCGGTCAAACCAGTGCAGCACGGGCAGATAGGTCTGGCCTACCCAGCGGTAGCGCCACACGCCCTTGGCGAAGTTCACCAGGCCGCCCATGACCATAACGTCCTTGACCATGAAGATGTAGTTGTACAGCCAGATCATGTAGAAGTAGTACATGGTGTCCTTGAAACCACGCCACTCTCTGTGCTTGTACAGATGGGTCTTGTCCTCGTGCAGATCACCCAGACGGCGGCCGCCTTCCTCAGCGGTGTGGGGCTTGCCGTACCAGAAATCCTTCAACGCTTTTTTGATATCCATATTACTTGCCCTCCTGGATCTGCTTGATCTCAACACTTTCAACGAAGGCCTGGAAGCGGGTACGCAGCTGGCCGGAAGCGGAGTTGATGTACTCTTTCTCGATGGAGCAAACGGGCAGGCCGAAGTCGCGCTTGAGGATCACGGTGTCGATCACGCGCTCATAGCTCCAGTACTCGCAGAACTTGTTGGAGGCGATGATGACGCCGTCGGCGTGATACTCCTTGGCCAGCTCGGCGATGCGCTGCTTGCGGGCGCGCATCTCGTCCTGGGGCATGAAGCGGGGGCAGTTGGAGGTGACCAGATAGTGCTTGGCAATGGTGAAGACAGGATCCTCGCCCTCTTTGAGCTCGATGGGCTGGCGGCTCTCCACAGCGCCGTAGCAGTAGCGGTCGCAGACGACCCGGGCGCCGCAGCTCTCCACCAGCTTGGTGAAGTCGGGATCGTCGTTCTCGGAGCCGGCCAGGACCACCTTGCAGCGGAATTCCTTCTTCAGATCCGGCTCGCGGGTCTTCAGCTCCTCGGCGGTCTCCCGCAGATAGGGCAGGATCAGGTACTTGGGACATACCAGGCTCACCAGCTGGATCACGTGGAACTCATAGCCGGTAATGGTGGGGTTGTCCAGCTTGCGGTAGTCGCCGATCTCATTGATGAGCCGGCAGACCTCGTTGTGCTGTTCGACGGCCTGGCGGATGGCCTCGTCAGACACGTCGATGCCGAAGTGCTTGTTCAGCTCGTCCAGCACGTGAACGCGCAGCTGTTCGGCAAAGTGCTCATAGGCAATCTGGTTGTTTTTGAAGGGCACGTCGCTGAAAGAGCAGAAGAAATCATCGTTGTCGATGATGCGCATATCCTTCACGGAGTCGATATGCTTCTGCTCCAGGTGCTCCTGGAAGCGGCAGGTCGCGGTGCAGGTCTCGGTAGCCATCTGGGCGTCCAGGAAGTTGAAGCCGCCCTCCAGGGCGCGCTCCATCAGGCTGCGGGCGTAGTGGCAGACACGGGCGGACATGTAGTAGGTGGCGATGTCGGGGGAAGTGCAGCGGGGCGCTCTCAGACGTACGGAGAAGCAGCCGGGCAGGTCGAGAAGAACTTCAGGCATGAAATAGCAGGTATAACCAATCGCTCTCTTGCCGTCGGCCTTGGCCTGCTTGACAAGATCGTTGTTGGCTTCCTGAAGCAGATTCTCAAAGTAGATCAGATGTTTGAGATCTCTCACAGATAACCCTCCAAATATCCTAACATTTTTGGGCGCAATACGCCCACTTTCACGGTAAATATTATATCGAAGTGTCAGAACATTGTCAAATTTAATTTCGGCGAATGTGCCCAAAAGGGGGCCGAAATCGGGCGTTTTTCTTATACATTATCCTCTTATGTGTATAAAAAATGTCGAACCTGCACAAAAAGTCCGACATTTTTTGTTCACAATGTTAGGCTTCCGTTCCGCCCTCGAAAAAGGCCCGGATCTGCGCCTCCGACCCGGAGGCCCGGCCCTGGATCATCTCCGGACTGCCGCCTCCTTTGCCGCCGATGGCGGCGTTGATGCGCCGACTGTCGGCCCTCAGATCCAGGTGACGGCTGCCGATGATGTAGCGATAACCGGTCTCATCGCTGCCGGAGAAGGCCCCGGCCATGCCGGTACACTTGTCCGCCAGGAGATTCACCAGCTCCCGCAGGGAGATCTCATCCAGCACCGAATCGAACACGCACAGGTTCCCCTCCGTCTCCGGGATCTGGGCCGCCCGCAGCCGGGCAAGCTCGGTGCCCAGCAGGGCCAGGCGTTCCTTCTGGGCGCTCTGCTGCTCCAGCAGCCGCTCCACCGCCGGGGCCACCTGGTCCCGCTTGGCGCTGAGCAGATTGGAGATGGCGGTGACGCTCTCCTGCCGTCGGCGGGCCTCCTCCAGGGCGTCCATGCCGCAGACCAGGGTGATCCGCACCCCGCCCCGGTGCCGCTCGGCGGTCAGGAGCTTGATGAGTCCCACTTCCCCGGTCCGGCTGACGTGGGGCGCGCAGCAGGCGCACAGGTCCACTCCCGGGATCTCCACCAGGCGCACGTTCTCTGTCAGCTCCAGCTTGCTGCGGTAGTGCAGGCTCTTCCGCTCCGCCGCTTCGGGAAACCAGGTCCGGACCGGCAGATCCGCTCGAACCACCCGGTTGGCCTCGGTCTCGATTTCCGTCAGCTCCTCCCAGCTCAGCTCCCCGTCAAAGTCGATGGTCATGCAGTCGCTGCCCATGTGGAAGCCCACGTTCTCCAGGCCGTGGCGGCTGTGGGTGAGGCCGGAGAAGATATGCTCTCCGGAGTGGTTCTGCATCCGTCTCAGACGCTGCTCGGCGTCGATCTCGCAGTCGAAGCGCTCCCCCACCGGCAGCGCGCGGTCCGTGTAGTGGAGGATCCTCCCCTCCCGCTCGTGGACGTCGGTGACCCGGGCCGGGCCGATGGTCCCGGTATCCGCCGGCTGTCCGCCGCCCTCCGGGAAGAAGGCCGTTTGGTCCAGCGTCACCAGCCAGCCCTTTTTCCCCGCCTCACAGCCGGTGACCAGGGCGGAAAAGGCGAAGAGATGGCTGTCCTCGTAGTATAGCTTTTCGGTCATAGCGTCTCCTTACTTGCTCTTTCCGTCTTTCGCGGATCCGCCGGGGATCGCGAAAAGCGGATCATGAATCGTTAAGGTATCCTCCAAAGCAGGGCGGATCATCCTTCCTCGCCGGAGGCGATTCCGTAACTCCTCACTCAGCTCCGAATTCCGAACTCCGAATTCCGAATTTTCCCTCGTCCCCAGCGCGCAGCGCTCACAGCTCCCGGATGATCCGGTCGGCCACCTCCAGGCAGATCCGGGAGGTCTCGGCCAGGGCCGCGCCGAAGTCCTGGCCGCCCTGGGTCAGGCCGTCGGAGACGGTCTTGATCAGCAGGCAGGGGATGCCGCTGCGGTCGCAGGTCAGCACCACGGCGGCAGCCTCCATCTCGCAGATATCTGCGTCCCAGCGCTCATGCAGGGCGTTCTTGGCCTCTCTGCCCTCCACGAACTTGTCCGCGGAGGCGCAGGTGACCCGCTTCAGCTCTGGGAAAATGGCCACGGCCTTGTCGATCAGCTCCGGCGTGGGGCGCAGGTACTCGTCCGGGTACTGGATGTAGCGCCCGGGCTGGACGCCGTCGTAGGCGGAGGTATCAAAGTCGTAGTGGACCACCCGCTCCACCACGCAGGTTTTGGTCTGGCCCATCTCCTCGGTCAGGCCGCCCACCACGCCGAAGTTCACCACCAGCTCCACCTCGTAGCGGTCGATGAGCATCTGAGCAGCCGCGGCGGCGGAGAGCTCTCCGGCGCCGGAGCGCATCACGTACAGCTCATAGCCGCCCATATCATAAAGGTGCATCTCAAAGCCGTGGCGGATCTCCGTCCGCTCCGCGGTCCCATAGCGGCGCAGCACCGCGTCCATCTCCACCGCCACCAGCATTCCGATTTTCTTCATGGGAAACTTCTCCTTCTTCTCTTGTTGTCGGGAATGGGCCCGGCTCCTCAATTCCGAATTCCGATCTCCGAATTCCGAACCTCCCCAATGGCCTTCTCCCCGTCGATACCGGTGATACGCACCGGGAGGAGCTGACCCTGCAGGCCCGTGTCCGGGACCTTCACCAGCAGATAGGTGTCGCTGTGGCCCAGGCTGCCCTCCTCCCCGGACTCGAACAGCACCGGCAGGGTCTGGCCCACGCTCTCTTCCAGAAAGCGCAGATGCATCCGGGCCGCAAGCGTCTGGGCCTCATGGGCCCGGGCGGCCTTCACGGCGTTGGTGCACTGCCCGGGCATGGCGTCCGCCGGAGTGCCGGGCCGCCGGGAGTAGGGGAAGATGTGCATATCCGCAAAGGCGCACTTCTGAATAAAGGCCAGGGTCTGGGCCTGGTCCTCCTCGGTCTCGCCGGGAAAGCCGGTGATCAGATCGGTGGTGATGGCGCAGCCGGGGAACCAGCGCCGCAGCCGCTCCACGGATTCGTAGTACCGGGCCGTGTCGTACTTCCGGTTCATGGCCTTCAGGATCCGGTCGCAGCCGGACTGGAGGGACAGGTGAAAATGACGGCAGAGCTTGCCGCTGCGGGCAGCCTTCCGGCAGAAGTCCTCGGTGATCAGCGTGGGCTCCAGGGAGCCCAGGCGCAGGCGCATGGGGCCGGAGACGGCGGCCACCGCGTCGATCAAATCCCCCAGATCCGGCTTCCCGGGCAGATCCACCCCGTAGGCGGCCACCTCAATGCCGGTGAGCACCAGCTCCCGGAAGCCCAGATCCCGCAGCCTCTCCGTCTCGGCCACGGCGTCCTCCAGGGGCAGGCTGCGCAGCCGCCCCCGGGTGTAGGGGATGATGCAGTAGCTGCAGAAGTTGACGCAGCCGTCCTGGACCTTGAGCATGGCCCGGGTCCGGCCGGCCAGAGCCCCGGCGGGCAGCTTCTCATAGCTCCGGCGCTGGAAGGGCCGGTCGATGCTGGTCTCCTCCGTTCCCTCGACCACCGCCTTCTCCACCGCCCGGACAAAATCGGCCCGGTCGGCGGCGCCGAAGATCACCCGGCAGCCGATCTCCCTGGCCTCCTCGGGGCTGAGTTGGGAATAGCAGCCGCAGACTGCCAGCACCGCACCGGGATTCTCGTCCCGGAGCCGGCGCAGAAGCTGGCGGGACTTTCGCCCGCTCTCCGCCGTCACGGCGCAGGTGTTCACGATCACCGCGTCGGCCAGCTCGCCGGGGGAGGCGGGCTCATGGCCGTCCTCCCGGAGCATGCTCTCCATGGCCTGGGTCTCATACTGGTTGACCTTGCAGCCCAAAGTCGATATAATATACTTCATCTGTGACTTTCACCTTTCAAATACCGGGAAGATCGAAGAGGAAATCGCTATGGTGTCCCGCGAAACGGGGCGGATTCAAACTTATGCCGCTTCGCGGCATACCGAATCTCTTCACTTTTCACTTTTTCTCTTCCCTTCGAAACGAGGTTTCGCTATGCACTATTTCGACAACTCCGCCACCACCCGGGTCTGCCCGGAGGCGGCGCAGGCGGCCCTGGAGGCCATGACCGGGACCTTCGGCAACCCCAGCTCCACCCACACCCTGGGCCGGGAGGCGAAAAAGCTCCTGGATCAGAGCCGGAAGCAGGTGGCCGACGCCCTGGGCTGTACGCCGGGAGAGCTGGTCTTTACCTCCTGCGGCTCCGAGAGCGACAACTGGGCCATTCTGGGCGGCGCTGAGGCCATGAAGCGCCGGGGCGGGCACATCATCTCCTCCCCGGTGGAGCACGACGCGGTGCGCAAAAGCCTGGAGGAGCTGGAGGCCCGGGGCTTCACCGTCACCCGGCTGAAGCCGGAAAAGGACGGCTCCGTCTCCCCGGAGGCGGTGCGGGCGGCCCTGCAGGAGGATACGGTGCTGGTGACGCTGATGCTGGTGAACAACGAGACCGGCGGCGTTACGGACATTGCCGGGGTCTCCCGGGTCCTGAAGGAATCCGGCTCCCCGGCCCTGCTGCACACCGACGCGGTCCAGGCTTTCCTGAAGGTCCCCTTCTCGGCGAAAAGTCTGGGGGCGGATCTGATCAGCGTCAGCGGCCACAAGATCCACGCCCCCAAGGGTATCGGCGCTCTCTATCTCCGCAAGGGGCTGCGGCTCAAGCCCTATATTCTGGGCGGAGCCCAGGAGGAGGGCCGCCGGGCCGGCACCGAGGCCATGCCCCAGATCGCCGCCTTCGCCGCGGCCGCGGCCCTGGGAAAGGCCGGGCTGGCGGAAAACGGCGCCCGGATGGCGGCCCAGAAGCAGCAGCTGATCGACCGGCTGAGCCGGGAACTCCCGGAGCTGCGGTATATTCCCTCGGACGCGCCGCACATTCTCTCCATCTCCCTGCCCGGCTGGCGCAGCGAGGTGCTGATGAACTTCCTGGAGGCCCGGGAGATCTATGTATCAAAAAGCTCCGCCTGCAAGAAGGGCGGGCGGAGCCATGTGCTGGAGGCGGTGGGCCTGGACGCCAAGACCATCGACGGCGCCCTGCGCATCGGCCTTTCCCGATACACCGACCAGGAGGATCTGGACGCGCTGTGTCAGGGGCTCAAGGACGCCAGAGCCATGCTGGCGCATCGGTAAGGGAAGCGTGAATAGTGAATACCTGCGGTGTCTCTTGGCGGGACGCCACATCTCTTCTCTTTTCACTTTTATCTCTTCCCTTCATTCCGAATTCCGAACTCCGAATTCCGAATTATCCCTCGTCCCCCGCGTCTTTTGGCTCCGTCTTAGCTTCTTCCTCTCTTTGTCCGGCCCTCTTGACGGCCTCTCTCGTCACCGGGTCGATGTGATCCAGATCTTCATAAGAAGCGGTCTCCCAGGGGAGGTCGCTTTTTTTCAGCCTCTTTTCCACCAGATCGTTCAGGAGCGTGTAGATCACCACGAAGACCGGAACGCCCAGGAGCATTCCCCAGAAGCCGAAGAGGCCGGCGCCCAGGATGATGGAGAACATGACCCAGAAGCCGTCGATGCCGATGGAGTTGCCCAGGATCTTGGGCCCGATGATATTGCCGTCCACCTGCTGGAGGACGATAACGAAGATCACGAAGATCAGGGCTTTCAAAGGGTTGGCCATCAGGATAATGAAGGCGCTGGGCACCGCGCCGAGCAGGGGCCCGAAGAAGGGAATGATATTGGTCACGCCCACGATCACGCTGACCAGCAGGGCGTAGGGCATATTCACAATGGCACAGAAGATGTAGCAGATCAGGCCGATGATGGCCGAATCCAGGAGCTTGCCGTTGATGAAGCCCATGAAGGTCCGGTCGGTGAAGGCCACGCCCTCCCGGATCTTTTCCGCCGTCTCCACGGAGAACAGGCTGTACAGAAGCCTCCGGCAGCCGGCGGTGAAGCTCTCCACGTTGCCCAGGATGTATACGGACACGATGATGCCGATGATCAGGTTGTAGATGCCCATGACCACATAGTACACGCCGGTAGTCAGGTTGGAGATCATGCTGCCCAGGCCGGGCAGGACCGTGTTCTGCACCCAGCTGCGCAGCTCCACGCTCACCTCATCCAGGACGGTGTTGGCGTACTCCATGATCTCCGGGTAATCCCGCAGCAGGTTGTTGATCCAGACCTCCACCGTGGCGGCATAGCCGTTGGAGTTCTGCACCATGCTCTCAATGCTGCTGTACAGCTGAGGCAGGATCAGATACACCAGGGCGGTGATGATGGCCAGCATCACGATCTCGGAGACCAGGATGGACAGGCCCCGGGCCATCTTATGCCCGTCGTCCTTTTTGTTCTTCCGGTAGGCCTTCTTCATCAGCGGCCCGAAGACGTTGCGCTCCATCAGGCGCATGAGGGGCAACAGCAGATAGGTGATCACCAGGCCCCAGATGAAGGGGCTGAGGATCTTCACCAGCTTCCCCAGCGCCTTGCCCAGGGCGGGCAGATAGCTGAGGATCATATAGAAAAGGATGGCGCAGGCGATGACGCCGAAGGCCGTCATGCCCCAATACAGGTACTTTTTGTCCCAGTTAAAGCGGCGCCGCATGGATCTTCTCCTTTCCGAAGGCCTCTTCCTCCGGCCTCTGTGCCTGGAAAACGCCCGAAAACCCGTTTGTTCCGTACCTCTTATTTTACTATCCCCCGGGCTGAGCGTCAACCAATAATTTCTCCTCTCGACCCTTTCTCCGGGCAGAGCTTGATTATGTAAACTTTTTGACACCCGTTTTTCACGGAATATTCATTTTCTCCGGTGCAAAACTCTGTGGAAAATGTGTAAAACCGCCCGTTTGTCCATGGTTTATTTCCAGTTCCTGAAATGAATATACATTTTCCCTCTGCAAAAAAAGCATAATTTGAGCAACCGGTTCAGGCTTGGCTCCTCCGCGCATATTCTATTAGCAACACACGAAACGGGAGGTCGCCATGAAACGAATCGTCTGTCTCTGCCTGCTGCTGCCCATGCTGATGCACGTCCCCAGGGCTCTGGCTCTGGAGCCTCTCCGGGACGGGGAGATCCCCATCGCCGCGCCGTCCGCCATCCTGATGGAAAAGACCACCGGCCAGGTCCTCTACGAAAAGGACGCCGACCGGCGGATGCCCCCGGCCAGCGTGACCAAGGTCATGACCCTGCTGCTGATCGTGGAGGCGGTGGAGTCCGGGAAGATCTCGCTGGAGGACAGGGTCACCGCCAGCGCCAGAGCCGCCTCCTTCGGCGGAAGCTGCGTCTATCTGGAGCAGGGCGAACAGATGAGCGTGGACGACATGCTCAAGTGCATCGCCGTGGTCTCCGCCAATGACTGCGCCGTGGCCATGGCCGAGCATCTGTGCGGCACGGAGGAACTGTTCGTGGCCGAAATGAACCGTCGGGCCGGGGAGCTGGGCATGGAGAACAGCCATTTCACCAACTGCACCGGCCTGTTCGAGGACGCGGAGCATTACACCACCGCCCGGGACGTCGCCCTGATGTCAAGGGAACTGATCTCCCACGAGCTCATCAAGGACTATTCCACCATCTGGATGGACAGCATCCGGGACGGCAGTTTCGAGCTTTCGAACACCAACAAGCTGGTGTACTGGTACGAGGGCTGCACCGGGCTGAAGACCGGCTTTACCAGCGCCGCCATGTACTGCCTGTCCGCCACGGCGGAGCGGGACGGCGTGGAGTACATCGCCGTCGTCATGCACGGGGAGACCATCGAATCCCGGAACGCCGACGCCACCACCCTGCTCAACTACGCCTTTGCCAACTTCAGCCTCTGTCCTCTCCGCCCGGCGGAAGCGCTGCCGGCGCTGCCGGTGGATCTGGGCTCTCAGACCGCCGTGGAGCTGCTGGTCCAGGGGGAAGAGGCCGCGCTGCTGCCCAAGGGCGGTGCCGCGCCCGAGGTTCGGGTGGAGCTGCCGGAGCGGATCCCGGCTCCGGTAAAGGCCGGTCAGCCGCTGGGGACGCTCCGGGTCCTCTCCGGCGGCGAGGAGATCGCCTGTCTGGAGATCACGGCGGCTTCGGACGTGGAGCGGATCGGCTTCTGGCCCCTGCTCCTGCGCCTGGCGGCCAGCCTGGTGGGAAGGTAGGGGAGAGCGGAATGAAGGGAAGAGATAAAGGGAAAAGGGAAGAGAATCCGGGCTTCAAACGAAGCCCGGATTCTGTGTGTCCGGATGTATTCACTTACCACGTCCACTGCCGCTCCGTTTATTTTGCCGCAGTCCAGAAGGTATAGCTTCCGGCTTCCAGCTGCCGCTGGGTATGGTCAAGGCGGACGGTCACGGGAACCGGTGTCTCCAGCTCGTACCGGACGCCGTCGCCTTCACAGCGCCAGACCGCAGGGCTGATGGAAGCGGCGGCGCTTGTCCTCCGTATCCTCCCACCCCGGCATGGGAGAGCGGAACCAGCCGCGGCCGAGCGTAACACGCAGATCGTTGACCCCCTCAGTCGCTGACGCGACAGCTCCCCCGGAGGGGGCGCCAAGCAGCAGCTCCGTCACCTCGTAGGTCTGTACCTGCAGGCGGTGGTCATAGCTGGTCCAGCCCGGGGCCAGGACGAAGTCGCCCACACGCCGGCCGTTCAGCTCCGCCTCATAGACGGACGCCGAGGGAGGTGATCTCCAAAGTGGCGGAGACGATCTCTTTCTCCGCAGGGAAAGTCTTTCGGAAAACCGGGCAGACGCCGCCCAGGTCCCGCGCTGTGGTGATCCATTGACTGTTTTTCAGATCCATGAGAATGCCCTCGAATTATTGGATTTCAACTCCGGCGTAGAAGGCGCGGTCGCGGCCCTCGATCCAGGCGTTTTTCGTAAGGGTGTAGCTGCCCGTCAGGCGGATATCTTCGGAAGAGGCCCCGAGCTGCACTTCGATTTCGCCCTTTTCGATCTTCCACTTGCCGTCCTCGTCCACAAAGGCCATCTGGCTGGGAGTGACGGTAAAGCAGACCGTTTTCTGCTCTCCCGGCTGCAGTTCGACGCGGGCAAAGCCCTGCAGCTCCTTGCAGGGGCGTGTCATGGAGGCGTGCGCGTCCCGCAGATAGAGCTGCACGATCTCCGTTCCGGCAACGCTGCCGGTGTTCTTGACGCTTAAAGATACCGTCAAGGTCTCGTCGGGAACGACTTCAGGTTTGCTGATTACCAGATCCCCATAGGCAAAGTTGGTGTAGCTCAGACCGTGGCCGAAGCAGTAGCGGGGTTTGTGCGAGCAGTCCACATAGTCGGCGAAACCGATGCTGGGGCCCTGGTGCCAGCCGGAGCCATTGGGGTGGTTATAGTAAATGGGGATCTGTCCGGCATTGCGGGCGACGCTCAGCGGCAGCTTGCCGGAGGGGTTGTATCTGCCCAGCAACACGTTGACCACTGCCTCCGCACCGAACTTGGCGGGAGTAAAGGCCTCGATCAGCGCGTCCAGCTTTTCGTCCGCCGTGTCGGAGGACACGGGGCGGCCGTCAAAGTGCACACCGATCAGGGGCTTTCCGAACTTCGCCGCTTCGCGGATAAAGGCGTCCTGACAGGCGGGCAGATTGACGTCTGTGCCGTCCACGCCCTCGGCCATGGTGGCAATGGAACCGGAGCCGTTTTTGCCGCCCAGGGTCAGGATCACCACGTCGGCCTGCCTGACGAGCTCCATCGCCTCGGGGAAGAGCGATTCGTCCGCGCCGGCCTTGTGGTAGCCGGGGGCGTAGAGGATCTCCACCCCGGGCAGCTCGTCGCGCAGCACCTCAAGGAGATTGCGGCATTTGGGCTCCAGCTTGCGGAGCACCCCGTTGAATTCTTCCGTCTCGTCCACCTGTACGTTGGTGCCGGGGACGCGCTCCATCTCGGCCTTGCTGCTGTCCCCGCCGCCGCCCGTTCCGGCCATGGAGTTCATGGCGGCATACACGGCCTCCACCATGCTCAGGTGGGTGTAGCCGCCGAAGTAGTAGCGGGCGTTGTTGGCGTGCGGGCCGATGACCGCGATGGTCTTCTCCCTGCCAGAGAGCGGCAGCACGCCGTTGTTCTTCAGCAGGACGATGCTCTGCTGCGCGGCGCGGAAGGACACCTCGTCGTCATGGCTGTGGTGGATAGTATCTTCCAGTTCAGTACCCTGGAGCGCATAGGGATTTTCAAACAGCCCCATGCGGAACTTGGCCTCCAGCACTCGCAGCACTGCGGCGTCCAGAATGCTCTCGTCCGCCTCGCCCTTTATGAACAGTTCCTTCATGGCGGCAAAGGTAGAGGGCATGGGCAGCTCCACGTCCAGACCGGCTTTCAGGCAGCGATAACCCGCCTCGGCTTTGCTTTCGCCGGTACCCTGAACCGTGTATGTGTTTTCCGCGCCGCCATAGTCCGAGACCGTGACTCCCTCAAAGCCCATCTCCTCACGGAGAAGGCCGGTGAGAATCTTTTTGCTCGCATGAACGGGCAAGCCGTTGATGGAGCAGTAGCAGGGCATCACGCCTCGAAGCCCCGCTTCCGAGATGGCGGCCTGGAAGGGCTTGGCATAGACCTCTCTCAACAGACTCTCGCCGATTTCTACGTCAGCCCCGTGGATGCCCGCCGCACCCCGGTGAAAGCCCAGGAAGTGCTTGGCGGCGGATTCGGGATGGCGGCCCGCCGTCCCGGTCTCCTGAATGCCGCGGGTGTAGGCGGAACCCAGCGCGGCGGCCAGAGTGGGATCCTCGCCGTAGGCTTCGGACTGGCGTCCCATGCGGGAATCCCGGGAGATGTCCAGCACCGGGGCCAGGATCTGGGTAAAGCCGAAGGCGGCCTCCTGGCGGGAGACGATCTCGCCGATCTCCTGCTCCAGCTGGGGGTCAAAGCCCGCGCCGCGGTTCACGCCGGAGGGGAAGGCCGTGGTGTCCTGCAGCAGCGCCCCATTCACGCCCTCCATGTGGAAGACGGCGGGAATGTGCAGGCGGCTCGCCTCCATCACAGCGCTTTGCAGCTCGCGCTGCCAGGCGCAGGCCTCCTCAATGCTCTCGCACATGCGAAAGCCAAGCGTGCTGATCTGGCCGATCCCGTTTTTGAAAAACGCAGCCATCTCCTTATCCCGGCCCTTGACGGAGAAAACGCCCGTCAACTGGGCGATCTTCTCGTCCAGGGTCATTTCCTTGAGCAGCAGCTCCGCCCGCTCCCGGGCGGTCAGAGAGGTATCCATATAGTTTTTCATTCCGATCTCCTCAGTCGATCCTTGTTGCCAGCACCGCCAGCCCTTCTTTCCCGGGCAGGCGGAGCTTCGTCGTCCCGAAGGCATTCTCATTCAGGACGGTTCTTATCCTGTTCCAGACGTCGATCAGCTCCACGCGGTAGTACTTGTCCTCCGGCAGGGGCAGGGCATAAACTGTGGTGCCAAAGGGCGTGAACAGCTTTCCGTCCTCGTACTCAAAATGTGTGTCCACAGCTTTGACAAGGCCGTGGTGCACGCCGTCGGCCGCTTCGCAGGTCTCATGCCCCTCGGCGTTCACCGCGCCGGTGACCTTCCAGCTGTATTCACCCGTCTTCTCAGGCAGGAAACGGACGATGTACCGACCCTCGCCGTCGTAAAAGCCTTTGACGGTTTTGCTCTCTCCGCTGCAGGTGAATTCCGCAACAAGCGGAATGTCCGCATAATCCGCGGTCAGGGCTTCCCCCGCAAACTGCAGTTCAAAGGTCTCGTACTGTCTCATTGATCTATCTCCTGTCAACTTTACTGCTCCGTCAAAAACGAACGGAGGCGTTGATAGTCCGCGTCCTTGCTGCAGACGATCTCTCCTTGCGTCAGGAACTCTTTATCCCCACACACAGAGGCAAACAGGTACTTACAAAAAGTCGATTTTAAATTCAGGTGATCACCTTCCGCGGAGTTGAAATAGACTTCTCCCTCGCAGTCCTGTACAGCGGTCATAAAATCCAGATAGGTATTCAGTCGTTTGAGCTTCATATTGTTTCCTTTCCCTGGCCTCTTGTCTCCCGGAACTGCTTGGGCGACAGGCCGATCTCCTGCCGGAACACCCGGTCGAAATAGCTGCGGCTGCCGAACTGCAGCTCCTCGCTGATCTGCTGAATGTCCTTCTCAGATGTCAGAAGCATCACCTTGGCCGCGTCCAGACGGACGGAGCGGATATAATCCGTCAGCTTCATGCCCATCTCTTTGGCAAACTTCCGGGTCAAATAGTACTCCGTATAGCCGCAGTGCCGGGCGATCTCCTCCGCGCTCAGGCTCTTGGTATAATTCATGCGGATATAATCCCGGGCATCCCGAACCGCTTTGGACAGCCCGTCGGCTTCCAGCGTCTGACGGATCATCTGCTGGAAGTCTCTGTACATGCTCTGCACAACGCGGCTGACGGCCCCGAAGCCGCGCAGCTCTTCGATCTGCCGCACCCATTCGCTCTCCCGAGTTTTAGCCGCGTTCAGGTTGACGCCGCTGCGGATGGCGGTTCTGGCGCAGAGCGCGGTGAACACAATCAGGTTGTCCTTGACCTGCCGCATGCTGTCTTTCAGATGAAAATCCTGTACTTCTCCGCCATAGCTGTTGTCGTACGCGGACGGCGCCCGGCCCTCGCTCAGGCATCGCAGCATCATTTCCTCGTGCGCTACCTGGCGTGCGAAATCATTTTCCGGCGCAGGAAGTTCTTCTTTTGCCTTCTCCTTGATCGCCTGTCCGATCGCTTCATAAGGGATGCTGTCCCGCCCCAAGTTCTCCTCGTAGCAGATAAAGTGGAGCATACTGGCAATGTTTTTTATGGACTCCGAATGCACATAAGGCACATCGCCCAAAACCTTCATATAGTCCCGGCGAAGATGCTGGGACAGGCCCTTCTGATCCAGCCGCTGCAGGCTCTCCTCAATGGAGCTGTTTTTCAGGACCATCGGCCCCAGGATCACCAGAAGATGCCCTCCGTTTTGCAGATGAACCCATTCCGCGATCCAGCCAAGGCCCAGTTCCCCGGTCATGATGCAGGGAAGACCGGGGTAATTCTTCTTTTCCATGGCCGCATCCAGGCAGCCGCCGGATTGCAGCAGCATGTGATACTCCTGCTCATGGGGCGACGTGGTGAAAAACAGCTTTTTCTGAACGCTGAAACACCAGGCGCCCAACCGGCAGGCCGCATACACCATGCCCTGCAGATCGTTGAGCCGATATTCCACATCCGGACGAGCAAGTTTCATGTTTTGCTCACACTCCTTTTTCTGAAGCTGATTCTATCACAGAAATCGCGGCAGCGCCAGTGTTCCGGCGTTGCCGCGATGCTCGCTTGTGAAGGAGGTGTTACTGTGCTGCGGATTCGGCTAGGGCCGCTGCGGCCTCTGCGCGGCTCTTCTCGTTGACCGCCTTAATTTCAGGCATCATCTTATCCAGTTTGTACAGACGGCAGACCAGGTAGACGATCACATACATGGCAGCGGGAATCAGTGAGTAAAGGAGGCGCACCATGGTGATGGCGGAGGCAGGCTGCACGGCCAGATTTCCGTCATACCCTGCCATGCCGATCAGGATGCCCAACAGACCGCTGCCGAGACCGGCACCGACCTTCTTGGCAAATCCCTCAACGGCACCGAGGGTGCCCTCCAGGCGGCGGATGCCGATGTACTCATTATAGTCGGCACACTCGATGATCAGCAGGCTCGCAAGCATGGAAATGGGAACCACACCCGCGCCGGTGAGCAGATTGCCGACGATCAGCATGGGCAGGTTACCGCCCGCAAAGTAGTTGACGATATAACCGGACACCGTGCAGAGCAGACCGATGCGGGTCAGCTTGATCACGGAAATCTTTTTGAGGATCTGGGGGAAGATGAACATCAGAGGCAGAATGATGATCTGGGTCGCGGCGAGGATGCTCATCAGGCCCACATTCCCGACGATATCCGTGAAATAGAACACATTTACGCCCATGTTGGTGATCAGGTTCATGACGAGCACGCTCAGAGAAAGGATGTAGATATACGGGTTCTTCTTGAGAACTTCCAGCACATCCTTAAACTCCACCTTCTGTCCGCCGGCTTTGACATCAACGTCATTGGTCTCTTTGATCACGAAGAAGCGGAGCATGCCGAGGACGGTCAGGGGAACGGCAAAGATGAGCACCAGCTTGATCCAGCCGGCCTGCGTAGTAGCCAGCGCTTTCATCATCATCGGGAACGCGATGTTGAAGATCAGAGTCATCAGCATGGGAACAACGCCGCCGTAGGTGGACAGCTGCACATATTCCTTCTGCGTTTTGAAAGCGCGGACCATGTAAACCGTGTGATTGGCGTTGAGGAAAGTATAGAAAATGGAGTTGGCAAACAGATACATCAGCAGCACCCAAATGGCTTTGACAACTGTTGTGGCACCGGCCGGGACCATAAAGATCAGCACAGTGCAGAGCCACATCCCGACGACACACCACTCATAGGGACGGCCTTTGCCCCACTTGGTCTTGGTCTTGTCAACGAAATATCCGGCAAATAGGTCGGTGATACCGTCGATCAGCTTGCTGACAAGCAGCAGCGTACCGATCAGCTTCGGATCCATTTTCATGGTGTTGACTGCAAATACAGTCAGATAGCCAAATAGCATTGTTGCAATGCCGGTGGAGCCTCCGCGCAGAGACCAGGCCATCAGTTTTCCGAAGGGCACGCCCTTCTCTTTTTTCTTCTTGGTTTCTGCTTCTGCAGTCTGCGCGACCACTTTGCTTTCTTCGCTCATTTGTTTTCTCCTCTCGTTTTTTCTCAGTTTGGGTTCGTCTGATTCTATTTTAAGGATTCTCAGGGCGATTTCTATGAAACAATTGGCGTTCTATTTCCAAAATTCGTGTTCTTTACTCTACGATGATGCGCACGCGATCGAGGTTTCTCACCTGGGTGAAGATCTCATCCTTGTTGCCTTCCCGCTGAGAGGAGACCCGGGTGGAGACAAAGTAGGTGCCCGGCTCGTCAAAGCGGTAGATGATCTCTGCATAAGCGCCTTTGACGCCGTCTTTCTCCGTGCGGACCACCTTGCCCTGCACCGGGAAGAGGCCCTTGAGCTTCTCGGGGAAGCCCCAGCGGTCCCGGAAGTCGAAGGCGATCTTGGTGATCTCGCCGGCGTTCTCAGGGAGAGTTGCCTCGGTGCGGAGCACGAACTCGCCGCCTGCGCGCACATGGGCGCATTTCTGGCCGTTGGCCGTAAGGACCACACCGGCCTGCATGCCGTTTCGCCTCGAGGCGTCCGCCTCCTCCACGATCTGGCCGCCCCTGCGCTCATAGGTGGTGGTCTTCAGCGGCTCCTTGCCAAGCTGCAGCCAGTCGGCCATATCCAGCAGCGCCTGATACAGCGCGCCCATGTAGTTGACGACCATGTTGTTGGCCGAGTCGTTGGAGTTGTTGTGCATGCAGCGCTGCATGTAGTAAAGACGGAAGTCGTCCTCATTTCCCTTGGCCTCGATGACCTTGTTGCGGTACCAGTCGCCGCACCAGGGGCAGGTCGATTCGTCCATCAGAGACTGGATCACGATCACCTTGCCCTGGATCTGTCCGTCCTGGGGCCGGCCGGTGCCGTTGAGGCGGTAGCCCATCACGTTGGGGCGCTGGGGCAGAGCGGGCGTGCCGTCCTCCTTGCGGAACTGATCCCAGGCGTGGAAGGAGGCGTCCGGCACCTGGTGGCGGTAGTAGTGCTGGATGGCGATATAGTCGGAGTTGTCCAGACTCAGTTCGTCGCCGGGCTTGACCCTGGAGAGAGCTTCGTTCAAATCGGACATGCCGAAGCACATGCCGATGGTGAGGAAACCGCCGCCGGTGCTCGCGTCCCGCTTCATGTCGCCCAGAAGCAGGGTCATACCCTTGGCGTCACCAGTCTCGAAGGTGATGTTCACGCCCTTGAGGTAGAGGTCGTCGCCCTCCGGCAGCGTCTCCAGCTCGATCCAGGCGTCCTTGCCGTCGGTAAGCATCTTCTTCCAGGCGTCGTCCACGCCGTTGCGGCTCTCAATTTCCCGCTCCTCATCGGCGCTCTCGGGCTTGCCCGGCAGGTGGACCCGCTTCACGATCCCCCTGAACTGCAGGCGATCCTTCACCGCGCTGCTGTCAGGGTCTGCCCCCGCGTAGCCGGGTATGGTCCAGAACTCCTCAAAGAAGCCGGGATCCGCCCGCTTCACGCCGGGAGAGAGCACAGGAAGGGCGCCGTCGTCGATCTTGCCGCTGGCCTCCAGATACCAGGCCATGGGAGGAAAGCCCATATCGGTCAGCTCTTTGAGCATGGCAGCCTCCATCTCGTTCAGACCGTCATACATATTGCCGCTGCCGCCGGGCTCCAGATTGTCCACGATTTTCGCAAAGCAGTTGCGCAGGACACGTTGGCCCTGGGCGTGCATGGTGATGGTGTTGGGCAGAGAGGCCGGGGAGCCGATCACGAAGGGCACCGCGCCCTCCCAGGCATCGGTATTTTCCATGCAGGCCATGGTCTTGTATCCGCCGCCGCTGCCTCCGAAGACGATACCCACGGGGCGAGAGCCGCCGTAGATCTCCAGAGCCATCTTCCGGCTGTACTCGGCCACCGCCGCGCTGGACTTCCAGCGGTCCGTGTCGTCGCCGTTGGGGCCGAACATGGCAACGGAACCCATGTTGCTCTCCACGAAATAGGCCCCGTTCAGGAGAGAGAAGCCGATCATGTCGTCCGCGCCGGACTTGTTCAGACTGGCCAGCTCTTCATCCGGCCCGGGGAAGGGAGAGAGATACTGGAAAAAGCGCCCCTTGTAGGCGTCCCGGCGCGGGAAGCAGAAGCTGAACTTCACATTCGTGCCCGTGAAACCGCCGTGCACATAGCGATAGGCCAGTTCCGTGCCGTCTAAGAGCACACGGGAACGCATCTCTTCCACGTCAACAAAGGGTTCCTGATACCTGGGATCCGATAATGCATGATAGATTTCTTTTGCCATAATGCCGCCTCCTGAAAAGTATTCGGTTTTTCTGGGATCAGAATAGCAAAATTCGCGGGGCAGGTATATGAAATCTCTCGCTTTTTTTGTCCATTTTTCGCTGAGTCTTTTCCGGAGCGAATTAACGAATTATGAGCAAAAATCGCCAATTATGGAATAGACGCCCCCGCTTCGCCATGCCATACTATGAGCAGGAAAACAAACAAATGGGAGGTATCTCAATGAACGCGGAACAGGTTTTAAAAGAAATGACTCTGGAAGAAAAGGCGGCCTTCTGCTCCGGCAGGGACTTCTGGCACACAAAGGCGATCGAGCGTCTGAATGTCCCCTCCGTCATGATGTGCGACGGCCCTCACGGTCTGAGAAAGCAGGAGGGCGAGGGCGACCACCTGGGCATCAACAAGAGCATCGAAACGGTCTGCTATCCCACGGCCGCGGCGCTGGCCTCCTCCTTTGACCGGGACGTGATGCGCCGTCTGGGCGAGGCGCTGGGTCAGGAATGCCAGGCCGAGAACGTGGCTATGCTCTTAGGCCCCGGCCTCAACATCAAGCGCAGTCCTCTCTGCGGACGGAACTTCGAGTATTTCTCCGAGGATCCAACTCTGGCGGGAGAGATGGGCGCCGCCTATGTGCAGGCGCTGCAGTCCAAGGGCGTCGCCGCCTGCGCCAAGCACTTTGCCTGCAACGACCAGGAGACCCGGCGCATGTCCGGCTCCTCCAATCTGGATGAGCGGACGCTGCATGAGATCTATCTGCCCGCCTTTGAGGCTGTCGTGAAAAAAGGCAAAACTCGCAGCCTGATGTGCGCCTACAACGCTATCAACGGCGAATTCTGCGCGGAGAATAAAATGCTGCTGACCGATATTCTCCGCAGGGACTGGGGATTTGACGGCTTCGTGGTCACCGACTGGGGCGCCGTCAAGGGTCGGGCCAAGGGCGTGGCCTCCGGCCTCGACCTGGAGATGCCCGGCGGCCCCAACGCCACCGGGGAAGAGCTTCTGGAAGCCGTCCGGAATGGCGAACTCGCCGAAGCGGATCTGGACAAGGCCGTGCTGAATCTGCTTCGCTTTGTGGAAACCGCCCTCAGGGCGCGGGACGAAAACGCCGTCATTGACCGGGACGCCTGCCGGGTGCTGGCAAGGCAACTTGCCGGGGAGTGCGCGGTGCTGATGAAGAACGAAGGCCTGCTGCCGCTGGAGGCGGGACAGAAGGTCGCCTTCATCGGCGAGTTTGCCGATAAGCCCCGGTATCAGGGTGCGGGCTCCAGTCACATCAACGTTCCCCATCCCGTGAGCGCCCTGGAGGCGGCCGGAGGCGCCGTCGTCTATACCAGAGGCTACGACGCCCACAGCGACAAGACCGACGAGGCGCTGCTCACCCAGGCGGTGGACGCGGCCCGGGAAGCCGAAGTCGCCGTGATCTTCGCGGGGCTGCCTGACGCTTTTGAGTCCGAGGGAGCAGATCGGGAGCACATGCGCCTGCCGGACAATCAGAACGAGCTGATCGCGGCGGTGGCGGCGGTCAACCCCAAGACCGTGGTCGTTCTCCACGGCGGCTCCCCGGTGGAGCTTCCCTGGCTGGATCGGGTTCCCGCTGTCCTGTGCATGTATCTGGGCGGCGAACAGGTAGGCGCGGCGGCGGTCGATCTGCTGTACGGCAAGGTCAACCCCTCCGGCCATCTGGCTGAAACCTGGCCCATCCGCCTGCAAGACACTCCCTCTTACCTGAACTTCCCCGGTGATGACGGCGTGGTCACCTACGCCGAGGGCATCTTTGTGGGCTACCGCTACTATGACAAGAAAGAACTGCCCGTCAACTTCCCCTTTGGTCATGGCCTGAGTTATACGAGCTTTGCCTATTCCAACCTCTCCGTAGATAAGGAAAAGCTGACGGATCGGGAGACCGTCACCGTCAGTGTGGATGTGAGCAATGTGGGAACTGTCGCGGGCAAGGCAGCGGTGCAGCTCTATGTCCGCGATGTGAAAAGCGCCGTGCGCCGCCCGCTGCGCGAGCTGCGGGACTTCGCCAAGGTGGCGCTGCAGCCCTGCGAAACGAAGACCGTCACCTTCACCCTGGACAAACGCGCCTTTGCCTACTATGAGCCCAGGGTGCACGACTTCTTTGTGGAGAGTGGGGAGTTTTTGATCGAGATCGGCGAGAGCTGCCGGGACATCCGCCTGTCCAAGCCTGTCCAGGTAGAGGGCACGACCCTCATGAGCTTCACGATCGACGCCAACACCACCATCGGCCAGCTGATGAAGCACCCCAAGGGCGCGGCCTTTATCCGCCAGATGATGGGCAAATCTCACAGGCCCTCCGACGCTGAGCAGGCCGAGGCCATGGGCGAGGGCAGCGAGAAGATCATGCAGCAGATGATGTTCGACATGCCCCTGGGTTCTCTGGTCAGCTACGGCCGGATGACGAGCAAGCAGCTCAAGGACCTGATTGCGTCATTAAATGCGTAAAGACCTATCTTGAAAAGTAAAAAGAAGGAGAACACCGTGAAAAAGGAGAAATTGAGGAAGAAGACTGTGGTTATTATCGTAGATGAATTGCAGATTCAGGGCGTCGTGAGAGGCTCCTATCACAAGCAGTGATTACGGAGGACACAGGCAGGAATTGAAACCCACTATCGCAGAAGATCGTCTTCGACTTCCTTCTTTTGATTGCCCCAATCCAAACTGCAAGGCAAAGAACATCAGGCGTATCTTGCTTTAGAAATGTCACTGAAAGAATTTTAAAAGAAATAGCTGTCGAGTACTTGCAAGGATACCCCGGGGATTGGGGTTAGTGAGGGAACAGATTTGTTCCCATTATGAAAAGAGGAGAGGTACGGATTCGCCCGGGGGTTCTGCGTCTCCCAGGTTCTCCCGCCGGGCGGGGACGAGCCCCGCCCCTACATGGGGACGGAACGGGTTCCGGTTCTCCGTAGGGGCGATTCACGAATCGCCCGCCGGTCCCATTCAAACCGTAGGGGCCCGGCCACGGGCTCCCCGGCGGCCCGCAGGCCAGTTCGGAATTCGGAGTTCGGAGTTCGGAATTGAGCGGGAACGTGCCGTTACACCGTAGGGGCGACCGCAAGGGTCGGCCCCTACGGTATCAACCAGGCCGGTCTACAAAAATCCAATTCGTCCCCGAAGGGGACACCGCAACTATTCACTTTTCACTATTCACTATTCACTTCTCCCCCGCCCGGGCCATCAGCTCAGAGCCGTGGTCCCGGAGCCATTTCTTCCGCTGCTCGTAATCCGGCAGGACCCGCCGGACCTGGGCCCAGAACCGGGCGGAGTGGTTCATCTCCAGCCGGTGGCAGAGCTCGTGGACCACCACGTAGTCCAGCACCTCCCCGGGGGCCAGAAGCAGCAGGCAGTTGAAGTTCAGGTTCCCCTTCGCGGAGCAGCTGCCCCACTTGGTCTTCTGACAGCGCACGGAGATCTGCCCATAGTCCACCCCCACCAGGGGCGCATACCGGGCCGCTCTTTGGGCGAAGATCTGCTTTCCCCGCTGCTTCAGCGCGGCCAGCTCCCCGGCGGTCAGGGGAGGCGTCCCCGCCGCAGGCGTGGGGCGCGCCTGGCGGTGCTTTTCCACCCAGCCGGCGTGGCTGCGCACAAAGCGGTCGATCTCCGCCCGGGGGAAGCGTCGGGGCGCCCGGACCTCCAGACTCCCGTCGGGCAGCAGCCGCAGGGCCAGGGTTCTCCGGTCGCTGCGGATCAGGGTATAGTTCAGTTCCATCTCTGCTCGTCTCCTTTTTCCCGTCCAGTATACCACCGGCGTCCACCCAAAAAATGAAAAATTCTTCAATTTTGTATCCCCCCGGGGGGCTTGCGCCGAACTTTTCCCGGTTTTATACTGAAGGCACTTCAAGAAAAACGAGGTGTCCCGTATGCATATGGCAGACGCTTTGCTGGCCCCCGCGGTAGCCGCCACCATGTACGTGGCCTCCGGCTCCGCCGCCGGCGTTTCCATCCACCAGCTGAGAAAGGACGACGAGCCCGGGAAGCTGCCCACCATGGCGGTCACCGCCGCTCTGGTCTTCGCCGGACAGATGATCAACTACACCATCCCTGGCACCGGTTCTTCGGGCCACATGTGCGGCGGTATGCTGCTGTCGGCCCTGCTGGGACCCCAGGCGGGCTTCCTGTCCATGATCGTGATCCTGGCGATCCAATGTCTCTTCTTTGCCGACGGCGGCCTGCTGGCCCTGGGAGCCAATGTCTGGAACATGGCCTTCTACGGCTGCTTCGTCGGCTACTATCTGATCTGGCGGCCCATCATGCGCAGTCACCTCTTCGGCCAGGGCCGGGGCGCTCAGCGCGGCCGGATCGTTCTGGCCTCCATCCTGGGCTGCGTGATCACCCTGCAGCTGGGCGCCTTCTCCGTGGTTCTGGAGACCAGCCTGTCCGGCATCACCGATCTGCCCTTCGGCGCCTTCGCGGCGCTGATGCTGCCCATCCATCTGGCCATCGGCCTGGTGGAGGGCCTGATTACCTCGGCGGTGCTGCTGTTCGTGTTTGAGTCCCGGCCGGAGCTGCTCCAGTGTGTGGACGTGCCGGAGGGCGAAGGCTCCAAGCGCTCTCTGAAGGCCGTGATCGCCGTTCTGGCGGTGGTGGCCCTGGTGGTAGGCGGCGGGCTGAGCCTGCTGGCCAGCTCCAATCCCGACGGTCTGGAGTGGGCTCTGTTCGGCAACAGCGAGGCCGGCTATGCCGAGAACATGGGTCTGGACGAGGAGGACTTCGGTGTTGCCAGCACCGCCGCGGACAAGGCCGGTCAGATCCAGGAGGCCACCTCCTTCCTGCCCGACTACGCCCTGCCGGATAACGACAGCCCCGCGGGCACCAGCCTGTCCGGCGTGGTCGGCTCGGTCATGGTTGCCGGCGTGGCGGTGCTGATCTGCCTGGCCGGCGGCTTCTTCCGGAAGAAACGGGCCAAATAAGCTGTTTGGAAACTTATACTTGATAAAGCAGAGAGCCTGCCGTAAAATGCTCTTATCCGCCTCCGGCGGATTGAGAGGATTCACGGCGGGCCCTTTGGCTATGGATGAAGAACATGAACAAGATGGAAACCGCG
Organism: Oscillospiraceae bacterium; assembly: GCA_902787755.1. Taxonomy (GTDB): domain Bacteria; phylum Bacillota; class Clostridia; order Oscillospirales; family Oscillospiraceae; genus Limivicinus. The sequence continues at coordinate 25,003 of CADAHL010000018.1, forward strand.
CTGCACGAGCTCAGCCAGATGGACGAGCTGGCAGCCCAGTCTTCGCCCATCCACCGGCTGCATCCGGCGGCGAAGCTGCTGACCACAATTGTATATATCGTGCTGACGGTGTCCTTCCCCAAGTACGCGCTCAGCGGGCTGATCCCCATGGTCCTGTGGCCGGTGCTGCTGTTCCAGATCAGCGCCATCCCGGTACGCACCTGCTTTTACAAGCTGCGGATCGTGCTGCCCCTGGTCATGGCCGTGGGGCTGTTCAATCCCTTTTTCGACCGGGCCCCGCTGCTGAGCCTGGGCGCGCTGACCGTGTCCGGCGGCGTGGTGTCCATGGTGACGCTGATGCTCAAGGGCCTGTTCTGCCTGATGGCCTCCTTCCTGCTCATGGCCACCACCCCCATCGACAGCCTGTGCTCGGCCCTGCGGAAGCTGCACATGCCGGGCCTGATCGTCACCCTCCTGCTGCTGACCTACCGCTACGTGGGGGTGATGACCGAGGAGCTGGCCATCATGACCGACGCCTATCTGCTGCGCGCGCCGGGCCAGAAGGGCATCCATATATCGGCCTGGGGTTCTTTTCTGGGCCAGCTGCTGCTCCGGAGCATGGACCGGGCCCAGGAGCTGTACGGCAGCATGCTCCTGCGGGGCTACCACGAGCATTTTCACTACGCCGAGGCCGGCCCCTTCCGTCTGCGCGACGGGCTGTACACCCTGGGCTGCGGCCTGGTCTTTCTGCTGCTGCGTTTTGTCCCGGTGACCCGGCTGCTGGGCAGCCTGTTTGTGAGGTGAGAGCGATGATCGAATTTCAGAACGTATCCTTTGCCTACGACAAGGGAAGCCCGGTGATCCGGGATCTGAGCTTCCGGGTGGAAGACGGCCAGTCCGTGGGTCTCATCGGCGCCAACGGCGCGGGCAAATCCACGGTGATGAAGCTGCTGCTGGGCCTACTGACCGGCGAGGGGAAGATCCTGGTGGACGGCCTGGAGGTCCGGAAAGAGAATCTGTTCCAGATCCGCCGGAAGCTGGGCTTTGTGCTCCAGAATTCGGACAACCAGATGTTCATGCCCACGGTCTACGAGGACATGATCTTCGCCCCGCTGAACTACGGGCTCAGCCGCCCGGAGGCGGAGGCCCGGGTGGACAGGGCTCTGGGGCTGCTGGGTCTGGAGGAGCTGAAGCATCGGCACAACCACAAGCTCTCCGGCGGCGAGAAGCGCATGGCGGCCATCGCCACCATCCTGGCCATGGAGCCGGAGGCCATCCTGATGGACGAGCCCACCGCCGCTCTGGACCCCTACAACCGCAGGATCGTCATCAATATCATCCGGGGCTTGAGCCAGACCAAGATCATCACCTCCCATGACCTGGACATGATCCTGGACACCTGCGACCGGGTGATCCTGCTGTCCCACGGGGAGCTGGTGGCGGACGGCCCGGCGGACGCGATCCTTCGGGACAAGGCCCTGCTGGAGCGCAACCGTATGGAGCTGCCGCTGCGGTTTTCCGGAAAATAAAATATTGGAACAAAAAATGCGCTTTCGCCCAGGCGAAAGCGCATTTTTTCGGTTTTTGGATCACTCTTCCCGAATCAACAGGTTCTTCTTGCTCTCCTTGTCGAAGAAGTGCATGACCTTGCCCTCGAAGGAGAGGAACAGCTTCTTGCCGCGGACCAGGCCGCTGCGCTCCTCCGCCGTCAGGTCGATGGTGGGGACCCGGACGATCAGCCGGGTACCGTCCTCGGTGAAGACGTGCAGGTGCAGCTCGCTGCCCATCATCTCGTTGACCTCCAGGGTGCAGGGGATGGCGTGCTCGCCGTCCTTCGACAGGACGATGTGCTCCGGGCGCACGCCCAGGATGATCTGGCCGGGCTGGGCGTTGAACTCATGCAGCAGCTCGCCCTTGGCGCCGTCCACCTCGATCTTGGCGCCGAAGGGCTTGACGAAGTACTTGCCGCCCTCCTTGATCAGCTCCGTCTCCATCACGTTCATCTTAGGCGCGCCGATGAACTCGGCCACGAACAGGTTCTTGGGCATGTCGAAGCACTCCTCCGGGGTACCCACCTGCATGATATAGCCGTCCTTCATGATGACGATCCGGTCAGCCAGGGTCATGGCCTCGGTCTGGTCGTGGGTGACGTAGATGAAGGTGGTGTCCAGACGCTGGCGCAGCAGGATGATCTCAGCGCGCATCTGGTTGCGGAGCTTGGCGTCCAGGTTACTCAGAGGCTCGTCCATCAGGAAGACCTTGGAGTTGCGGACCATGGCGCGGCCGATGGCCACACGCTGCCGCTGGCCGCCGGACAGGGCTCTGGGCTTGCGCAGCAGGTAATCGGTGATGCCCAGGATCTCGGCGGCCTTGGTGACTCTCTCGTAGATCTCATCCTCCGGCATCTTCTGCAGCCGCAGGGAGAAGGCGATGTTGTCGTACACCGTCATGTGGGGGTACAGGGCGTAGTTCTGGAAGACCATGGCGATGCCCCGGTCCTTGGGCTGCAGGTCGTTGACCACCTCGCCGTCGATCTCCACGGTGCCGTCGCTGATGTCCTCCAGGCCCGCGATCATGCGCAGGGTGGTGGACTTACCGCAGCCGGAGGGGCCGACGAAGACCACGAATTCCTTGTCCTTGATGTCCAGGTCGAAATCGTGCACGGCGACGACCTTGTTGTCATATACTTTCTTGACTTTCGTCAGTTTTACACTTGCCATACTGAATTCTCCTTTACATCATTGGGCTTAGCCCTTGACGGCGCCGCCGGTGACGCCTTCCACATAGTATTTCTGCAGGCACATGAACAGGATCGTCACGGGGATCGCCACCACTACGCCGCCGGCGCAGAACATGGTGTATTTCTGGCCGATCTGGTCCAGCTGCAGCCAGCCGTACATACCCACGGCCACGTTCATGCCTGCGGAGGTTCCGAAGGACACGTACCTGGCGAACACGAAGTCGCCCCAGGGCGCCATGAAGGCGGTCAGGATCGTGTAGATGACGATGGGCTTGGCCAGGGGCAGGATGATCTTGGTCAGCACCTGGGCCCTGGTGGCGCCGTCCACCCGGGCCGCCTCGTCCAGAGATTTGGGGATGGTGTCAAAGAAGCCCTTGGACACATAGTAGCCCATGCCGGAGGAGGCCACGTACACCAGGATCAGTCCGGGCACGGCGTTGGCCTGGGTCAGACCCAGATCCTTCAGCACGCGGTAGAGGATGATCATGGTCAGCATGCCCGGGAACATGCCCAAGATCAGCATGAAGCGCATCAGACCGTCGCGCAGCTTGAAGCGGAAACGGGACAGGGTGTAGCTCATGCACAGCACGATCACCGTCTGCAGCACCGCCACCGCCAGGGCGATGATGAAGGTGTTCAGATACCAGCGCTTGAAGTCCGAATTCCACAGGGCGATGTAATTGTCCCAGCCCCACTGCTGGGGGATGACGTAGCCCACCTGCCAGGTGGATTCGACGCGGAAGGACTGGAGCACGATGCAGATGAAGGGGATCAGCCACACGACGCTCATGATGACGAGGACGATGTAAATGAGGGTGTTGGAAATGGTGCGGCTGGCCCGCAGGCCCATGGACCGCTTCTCTAATGTTTCATTCATCACTGGAAATCCTCCTCATTCTTGATCGAGGGCAGGACATTGTAGACCACCAGGGAGATGACCGCCACCACCACGAAGACCATGATGCCGACCACGGAGGCCAGGTAATACTGGGCCTCGGCGCCGGTGGTGATCTTAAACAGCCAGGTGATCAGCAGGTCGGTATAGCCCACGCTGCCCGCCGCGCCGGAAGCCGCCGCGTTGGTAGGCGCGCCGCCGGTGAGCAGGAAGATGACGTTGAAGTTGTTCATGTTGCTCGTAAAGCTGGTCAGCAGATACGGGCCGGTGATGAACAGCATGTAGGGCAGGGTGATCTTGGTGTACTGCTGCCAGGCATTGGCGCCGTCGATGCGGGAGGACTCATACAGGTCGGCGGGGATGTTCATCAGAATGCCGGTGGCGATGAGCATCAGGTAGGGGATGCCGATCCAGATGTTGATGACGATGACCATGACCCGCGGCAGCAGGCCGTTGTTGGCGGTGCTGCCCCAGAAGTCGATGGCCTGTTTGATCCAGCCCAGATCCAGCAGCAGGCCGTTGACAATGCCGTTCTTGGCGAACATCTTGGAGACGTACAGCAGGGAGATAAACTGAGGGATGGCGATGGTCATGACCAGGACGGTGCGCCAGAGCTTTTTGAGCCGGATGCCCTTCTTGTTGATCATCATGGCCACGAACATGCCCAGGAAGTAGTTGGTGAAGGTGGCGAAGAAGGCCCAGATCAGGGTCCAGGTCAGGATCTCGCCGAAGGTGGCGGAGTAGTTGACGCCGCTGCCGGACCAGGTGAGCAGGGTGCGGAAGTTGGAAAAGCCCTGCCAGCCAAACAGCGCGTTGTTGTAGCCGTCGTGGGTGCCGTCATAGTTGGTGAAGGCCACCAGGATCATGAAGACGATGGGCAGGACCGTGAAGATCAGGATGCCGGTCAGAGGGAGGGCCAGCAGGGTCTTGTAGAACTGCTCGTCCACCAGGCTGCGCAGATCGTCGCCGCTGGATTTGAGCCTGCGGCCGGCCTTCAGATACTCTTGGGCGATCTTGTTCTGCTTCACGTTCATGCGCCAGGTGTAGAGAAAAGCCACGATGAAGAAAATGGTCAGCACGCCGTAGAGCAGGATCTTGAAGGAGTTGTCCCCGTAGGTCTTGGTATAGGCGTCCAGCACCGCGTTGTACTCATCGTGGGGGCCGATCTTGCCCAGGGAGGGCAGCATGCTCATCCAGTAGCCGCCGGTGGTGACCATGTAGAAGATGAACACGATCTCGAAGAGCAGGAACAGCAGGCCCCGGAGCACCTGGCCCCGGGCGATGCTGCCCAGGCCCATCACCAGGAAGGAGGCCCGGGTCTTCCAGTCGCCCTCCTTGAAGGTGGTGAAGATATCCTTGAATTCATTGGCGACGCCCAGCCCCAGGTTCTTGAAGAAGCGGCCGATGGCCAGGAAAAGATTGCCGATGGCCCTGGGGATGGCGGCGAAAAAGCTGGTGAGCTTATAGAGGAATTTCTGACCCTTGGACAGCTTCAGAAATTCCAGATCGCTGTATCTTTTCATAACATTGCCCCTTTATTAGAAATGGTTGGAGTCAAACGGATTTGACTCCAACCATTGTTTGGTTCAGCCAAAGTGAATGTTTACTTTGGACAAGTATTCAGCTTTTGACTTACTGAGCGATCAGCTCCACGGTGCCGGTATCGCCGTCGATGGTCAGCTGAACGATGTAGCTGCCGTCAGCCTCAACGACCACGTTCTCGGCGGGGAAGTTCACGTCCCAGGAAGCGCCCTGACGGCACTTCAGCTCGTCGCCGGCCTTGAGCTCCAGAACCTCGGACTGGAACACGCCGGGCTCGACCTCGGTCATGGCGAAGTCGGTATCCCAATTGGTGCCGCACAGGGCGCCGATGACGGACCAGGCGTTCTTCTCCTCGTCGCTCATGTTGAACACGGCGGAGATGGCGGCGGTGTAGTTGTCCAGAGCAGCCTGCAGGCCGGCCTCGTCGGTGGCGGCCTTCACGTCAGTACCGATGACCTTGGCGATATCCCACCAGGAGCCGTGGATCTGGCCCTGAGGCACGGAGTACTGGTTCTGCTGGAACAGAGCGGCCAGGCCGGGGTTGGCCTGAACCTCTTCGGTGGCCTGATCAGCCAGGTTGGAGGGACCCCAGGAGACGGCGTTGAAGCGCTCCATCTGGCCCTGCTCGCCGGTCAGGTACTGAGCCAGCTTGTGCAGCGCGGCGGACTTGACGGCGTCGGTCTGGGGCTTGACGCCCATCAGCTTGCAGCCGTTGAAGGAGCCCATGTGGTAGGTCTGACCGTCCACCTCGAAGGAGGGCAGGTCGGTGGCGCCCAGGTTGTCGCCCAGGATGCCCTTGACGGTCTCGAAGGCCCAGGTGCCGGTGACCACGATGGCGCAGCCGGAATCAAAGCCGGCGCCGTCGGAGGAGCTCAGGTACATGGGGGAGTCCAGCAGCTTCTTCATGCCCTTGACGGCGATCAGGCCCTCGGGGCTGTTGAAGGTGTCATGCACGGAGATGAACGCGCCGTCGGAATCGGTCTCCCAATCGGACACGCAGCCGGTGCCGAAGAACCAGGAGGCGATGTACCAGGCGGAGGTCTCATTCTCCATGGAGAAGTACTTGCCGGCGGCCTCGCAGTCAGCGATCAGGGCCTCCAGGGAGTCCAGGTCCTCCTCGGGGATGACGGACTTGTCGTAGTACATGAAGTAGCCGTTGTCGGAGGTCAGGGGGTAAGCATACAGCTCGCCGCCCACGGAGCCGGCAGCGACAACGCCGGCGTCGTTGGCCTCAGAGACGGTCTGAGAAGCCTGAACGCCCAGCTTGGACAGAGCGCCGGCCTGAACCAGACGGGCAAACTGGTCCTGCGCGAAGCAGAACAGGTCGCCGCCAGCTTCCACGTCGGTGATCATCTGGGTGGCAGCGTCGCCCTCGCCCACGGGCTCGACCGTGGCGTTGAAGGTGATGCCGTCGGTGTTGGTGGCGTTGAAGTCCTCGATCTGTTTCTTGGTCAGATCGACGATGGCGTCGGCGCACCAAACGGTAATGTCATAGGTGCCGGCCAGCTCGCCGCCGGAAGCGGCAGGGGCCTCGGAGCCGCCCTCAGCGGGGGCAGCGGGCTCGCTTCCGCTCTGTGCGGGGGCAGCAGACTGTCCGCCGCAGGCAGCCAGCGCGAAGATCATAACCAGCGCCAGAAGCATTGCAAGAATTTTCTTCATAATGGTTCCTCCTAAGATGATATATTCCATGGCATTCGCCAGAGAATTCCGTAAAGAAAGCCCATCCTTCCACACCTGTGCGGAAGGCGAAGCAGGGTCCCGCTTCGGGCCATGGGCGGGCCCTATGTAATACAAATTTTACAACTACATTATACTATTTTGACTTTTTGTTGTAAACCACGGGTTTGGCATCTTTTTCAACAAAAAAACAATCCCGACTTTGGCGATTTTGCCAAGGTCGGGAGGTAGCTTTTCTATGGCCGGGGCGGGAGGGAAGCCGTCTCCAGCAGGGCCCTTGCGATCTCAATCGCCCCGTCGTCGCCCTGGCCGGTGAGGCTGCGGATGTGGCCCGAGCCCCCGTTTACGAACAGCCAGCAGTCCTCGTCGGGGTACTGGATGTACGCCGCGGCCACGCCCTGCCCGCTCTGATGGTCCCAGACCTTCAGGCCCCAGAGCTCTCCCTCCCGGAAGTATCCCCCCTCCGGATCGAAGCCCGCGCCCTCCAGAGAGCGGAAGCTGCCGGCATAGTCCTCCACGTGGCTCTCGGGGATGATGTACAGGTCGGCGCTCAGCAGGTTCTCCGCGTCGAACATGGCGTAGGAGAAGGGGTGGACCTGGACCATCCGGATCCCCGCCGGGGCTTTCTGCTCCAGGGCCCAGGCCAGCTCCCGGTCGCTGATGGCCGGCACGTCGGCAAAGAGCACCACCTTATGGGCCGCGTCGGTGTCGGTCAGGCGCAGAAAGACAGAGCCCAGCAGCAGCACCGCCAGGAAGGCCCACAGCACGTAGAGATACAGCTTGGAAACGATCGTCCGGATCACTCTCATGGCTCAACCCCCGTGACAAAGCCCTGGCTGACCAGCAGGCCCAGCTCTTTTCCGGCAAACGGCGTCAGCTGCTTTGCGAAGACCTCCGCCACGTGTACCCGCGTCTGTCCCTCCGGAGCATCCAGGCTGACTCTGCGCACCGACAGACCTCCCGGGATCTGCACGGATCGCTTCTCCATCTGCAGACGCCCCCGGAGGACCCGGCTCCCGCCGGCAGCCAGGATCCGCTCCTCATGCAGGATCAGCGCGCGGTTGTACCGCAGCACCGCGCTGACGAGGGTGATGCCGATCCAGCCGGTGAGGGTAAAGGTCCCGATGGCGTACCACTCCATCCGCTGGGCGTTGAGCACGTTGGTATTTACGCAGAAAAAGACGCACAGCCCCAGCCCGGTCAGGCATACCAGGGTGAAGACCAGGTTCCATATTCTGTTTTTTCTCCTGACGGACGCGATATGCTCCGCCGTGTAAAAGGTCGTTTTCATGCTCCCAGTATAGCACAGGAAAGGTGAAGAGTGAAGAGGGAAAAGGGATGGCTTAGTGCGCAGTGCGCAGGAAACAGTGCTCAGGGGATGCGGAGGCGCGGCAAGAAGATCCGTCTGCTCAATTCCGAACTCCGCATTCCGAATTCCGAACTTCCCCCGCGCACTTGACATTCTCTCCCGGTTTTTGTATTTTGGAGGCAGAAAGGACGGTGCTGAACCATGAAGAAAGCTGTTTGCGCGCTTCTGTGCCTGCTGCTGGTATTCTCCCTGCTGCTCGCGGGCTGCGGCGCTCCCCTGTCCACCGCCCCCGCCCCGGCGGAGGAGCTTCCGGAGGAGGAAGGCGGCGAATACCGGGTCACCGGGGACAATCTGTGCACGGACTTCGTCTGTGAGGACAACGACCGGGTCTTCTATGAGATCTTCGTGGGCTCCTTCTCCGACAGCGACGGAGACGGGGTCGGGGACCTGCGGGGCATCATCAACCGCATGGACTACCTGAATGACGGCGACCCGGACTCCGGGCGGAGCCTGGGCGTGGAGGGTCTGTGGCTGACCCCCATTTTCAAATCCCCTTCCTATCATAAATACGACGTGACCGATTACTACACCATCGACCCGAGCTTCGGCACGCTGGAGGATCTGCAGGAGCTGGCAAAGCTGTGTGAGGAGCGGAACGTGAAGCTCATCATCGACCTGGTGCTCAATCACAGCGGCTCCCAGAACAAGTGGTTTTCCGAGTTCAAGACCGCCCACCGGGCGGGCAACACCGAAAACCCCTACTACGACTACTATACCTGGGCCAGACAGGGCGAGACCCCGGGCGGCCGGACCTTCCGGGCCGTGGACGGCACCGAGGACTACTACGAGTGCAACTTCTCCGGGGATATGCCGGAGCTGAACTACGACAACCCCGCCGTCCGGGAAGAGATGCTGAACGTGGCCAAATACTGGCTGGAGCAGGGTGTGGACGGCTTCCGCTTCGACGCCATCAAGTACGTCTACTTCGGCGATCACCAGGCCAACGCCGATTTCTGGAGCTGGTACGTGGATGAGCTGCGCGCCGTCAAGCCCGACATCTACACCGTGGGCGAGTGCTGGGATTCCGACGGCGTCACCGACGTCTACTACGGGGCCCTGAACTGCTTCAACTTCACCGTGTCCCAGGCGGAGGGCCTGATCGCCAAGGCCGCCGGGGGCGGAGACGTGAGCATCCTGACCAATTATGTGGAGAGCTACGTGGATCGGATCCGGGGCCTGCGTTCCGACGCCGCCATCGTGCCCTTCGTGTCCAACCACGACATGGACCGGGCCGCGGGCTTCCTGCCGGTGACCAACGGCCGGGCCTATATGGCCGCCAACCTCTATCTGCTGGGGCCGGGCTCCCCCTTCCTGTACTACGGGGAGGAGCTGGGGATGAAGGGCTCCCGGGGCTCGTCCAATACCGACGCCAACCGCCGCCTGGCCATGGTCTGGGGCGACGGGGACACGGTGGCCGATCCGCCGGAGACCAGCTACGACGCCTCCAAGCAGGTATCCGCCACCGCCGCCGACCAGATCACGGACCCGGGCAGCCTCTATACCTATTATAAGACGCTGATCATGATCCGCCACGCCAATCCCGAGATCGCCCGGGGCGAGTACCACGCCGTGAAAAGCGACAGCAAGCTGGGCGGCTTCGTCTCCGTCTGGAACGGCAGCGCGGTCTGTGTGCTGCACAACACCACCCAGAACGAGCTGAGCTACGATCTGTCCCGGATCGACGGATTCAGCTTTGACGAGATCTCCGCCGTGGCGGGTCTGAACGGCGCCAGCCTGGAGGGGACCGTTCTCACCCTGGGCCCCCAGACCAGCGCGGTCCTCCGGGAGGGCTGAGGCGCTACGGCGGTTCAGTGCTCAGTGCTCAGTGCTCAGTGCTTTGTGCATAGTGCTCAGTGCATAGATAAAAATTCCGGGGAATGCGATATCCGCTCGCATTCCCCGGAAACTTTTTTCCTGATTTGTCGTCTTTGCCTCCGCGGCTACTTGCCGTCCCTGCGGTTCCGGCGCAGAAGGAGGACCACCACCGCCACGACGGCGGCCAGAGCGACCAGCGCCAGAATGGCGAAGAAGACGGGATTGCTCTCATCCCCGGTCTTGGGATTGGCGCCGGGACCCTTCGCCGCGCTGCTGCCGGAGCTGCCGGAGGAAGAGCTGCCCGTCCGCTCCCACACCGCGTACAGGGTCACGTCGCCGCCGGTGATCTCCGCCTCGTCCCCGGCCAGGAACTGGGCGCTGCCCCGTCGGGTCACGGCCCAGCCCTTGAAGGTGTAGCCGCTGCGGGTGGGCTGCTGATCGGTGATGGTCAGCTTGCCGGAGTATTTGCCGCTGCCGTTTTTCGTCTGGGTCAGCAGGGTCTGGGCCCCGGGGGCGTTGGAGCCGCCGTTGGCGTCATAGTACAGGGTGTAGTTCTTCACCCAGACGGCGTAGAGGGTCGTGTCCTCGCTGACGCGAATGTCGCGCTTGGCGGCCTTGTCGGCGTCGTGCCTGTACTCGCCGGCAGTGGCGTCCGGATCCTCGCTCCAGCCGTCGAAGGTGTAGTAGTCCCGACTGGGCTCCTGCTCCGGGATATCCACCTGGAAGCCCATTCCGGAGGCCGAGCTGTCGCTGGTGCCCACCACATGGATGATGGGCTCCGGGGCGCCGACGCCGCCGTTGGCGTCGAAGGTCAGGGTGGCAAAGACCTGGTCCACGTCGGCGATCCCATCCCCGTTCTCGTCATAGCCCCAGACGGCGTAGACGGTGACCGAGGGGGTAAAGCTCAGATTGGCCGGATCGACGCCGGGGACGGCGACGGTCTCGATGGTCTGGGGCTTTGACTCGTCACCATTGACGTAGATGTGTTCGTCCTTCTCTGTGGACCAGCCGAGGAACAGGATCGGCGTGCCGTCCTCTTCCGGGGCGTGGGTGGGTGCGGGAGTCTGCTTCAGCTTGTAATTCTGCTGTTCGGACAACCCTATATCCTGTCGGGGGCCTGTTCCGTCGTTGCCGCCGTTCACATCGTAGATCACCGCAGACAACTGGACGGCGCTGAGCATCTTGGTCTCGGCCGTCTTTTCTCCCAGGCTGAAGTTGGCCGGGCTGCCGGTCTCGCTGACCTTGATCTCCAGGTCAACCCTGGCTGTGGTCTTGATGATCTCGTCCTTCTCGGCGGTGCTGGGAGTAAAATTGGCAAGGGGCAGCTGGGCGCTGAAGCTCAGCGTGGCTTTCTGATTCTCTTTTCCGATGTTGTCCTTCCAATTCTCCCGAAGCTTGAAGGCGAAGCGGAACGTGCCGTCCTCATTGTGGACCGGCTCTCCGTCCAGCTCGAACAGGTCGCTGCTGAAGCCGGGCTCCGACAGCTCCTGGGTCAGACGCTCATCCAGGGTAACCGTGATGGTGCCCTTGAAGTCCACGTCGGACAGATATTCCACCTTACTGGCCGTCTCCAGCTTGGAACGCGCGTCCTCGGACAGGGTAAAGTCCAGAGAATAGGCGATGGTCTTGTACAGGGTCTGATAGGAGTGGAGCTCGTCGGGATCCGCGGTAAATACCAGGGTGCTGCCGTCTCCGCTAGTCTCCTGGGTCCCCGGGTTCAGGATATCCCCCAAGTCGTTGGTCACCGCGGGCTGGGACACCCGGTTGGTCAGGGACGGGGCCGCGCCCTCCCGCTCCTGAAGGACCGCACCCTCAAAAACCTGGGCGGCGGCTTCGTCCTCCAGGCGCACCGCGCTCAGCGGCGCCCGGGTCACGGGTTCCGGGACGGCCTGGAGCTGAACCTCGGCCTCCGGCGCCGGCTCCTCCACGTCGGCGATCACCGAGCCCTCCTGGGCCGCCAGACGGCTGCGGCCGGTCAGACGCGCGGCACTCAGACCGCCGAAATTCCGCAGCTCAGCGCCGGCGGACAGGATCAGGGAGGAATCCCCGTAGGCGGCGATGATGGCGTCCTGGCTCTTGTCCAGATTATCGAGTACCGGGGCCGGGGTCTCCTCCGGCTCGGCGGCGGTCTCCTCCGGGGCTTCCCCGGCCGGGGCCTCCTCCGCAGGAACTTCTTCCGCCGCAGGTTCTTCCGTCAGCGTCTCTTCCGCGGTCTCCTCCGCCGGTGCCTCTGTGGGAGTCAGCGGCTGCTGCGCCTCCCGCTTCTCGCCCCGGCTGAGCCCTCTGTCGTCCAGGATCAGATTCTCCACCATCAGAGCGGCGGAGGCCCGGGAGCCGTCGGCACTGCCCAGCTCGATCATGGCCGGGTGGTACTCGCCCCGGAGGGCGTCGACGGCGATCTGGAAATTCCGGGACCGGCTCAGGGTCCAGGGTCCGCCCTGGCCCTGGAGGATCACGGTCTTGCCGGAGAAACGCGCCACGGTATCCAGCTCCAGATCCGAGGTCACCAGGATATAGACCAGGGCTGTGGGAGCCTCCTGGGCGGCCTGGGCCGCCCGGGCCAGAGAGGCGAAGGGCAGGGTCTGGGAGCCGTCGCCCAGGTAGTCATGGCCCAGGTAGTTCACGTAGATCTCGGTATACTCCCCGGCTTCCGGTTCGTCCTGGGACAGTTCTCCCTCCACACGGCTGATACCGCCCCCGGCTTCCGCCTCCCCGGGCAGCTCCTCCTGGGGCTCAACCGTCTCCGTCGGATCGGCGAGCGGCTCGACGCTCTCCTCCGCAGGCTCCGTCTCTCCGCCCTCCTCGCCGAAGGCGGGAACAGCAAGGGACAACAGCAGGATCAGCGCAAACAGCAGCGACAGCCAGCGTCTGCAAGATATACCGGTCATGGACATACCTCCCGAAAGCGGCAAAAAAAGCTCTGCCGCCTTAAAACTTTCATTCAGATAACAATCGCTTTTCTTCATTTTGAATTATACCATAGCAATTCTAAAAAAGGTATGAGATTCTCGGCGGAAAAAACAGAAAAAATTTTTACGGAAAAGAAGGGAAATCTCATTTTGCGTCGTATTTCTTGAATAGAGGTAAAATCGCGAGGAGGTATGATCCATGTCCTGTCCCCGGGAAGAACGCGAAGCGCTGGAGCGCCTGCTGGTGGGTCCCTACGGGGTTCTGGCTGCGGACACCAGGGGCCGGGCGATACCCGAGCCCGAGTGCCAGATCCGCACCTGCTTCCAGCGGGATGTCGACCGGATCACCCACTCCAAGTCCTTCCGCCGCCTGAAGCACAAGACCCAGGTCTTCCTCCAGCCGGAGGGGGATCACTACCGCACCCGCCTGACCCACACCCTGGAGGTGACCCGTCTGGCCCGGACGGTGGCCCGGGCCCTGCGGCTCAACGAGGATCTGGCCGAGGCCATGGCCCTGGGTCACGATCTGGGTCACACCCCCTTCGGCCACGCCGGAGAGCGGGCGCTGAACCGGATCTACGAGGGCGGCTTCAAGCACTACGAGCAGAGCCTGCGGGTGGTGGATATCCTGGAGCGGGACGGTCAGGGCCTGAACCTGTGCTGGGAGACCCGGATGGGTATCCTGCACCACACCTTCGGCGCCCCGGACGACACCCGGGAGGCCACCACGGTCCGTCTCTGCGACCGGATCGCCTACATCAACCACGACCTGGACGACTCCATCCGGGCGGGCCTGCTGACCGCGGAGGACGTGCCCGCCCTCATCCGGGAAAACTGCGGAGAGCGCAACAGCGAACGCATCAACGCCTTCATCACGGACCTTGTGGCGAACAGCACCGGCGGGGAGCTGAAAATGTCCCCCCGGATGCAGGAGACCTTTGATTTCTTCCACCGCTTCATGTACTCCGACGTGTACACCAACCCTGTGGCCAAGAGCGAGGAGAGCAAGGTGGAGGGGATCCTGGCAAAGCTGTTTGAGTACTACGTGGCCCATCCCGACAGACTGCCGGAGGATCTGCGGCCCGTCATCGACCGGGACGGCCTGGGCCGGGCGGTCTGCGACTATATCTCCGGCATGACCGACGGCTACGCCATGGAAAAATACGGCGAGCTGTTTATCCCCTTCGCCTGGAGCGTGAAATAGAGTGAAGAGTGAATAGTTAACAGTGAATCGTTATGGTGTCCGCTCCGCGGACGGAATTTGAATCATCGCCGAAGGCGATACCGCAATTATTCACTATTCATTATTCACTATTCACTGAATCACCGGAGGTGATTCCCACATGGCATTTCCCGAAAAGTTCATAACCGACCTGGTGGAGCGCAGCGACATCGTGGACGTGGTCTCGGGCTACGTGCAGCTCACCAAGCACAGCGGGGCCAATCTCTTCGGCCTGTGCCCCTTCCACAGCGAGAAGACGCCCTCCTTCTCCGTCAACCGGACCAAGCAGATCTACCACTGCTTCGGCTGCGGCAAGGGCGGCGGGGTCATCAACTTCATCATGGAGATCGAGAACCTGGGCTACCGGGACGCGGTGGAGCTGCTGGCCCGGCGGGCCGGGATGGCCATGCCGGAGGAGGCCAACGACCGGGAGAGCCGGCGGCGCGGCAGACTTCTGGCGCTGAACAAGGACGCCGCCCGCTTCTTCTACGAGCAGCTCTCGACCCCCGCCGGGCAGGCCGGCCGGGACTATATGCGCTCCCGCCGGATCGGCGCCGCCGTGGCCAAGAACTTCGGCCTGGGCTACGCGCCGGATTCCTGGGACAGTCTGCGCAAGGCCATGCGCGCGAAAGGCTATACCGAGCAGGAGCTCTTCGACGCCGGGCTGGTGCGCCGGGGCAAGAGTGGAAACAGCTTTTACGACACCTTCCGCAACCGGCTCATGTTCCCGGTGATCGACGTGCGCGGAAACGTGATCGGCTTCTCCGGGCGGATCCTGGGCGACGGCGAGCCCAAGTACATGAACAGCCCGGAGACCCCGGTCTTTGACAAGGGGCGGAACCTTTTCGCCCTGAATCTTGCAAAAAAATCAAAAAGCGGATATATTATCCTCTCCGAGGGCAACATAGACGTAGTGTCCCTGCATCAGGCCGGCTTCGACTCGGCGGTGGCCTCGCTGGGCACCTCCCTGACGCCGGAGCAGGCCCGGCTCCTGTCCCGCTACACCGATCAGGTGATCATCGCCTACGACAACGACGGCGCCGGCCAGAAGGCCGCCCAGCGGGCCATCGGGATCCTGGAGAAGCTGGATCTGCGGGTGAAGGTGCTGCGCCTGACCGGGGCCAAGGACCCGGACGAGTACATCAAGGCCCGGGGGCCCGACGCCTTCCGGAACCTGCTGGAAGCCTCGGAGAATCAGGTGGATTACCGGCTGCGCTCGGTGGCCGACAAGTACGATCTGGAGATCGACGAGCAGAAGGTGCTGTTCCTCCGGGAGGCCACCGATCTGCTGGCCCGGCTGCCAAACGCCGTGGAGCGCCAGGTCTACGGCATGCGGGTGGCCGCCATGGCCGGCGTGGGAGCCGACGCGGTGAACGCCGAGGTGGAACGGCTGCGCAAGCGGCTGCTCCGCTCCGCCCAGAAGACCGAGGAGCGGGAGCAGCTCCGGACCGACAGCCCCAAAGAGAGGGAGCTGCGCTATGAGGATCCCGCCTCCGCCAAGGCCGAGGAAGGGCTGGTGCGCCTGCTCTTCCTGGATCCGGTTCTGGCCCGCCGGCAGACGCTGCCCAAGCCGGAGGACTTCTCCTCCCCCGCCCTGGGCCATATCTACGCAGCCCTGCTGGAGCTGATCGAACAGGGCCGGGCGGTGAACCTGGGCGTCCTGGGCGAGAAGCTCAGCCAGAGCGAAATGAGCCTTCTGGTTCGGATCCAGGACGAGCCGGAGGATCTGTCCCGGGGCGAACAGGCCCTGGGGGACTACATCCGGAAAATTAACGCAAAGAAAACCTATGACCCGACCGATCTGGTCGCATTGGCAAATACATACCGAGAAAAAGGAAAGGGGTATGAGGGAAAATGAATGACGAGACCCGTATGACCGAAGAGGAACTGGAGAGCATGGCCGATAAGCTGTTGGAAGAGGCCGCCGCCAACGACATTGCTTCCCAGCAGGAGACCGAGCTGCCCAAGCCCAAGAAGAGAGCGTCCAAGAAGAAAGAGGCCAACGAGCCCGCCAAGACCCCTGAGGAGCGGCTGCAGGAGCTGCTGGACAAAGGCAAAAAGGCCGGCAAACTCACCGCCAAGGAGCTGGAGTGCCTGGAGGAGCTGGGTCTGGACGGTGAGGCCATCGACCGCTTCTATGAGACTCTGGAGCAGAACAACATCGACATCGACCTGGGCGGCGGAGATCTGCTGCCCCCCATCGAGGACGTGAATCCCGAAGAGCTGGCCGAGATCGAGGAGGTCACCGAGGAGGACATCACCGATACCGACGCGCTGATCGACACCTTCTCCACCGACGATCCGGTGCGCATGTATCTGAAGGAGATCGGCAAGGTGCCCCTGCTGACCCCCGAGGAAGAGATCGCCCTGGCCATCCGCATGTCCGAGGGAGATGAGGAGGCCAAGCACCGCATGACCGAGGCCAACCTCCGTCTGGTGGTCTCCATCGCCAAGCGCTACGTGGGCCGCGGGATGCTGTTCCTGGACCTGATCCAGGAGGGCAACCTGGGTCTGATCAAGGCCGTGGAGAAGTTCGACTACACCAAGGGCTACAAGTTCTCCACCTACGCCACCTGGTGGATCCGCCAGGCCATCACCCGCGCCATCGCCGACCAGGCCCGGACCATCCGGATCCCCGTACACATGGTGGAGACCATCAACAAGACCATCCGGGTCTCCCGTCAGCTGCTGCAGGAGCTGGGCCACGACCCCTCCGCCGAGGAGATCGCCGCGGAGATGGACATGCCCGTGGAAAAGGTCCGCGACATTCTGAAGATCGCTCAGGAGCCCGTCAGTCTGGAGACCCCCATCGGCGAGGAGGAGGATTCCCATCTGGGCGACTTCATCCCCGACGAAGACGCCTCCGAGCCCTCCGAGGCCGCTTCCTTCTCCCTGCTGCGGGAGCAGCTGGAGGAGGTTCTGGATACCCTGGCCCCCCGGGAGAAGAAGGTGCTGGAGCTGCGCTTCGGCATCGTGGACGGCCGCACCCGCACCCTGGAGGAAGTGGGCAAGGAATTCAACGTCACCCGTGAGCGCATCCGTCAGATCGAGGCCAAGGCTCTGCGCAAGCTGCGCCATCCCAGCCGTTCCAAGAAGCTGAGAGACTTCCTGAACTGAACCTGTTATGATGAGAAAGACCTGCTCCGTCCGAAAGGCAGAGCAGGTCTTTTGTTGTTCATTCGGTGCCACCGGCACGTTTTCTCACACCGCTCGGTTCGAGTCCCGCCGGGGACGAGAGGATCAAAAAGGGGCTGTCTCAAAAGGCAGCCCCGAAAAAAGAGTAAAATAACGGCAGCCGTCCCTTGAAAGAGGGGCGGCTGTCGGCATATAATTTGGTTGTG
>CADAHL010000019.1 GCA_902787755.1 Oscillospiraceae bacterium
CAGGGCTTGAACAGGCCGCCTTTTTCCACAATCTTTGCCAAATGAAAGAGGCGTTGCCTCTCAATAGCCTCTTTAGCTATTTTGAGACAACGCCTTTTTGGTGACCCGTACGGGACTCCCCGCCTGCGGGCGGGCCGCCTCGCGGGGAAAACGTGCCACCGGCACGTTTTCTCACACCGCTCGGTTTGAGTCCCGCCGGGGACGAGAGTATCAAAAAGGCACCCCGCCTGACGGCGGGATGCCTTTTTGGTGACCCGTACGGGACTCGAACCCATGTTACCGCCGTGAAAGGGCGGTGTCTTAACCACTTGACCAACGGGCCGAAGAAAAGGCGCAGTGAATACGCTGCGCCTTTTGGATGGTAGCGGCACCTGGATTCGAACCGGGGACACTGCGGGTATGAACCGCATGCTCTAGCCAACTGAGCTATGCCGCCATTTGCTGAACAGCATTAAAGATTCTAGCAGACAAAGAAGCGCTTGTCAACCGAAAATTCTCAATTTGCAGAAAAATTTTTCTCCGGAAGCGAAAAAACTTCTTGCATTGTCTGCGGCGGTGTGCTATGATATACGGGCTACGGAGGGTTAGCTCAGCTGGTTAGAGCGTCCGCCTCACACGCGGAAGGTCGACGGTTCGAGTCCGCCACTCTCCACCAAAGCAAAAACAGGCCACCCATAGGGTGGTCTGTTTTTGTTTTGGAATCGTCCCCGTGTGGACTCGAAGGGAGCGGGAGTGAATGACGTGCCGGGGGCACGTCAGAGCCGCGACCCGGCCCGGCCGCAGCCGGGCGAGTCCGCCACTCTCCACCAAACGCAGCCGCATCGCAGGACACGGCTGTATTTTTTTGCGTCCTGCTGAACAAAATCTCCCTTTTTCGGTGTTATGATAGGTGAAAGCAGCTTTCACAGGAGGTGAGGACCATGGCCTTGAGCCCGGGAAAAGAGCAGAGACTGGTCCGGGCGCTCAACCGGGGCAGCGAGCAGGCGCTGGGCGAAATCATCGAGAGCTATACCGGCTACGTGGGCGCCATCGTCTGGGGCATCGTCGGCGCGAAGCTCAGTCGGCCGGACGCCGCCGAGATCGTCTCGGACGTGTTCTACGTGCTGTGGCAGAACCGAGAGAAGGTCCGCCCGGAGGCTCTCCGGGGCTATCTGAGCAGCATTGCCCGGAGCCGGAGCCTGAACGCCCTGCGCAGAAGGGATCTGGACGAGCCTCTGGAGGAGGACGCCCTGGACCTGGATCTGCCCGGTCCGGAGGACGAGACCCTGCGCCGGGAGGAATACGCGGCCCTGAAGCGGGCGGTGGATTCCCTGGGTGAGCCGGACAGGAGCATTTTCCTCCGGCACTACTATCTCTGCCAGAGCACCCGACAGATCGCCGGGGACCTGGGTCTGAACCTGAACACCATCCACACCAAGCTCCGCCGGGGCCGCCAGCGGCTGCGGGCAGAGCTGGAGAAAGGGGGCTTTGCCCATGAATAAGCAGATCTCTCAGCTGTTCGATTACGGCAGCGAAATCGAAGTGGAAGCGGCCCCGGCCCCCTTTGACCCAAAGGAGATTCGGGAGATGACAATGAACAAAATCCATAACCGGCAGGGCGGAAAGGCCCTGCGTCTGACCGGTCGGAGCCTGCTGATCGCCGCGGTGATCGCGGGGCTGCTGACCATCACCGCCTTCGCGGCGGGTCTGAGCATTCACCAGCGCAGACAGGACGAGATCCGGGAGAGCCTGGAGATCGAGGAACACCATGTGTCTGACTACGCCGAGCCCGAGACCCCGGAGGAGCCGGGCTCGGGCGTCACGGTACTGTCAGTGATCAACACCGGGGACAGCCAGGGTCTGTACCTGAACGTCTCCCCGGTGGAGCCGGAGGACGTGCGGGACGCGGTGATTGAGGAGGAGAACGACGGCGTCGTCCGCTCTCTCAGCTACTGCGTCACCTGGAACGAGAACGATATGTCGGAGGCCCGGATCGTCACCCGGGACTGGGACTTTCCCCAGGAGGACCTGATCACCGAGGAAAACATGCCCTGGGGCGCGGAGAACTATCAGCACCCCAGCCGGGAGGCCATGGTGCGCAAATACCTGGAGCAGGGCTATGACCCGGAGACCAAGACTCTGACTCTGCGTTGCGGGATCCCCAACAGCGTGCTGGATATGTCCGGTCCGGTGACCCTGCATCTGATCTGCTGGGAGATGCGTGCCCGGCTGGAGCCGGTGCCCGGCGAGGAGGGCGTATGCCGGGCGGCGGAGGAATCGGCGGAGATCTACCGGGATTACGGCTTCTTCACCTTCGATCCGGTGACAGAGCACTCCAGCCGGATCGTCTGGTTCCCGGAGCCGGTGGAATTTGAAAATCCGGAGCTGGGCGGAACCGGCCGCTTCCTGGGCGTAGAGCTGCAGCCCACCAAGATGTACTGGATCCTGGACTGCGAGGCCATGAACACCATCTGCACCCCCGAAAAGCGCCGGGCCGCCTTCGAGGCCGACCCGGAGGCCTATCATCAGCTGGAGATCTCGTGGGTCGGTCTGCTGGACCGGCTGGAACGGGAGGCGTCCATGACCTTCTCCGACGGGACCGTGCTGGAGCAGCTCAACGGCGAGACCAGCCACTTCGGCGAGGACGGCTGGCTCTACGACGAGGGCTGGTATCCCGATACGCCCACTATCGACATCGACGCCGTGGAGAGCGTGACCATCTGCGGCGTCACCATTCCTCTTTCCTGATTCCACAGTCCAAAAGGGCCCGGGATCGTACGAAAATCCGTATGATCCCGGGTCCTTTCCGGTTTCCGGCCAGGGCCGGAGCGTTCTTTACTTGAGCTCGTAGAGCCGGGTGAACTTGTCCTCCAGGTAGTCCAGATAGTAGTTCACGTTCAGGCTCTCGCCGGTGATGGCCCGGATCCACTCGTCCGGTGTGCTGACGGAGGCGATGGAGAACACGCGCTCCTTCAGCCAGTCCCGGATCTTCGTCAGCTCTCCGGCCCGAATGGCGGCCTGGACGTCGAAATCCTTCTCCATGGTGCGCAGGATCTGAGCGCCGTAGGCGTTGCCCAGGGCGTAGCTGGGGAAGTAGCCGAAGGCGAAGCCGGACCAGTGCACGTCCTGCAGGCAGCCCCGGGCGTCGTCAGGCACGTCTACCCCCAGATATTCCTTGTATTTGGCATTCCACAGGGCCGGGATCTCGTCCACGGTGATCTCGCCGTTCATAAAGGCCTTCTCGATCTCGTAGCGGACCATGATGTGCAGGCAGTAGCTCAGCTCGTCGGCCTCGGTGCGGATCAGGCTGGGCCGGGCTACGTTCACCGCCTCGTACAGCTCCCGATCGGAGATATCGTCGAAGGTGCCGCCGGACAGCTCCCGGATCTTGGGGGCCACCAGACCAATGAAGGCCTCGCTGCGGCCGATCAGGTTCTCATAGAAACGGGAGATGGTCTCGTGCATGGCGTTGGACATGTGATTGTCGCAGTGGTTCTGCTGGAACTCCTCCGGCTCGTTCTGCATGAACAGGGCATGGCCGCCCTCGTGCAGGGTGGTGAACACGTTGGAGATGAAGCTGTCCTCGTGATAGTGGGTGGTGACGCGCACGTCCTCCCGTCCGAAATTGGTGGTGAAGGGGTGCTCGGTGGTCATCAGCACCAGGGCGGACCTGCGCAGGCCCTCCAGCTCCAGCAGATAGCGGCTCATGGCCTCCTGCTGGGGGATGGGCACCGGGCGGGACATGAAGTCCTCCCGGATGGGCTTGCCCTCCTCCACCACCCGGCGGAGCAGGGGCACGATCCGGCTTCTCAGCGCGGCGAAGAAGGCGTCCAGCTGCTGAATACTGCCGCCCTCCTCCAGGTCGTCCAGGCAGGTGTCGTAGACGGTGGCCTTCTTCTCGTCCCGCAGGTCGATGGCCAGGCGGTTATAGCGGATCAGGTCCGCCAGAGAGTCCCGGAACAGAGAGAAGTCGCTGGCCTTCTTGGCGGAAAACCAGGCCCCATAGGCCTTGCTGGAGGCCAGATCCATCTCGTAGGACAGCTTGGCGGAGATGTTTTTGGACTTGGCATAGCCCTTGTACAGCTGGTCGACGGTCTTTTTCTGAAGCTCGGTCAGACCCTCGCCGTCCTCGTGCAGCTCGCAAACCAGCTTCTCAAAGGCTTTGGAATGGGTCAGCTTGTGGATCTGCTTGCCCAGAACGGCCATATCCTCGCCGGCCTTCTGGATGCCCTCCTCCGGAGCGCAGCACTCCATATCGAAGCTCAGCTTGCCGATGGCCCGGCCGTAAGCGCCGATCTCATCCAGGATCGCATACAGTTTCTTCAGTTTCTGCTGGTTGGTCATATCCAATCTCCTTTCCTTGTTGGCCCCCTTGCCTAAAGGGGGCTGTCAGCCGCCAGGCTGACTGGGGGATTCTCTTTCCTTATTGGCTCCCCCTCCGGGGGAGCTGTCGGCGAAGCCGACTGAGGGGGCGTCCGTCGATGTTCTCCCCCTATCGGCCCTTCGAGCCACCTCCCCCGGAAGGGAGAAGCAGGGGGGAGCGGTCTCAGCCGGAAAAATGCTGGCACAGATGCCGCACGCAGCAGCTCTCACACAGGGGCTTTCGGGCGTCGCACACCGCCCGGCCGTGGAGAACCAGGCAGTGGCAGAAGTCCGAGGAGCGCTCCGGGGGCAGGATCTTCCGCAGGGCCATCTCGATCTTCACCGGGTCCTTCAGATCGTCCACCAGGCCCATCCGGTTGGACAGGCGGATGCAGTGGGTGTCCACCACCGTGGCCCCGGGGGCGTGGTACACGTCGCCCAGGATCAGATTGGCGGTCTTCCGGCCCACGCCGGGCAGGGCCGTCAGCTCCTCCATGGTGCCGGGGACCTTGCCGCCGTGCTTTTCCAGCAGCACCTGGGCGCAGGCCACGATATCCCGGGCCTTGGCCCGGAAGAAGCCGCAGGAGTGGACGTACTGCTCCACCTCCCGGACGTCGGCCTCGGCAAAGCTCTCCAGGCTGGGAAAGCGTTCAAACAGCGCCGGGGTGATCTGATTGACCCGCTCGTCGGTGCACTGGGCGGCCAGACGCACGGAGAACAGCAGCTCGTAGTCCTTGCCGTAATCCAGGGTGCAGCTGGCCTCCGGATATTCCTCCAGAAGCAGCCGCACGATCTCGTTGACCTGTTCCTGAGTCCGCATGGGGATCTTCCTTTCTCTATGTCTCAGTCGATTCTGTCTCCGTTGCCGTAGGCCTCGCAGAAGCGGGCGGCGAAGCTGGGCTCCTGTCCGGCGACGGCCAGATGGGAGATATCCCCCACGGCGGCGGCCCGGAAGGCGGCAATACCCGGCCGGCGCTCCTCGGTGCTGATGACGGTAACGGAGCTGGGCGCCATCACCAGGCCGTGCCACAGCACCACCGGCGAGCAGTTCATCAGATGGCTCATCAGTACGCAGCTGACGCCGAAGTGGCAGAAGAAGGCCAGGGTGTCGGTATTGGGTTTTTCCGCCCGATACAGGAGTCCGTCCCGCACATAGCCATGCTCCGCCAGGACCTGATCAAATTCCCCGATCACCCAGTCGTATCGGCCGCCCACACCAGCCCGGGCAAAAACCTCGTTCTCCCGCCAGCGGAAGGGATCCAGGAACAGGGGATCCGCCAGCCAGTCCTGGGGCAGCCAGTCCCAGGGCACACCGCTCTTCCGGGGAATGTTGGGCTTTTCCACCGTGACTACAAACTCCCGGAGCCAGTCCCGCTCCAGCGCCTGCCGGCTGGCCAGGGCCAGGGTGGGCGCCGCGGTGTCCCGGGCTCTGCCCATGGTGGAAACGTAGTACTCCGCAACGTCCATGGGGGCGATGCGCCGGGAGAGCAGCTCCGCTTCCTTCCGTCCGGTCTCGGTCAGGCTGTCGTGTTCGTAGTCCGGATCGCCGTGCCGGATCAGCAGCAGTTTCATATTTCGTGTTCCTCGCACATTTCAGTGGGCCTATTATACCCTGTTTTTCCCTTTCTGTAAAGCGCGGGCCCGCTCGCTGTTTTCCCGCCGGCAGAAGCCGGAGATTTTTCTTTGCTTGCTTTTTTGGGCTGCTCATGGTATGTTGTACAAGGAATACACGCCGGAAAGGACGTGGTCAAAATGAAAATTCAAAAATCCTCCGAAGATTATCTGGAGACCATGCTGATGATGCAGGAAGAGCATGGCTACATCCGTTCTGTGGACGTGGCCGGCCATCTGGGCGTCACCAAACCCAGCGTCAGTTACGCCACCAAACGCCTGCGGGAAAACGGATATATCACCATGGACGCCGACGGACTCATCACCCTGACCGGAAAGGGCCTGGAGATCGCGGAGCGCATGTACGAGCGGCACAAGCTGCTCTCCTCCCTGCTTGTGTACCTCGGTGTTTCCGAGGAGCAGGCCGTGGAAGACGCCTGCAAGATCGAGCATGACCTGAGTCCGGAGAGCTTTGCCGCCATCCGGGAAGCCTCCAAGCGCTGCCTGCAGCAATAAGCCGCGGCGCGCGAACCGCTTTTGGTTCGCGCGCCGTTTTTTTATGCGATCTTGTCCGTCAGCCAGGTGTACAGCTCGCCCTGCAGCCGTTTCAGGCGGAAATAGCTGTTCCGGAACAGGGAATAGATCTCCTCTCTGTCGCGGCAGAGCAGATCCCCCAGCGTCTCCACGCCCCCCATCTTCAGCAGATGGACCATATACCTTGTAAGCCCCAGATGCTCCAGAGGCGTATTCAGCTCCTCAGGCAAAAAGATGCGGTTGACCCGGTCCCGATTGGCCTCCAGCTCCGCCATCAGCGACAGGTGGATGGGCAGGGGCTCCACATCCGGCCGCCGCCGGATCCGGCGGGCGGTCTCCTCCTCCAGGATCTCCAGCAGCTTCTGCCGGTCCTCCGGGTCCGCGATATGTACCCCGCACTGTTCCAGGGTCTGTTCAGTCCAAAGGCCCATCTTCTCCCTCCTCAAAGTTCCCCAGGTCGAAGTCTCCCTCGTCCCCGTCCTCTGACCAGTCCGGCGCGCCGGGCTGGCCCAGGCCCTCCCGATACCAGCGCTCCAGCTGCTCCTCCTGCTTCTGCTGCTCGCTTCTGCGCTCCATCAAGGCGTTCACGGCTTCCTTGTCGTCCCGGCAGATCACGTATCTCAGCCACCGGTCCAACCATCCTTCCTCTGTCATCGCGCCATCCCTCCTTTACGCAGTTTATTCAAACTTCCCGGCAGGACCTTTGACGCCGATTTTCCGGATAGGTTCCCAAAAGAAAGAAAAAGGGCCGGAAAGGGGGAAACGCTGTTCTTCCCCTCCCGGCCGCTCTCCTTTTTCTGGATGCCGCCCGTGTCTCAGGCCGCCTGCTCCTCGCCCAGGCCCGCCTCCCGAAGCATATCCTGGATGCTCAGTCCGTAGCCCTGACCGGGGTCGGAGAGGAACACATGGGTCACCGCCGCCACCAGCTTTCCCTCCTGCAGGATGGGACTGCCGCTCATGCCCTGGACGATGCCGCCGGTGAGCTCCCGGAGCTCCGGGTCGGTGACCTTCAGGGTCACATGGCAGCCGGCGCTGTCGTGAAAGACCCGGGTGATCTCTATGGCAAACTCCCGCTGCTCGCTGCCGGACACGGTGGTCAGGATGCTGGCCGGGCCCGTATGGACCAGGCCGGTCTCCACGGGCCTGCCTCCCAGCCCGGCGGCGTGCCCGAAGATCCCGGCGGCGCTGTTCTTTTCAATGCTGCCCAGGACCCGGCCTTCATCGCTGCAGCCGTTCAGCTCTCCCGGCGCGCCGGCCTCGCCCCGGCTGACGCCCACGATCTCCGCCCGGCAGATGCTTCCGGAGGCGATGGGCAGCGGCTCTCCGCCCTGTTCGCTGACGCTGTGGCCCAGGGCGCCGTAGATCCCGGTGTCCGGGTCGCAGAAGGTCAGGGTGCCGATGCCGGCCACGCCGTCCCGGAGCCACAGGCCCAGCATCCACTGGTCCTCCGCCGAGCGAACCGGCGTGACGAGGACCTTCAGATCCTTCTCCTCCCGTCTCAGCTCCAGCTCCACGGCTCTGCCGGAGGCTCGGGTTACGCCCTCGATCAGATCTCCCGCCCTGGTCACCGGACCGCCGTCCAGACTCAGGATCCGATCTCCCACACAGATCCCCGCGTCCCGGGCGGGACAAGCGCTGCCGCTCTCCGTCTCCACCTGGCTCAGCCCTGCCACCACCACGCCCTCGGTCTCGATCTGAATGCCCACCACCTGGCCGCCCAGAGCCAGCTCCTGGGCATGAGCCGCAGGCCCCAGTAAGCTCAGCAGCAGGCACATCAAAAGCGCTGACGCTGTTTGTTTCATAAAAAATCTCCCTCCCGCACATACTTTTCCTGCAAAGGTCAGTATGTGCGGTCCGGGATATTTTTAATGGTGGCACTTTATCTCATTCGGAAAAAGCGCCGGAATCCGGGGTTTCCTTATTTTTCCACAACGTGAACGTTGACGTGCTCGTAGCTGAACTTGACGCCCTTGGCGGCGAAGCTCTCCCGCACGTTCTCGTTCAGATCGAAGTACACGCTCCAGTAGTCGGCGCCCTTGCACCAGACGCGGACCACGTACTCCACCGTGCTGTCCTTGTACTCCAGCAGGCGCACGAAGGGGGCGGGATCGTCCAGGATCCTCTCGTCCTTGGCGATGGCGTCCAGAATGGCGGCCTTCACATCCTCGGTGGCGCTTTCATAGGAGGCGGAGAAGACCCGGTCCACCCGGCGCAGCGGCTCCCGGCTGTAGTTGTTGATGGAGGAGCCGGTCACGTCGCTGTTGGGAATGGAGACGGCCACGTTGTCCAGAGTATCCAGCTGGGTGTAAAACAGGCCAACGGTCTTGACCACGCCGCTCTTGCCGGCCACGTCCACATAGTCACCGGCCACGAAGGGCTTGGTCACCAGCAGGGTCAGGCCGGAGAACAGGTTGGACAGGATGTTCTGCACGGACAGGGACAGTGCCAGGCCGACGACGCTGACCAGCGCCACCAGAGAGCTGGTGTTGATGCCCAGAGCGTTGGCCACAATGATGACCGCCAGAATCCACAGCAGGATATTGGCGGCGCTGCGCACAAAGCCCTTCAGAGTACCGTCGATCTTGGTGGACTTGTTCAGAACCCGGTCCACCACCTTCATCAGCAGCTTGATGGCGATGATGCAGATGACCAGCGTTACCACGGCGGACAGCAGCGCGCTGGCAGAGCCGATGCCCAGGGTCGCGAGAAATTCACTCATAAGGTTTCTCTCCTTTCAGATGGATGTTGTGAGATTCCTGCCTACAGTTTTATGATAACCGTTTTTCCCGAAAATGGCAACCATATTCTGAACTTTTAGCGGCTGCCCAGATAGCCCTCCAGGATCAGACTGGCCGCCACCGCGTCCACCGTCTTCCGGTGGACCCGTTCCTTTTTCCCGGCGGCGTGGAGGATATTGTGGGCCTCGATGCTGCTGCGGCGCTCGTCCCAGAGCACCACGTCCAGGCCGCTGTCCCGCTCCAGAAGGGCCTTGAACTGGCGGCTCTTTTCCGCCCGGGGTCCCTCGGTGCCGTCCATATTTTTCGGCAGGCCCAGCACCAGCGTGCCCACCTCCCGCTTTTTCGCCTCCTCGGCGATGCGCAGAGACGCCCGCTCCATGTTCCACTCCTGCATGGTCCAGGCCTCTCCGGCCAGCATGCCCAGAAGGTCCGATACCGCAAGGCCGATCCTCTGATCGCCGTAATCAATGGCCATTACCCGCATGGTGCTATCCTCCTCAATATAAACCCAGAGCTTCCCGCACGGCTCCCGCCATGTACAGCGAGCCCACCGCGCAGGCCATGCCGTCTCCGCCGGCCCGATCCATGGCGGCGAACACGCCCTCCCGGATGCTCCCGCAGACGGTGACCGGCTTTCCATAGCGCTTCAGATGCTCCGCCAGTTCTTCGGCGGGCAGAGCCCTGGGGCTGTCCGGAGTGACGCAGACATATTCGTCCGCCGCCCGGTCCAGGATCTCGAAGATCCGGGGATAGTCCTTGTCCCGCAGCACGCCCACCAGCAGCACCCGGCGGGACTCCGGGAAGTAATGTTTCAGGTTTTCGACCACGGCCTCGGCGCACTGGGGATTGTGGCCCCCGTCCACGATGAAGGGCGGATCCTCCCGGGCAAGCTCGAAGCGGCCGGGCCACACGGCGGCGTAGAGCCCGTGCTCCACGTCCCCCTGATCCAGGACCCAGCCCTTCTGCCGCAGCACCTGCACCAGCTCCAGCACCACCGCGGCGTTTCTCA
Organism: Oscillospiraceae bacterium; assembly: GCA_902787755.1. GTDB lineage: Bacteria > Bacillota > Clostridia > Oscillospirales > Oscillospiraceae > Limivicinus. The sequence goes on from CADAHL010000019.1 coordinate 10,234, forward strand.
GCTGAAAAGCGCCCAGCAGGGACAGGGCGTAGGGCTCGCCCCGGTAGGTAAAGGTCTGCCCCTCCAGGCTGTCAAACTCCGGGACCAGCTGGGAAAAATCGGCGATGTGCAGCTCGGCGTGCCGCTCCCGGCAGACCGCCTCGATCACAGCGGTGACCTCCGGGGTCTGCTGGTACAGGACCACCGGAGTCCCCTCCTTGATGATCCCGGCCTTCTCGAAGGCGATCTTCTCCAGCGTGTCCCCCAGGATCGCGGTGTGATCCAGGCCGATGTTCATGATCACCGCGGCCTCCGGGGCGGGGATCACGTTGGTGGCGTCAAAGCGTCCGCCCAATCCCACCTCCAGCACCACCACGGTGCACTTCTCCTGCAAAAACCACAGCAGGGCCACGGCTGTCATCATCTCGAACTCCGTGGGATGGTCCTCCATGGCCTCGGCCAGGGGCTTGACCCGCTCCACCAGAGCGATCAGGTCCGCATCCGGGATGGGCTTGCCGTTGATCTGCATACGCTCCTGGAAGCGGTACAGGTAGGGCGAGGTGTACAGGCCCACCCGGTGCCCCGCCGCCTTCAGTACCGATGCGGTCATGGCCGCGCAGCTTCCCTTGCCGTTGGTGCCGGCAATGTGGATAAAGCGCAGCTTGTCCTGGGGCCGGTCCAGCTTGTCCAGAAGCTCCCCGATCCGCTCCAGGCCCGGCTTGGAGCCGAACCACTGCAATCCGTCAATATAGGCAAGAGCCTGCTTGAGATCCATAAGCGCTCTCCTCCCTTTCTTCCATGTCCCGCCTATGATATCACGGAAAGTTCCCTGCCGCAAGGGCGCTTTTTCCTCTTGGCAGCGGGGAAAAACTGTGGTAGACTGCCCGGGTATGACGAAAGAGAGGAAATTGCAATGAAAGATTTTCTGGGTCCCCAGGGCTGGAAGGGCCTGCTCCTGGATCTGATTTATGCCGCCGGCGGCGGCGCGCTGGTGGCGCTGGGCGTGGCGGCCTTCACGGTGCCCAACGATATCGCCCCGGGCGGCGTCTCCGGTCTCGGGACGGCCCTGGCCTCCATCACCCCCATCAGCGTGGGCGCCTGGGTGATGATTCTGAACGTGCCGCTGCTGATCGCCTGCTGGCGCTCTCTGGGGCTCAGGAGTCTGGTGATGACCCTGATCTCCGCGGCGCTGATGTCCGTTTTCATCGACTGGTTCGCCGTGGCGTTGCCCGGCTACGTGGGCAACCCTCTGCTGGCGGCCATCGCGGGAGGTCTCCTGGCGGGCATCGGCATCGGCGTGCTGTTTCTCCGGGGGATCAGCACCGGCGGTACGGATCTGCTGGCCCTGCTGCTCAAGAAGCTGCTGCCCAACGTGCCCTCCGGTACGCTGCTGCTGCTGGTGGACGGTCTGGTGGTGGCCTTTGCCATGCTGGTGTTCCGGGATATTGAAGTCGGCCTGACCTCGGCGATCTGCATCTACGTCAACTCCAAGGTGGTGGACGCGCTGGCCCAGGGCGTGGACTACGCCAAGGTCATCTACGTGATCACCGAACAGGGCGAGGCGGTGACCCGGGCCCTGAACCGGCACACGGACCGGGGCTCCACCCTGGTCAACGCCCAGGGCGGCTGGACCGGCTCGGACAAGCAGATGATCATCACCGTCACCCGCCGCAACGTGCTGGCCCAGACCCTGCGTCTGATCCGCCAGACCGACCCGGCCGCCTTCGTCTTCGTCATGGATTCCACCGAGGTCCACGGCGAGGGCTTCAAGATCGACGCCGCCGGCTGACGATGTTGTTCAGGCAAACCAAATACGCGCAAAAAGGAACGAGGGGCCTTACGGCTCCTCGTTCTCAGCGTGTCAAAAAAAGCCTCGCAGAGTTTGCGCCCGCAGGCGCAAATAAAGTTATAATCCATTTTCTCCGGCGGCGCCCTCCAGAGGGGCTTCTCTTGCCGCTGCGCGGCAATTCACCTTCTGTACGTCGGAGAAAATACTTCTCAGCCCGGAAGTGTGCGAGTTGTCCGCTATCGGCGGACAGCGAGTGCGCGCGCCGGGCTGCAGCCTCTCCGTCAAAAGAGTCCAAAGGACTTTTTGACGGCCTCGGAACGAGGGGCCTTACGGCTCCTCGTTCTTTCCTTCGTTCTCGGTTGCGTCCACGATCCGCTCGAAGTCGTCCATCCCGTCATCCGGCTCCTGGGTGATCTCCACGTCGATGTCCTGCTGCTGGGCTTCGATCTTGGCCTTCAGCTCCTCGATCTCGTCCGCGTCGGCCCGGATGGAGGCGATCAGCGTCTCGGCCTGGCCGAACAGCGGGGCGAAGATCCCTTCCGGGGCCTCCCTGGCCTGCTCAAAATAGAGCTTTCCGATCTCGGCGTAGACCTTCTTCAGCTCCTCGGTCTGGCCGTTCACGCCCAGGCTGAGCTTGGCGATCTTCGCGTAGATCTTCGTACGGGCCGCGCCCTGCTCATATACGCTGCGAACCACGGTGCCTTCGGTGGCCTCGTCCAGCTTCCGGCGGACCTGCTCCACCGCGTCGCTCTCCCTAAGCTCCCTGGCCTTGTCCCGAAGCGCGCCCAGGGTGCCGGCGAGCATATCTTTCCAATCTGCCATATCCATGTCCTCCTTCAGGTAGTTTGTTTCTCTGTATTCTCCGCTGCCTCCTTGGCCGCGTTCACCCGATTGACAAACAGCTCCTCCGGCCGGTGGGTCTTTCTGCCCAGGATCACCAGGGCCGCCAGCGCCGCCAGGCACAGCACGATGCTCAGCGCCTGGGATACCCGGATGCCGGTAGAGCCGATGTACAGGCTGTCGGTGCGCAGGCCCTCGATCCAGGCCCGGCCCAGGCCGTACCACAGAAAATAGATCAGGGTGTTCTGTCCGTCGTATTTCCGCTTGCCCTTTTTGTCGAAAACCAGCAGGAAGATCAGTCCCGCCAGATTCCAGAGGCTCTCGTAGAGGAAGGTGGGGTGAACGTAGATGGTCGTGCCGTCCGGGGCGGTGAGCCCCATCCGGCAGAAGATCTCCGTCTCGGCGCCGAAGGCCTCCCGGTTCATGAAGTTCCCCCAGCGGCCCAGGATCTGCCCGATGAGCAGACCCGGGATCACCAGATCCAGCATGGCCGTAAAGGGGATTTTTTTGTGCCGGCACACCAGGATCACCGTCAGGATCCCGGCGATGACCCCGCCGTAGATGGCAAGGCCCCCCTCCCAGACCGCGAATACGCTCAGAGGCCGGCTGAGATAATCCTCCAGCCGAAACAGCACATAGTAGGCCCGGGCGCCCAGGATGGAGACGGGGATCAGCCAGATCATCAGATCGTAGAAATCATCGGCCTTGATGCCGAAGTCCTTGCTCTTCCGGGAGCAGAACAGGATGGCCAGCATGAAGCCCAAGGCGATCAGCACGCCATAGAAATAGATGTTTTTGCCGAAGATCGTGATGTAAGCGGGGGGATTCAGTGTCAGCCCGCCCAGAAGGCCTGGGAAAGTGATGACCGAATCCCGCTGTATGGTTTCAAAAGGCACACTGCTCATTCCGTCGCCCCCTTCGGTTCCACGATGGAGATGGCAAGCCTCTCCGGGGCCAGGTTCTCCCGGACAAAGTCCAGGCATTCCCGGGCGGTGACGCTGTCCAGCTCCTGGAGAGACTCCAGGGCGTCGTAGCCCTCGAAGACGCCGGCGGCCAGGGAAACGCACACGTTGTCAAAGTCCTCCAGGCCCCGGAGCCGGGCGCCCATGGAGGCCCGCTTGGCCCGCTCGAACCGGGTCGGATCGAAGCCCTCCCGGCAGACCCGGGCCACCTCCTGCTCCAGCGCGGCCAGCACCGCCATGGGATCGGGGCTCTCGCCCTCGATGAGCAGGGTGCCGGTGCCGGCGGTGAAGTACACCTCGTAATCGAAATCCCGGTTCAGGACTCCTTGCTCGTACAGCCGGTTGTAGAAGGGAGAGGAATAACCCACCAACAGCCGCAGGGCCAGCTGGCTGACCAGCTGCTGCCGCAGAAACTCCGGCCCGCTGCCGGCCTGGGGTACCTTGGCCCCGATGATGAACTGAGGCGCGGACACCGCCATCTGCTCCCGGCGCACCCGCAGAGAGGGCTCCGGACTCTCCGGCGGCCCGAAATCGGCTTCAGGCACCGGCAGCAGCTCCCCGGGCAGCTCGTCCAGGGCGATCTCCAGCACCCGCTGGGGATCCACGTCTCCCTCCACGCACAGGCAGAGGTTGCTGGGGGCGTAGAAGGCCCGATGGCAGTCGTAAAGGACCCGATCGGTGATCTCGGCGATGCTCTCCACGGTACCGGCCACCTTGTCCCGGACCGGGTGATTCTCATAGAGCTGTCCGAGCAGATTGTAGAACACGGCGTTGCCCGGGCTGTCCTCGCCCATCTGGATCTCCTGGGCGATGATCCCCTGCTCCTTCTGCACCGTCTCCGGGGTGAAGTAGGGGGTGGTGACAAAATGCAGCAGCATCCGCAGATTTTCCTCAAAGCCCTCGGTGCAGGCGAAATAATAGGCGGTCATACCGCTGGAGGTGAAGGCGTTGGGATCTGCGCCGTTGGCGGAGAGGATGTTCAGGGCGTTGTCCCCGTTGGGCAGATCGAACATCTTGTGCTCCAGATAGTGGGCCACCCCCGCGGGGGTGTCGACGCTCTGTCCGTCCAGGGTAAAGCGCCGGTGAGCTCCGCCGTAGTCCGCGGCAAGCACCGCGTACCGGGTGGCAAAGCCGGGCTTGGGCACGATGCGCAGCCGCAGGCCGTTGGGCAGAGTGCCGGTCCACAGGGTCTCCCCGATGGACGGATAATCCTTACGCGTCAGCATCATTGTCCTCTTCCTCCTCGCCCTCACCGTTGGGGCACAGCAGATAGATCAGGTCGCAGTCCACGCTCTCGGCGATCCCGACCACGTCCTCCTTCGTCACGTCCTCCACCAGGCTTGCCAGCTCCATGGGCCCATAGTCCAGCCCCGCCAGGGTCTGGGACAGGGTAAAGCCCTCCAGCTCGCCCTGGGAGTCCATCAGACCCCGCAGGTCCGAGGCCACCCCGGCCTTGGCGCTCTGCAGCTCCTCATCGCTGATCTCGCCCCGGCGCATGGCCTCCAGCTGGGCAAAGATCTCATCCCGGGCCGGCTCGAACTGCTCCTGTTCGATGCCCGAGGAGACCAGCATCAGGCCCTTCTGGGTATCCACCAGAGACCCGGCGTAGTAGCACAGCTGCAGCTTTTCCCGTACGTTCAAAAACAGCTTGGAGGTGCTGCCGCTGCCGAACACGCAGTTGAACACGTTCAGCGCCGCCTGGTCCGGATCCTCCATACAGTCGCCCAGACGCCAGCCGATGACCAGCTTGGCCTGGGTCACGTCCATTTCTTCCTTTACGAAGCGGGGCTGGTCCTCCAGGGCGTTCATGCGCAGATCGGTGCCGATCTCGTAGTCGATCTCGCCCCGGGGCAGGGTGACCAGCGCGTCCCGGAGGACGGCGGTGACCTTTTTGACCGATTCCCGGCCGCAGTAGAAGATCTCGATGGGGCAGGTCTGCAGCAGGCTCCGGTACTGACGGGTCAGCTTTTTATAATTGATGGCCTCGGCCTCCGCCTCGCCGCCCAGGCGGCTGACCGCGAAGTCCTCATAGCAGCACATCTCCTCCACGCAGCGAAACAGCGCGTAGCCCCGCTTCTCGTTGATCCGGCTTCGGATCATCTCCAGCAGCTTTTCCCGCTCGCTGTCCACGTACTGGGGCAGCAGCAGGCCACCCCGGGTATTGGGGGAGAGCAGCATCTGGCCCAGAAGCTCCACCGCCGGACGCAGCACGTCCTTTTTCCCCGGCAGGAATTCCCCCTCCGGCACGCTGGCGTAAAAGCCCAGGCACTGGATCTCACCGATCCGGCGCACCACCGGCTCAATGGCGGTGCCGTAGAGCTCGTCCATCCGGGCCGACAGGGCCTCCATGTCCCCGTAGGCGGTGGTGCCCCGCCGGAGGACATAGGGGATCAGGGCGTTCATCGCCGCTGTCTCCCGCTTGAGCTGAGTCAGCAGATTCAGACTCAGACAGGCGGTCTTGAATTTATCCGAGCGCAGGTGGCTCAGCCACACGCCGGGGAGGATCTCGCTTCTGGTGCGTTCCATGGTCCTGCCTCCAATTCTGTTTCTCTATTGCTCCTTATTATATCATAAGCTCCCGCGTTTTGGTAGCACCGGCGGGACTTTTTTGAATCAAAGTTCCTCACCGTCCAGAAAGGCCCGAATTCCGTTCTCCCGGGTTTCCCGCCGGAGCCTGCCATCCTCCAGGCGCAGACCCGCCAGCTCCTCCAGGGCGGTCCGGAAGAACCAGCCCGCCGAGCCGGTATACCAGGTCCAGCCCGCCTCCCCCTCGTGTCCCGGGGCAGCGCAGACGTCCGCGGCCAGGACAAAGGGCTCGGCCTCATAACGGCCCGGCTCCCGGCCCTCGGCCAGCAGCAGCTCCAGCAGCCGTCTTCCTTTTTCCCGCTCGCCCCGGCGCAGAAGGGCCAGGGCCAGCCAGACCCCGGCGTGGGTATACTGACCTCCGTTCTCCCGGAAGCCCCCTCCGTAACCGGCCAGATAGCCGGGATACCGCTCCCCCGGGCCGAAGGGCGGAGAAAACAGCTTTACCAGGCGCTTTTCCTCGTCCGCCAGGCGTTGGCAGGCCTCCTCCAGAGCCAGGCGCACCCGCCCTCCGTGGGCGTTGGGGCAGAGCGCCGCCCAGCTTTGCGCCAGAGAGTCGATGCGCTCCCGGCCGCCCAGGGCTTCCCCGTCGGTCCAGTAGCCCCGATCGTACCAGCGGCCGTTCCAGCCGCCCTCGCAGGCCTTCTCCATCTTCCCGGCCAGAGTCCGCCAGCGGCCCGCGCCGGGCTGTCCCAGGCGGTCCAGCAGCCGGGCGAAGTTCCGGGCGGTATGGGCCAGAAACCAGCCCAGCCACAGGCTCTCTCCGTCCACCGCGTCCAGGCCGTCGTTCCAGTCCCCGGAGCCGAAGAAGGGCAGACCGTGGGGACCGGTTCCCCGGCCCTCCGCCAGCAGCAGCGCGCTCTCCGCGTGGGCCAGCACCGTCCTTCCGGGGCCGGCCTCGGCGGTCTCATAGCGGTCCCGCTCTTCCTTGCGGAGGGGCGCCGAGAGCAGCACCGGCTCCTCCCGGAAGCACAGAGCCTCGTCGCCGGTGGCGCGCACATATTCCGCCAGCGCCCAGGGCAGCCAGAGCAGATCGTCCCCGCAGCGGCTGCGGATCCCCCGATCGCCGTCGGGCAGGGGGTGCCACCAGTGCATCACGTCCCCCTGGGCATACTGATGGCGGCAGGCGTCCAGGATCCTCTCCCGGGCCAGGCCCGGATCCACCGGCAGCAGATTCACCGCATCCTGGAGCTGGTCCCGGAAGCCGTAGGCCCCGCCGCTCTGGTATAGACTGCCCCTTCCCCAGAGGCGGCAGCACAGGGTCTGATACACCGCCCAGCCGTTCAGGTAGTGGTCCAGGGCGGGGCTGCCGGTCTCCAGACAGAGCCGGAAGCACTTTTCCCGCCAAAAGGCCAGAGTCTCCTCCCGGGACCGGGCGGCGCCCTCCGCCGTACACAGCCGCCGCAGCTCCCGCTCGGCCCCGCAGCCGCAGACCAGCAGGGTCTCCTCCTCCGCCTCCAGCTCCATTCGCAGGGCGGCGGGCCGGAAATCCGTCCGGCCCAGGAAGAAGCTCCCGCTTCCGGCCAGGAAGCGAAGCTCCGGCCAGGGGCAGTCCGGGTTTTCCGCCCGGAACAGACCATCCTCCAGCCGACAGCGCAGCCCGGCGCTGTCCTCATCCGACAGCCTCGGCCGCAGGGCCCAAATCAGGCTCAGGCCCCGGGCCCCGCGGATGCGCAGGACGCGAAAGTCCCCCTCCGGCGGGATCCACGTCTCCGTGGTCACCGGGCCTGTGGGCAGCTCCTTTTCCCAGGTCGCCAGCCCAGGCTCGTACCGCACCTGGCAGGGGAACCCGTCATTGGCGGCGAAGAGGCTCACCGCCCGATCTCCCAGCCGAAGCCACAGCATTTCCTCTCCTCCGGTGCTTCGGGGGTCCATCGGCGGGATCAAGCGGCAGAGCCGGGCGTTTTCCATCCACAGCGCCCCCGGGCCGCAGTCGCAGGCGATGGCCGAGAGCCGTCCGTTGGACAGGGGCAGCTGCCAGGCCCGTCCGGGCAGATCGTCCCGAACCGTGAAGCAGAAGGCGCCCTCCTGCCATTGATGCTCCGGCGCCTTTCCTTTTTTCCGGGCCCGGCTCAGCTCCGGCAGCGCAAGCGCTTGCCCGCTTGCGGGAGGCTGGCCGATCCGGACGGCCGCCCGGCTCATCAGGACCCCTTGGGCCTGCTTCGGCACGAACCGGACACCGCCGGGACTGTCCAGCAGCGCCTCCAGCCCCTGCCGGACCAGCAGCTCCCGGATCCGGCTCCGCAGGGGCTGGCGGTATTCCCCGGCCTCCCCGGAGAGAAAAACCAGATCCGACTCCAGTCCGCAGCTTTTCAGCAGCAGCCAGCTTTTGAGCAGGGGCAGCGCCTCCGGAGCCCCGGCCGGGCAGCACAGGAGGGGCAGATCCCCGGAGACGCCGAAGGGCCACAGCTCCCGTTTGGCGGCCGCCCCGGAGAGGGGTCGGCTTAGCTCCGGCAGTAGCGCCATGGTCTCTCCGAAATCCGCGGCGCTCATGCCCAGGCGCTGGGCCACCGCCCCCGGGAGCCGGGCCGGGTCCGGATCCCGCAGGATCTGTTCCGCCGCCCGCCGGGCCGCGTCCGGGCTGTCGCCCAGGCCCAGGGCAAAGGCGATCCCGGTTTTCTCCCCCTCTTCCAGCTGAAGCTCCAGAGACAGGGCCGGAGGCTCGGCCCGGGCGAGGACCTGTCTGTCGCAGCGCAGGCAGGCCCACTGCTCCGGCAGCTCTCCCCGGCGGAGCCGCCTCAGGAGCAGACCTCTCTCCTCGGGGAGCGCCTGGATCCCCAGCTCCCAAAAGGCCGGGTGGCCCACATAGTCCCGCCAGTCACACAGCAGGAGCGGGGCGGGGACCGTGATCCGGAAGCGCCCGGAGCGCCGGGGACTGAGCTCGAGCCTCAGACCCTCCCCGGGCGACCGGCCGGAGACAAAACGTTCCAGACGGTGCTCGGGCCAGAAAAACATGGCGCGGTCCTCGGTAAAGCGTAAGCGCTCCGGCTCTCCCGTCGGACTGCCGTCCCGGCTCACGGTGAGGCTCAGTCCGGGCTTTTCCAGGTCCGGAGAGCCATAGACCGTCCGATCGCCGGACCCGGCCCGGGCCCGGCCCCGATCGTCCAGCAGCAGATCATAGACCCCGCCGGACAGCAGGCAGCGTCTGCCTCCGGGCTCGCCGTCCAGCCGCCAGGGCTCCTCCCGGGTCCGGGCCGGTCTCTCCGGCGCGGGACCCGGATCCCGGCGCAGCGGGGGCGTGCCCGGATCTGCCCGCTCCTGCAGCAGCAGGGTGAAGGCCCCCATGGCCGGATCGGACAGGAAATGCCGCCGAATGCCGTCCCCTCCCAGGGCATTGATCCCGGCCAGAACGCTCATGCCCACATGGTGGGCCATCCAGCACCAGACCTTCTCCGCCTCCCGGCCCCGGCAGCGCTCCGGCGTGAAGTCCAGGGCCTCGCAAAAGCCCCAGCGCCCCACGGCCCCCAGCCGTTCCAGGCGCCGCAGATTCCGCACCGCCCCCACCGGATCCAGCGCCAGTGCCAGAAAGCTGGAATAGGGCGACACCACCAGGTCCTCGTCCTGGCCCCGCTTCAGCGCCAGGGCCTGGACGCCGCTGGCTTTGTAGCGGTAGCTCAGTCCCGGATCCAGGGCGTAGAACGCGCTCTCCGAAACGCCCCAAGGCTCCCCCGCCGGGACCCGCCGCTTCTGGGCATAGAGGCAGAAGGCGCAGGCCTCGTGAAACAGGCTTCCGGGCTCCGGGGGCAGAAACAGCGCGGGCATCAGGTACTCGAACATGGTGCCCGTCCAGCTGGCCAGGCCCCGGACCCCGTCCTTCTGGAGCCGGGCCCGACTCAGTCTTCGCCAGTGCCTGACCGGCGCCTGGCCCCGGGCCACCGCCAGGTAGCTGGTGAGCGTGGCCTCGCTGGCCATCAGATCGTACCAGCCGCCCGCGCCGCGCTCCAGAACCGGGTCATAGCAGATATTGAACAGCTGCCTTTGCCCGTCATACAGCAGGCGGAAGTCCATGGCCTCGTACAGGGCGGACGCCCGCCGGGAAAGCGCTGTCTCCCCCCAGGCTCCCAGGATCCGGGATAGGGTCAGCAGGCAGGCCGCCAGATTGCCGCTGTCCACGGTGGAGATCAGTGCCGGACGCAGCGGCTCCAGCGTGCGGGTATCGTACCAGTTGTACAGATGCCCGCCGTGCTTCTCCAGGCGCTCCAGCGTGTCCAGGGTTTTCGCGATTCTCGCGCCCGCCTCCGCTCTGCCCAGCAGCTCCAGCTCCGCCGCTCCGGCCAGACTCAGAAGCATCAGGCCGATATTGGTGGGGGAGGTCCGGTGGGCGGCGCCGGTGGGCGGCTGCTCCTGGAAATTATCCGGCGGGAGAAAATGCTCCCCCTCCGTACACAGGTCCAGATAGTAGTTCAGCGCCTGTTTCACGTGGGTTTTCAGATAGGCCCGGTCGGCGGCGGACAGGCTGCGTCGGCTCTGGGCGGGCAGGCCCAGGGCGAAGGCCAGCGCCGGGCTCAGAAGCCACAGCAGCCCCGCCGATCGGCCGATGACCGCCGGAGAGAACAGCAGCAGGCCCAGGCCCAGGGCCGCGGCGGGCCACATCGCCCGAAGGCAGGCTGAGAAGCGGCCGCCGTCCCCCGCGCTCTGGGCCGCCGTCCGCCACTGGAGCAGACGGCGGTGGCTGATCAGCATCCGCCACAGGGCGGTGACGACGGCGCTCAGACATACCAGCGTCTCATAGGGCAGCAGCCACAGCCGGAGAAAGCTCTCCACGATGGCCCCGCCCAGGCCGGAGAAGATCCGGGCCGCCGAGCGCCGGGCGGTCTGTCCCGCCGGCAGCAGGGAGCCCTCGGCCAGGGCGGCAAAGAGTCTGGACAGCATGGCCAGCAGCGCCGCCCAGGCCGCCGCCTTCAGCCCCCGGTCCGGCAGAAGAAAGCCCGCCAGCAGATTGAGCAGCACGCCCGCCGGCAGCAGGGAGCGCCGCAGATTGTCAAACAGACGCCAGCGGTCCATCGGGGCAAGGTCCCGGCAAAACAGGAAGGGCAGGTTCTGCCAGTCGCCCCGGATCCAGCGGTGCTGCCGTTTGTAGTACGCTCCGGGGCGGGCAGGAAAAGCGTCGGAGAACTCCGCGTCCCCCAGAAAGGCGCCCCGGAGCAGCGCGCCCTCCACCGCGTCGTGGCTCAGGACCCGGCCAGGCCGGATCCGCCCCTCCGAGCAGCGGAGCAGGCACTCGGCGTCCAGGATCCCCTTGCCCGCAAAGCCCCCGGAGCCGAAGGCGTCCATATACAGCTGTCCGCAGAGACCGCCATAGGGGTCCGAGCCTCCGGCTCCGGCAAAGATCAGCGAGAAATCCGTGGCCCGGGCGCCGGACAGCTCCGTGGACAGCCGAGGCTGGATCAGGCCCCGCCCCCGGATCACCACGTGCCGCGTTTCGTCCAGCCGGGGCCGGTTCAGCGGATGCCGCATAGCGGCGATCAGCTCCCCGGCCGCTCCGGGCAGCATCCGGGTATCGCTGTCCAGGGTCAGAATGTACCGGGTCCCCACCAGGGCGTCCCGGTCGCCTGTCACCCGAAGGGCGCTGGGTTCGTCACACAGCAGTCTGCTCAGCTCCAGCAGCGCGCCTCGCTTCCGTTCCCATGCGGTCCAGACCTCGCCGTCAAAGCTCCGCTCCCGGGTGAACAGGAAAAAGCCCCCGCCGTAGCGCCGGTTCAGCCGGTTGACCACGGTCTCGGCCGCCAGGAGGATCTGCTCATCCTCCGCAGTCTCCTTCTCCCCGGCCTCCTTCAGATCCGCCAGCAGGCCGAACTGCAGCCGCCTCCCCTCCTGCCGGCAGCACAGGCGCAGCTCCTCCAGCCGCCCCGCCATAGCCTCGGCGCTGTCCGGATCGGTGAGCAGGGCCGACACAACGCAGATCGTTCCGGCCCCGTCGGGCACGCCCTCCTCCGGATCCATCCGGAACATCCGACGGGCCGGGATCAGACGGCCCAGCAGAAAATCCCCCGCGCTCTTCACCAGCTCGGACACCGGCAGGAGCAGCAGCAGCACCGTCCACGCCGAGCGGAGCGAAAAGCCCAGCAGCAGGCTCAGGCCCAGACTCAGGAGCACATTGGCTCCGATGTAGAGTCCGGCGCCCAGCTGCCCCGGCTCCCGAAACAGCAGAAAGCCCAGGTGCCTTCCCTCCGCCCGGGCGCGATCCACCAGCCGTCGGGCGTATTCCTGCTCCTCCAGGCCCTGGGTCCGGGCCAGCTTCGCCACCCGGCGCAGATAGGCCGCCCGGGTCGGAGGATCCATGTGGGCATAATCGCCCGTGGGATCCTCCGACAGGATCCGGTCTGTCAGATCCACCCGACGCAGCAGCGGCTCCGGATCCGTCACCGACAGCAGGCGCAGGGAGGAGAACACCGCCTCCATCTCCCGGGCCGCTTCCTCCCCCTCCGAGGGGACCCACAGCGCATCGCAGAGCCCGGCCAGCCGCTCCAGCAGAGCCAGGCGCAGGCAGGCGCCCAGCAGCTCCAGCTCCCGTCTTCTCAGCGGGCAGACTGACTGAAAGCCCCGGAGGAAGGCCTCGATCCGGGCCGGGTCCACCGCCCCTTCTCCGCAGTCCGTCAGCTCACGGCACAGTTCCAGGATCAGCGCCTGTGGACCATGATGCCGAAGGACACCGGCCTCCGCCAGATCCCGCCGGATCCCCAGGGCCTCCTGCCGGGCCAGATACTCATTGTCCAGCAGCCAGCGGCAGGCGTCGGGGATCCGGTCCGTCCCATCGTAGCGCCGCCGCAGCTTTCGGCAGCTGCTCTCGATGGTCCGGACGCAGGCCCTCCGTTTCGACTTTAGGCGCGCCCGGCGCAGCCGGAGCCTGTCCAGCCGCTCCGCCAGACCGGCGGCATAGCGCTCCAGCGCTTCCTCCTCCACAAAATGCGACGTGTGCTCCGGCCCCATTCCGATCCTCCCGTTTCCTTTGAATTCCATGATACGGGTAAGTTTTCCCCCGGGGCGAAAAATCTATACAAAACCCGGTCTGTTAAGAAAAAACACTTGACAAGCTCCCCGGGATGTTGTATATTCTGTGAAGCAAAAATGCTTGACAGGGGGCGCCGGCGTGGAAGATAGCAGACTGATGCAGTCGATGCTGCTGGATTTCTACGGCGCGCTGCTCACCGACAAGCAGAGGCAGTGTTACGATCTGCATTATAACGAGGACCTGTCCCTGTCGGAGATCGCGGAGCAATGCGGCATTTCCCGCCAGGGCGTCTGGGACAACATCCGCCGCGCCGAGTCGGCGCTGAAGGAGATCGAGGAAAAGACCGGTCTGATCCGGCGCTTTCAGGGCACCAGAGAGGCGCTGAAAAGCATTCGGAAACAGGCCGAGCAGATCGGCAGTATGACCCAGGGGCAGTCCCGGGAGATCGCCGGGCAGATCCTGCGGGAGATCGACGGGCTTGAGGATTGATCCATGGCATTTGAAAGCTTATCCGACAAGTTAAGCGCGGCCTTCAAGCGGCTGCGCGGCAAGGGCCGGCTCAGCGCCTCCGACGTAAAGGAGGCCATGCGCGAGGTCCGTATGGCGCTGCTGGAAGCGGACGTGAGCTACAAGGTGGTCAAGGACTTCACCAAGAAGGTCACGGACCGGGCCGTGGGCACGGACGTGCTGGAGGCCCTGAATCCCGCCCAGATGGTCATCAAGATCGTCAATGAGGAGCTGTGCGCCCTCATGGGCGGCGAGAACCAGAAGCTGAACATCTCCTCCAAATCCCCCAGCGTGGTGATGCTGGTGGGCCTGCAGGGCGCGGGCAAAACCACCAACGGCGCGAAGCTGGCCGGTTATATGCGCAAGCAGGGCAAGCGCCCGCTGCTGGTGGCCTGCGATATCTATCGCCCCGCCGCCATCAAGCAGCTGGAGACCGTAGGCGCCCAGCTGAACATCCCCGTGTTCCAGATGGGCCAGACCGATCCGGTGGAGATCGCCAAGGCCGCCATCGAGCACGCCAAAAAGCACGGCAACGACCTGGTCTTCCTGGACACCGCTGGCCGTCTGCACATCGACGAGGCGCTGATGCAGGAGCTGCAGAACATCAAGGCCGCGGTGGAGCCGGCGGAGATCCTGCTGGTGGTGGACGCCATGACCGGTCAGGATGCTGTGAACGCCGCCACCGCCTTTGACGAGGCCCTGGACGTGACCGGCGTGATGCTCTCCAAGCTGGACGGCGACGCCAGAGGCGGCGCAGCGCTGTCCATCCGGGCCGCCACCGGCAAACCCATCAAGTTCATGGGCGTGGGCGAGAAGCTGGATATGATTGAGCCCTTCCACCCCGACCGGATGGCCAACCGCATTCTGGGCATGGGCGACGTGCTGACCCTCATCGAGAAGGCCGAGCAGAGCTTCGACCAGAAGAAGGCTCTGGAGGCCGCCGAGAAGCTGCGGGCCAACCGCTTCACCCTCAGCGATTATCTGGACCAGATGGGCCAGCTGAAGAACATGGGCGATCTGGAGAGCCTGGCCGGGATGATCCCGGGCATGGACGCCAAGGCCCTGAAGGGCGCCAAGATGGATGAGAAGGCCCTGGCCCGCCAGGAGGCCATCATCCTGTCCATGACCCAGGCCGAGCGGGACAACCCCGGCGTTCTCAACTCCAGCCGGAAAAAGCGCATCGCCGCCGGCTCCGGCACCAGTGTGGTGGACGTAAACCGCCTGCTCAAGCAGTACGAGGCCATGCAGCAGATGGTCAAGCAGTTCTCCGGCAAGAACATGAAGAAGCTGCAGAAAAAGATGGGCCGTTTCGGCGGCATGGGCGGAGGCGGGGGCTTCCCCGGCCTGGGCGGCCTGGGCTTCTGACCCGGCGAATGCTCCGGCTCGTCCGCTAAGCGGACGCCACATCTCTTCACTTTTCGCTCTTCGTTTTTCCCCGTTACCCCTCGCCGATGGCGTTTGGTATATATTTTTGATATTCTACATGGAGGTGAATATAAGAATGGTTAAAATCAGACTTCGCAGAGTAGGCGCTAAGAAGGCTCCCTACTACCGTATCGTCGTGGCGGACTCCCGCAGCCCCCGTGACGGCCGCTTCATCGAGGAGCTGGGCTTCTACGATCCCATGGCCGAAGGCGAGAAGCTGAAGGTCAACCAGGAGCGCGTCCAGTACTGGATCTCCAACGGCGCTCAGCCCACCGATACCGTCCGCGGCCTGCTGAAAAAGATCGAGGCCTAAAAAGGAGTTTCTACCGGCATGAAAGAACTTTTGACCTACATCGTGCAGAGCCTTGTGGATCATCCCGAGCAAGTCTCTGTGACCGAGCGCAAGGCCGACGGCGAGACCGTTTTTGAGGTCCGTGTGGCCGACGGCGATAAAGGCAAGGTCATTGGCCGGCAGGGCAGGATCGTCAAGCAGATCCGTATCCTTATGCGGGCCGTCGCCCAGAAGCAGGGCAAGAAGATCGTAGTCGACATCCCCGACTGATCCCAAACGCCGCCTCACAGCGAAGTGAGGCGGCGTTTTGTCGCTTGCCCCTTGCGAAGAAGGGCGTTTTGCATTATACTATCGGAGATCACAACACGGAGGCCGGACATGAAGGAAGCTGCCAGAAAATATGGAGCGCTGGTTTTGGCGCTGATCGCCGTGCTGGGCGTATGCCTGCTGTTTTCCGTGCGCAAGTCCGGCATGTTCATCGACGAGATCTATACCTACGGCCTGTCCAACAGCCACTTCGCCCCCTTCCTGGCAGACATGAAGGACGGCGATCTGGTGGACAAGGTGCTCACCCGGCAGGACCTGCTGGACTATGTGACCGTCAACGACGGCGAGGGCTTCGACTTCGCCTCGGTGTACGACAATCAGGTCAGGGACGTGCACCCGCCCCTGTACTACTGGCTGTTCAATATCGTCTCCTCTCTGACCCCCAACGTGTTCAGCAAGTGGACCGGCCTGGCGCTGGACCTGATCCTGTATCTGGGCTGCCTGCTGCTGCTGTGGCGGCTGGTGTACGAGCTCTATGACAGCCGGGATATCGCCGCGGCCGCGGTGATCCTCTACGGGATCAGCGGGCTGGGTCTGAGCACCATGCTGATGATCCGGATGTACGTGCTCATGACCCTGTGGACCCTGCTGCTGGCCCTGCTGGTGGCCCGGCAGCTGCGAGAGCCCAGGCCCCTGCGGGATGTGTGGATCGGCCTGTGTATCCTGCTGGGTCTGCTCACCCAGTATTACTTTGTATTCTACGCCTTCTTCCTCTGCGCGGCCTATGTGCTGCTGCGCCTGGGCCAGAAGCGCTGGAAGGACGCCGGGCGTTTTGCTCTGTGCGCCTTTGCCGGCGTGGGGCTGCTGGTGCTGCTTTTCCCCGCCGCCATCCGGCACCTGACCGCGGACAAGCTGGTCTCCGGCGGCAACGCCCTGGAGCAGCTGTCTACCCTGTCCCAGTACAAGACCCGGCTGGTCTTCTTCTATCACGAGGCCCGGCACGGACTGAAGATTGCCGTGTTCGTATCCCTCTTTGCCCTTCTGGGCCTGCTGCTCTGCTTCAAGCGCCTTCGGGCGGATAAGGGCGACCGGCATCGGGAGAAGGACAGTCTTTTGATCCTGGTCCCCGCCTTCGTGACCTTCATACTGGTAGCCCTGATCTCCCCGGTGGACGAGCAGCGCTATATCTACAACCTGGCCCCCCTGTTCGTGGCGGCGGCCTGCCTGCTGCTGTACCTGCTCCGGCGGACGCTGGGCGACTATCCCGGCCGGGAGCTGTGGCAGAAAGCGGCGCTGGCGCTGATGCTGGCGGCGGCGGTCCTCCAGGTCAAGTCCACCCCGCCCAAGTACCTCTACCCCCAGGCGCCGGATTACTACGACAGCTATGCGGTGTATAACGAGCTGGCAGAAGAGCACCGGGAGGATCCGGTGCTGTACCTGACGGACAATTACTCCGCCCCGGTGACCCAGGATCTGGAGCAGCTGTTGTTCTTCCGGGATCTGTTGGTCACCAACGACCCGGACTCCCCGGCCCTGGACCGGTATCTGGAGGAGGCCGGCTACCCGGAGGAATGCGTGGTCTACCTGGACGTCAGCGCCTTCTGGGGCAGCGGCTACGACCCGGATCAGATGCTGCCGGCGCTGCTGGATTCCACCGAATACAACAGCTGGCAGCCCCTGTACGCCAATCAGCTTTCCGCAACCTATCTGCTTTCAAAGTGAGGTTTTCCCATGCTTTCTGTGATCTTACCCTCCTATAACGAGGAAAAAATGATCGAAACCGCCGCCAAAACCATCTCTGATATTCTCTGCGACGCCGACATCGCCCACGAGCTGCTGTTCGTGGACGACGGCTCCCGGGACAAGACCTGGGCGGAGATCCAGCGGGTCTCGGAGTTCAACAGCCACGTGGTCGGCATCCACTTCAGCCGGAACTTCGGCAAGGAGGCGGCCATGTTCGCCGGGCTGGAGCAGGCCCGGGGCGACTGCTGCGTGGTGCTGGACTGCGACCTGCAGCACCCGCCGGAGAAGATCGTGGAGATGTACCGGCTCTGGGAGCAGGGCTACGAGGTGGTAGAGGGCATCAAGGAGGACCGGGGTCAGGAATCCGGCCTGTACCGCTTCGCCGCCAACAGCTTCTACGGCATCATCAGCTGGGCCACCGGCCTGAACATGGCCTCCTCCTCGGACTTCAAGCTCCTGGACCGGAAGGTGGTGGACACCCTCAACCAGATGCCGGAGCGGAACGTGTTTTTCCGGGCGCTGTCCTTCTGGGTGGGCTTCAAACGGGCGGAGGTCAGCTACCGGGTGCAGGAGCGCACCGCCGGCGAGAGCAAGTGGTCCACCCGGTCCCTGATCCGCTACGCCATCAACAACATCGGCTCCTTCTCCTCGGCGCCGCTGCACATCATCACCATCCTGGGCATCGTCATGCTGATCATCGCGGTGGTCTTCAGCGTGGTGGCCCTGGTCCAGAAGCTCACCGGCGCTGCCCTGGGCGGCTTCACCACGGTGATCCTGCTGCTGCTCTTTGCCAGCTCCCTCATTATGATCAGCTTGGGCATCATCGGCTACTACATCGCCCGGATCTATGAGGAGATCAAGGGCCGGCCCCGGTACATCATTTCCCGCATCTGCGGCAGGGAGGAAACGAAATGATCGAGAAAATCAAAGCCCTGTGCGTCAAGCACCGGGAGATCCTGGTCTACCTCATCGTGGGCGTGCTCACCACCATCGTGTCCTGGGCGGCCAAGTTCCTGTGGAATTTCCTGTTCTACGCCGGGACCAGCACCCCCACCGTGGTGCAGAACACCATCCTCTCCGTGGTGGAAAACGCCTCGGGCATCGCCTTCGCCTATCCCACCAACCGGAGATGGGTCTTCCAGAGCAAGAACCCCAACATTCTGGCCGAGGCCGGCAGCTTTGTGGGCTCCCGCCTGGCCACCATGGCCATGAGCTGGCTGCTGAACCTGCTGCTCACCAATGCTCTGGGTATCCCCATGGCGGTCTCCACCATCGTCTCCGCGGTATTCGTGGTCATCGCCAACTACCTGATCTCCAAGCTCCTGGTCTTCCGGGGGAAATGATACTAGACCCTCATAAAAACCTTTAATCGTTTAAAGGTTTTTATAGCACCGCAAGGTGCGTAGAGGTTCTGCATGAGACGGATTTTCAGCGCCTTTTGCGCTGAAAATGCCGCAGGAACTGCGGCTTATCTGATTAAAGAATTTAATCAGATAATAGTATGAGTTTGTAGTTTTTTTAGGATTTAGAATTTAGGATCAAAAAACTGGCCTGCGGCAAACACCGCAGGCCAGTTTTTGATTTATTGTTTGGTTTTGGAAGTCTCGGGGAGCTTACTTGCGCTGCTCGCCGAAGGTCTTCTTGGCCTCTTCCCAGCCAGCCAGCAGGGACTTGAAGCCGGCGGAAGCGATGTCCTTGAGCTCGGCGCTGGCGTCAACGGCAGCGGCGGAGAGCTTCTCGGCAGCTTCCTTCAGAGCGGCCTTGGCGGCCTCGACCTTCTCCTCCACCTCAGCCTTCTCGGTCTCGGCAGCGGCCTCGGCGGCCTTCTGGTCCTTGATGGCGGCCTGAGCGGCGGCCAGACGGGCGATGGGAACGCGGAACGGGCTGCAGGAGACGTAATCCAGGCCCACTCTGTGGAAGAACTCCACGGAGCTGGGATCGCCGCCGTGCTCGCCGCAGACACCCAGGTGCAGGTCGGGACGGGTCTGACGGCCCAGAGTAGCGGCCATCTTCACCAGCTTGCCAACGCCGATCTGGTCCACGCGGGCGAAGGGATCGCTCTCGTAGATCTTCTTGTCGTAGTAGGCGCCCAGGAACTTGCCGGCGTCGTCACGGCTGAAGCCGAAGGTCATCTGGGTCAGGTCGTTGGTGCCGAAGGAGAAGAACTCCGCTTCCTTGGCGATGTCGTCGGCGGTCAGAGCGGCACGGGGGATCTCGATCATGGTGCCGACCTTGTACTTCATGTCGGAGCCGGCCTCAGCCAGAACGGCGTCGGCAGTCTTCACGACCACGTCCTTGACGAACTTGAGCTCCTTGACCTCGCCCACCAGGGGGATCATGATCTCGGGAACCATGGTCCACTCGGGATGACGGGCCTGGACAGCCAGAGCGGCCTTGATGACGGCACGGGTCTGCATCTCGGCGATCTCGGGGTAGGTGACAGCCAGACGGCAGCCGCGGTGACCCATCATGGGGTTGAACTCATGCAGAGAGGCGATGATGTTCTTGATCTCCTCCACGGTCTTGCCCTGATCCTTGGCCAGAGCCTCGATGTCGGCCTCCTCGGTGGGGACGAACTCGTGCAGAGGGGGATCCAGGTAACGGATGGTGACGGGGCAGCCTTCCATGGCCTCGTAGATGCCCTCGAAGTCGGACTGCTGCATGGGCTCCAGCTTGGCCAAAGCGGCAACGCGCTCTTCCACGGTGTCGGAGCAGATCATCTCACGGAAGGCGGCGATACGGTCGCCCTCGAAGAACATATGCTCGGTACGGGTCAGGCCGATGCCCTGGGCGCCCAGCTCGCGGGCCTTGGCGGCGTCGCGCGGGGTGTCGGCATTGGTGCGGACCTGCAGACGGCGGTACTTGTCAGCCCAGCCCATGATGCGGCCGAACTCGCCGGCGATCTGAGCGTCAACCGTGGGGATGATGCCGTCGTAGATCTTGCCGGTGGAGCCGTCGATGGAGATGTAGTCGCCCTCGTGGTAGGTCTTGCCCGCCAGCTCGAACTTCTTGTTCTCCTCGTCCATCTTGATCTCGCCGCAGCCGGAGACGCAGCACTTGCCCATGCCGCGGGCCACAACGGCCGCGTGGCTGGTCATGCCGCCGCGCACGGTCAGGATGCCCTGAGCGGCCTTCATGCCCTCGAT
>CADAHL010000020.1 GCA_902787755.1 Oscillospiraceae bacterium
CTACAGCGCGAAGCGGAAACAGCACTCCGTAACAGCGGCAAATTCATCCCTTGGCAAGTGGTGACAATCTCCCGAGATGGAAAAATCCTCGAGTAATGCCCCCTGTCTCCCCAAAATGCACCCTGCTTTCAAGAAATGCACCCGACTCTACGACGACGCTGGCCTTCTGGTGCAGCGGCATCTGGAATCCACCACGAATGGCTACAGCAACGAGATCACCTTTATCTACGACGGAAACGGCTGGCTCAAGCAGAGCCAGGAGGTGGGCATTCAGGCAAGCAAGAAGGAGACCGCGACCGGAACCTTCACCGACACGATCACCACGACGACCACGACGAGTTACAGCTACAACGCCCAGGGCCTGCCGACGACGGTCACGAAGGAAGAAGTCAGGGTCGTCAACAATGAGAGCGACAACTACCACAAGATTGAGAGGAGCAGCGAGACAACCAGATATGAGTACGACGCAGAGGGCCGCGTCATCAAAAAGACGACGCCGGACAGGATCACCTCGACCGAGTACGACGAGCAGGGTCGGGTCGCAAGCAGGCTGGAGGAAAACCTGCGCTTAAGTCCTAGATCGTTCGACCGGCTCGTCCGCTATGTTTACACCTACGACGGGGATGTGCTTGAGGTCGAATCCATCAATAGCAACGGCTATAAGCACCGCAGCGAGACCGTGTATTACGGCTACATCTATGCGCCGAACTATGTGGAATCGAATGTGGATACGATCTACCGATAAGACGTCACGCCTTTCTTCGTCCACAGGATGGGAAAAGTGAGACCCGTCAGAATCCGGGGAAAAGGTGAAAACAGAAAAGCAAAAAGCACGGCGCGGGGAGTGATCAGCTCCTCGCGCCGTGGTGGTATTGGGGTCTTTTGTCAGAACACACAGTACCGTCCCCTGTCCCACTCTGTCCTTAACTGCCGCCTGTGCTATATGTTACCTTGGAGCAGCTGTCCAAAGAATGGGAAGAAATAATAGAAGTCGTTTCTGTTAACGATTATATCCGGAGCGAAGGCGCTGCATGATTTGCTCAGCCCTTCCAAAGTATTCATACAAGACCATATACTCATGATAGAGCGACTCGTAGATACGCGCATTTTCTGCCCTAGGTGTATATATTGCCACAGTCTCGCTTTTCATGGCCTGCGCCGCGGCCTGAATATTCTTGTAGCAGCCGGCTGCTACCGCGGCAAAGATGGCGCTGCCAAGAGCCGGACCCACCTCTGCCCGGATGACCTCTACCGGCATATTCAAGACATCGGAATAGATCTGCATCACGAAGGGATTTTTCAGGCTGATCCCTCCAGAGGCAGTAAACCGATCCACACGCACGCCGTGGGTATTGAAGTTGTCAACGATTGCGCGGCAGCCAAAGGCCGTGGATTCGACCAGGGCCCGATAGATATCCTCACATCTGGTCTGCATGGTCATCCCAAGTATCAGGGCGGAGAGATCGTAATTGCAGAGGATGCTGCGGTTCCCGTTAAGCCAGTCCAAAGCAAGCAGACCCGTCTCCCCGGGCCTTTTTCGGCTTGCAAGCAGGGACAGATAGGAATGGATCGACATATTCTGCGCTTTGGCCGCATCGAAATACGAAGCCGGCACACAGTTTGAAACGAACCAGGCGTACAGATCTCCAACTGAGCTTTGACCCGCCTCAAAACCGGCATAGCCCGGCATGATGCCTCCATCCACAAAACCGCAGATGCCCGGCACCTCCTTCGCTTCCTTGCCCATCAACATATGACAGGCGGAGGTTCCGATGATCATGAGCATGTGACCTTCCTGCGCGATCCCAGCTGCCGGCACGCATACATGCGCATCCACCAACCCAGCTGCCACGGGGATTCCCGCCCGAAGCCCCAGTTTTTCCGCCACATCTTCTTTGAGATATCCGGCTGTTTCACCGACAGGGACAACGGGAGACGGCATCTTGTCCGTTACCCGTCCTTTCGGGCAGAAGCCGGCTTTTTCAAACAGCTCCGGCCTCGGATACCCCTTTCCCGGAATAAATTGAGCCTTGTAGCCTGCGGCACAGCCATTGCGATGCGCGCTGCCCGTCATATGTAAAATGATCCAGTCAGCGACCTCCATGTATTCATACATCTCTTCATAAAGCCGGGGCGCCTGTTCCCAGATCTCCCACAGCTTGGGAAAAAAGCTCTCCGCCGATATGCTGCCGCCCATGCTCGTGAGAAGCTCCGGGCAAACGCTTTCCGCGGCCCGGGTGAGTCTGTTTGCCAGTGCCTGCGCGCCATGATGCTTCCACATTTTTATATAGGATTGCGGCTCAGAAGGGAAACGAAAGCAAAGAGGCTGTCCCTGTTGATCCAGAGGCAAGGCCGTGCAGGCCGTTGCGTCAAGGCCGATGCCCACGACGTCATCACGTGAGACCCCGCTTGTCTCCAACACCCGGGGGATGGTGCGATAGACCACATCCAGATAGTCCTGCGGGTGCTGCAGGGCATAGTCCGCGGGCAAGGGGGTGCCATCGGGCAGCGTACGGTCCAGCACACCGTGCGGGTAATCGAATGCAGAAGTAGCAATGACTGTTCCGTCCGCCGTATCGACCAATACGCTGCGGCCGGAAAGCGTACCATAGTCTATACCAATGACATAACTTGCCATAAGTACCTCCTATTGTATTTGGCTGCGATCTGTGATGAGTCGGCTGCCCAAAGCGCTGACAAGCTCTTTGTCCTCTTCCGGTATTTCATCCATGATCACATAATCCACGTCACTTAATGCTGCCAAACGCAAAAGCGCGTTTTTCCCGACCTTGCTGCTGTCGCAGAGCAGAATTCTAAGCGAGGTATGCCTGAGCATCTCCTGGCACACCTCGACGACCTTTGGTTCGATGCTCGTAATGCCGCAGGCCGAGGAAATGCCGCTGCAGGAGAAAAACATCATATCGGTATGAAACTGCCGCACGGAGTTCACCGCCAGATAGCCGCTGAGGATATAATCCTCGTAAACGGCGCCGCCCAGCAGATTTACGGCGGCATCACTGCTTCTGCCCAACTCCAGACTCATTTTCAAGCTGCTTGTCACGACCGTGATGTTCTTCAGTTCGGCAATATACGGCACCAACGGCAGACAACTCGTGCTGCTGTCAAAGAAAATAGAGCTGGAGCTTTTTAAAAAAGCGGAGGCGACGGAGGCAATCTTCTCCTTCTTTTCATGATTGCTCTTGATCCGCACGAAAGAGGGAATGTCCTTGTCTACCGTGCGAAGCATGGCTCCCCCCCAGACGCGCTGCAGAAGTCCGCTCTTTTCCATCGTATCCAGATCTCTTCGTATCGTGGCCTCGCTGACATAAAGCTGCTTTTCCAGATATTGAACCGTTACGCTGCCTCGCTGCTGCAGGATCTCATATATTTTTGCGCATCTTTCATTCTGGAACAATACGCATCCCCCTCCCGTGATCGATTTTGATTATATTATATTGATATTTCAAAAATCGTCAAGTGAACATTCGACTTTGTGGACGAATATTGCATTATAGAACGCAAAATGCTAAAATTCAATCACAAAAGGAAGCATTCGCTCAACAAAGTGCACAAGAGACCGTATACAGAATTGTGGATATTGCTGAAAGGAGGTTTCAATGAAAAAAGCCGAAATTTTTGATTTCGAAAAGCTTACCACGTCTGGCGAGATCGATTGTGCCTGCGGGCAAAAGCACAGCACCGACATGAAAATCCTTACCGTAGGTCGGGGGGTAATAGAACAATTGCCTGACGCCCTAAGAAAGCTGAACGTCCGGCAGCCCATGATCGTCTCCGGGCCCTTTTCGTTCCCGGCGGTAGGGAAAAAGGTTTGTGCGGTGTTGGATGAGGCGGATTTTGTGTATTCGGTCTTTGTCTTTGAACGCAACGGTGCAAAAAAGCTTCAGCCTAACGAGGAAGCCGTCGCCGAGATCGTAAAAAACTATGATCCGGCCTGTGACATTCTCCTCAGCGTCGGCAGCGGATCGATCGGCGATGTGTGCAAGGCCGCGGCCACAGAGCTTAACGTACCGCAGTTTACCGTGGGGTCTGCCCCCTCGATGGACGGCTATACCTCCGCGTCCGCTTCTCTTGAGCTAAACAACACGAAGGCAACCGTAAACGTAAACGCTCCCGTGGGAGTTCTCTGCGACGTGGAGTTCATGGCGCAGGCGCCCATGCGTCTGCTGTGGGCCGGTCTGGGCGACATGGCAGCCAAAACCTGCTCTCTGTGCGAGTGGGAGATGGCCTCGATCATCACCGGAGAGCACTATTGCCCCGATACCGCAGACATGGTAAAGCTCTGCTGTGAGCGCAGCCTGTCAGGAGCCCCCGGCATCCCCGCAAGAAGCCTGGACTCGGTACAGGCCGTCATCGAGGGCCTGCTCCTGTCCGGCGTGTGTATGAGCTATGTTAATTCCTCCCGACCGGCATCGGGGCTGGAGCACTATTTCTCCCATTGCTGGGAAATGATGGCCATAGCGCGCGGACAGGAATACGATCTGCACGGCATATACGTGGGGATCGGCACAGTAATCACGCTCAACATTTTCAAAAAACTCCGGCAGCTTCAGCCGGACAGGACCCGCGCGGAAGAAGCCGCGGCAGCGTTTTCTCGCGGCGCCTGGGAAGCACGACTGAGAAGGGTATTCAAAGGCACGGCGGAGAGCTTTATAAGCCTCGAGGATACCCTCTGTAAGAACGACGAAACAAGACGTATGCAGCGGGTGGACCGGATATTGGAAAACTGGGATACTCTGGTCAAAATTCTGGAAAAAGCTCCGGATCCGGAGGAGCTGGAGGCGGTACTCAGACGTTCCGGGATGCCTACGCGGGCAAGCGAGATCGGACTCGGCGCCGATGATGTGGCGGACGCTTTCGTATGCTCAAGGGACACCAGAGATAAGTATCTCACAAGCTCACTCATTTGGGATATTGGGTACATGGACGAGTTCGAAGCCTTTGTGAAAGGACTTGCCTGAGTACTTGATATAGGCGGAAAAGGCGATGTTAGAAAGGAGAGGAAAAATGAAAAACGCAAAATTTTCATTAAAAACTGCCGACGGGTGCAAACGTTTACTTGGGCTGTGTTTAGTGCTGATTTTTGTCTTCGGCTTCATCGGAGCGATTATTTCCTCCAATGGCGGAACGGTTAAAATGTCCTCTTTGACCATCGATTCCCGTGGCGCTGAGATCCGTATCGACCAGTACGTACCGGCGGGAGTCTCGGACTCTGACAAGCTGCCCTGCATCCTGCTTGCCCACGGCAGAGGCACCAACAGAGGCGCTCTTCGAGGCATCGCCGAGGAATTTGCCAGACGCGGCTTTGTGGTGCTGAATGTCGACAGCTACGGCCAGGGCATGAGCGAGCAGCCCATCAGCGATGAAAACGGCCACGGAGCAGATGAATTTCTCTGGTACGGAGGCGGCAGCTTCGGACAGTATGACGCGCTGGAATTTGCCCGCACGCTCAACTTTGTCGACCAGGAACGCATCGCCATGTACGGTCATTCCATGGGCGCAAGTCGTGTCGCTGACGCAGCAAAAAAGGACAGCGGCTATTTCACCCTTAACGACCTGCTGATCAACGTGCTGTACGACACCTTCGGCCAGACCTTTACGGAAGAAGAGATCAATCAGAACGCTGACGAGCTCGCAGCTGCTCGTCTGAACGAGGACCAGCTTGCATACTATAATGCTCTCCGGGCGGAAAAGGAACAGTTCTTCAACACCCGTCTGAAAACCATCATTGGCAGCGATCCCGGAACGGCAGAGGTTCAGGTCGGCGGTTATACGGTGACCAGACCGTGCCAGGTGAACGTCATTATGGTCAACGGCAAGTATGACGATCTTGGCGCCGGTGCCCAGTGGAGCACTGACGGCACGACTACCGCCATGGGCGGTGTCAATTTCGATCATTGGTATACCATCGCCGAGGATGGCTCCGCGCTGACAGAGATCGGCTCGATGAATACGGAAACCATCCTGAATAACGAAGACCTGGCAGCGGCTCTCAATAACAGGAGCGCGCGTATGGTCTGCTACGCTCCTACGGACCACTGCGGTCTTTACTTCAGCAACGAAGCCAACAGAATGTACATGGTGGTCATGTCTCAGGCGCTCAACTACAATCGCGGCAACCTGACCGACGCTTCCACCGTGCCGCTTTCGAACACAAGCAACATCTGGATCTGGCGCGCCCTGTGCAATTTTGTGGCCATGCTCGCCATGCTCACAATCATCTTCCCGATCGTGGGTCTGCTTCTGAAGACGAAGTTCTTCTCCGGCGTCATCGCGGAGTCGAGGGAAATCGAA
Source organism: Oscillospiraceae bacterium (assembly GCA_902787755.1). Taxonomy (GTDB): domain Bacteria; phylum Bacillota; class Clostridia; order Oscillospirales; family Oscillospiraceae; genus Limivicinus. The sequence goes on from CADAHL010000020.1 coordinate 6,313, forward strand.
GCTCCCGAGCCGCTGTCCAAGACCGGCAAGACCGCCTACTGGGTATTCGGCGTTGTCACCATTCTCCTGACCTTCCTCGCACTGCGGCATGCCAATAACGACCTGCCTCCTCACTGGGCCGGCGGCATGTTCAGCCGGCTTCCTCCCAAAATCTTCGCTCTGGTGGCCACGAGCACGATCGGTTTCTGGTTCCTGATCATGTGCGCGGTGATCGGTCTGGTGCTGTTCGTCGCCAAGGTTCTGGTGAACAAGAAGCTCGGCATCGCCGCCGATATCAAGGAGCTGAACCTGAAGATCAGCGTCGGCGCGTTCTTCAAGTCCCTGCTTCTGACGATCATTGTCATTGCCTCCTGCTACATGCTCATGGTCATCTCCATGTACATCTTCGGTCAGGACTTCAGATTCTATGAGTCCATGTTTGCCGAAATGAGGGCGGCCAGCTGGAGCTATGCCGTACCGTACTTCATCGTCTTCACGGTGATGTACTTTGTCATCAACCTGGGCATCAACTACGGTGCGCGCAAGGATATCTCCGAGGGCAAGGAGCTGCTCATGAACGTTCTGTTCAACTCGATCGGCGCGTGGCTCGTCGTCGTGGGCAGCTATGCCTCCCGTCTGGCCTGGACCGGCAAGAGCTTCAGTGAATTCACGCTCTCCTACTCGATGCTCCTCTACATCCCCGTCAGCGTGATCATCAATCGCAAGCTCTTTAAGATGACGAAGAGCGTGTGGCTTGGAACTCTGATCAACGCTGCGCTTGTGTCCTGGCTCATGGTGTGCAAGTCCGGCGTCGGCGACGGATACTATGCGCAGGGCATCCTCAGCATCCTGTTCCACGCATAAGCGAAGGCTCTCCCCACTGGATGCCGATACCGACTCTTAAATCCGGCATGAGTTCTTTCCAAACCAATTGCATATTACCTTCATAGCGAATTCAAAGGAGTCCATGTTCCAATGGGCTCCTTTGTTATCTCATCCGGGATGGACTGCGAAGTCATTCGCAAGCAATTCGCTTGAAATTCCGCCTTGAAGAGATGCACCTGCAATTTTGCCTGTTGCCGACGGGGCAGATCGGAGATCCGCCGGATCCCGTTGGATCCGGCTCTGCGTTTCAGGTAAGTCCGTACATGCTGAAATACGTACAAAAAAGCAGGTCCGATCTGGCTTGGATCGCCAGGATCGCACCCGCTTGTGTGCTTTTTCCGAGCCCTTCGTGGCTCAATCCTATCTGCCCTATTCTCTGCCCGAACTTGCCATTGGCGGCGCTCACCGATTCTGCCCCCGCTCGAAGTTCAAAACACTCTACAAAAGATCTTCCGGCTGCTGAGAGGTCGATTTACAAAAAATCGGGTACGCAATCCGTCCGGTCCAGTTTGGCTGACAACCGTATCTGTTCAGTCAAAATACCGTTTATACAGTAAGTTAACCTCCGGGTCCAATTCCTTCCGTACATTCACCCTGTGTTCGCGGACCATATTCTCCACTTGTGTTCTCTGGCGCTTGAATCCCTCTGAATCGTACAGGCCGTGATGAATATGCAGTCTCGCCAGGGCCTCGATCTGCTCGTTCAAATCCCGAATTACAGCTTCCCGCTCCATAAATCCCCCCTTTCTTCGCCGCTTCCGATCATTGATTTACTCTTTTGGGACAGCTTTTCTGTCATTACTCTAACATGGCAAAGCAGCCTGGCGCAACATGGGAATTGCGCCAAAAAATGGCACAACAAATTAGTTATTGTGCCGTTATTTTAAATATTTCATCCTTTCTCGGCATTTTGCGGCGATCTTTTATTTGCCCGGTTCCAGACGTTCACGATAGGATTCCAGCAAATTATAGATACCGTCCTCTGACAGCACCCCCCGCCTGAGGCTTGCCGGGAGATTTCCGGCTTCCTCATCGGCGAAGTCCTGCTTCCAGGCATCACTCGAGAGATACTCGCCCAGCTCATCGGCCTTCGGCTCCAGGGATTTAAGTTCTTCCCTTGTCGTGCCCTCCGCCCGGACCGCCCAACTCAGTTCCTGCATGATTGCTTCGTAATACGAAATTCTTTGCAGCTGACTCTCCGGGTCGCCGCATTGATCCCGGATTTCTGACAACTTCTCAAGCTCATTCTCCGTCTTCATGATAGCTCCTTCGTCAAGAATTCATTCTATCGCATATCACTGCGGCCCTGAGCGTGAAACTGTTTCACGCCGTTCAGACCGCTCTGGCGGAACATTTCTCCTCCGCCATTTTTCTTCCCGCTCTAATAATGCCGATCTTTCGGTAAAATGCCGCCCTTTACTGCGTTCATCATACCGGCTCTCAATCTCTGCCCTCTTCATTATAGTACGATATCCACGTGATTCCAAGAGCTTATTTGTCATCGGGCGGGGAAGGGTTTTCCTGATGCAGCAGAAACGGGAGCCGAAGCTCCCGTTTCTGTGGTATTTTTCAAATCATTTTTGCCGTCGGGCCTGACGTTCTTCCCGTGCGATCCGAGCGAACCTCTCCTCACTGTGCGCAAACAGGCTTCGGAACGCTTCACAATAGTAATTGTGGGGGCCCTGTTCGTCCAGGATCCAGTCGTTCTTACAGCCGCCATCGCACAGGGTCCTCCAAGGGCATGCGCCGCATTCCCCAGGCTTCTCCTTCCCCTCCGCCAGAAAACGCCGGACCGCTTCACTTTGCGCCATATCCTCCAGCGGCTGCTGCCCCAAGGTTCCGATCTTCCAGCGGTCCAGGGCGAAGAAGTCACAGGGGTATACAGAGCCATCGGCCTCCACCACAAAATAGGCCCCGCAGCGGCCGCAGGTAGCGCAGGTGCTCGCCCTGTCCCCCAGCAGCAGGTGAACGTAGTCGTCGAAAAGCCGGATGCTGCGGTATTGGCCCCGCTCCCAGTCCCGGTACCAGAGGTCAAATAGTCGGCACAGAAACTGCCCGTAGGCTGCCGGGCGCAGGGACCAGGGGCGCCCGCCCCGCGCTTCCCCGATGGGATCCAAGCAGGCGATGAACTGCATATATTCAAAGCCCAGCTTTTTCAGATTCTCATAGGCCTTCTGAGGGCTGCGGGCGCAGGCCGCCGTCACCACGCACAGGGCGTTGACCATGACCCTGTGCTTTTTCAGCAGCTCCAGACTCCTGGCGATCCGGTTCCAGCTTCCCTTCCCTTGAGCGTCCACCCGGTTCTGGTTGTGTACTTCCGGGAAGCCGTCCATGGAGATGCCCACCAGGTAGCCCTCCCCGGCCAGAAAATGGGCCCAGTCCTCATCCAGAAGGGTACCGTTGGTCTGGATGGAGAAGCTCAGTCGGACCCGGGGCGGCTTCCGCTCCTTCGCCATGGCTGTAAAGCGCCGAAAGAAGTCCAGCCCGATCACGGTGGGCTCGCCGCCCTGGAAGGCAAAGCTGACCATGCCGTCGTCGTCCACTGCCCGGTACGCCTCTTGCAAAAGCAGCTCCGCCGTCTCGTCCGACATCAGGCCCATACTGGCCTGACTGCGGTTCTCGGCCTCATCCGCGTAGAAGCAGTAGCGGCAGCGCAGATTGCACAGGCTGGAGGCTGGCTTGATGAGAAAATTGATGCTTTTCATAGGCATTCTCCCACTCCGCTCTCTCCCGTTCTGCCTCCATAGTAGTCGAAAAGCGTCGCCGCGTCAAAGCTTTCTTTTGCTCACTTCGCCTGGTCGGCCATGAAATCCCCAATCACGCTGCCCTGGCTCTGTCGCGGAGGATAGCAGCCCAGAGCCTGGCAGATGGTCGGCGCCACGTCGATCACCCGGACCGGTCCCAGCTTGGTAGCCAGTCGGTCGTAGCCGCAGCGGATCCCGCAGCCCGCGGCCACCAGGAAGGCCTTATTGGAGCAGACCTCCGTTTCCGCCGTAGGCATCATAGGCCCATGGTGAGCGCCATAATCAAAACCCGCCGTGGTGGAAACCTCAAAGATTCTATCCTCCCGGTCCCATTCCTCGCCGCCGTGACCTGCCCAGGAGAAGCCCTGGGCATAGACCGCAATGATGTCGCCGGCGTAGTCGCCGTATATTCCCAGAGGGACAGCGTCTTCCTTCCGCAGCACCAGGTCGAACACCTTTCTGCCGTCCGGCGCTTCCAGCTCCCGCAGGGCGGAGATGACTCTGGTGCGCACCGCCTCATAGTCCTCCTGCTTCACGCAGCCCTCCTCATCCCGGCCCTTCAGGCTGATATAGACGTCGGCGTTGCCGGGTTTGCAGGGATAGGCCACCGTCCGGCTCCAGTCGATCTGCCTTTTCCCATTCTCATCGGTCTTCATGGCGATAAAGCCCTCCCGGATGAAGTAGGGCAGCAGGGATACGGTGTACTCGTCGCAGATATTGCCGTGATCGGACAGAACGAAAACGGCCGTGTCTTCGTCCGCAAGCTTGACCAGCTCACCCACATAGCGGTCCGCCAGGGCATAGGCCTGCCGGATCACGTCCCAGGCGGCTTCCTCCCCTTCCTTTCGGTAGGACGGGGCCACCGGATCCACCAGCGGGAGGAAATAATGCTGAACATGGTCCACCCAGTGGAACTGGGTGATATAAAAATTCCAGGGCCCCTCTGTGAGCAGCAGCTCAGAAGCCCGACTCATCCACTCCACCTGGTACTCTGCCTCTTCGTAGCAGGTCTCCAGGTCCGTCCAGCCATACTTCCAGGCGTGAGGCGAGGCAAACTCGATCATGGGACCAAAGCGCTCCTGCAGCCGAGGCCCTAGCTCATCCGGTTTGGTAAAGCCTCGGGAGGGGTAGAGCTGGCTGTGGTACAGACGCAGATCCCGGCCGTCCGGGGACAGGGAGATGAGCTTGAAGCGCAGCTCGGTCTCCAGATCCTCGTCCAGCGTCTCTCTGTGCCAGTCGCTCCAGTCCCCTGGCCTTAGGCAGGCAAAGGCCTGGGCGGCGTCCCGGCTCTTGCTGAGAAGGATCTGCTCGTAGCCCTTCTGTCCGCAAGCCAGAGCAAAATACCGCAGTTGGCCCAGGCCGCGCTTGAGAGGAAGGACGATCTCGGTTTCGGCCTGCACCGGAAAGCCGGCATTCGCCCAAGCCTCCGCCGGGCGCAGGCAGATCCGAGTGCTCAGGTGCAGATCCTGGACCGAATGGCAGCCGTTGCCCGCCACGTCCAAAACGGACTGGTTATAGGAGGGGATGCAGTAGCCGTCCACCTGGCAGCCTGTCTTTACCGAGGCCGGCCAGCTGCCCGGGAATTTCATCACCACGCTGCGTCCGCCCTGTCGCTCCACAGCCTCCCAGATCCGCTCGGCGGCTACAAAGCTGTTGGTGAAGGCATTTTCGTGGGTATAGCGGTCCACCCGCTCTCCTTGGGTGTGGCACCAAAACCCCACCACATTGTGTACCCCGGGAACCGCCCCGGTGGAGAGACTGGCCCAATTGATAGGTGTGGCCACCGGGATCTGGGAAAGCATATCGGTATAGGAGCCTCTGCGCATCAGGGCCGATAGATTAGGGATCACACCCTCTGCGTCAAACTTTCGGATCAGTTTACTGATGGCGCCGTCGATGCCGATAAACATTGCTTTTTTCATAGTCTGACCTTTCCCTCCAGTCCGTTTTCCAGGATGACCCGGTGGTAGAACTTGTCCACCAGACCGTCCTGACAAGCCCTCATATAGTGGAACATCTGAACCCTGAAGTCGTCGAGCATCTCCTGATACTCGGCATAGTCGATCAGATTGTGCAGCGCGTGGGGGTCGTTCAGATAGTCGTACAGCTCCTCCTTCACCCGGAACTTGAAAAAGTCCACCCGGCTCTGGATCGCCGGGTCCGTCTGACCGGCCCGCTCCATGGCCTTAAAGGTCAGGCCCTCGGTGGATTCGTTCAGGAAGGCGGTCTCGCCGTCAGACCAGGCGTTGAAGATATAGGCAAAGCGCTTGTTCTGTACGCAGCGCATGGGAAAATGCAGCGCCCGGTGGGTGATATGGTTGTTGTTGGTCTTGAAGAACAGGGTGAAGATGGTATCGTACTGCTGCGCTCCCTCCAGGATCACGTGCTTGAGAGAACGGCCGTCGGCGTCCAGGATGGGTTCCAGGCCCAGCAGATCCAGCACAGTGGGCGTATAGTCAATGCCGGAGATCAGCGCGTCGCTGACAGTGCCGGCTTTGATACGTCCGGGCCAGCGCATGATGTAGGGGCTCTTGGTGCTGTTGAGATAGCAGTTGGTCTTGGCGTATGGCAGGGCCATGCCGTTGTCGCTGAGGAAGAGCACGAAGGTGTCCTCGCTCAGGCCCGCGTCCTCCAGCGCCTTGAGGATCATGCCCACCGTCTCATCGCCCCGGTGCACGCTGGAGAAGTACTGGGCCAGTTCCCGGCGCACATCCGGCAGATCCGGCAGGCAGCCGGGCACCGTGATCTCCTCCGGGGTGTAGGTTCTGGGCGCTGTGGTATGGTGCCCGAAGTAGAACATCTCGTCATCCGCCCCGGCAAAGGGCCGATGCGGGTCATGGGAGTTGGCCATCAGGAAGAAAGGCCGCTTCTCCTCCTTGGCCCGGTTGAGGAAGCGGGTGACCTCGTCGTAATAAACCTGGGGATCCCGGCCCCATCCCTTCTCCCTGCAATAGGTCTGGATATACTCGTCCCAGAAGATCTTCTCCCTGGGAGCCACGTGGTCCTCTTTTCCGATAATTCCATTGAGGAAGCCGTGCCGGTGCAGCACTTCGGGCAGGGTGGTCACACTGGCGTCGATATCCTCGAAGCCCCGGGCCCCGTTGTGGTGTGGATACCGACCTGTCAGCAGTACGGACCGGGAGGGCTGACACACCGCGATGGTTACATGGGAGTTGGTAAAACGCACGCCCTCCGAAGCAAGGCGGTCGATATTGGGCGTGATATCGTCCACCGGACAACCGAAGCAGCCGACGGAATCGTAGTTGAGATCGTCCACCGTAATCAGCAGAACGTTGGATATGGTCGCCATAGCATTCTCCTTTTGTTATCCGAGCGACGTAGACCCGTGGTCCGCGTCCGCCAAGTTTTTACCCGCAGCCATCAGCTCCTCTGAGCGGCAGTAGGGCGTGGGTCCCTCCAGTCTGGCCAGCTTTCCTTCCTTTACGAAGCCCTCGGGCCGTCCGGCCAGCTCGCGGATCAGGCGCTCCCGCCAGGGGCGGATGCGCTCCTCCGCCGCCGGGTCCTTCGCCAGGTCATGCTCCTCCCTGGGATCCGCACCCAGGTCAAACAGCTGCTCCTTCCCCAGACCGGGATACCAGATATACTTCTCCCGCCCGTCGGTCAGATACTGCATCCCGCTTCCAATGGTCTCCAGCCGGGCGCATTCCCCGTGGATATACTCCCGCGCCCAGCTCTCGCCCCGCATCAGAGGCAGCAGGGACAGGCCGTCCACGTCCTGGGGCACGGGGATCCCCGCCAGGTCCAGCACCGTGGGCAGGATGTCCATCAGCTCCACCGGCGCGTCGATCTGGGCGTTCAGGCGGACGCCGTATTCCGCCGCCAGCTTCCTGGGCATCCACAGCAGCAGCGGCACGTGGGCCGAGCCCTCGTAGGCGCTGCGCTTTCGGATCCATCCATGGTCCCCCAGCATCTCCCCGTGGTCCGACAGGAAGAGGATGATGGTATTTTCCTTGGGCAGATGGTAGAGCACCCGGCCGATCTGGTGGTCGATCTGCTCCACACAGCCGTAATATCCGGCCTTGTATTCCCGCAGGGGCCGGCTCTCCGGATCCACCCGCCAGGCGTTCACTGGCAGGCCGTTCTGCAGATCCGGCAGATCCTCCACCCAGTCGCCCATGGGAGAGGGCGGCATGGGCGCGTTCAGGTACTTGTTGAAATAATAGGCTGGCGGAGAGCAGGGTGCGTGGGGCTGAAAGAAGCTGAGATTGAGGAAGAAGGGCGCGGTGGGATCCCGGCGTTCCAGGAAGCGCAGCGCCGTATCCGCACACCAGGTGGAATAGTGAAAGCGCTCCTCCAGATGGAAGGGCCGGGCGGCGTAGCCATTGAAGCTCAAACCGTGGCCCAGGCCCTGATCCTCGAACAGACCGTGCTCCCGCAGGAAGCGGTCATAATCGTTATCCGGGCTGGAGCTGTGGCAGCTGTCGGCCCAGTCAGCGGACTCGAAGCCGTAGCGCTTCCGCTCCGGGAACAAATGCAGCTTTCCGCTCAAATGAGTCTGATAGCCGTTTTTCTGCAGCAGTTCCGGCAGCGTCGGGCACTCCAGCGGCGAGGTATAATTCATCATGACTCCATGGTGGTATGGGGTCTTCCCACTCATCAGGGTCCTGCGGGCAGGGATACACACCGGACAGGCAGAATAGGCTTTTCGGAAAAACACGCCCTGCGTCCGCAGTTCCGTAAGATAGGGCGTATCCACCACCGAGCCCGGCAGGCCGCCCAGCGCGTCAAAGCGCTGCTCGTCTGTCATAATCAGCAGAAAATTCGGTCTTTGTTTCATTGGGTTCCCCTTTCAAAGGATATCCCGGCTTCGGAGGAAGCCGGGATACCTAAACTCTTTGTCAGTCCCGATCAGGGGAGCAGCTGGCTCACATCCATACCGATCTCAGTATAGTACCGGGCAGCACCGGGATGCAAGGGTGTGGCGGCAGTCAGGCCTACGGTGCAGTTCTCGGGAGAAATCTTGCCCATGGCGGCATGGACTTGGCCCAGTTCCTCCACGTTCTCCATGATGAGCTTGGTCACCTGGTAGACGCATTCGTTGGACACGTCCGCTCTGGTCACAATGGTCATACGCAGGCCGAAGGTAGCCACGTCACGATCCAGCCCCGCATAGGTCCCGGCGGCAATGGTCTGTTTGCCGATGGCGGCACAGCTCTCCTGCATCTTTGCGATCACTTCGTCAGGGATATCCAGAAACTCGACCTCCTTCTCAGCGATCAGGCCGGACACCGCGGCCAACGGCGCAGAGCCGATCCACACCAGAACATCGATCTGGCCGTCCTTCAGGTAATCGCACTGGGTGGCCAGATTGACCTCCACGTGCTCAAAGTCATTCTCGCCGTAACCGCAGGCTTCCACCATCAGGTTGGCAACCTCCAGGGCGATGCCGCCGGGCTGGCCCAGGCCAACACGTTTGCCCGCGAAGTCGTAGACCGACTTCACATCGCTTCCGGCGGGGACAATTACATGCATCTCCGTAGGAGACAGGGTCATAAGCGACAGAACCTGACCCGGCTCGATGCCGGAATAGCTGCCGGTGGCGGCGTAGGCCTGCTCGGCGATCATGTTGTTGACGAAGGCGAACTCAATATCGCCGTTCATCAGCAGGTTCACATTCACCGGGAATCCGTTGGTCTCCTCAGAAGTAGCGGTGGTGCCAATGTTGGCCTTGTTGATTACGTCGGCGATACCGGCGCCCATGGTATAGGCAGCCTGACCACTGGGGTTGGTGCCGAAGGAGATTTGGGGCGGAATGGTGCCGTAGTCCTCCGCAGCCGGCGCTTCGGGGGCTTCCGGCTCAGTCGGAGTCTCGGGGGCGGGCTGAGCGGGCTCCGCCGGAGCGGCGGTCTGCTCCTGGGCGGGTTGGGCTGTATTACCGCCGCATGCGCTCAGTGCCGTGATCATAGCAAGCGCCAGGAGAATGCAAAGAATCTTTTTCATAATGTACCTTCCTCTCTTGTTTTTATTTTGTCCTTTTTTCCGGGGTCCCGGCAGCCGATTCGGTTGTCGCCTCCGGTTTTTTCCTGAAAAGTTGGGGGGCCAGAGCAAGGATCGCGCAGCCCAGACCGATCAGATCCGTGACCAGGCCGGGATACATCAGCGTCAGCGCTCCGATCACCGCGAGCCCTCGTTGGATCCAGGCCATGCGCCCCAGGAAGAAGCCTTGCAATCCCGTCGCCAGAACGATGGTGCCCAGGGACGCGGTGACAAGCGCCAGTGCTACCGTCGGGACAGTCCCGTCACCCAGCAGCGCCGGCTCGTAAGCGAACATAAAGGGGACGATAAAGGCCACCAGGCCGAATTTGCAGGCGGTAAAGCCGATGCGCATGGGGTTGGCCTTGGCAATGCCCGAGGCCGCATAGGCTGCCAGAGCCACCGGCGGGGTGATGGCAGAGAGGACCGCGCCGTAGAGGCAGAACATGTGGGCCGCCATCTTGGTCAGGCCCATATCCACAAGGCCGGGGGCCACCAGTGTGGCCACCATAATATAGGCCGCGGCGGTGGGCATGCCCATGCCAAGGATGAACAGGGCGATAAAGGTCAGGATCAGAGCTATGATCATATGCCCGCCGGAGGCGGCGATGATCAGACTGCTGAGCTTGAGCCCCAGCCCGGTCAAGGACACGCAGCCAATGATGATGCCCGCGCAGGCGCAGGCAATGACCACGGTCACGACGCCGTCCGCTCCGTCCACCAGGACCTGATACAGTTTCTTCGGAGTGATGCGGGTGTGCTCCCGGAACCAGGAGCAGACAAAAGCGGCGATCACACCGTAGAGCGCGGAACGTATGGTGGAAAATCCGGAAACCAGGGCGCCGATCAAAACGACTACGGGAACCAGGGTATGCCAGTTTTTCTTCCAGGTCTCCTTCAGTTGGGGGATCTCTTTGTCATCCATTCGCCCCAGGTCATATTTTCTGGCTTCAAGATGGACCATCAGAAATACCGACAGGTAGTACAGCAGGGCCGGAATAATGGCCGCAAGGGCGATGGAGCCATAGGACACGCCCATGATCTCCGCCATAATGAACGCCGCCGCGCCCATGACCGGAGGCATGATCTGCCCACCCGTGGAGGCCACCGCCTCCACAGCTCCGGCCACATGGGACTGGTACCCGGTCTTTTTCATCAGGGGGATGGTAAAGGTGCCCGTGGTCACCACATTGGAGGCGGCGTTGCCGGAAATGGTCCCCATCAGCGCCGAGGACACCACCGCGGCCTTGGCCGGTCCACCCACGCTCTTGCCCGTCAGGGCGATAGCCAGATCCATGAAGAACGCGGCTCCGCCGGAGGCCTCCAGAAAGGTGCCGAAGAGGATAAACATGATCACCATGCCCGAGGCGGTTCCCAGAGGCGTTCCGAAAATCCCGTTGGTTCCGTTCCAGAGATGGGCCACGATTCTGGTGATCGAATAACCCCGGTGGGCGGCCATGCCAGTCAGATATTTTCCCGCATAGGCGTAGACCATGAAGAGACCCGAGATGATCACAATGGGCCAGCCGACCCTGACCTTGGTGGCCGTCAGCAGCGCAACGATCAGCAGGATACCGATCACCAGCTCTGCGGAGGTGATCGCCCCAAGACTCACTGCAAGCTTCTTATAATTGAACACCTGGTACAGGCTGGAAACGACGCCGGCCACCATGATCAGGAAAAACAGCAGCTTCAGGGGCCACTTCCGGTCTTCGCGGCTGATCTCCTTCGAAAAAACCAGGATCAGCACCAGAGCCAGCACCACGCCACGCTGAACAGAGTCTACCTTGATTCCCGTGAATGCGGTGTACAAAGCAAAGCAGGACAGGCACAGAGCCGCAATCATGTGCAGCACCTGGGCTGCCTTGCATATGATCTTGTTCACCTGCTCACCCCCTCTCGTTGGTCTCAGTCGATGGGAAATGGGCTTCCAAAACGTTTGCCCGCCTGTTGTTTTGAAAATAGCATACGCTTTCCTGAGCGTCAATGGTAAATTTATCAAACGTTTGTGTTGTGCAGTATGCACAAGCGAGATCGCTGTTTCTCTGGAATTTCGCCGCCAATTCCGTCCATTTTTTAACGTTCTTCCCCATCTCCGGCGTTCCGCTAAGGGGCAAATTTTACGCAATCGTTTGTTGATTTTCTCCTTCTACTATGCTAACTTATAGACAGATCAGATTCAGGAGGTCTGTCATATGAGTACCATCAAGGATGTAGCCAGGCTCGCCGGCGTCTCCCCTTCCACAGTTTCCCGGGTCGTGAACGGCAATACCGCTTCTGCCGCTTCGGAGGAGACCCGTCAGCGGATCTGGGAGGCGGTGCGGGCCACCAACTATTCGGTCAATTCCCAGGCCCAGAAGCTTCGCCGCCCCAAGCAGGACGAGGAACGCCCCAAGCAGTCCATCGACTGCGTCTTCGCCCGGGGGATCGACTACTTTATCGATCCCTTCTTCATCGAACTGATCCATGTGATCGAGCAGCGCATCTTCAAGCAGGGCTACTGCCTGCGGACTCAGTATGGGGCAGCGGACATGAACAGTCATCTGCGCTCTGATAAGCATAAGAAGGACGCGGCCATCATCCTGGGCCGGGTCGACGCTGAGATCCTGGAGAAGCTGAAGCAGACCTACCGTCATCTGGTGTATGTCAGCCTTCAGGACCGGGATCTGGGCATCGACAGCGTGATCTGCAGCGGCTATGAGAGTGCGGGACTGGCCTTGAACTACCTGTATTCCCTGGGACATCGGAGGATCTGCTATCTGGGTGAAATCCGGGACGAGCAGCGCTATGATGCCTATCGGGACTTTGTCGCCGCCCACGGGCTGGAGGAGCTGGTGGTGGACGTTCGCTTTACCCCCAGCGACAGCTACGAGGGCTTGCGCAGCGCGTTGGCAGGCGGCATGAGCTGCACCGCCGTCTTCTGTGCCAATGATGTGTCGGCGGTGGGCGTGTATCGGGCGGCCCGGGAGTGCCATCTGTCCATCCCCAAGGATCTGTCCATCATCAGCGTCAACGACATTGAGACCGTCCGCTATCTGGAGCCCATGCTCAGCACCATCCATATCCCCATCGAGGAGCTGGGCGCCCACGCCGCCTCCCTGCTCATTGACCGGATCGAGCGAGGGCATACCCTGCCTGTCCGTCTGTACCTGCCCTGCCAGTTGGTGGAGCGGGATTCTTGCCGGAAGCTCCGGTAGTTTTGTGCAAAATACGCAAAGCAATCGTTTGCGTTTTTTACGTTTGACTTTTCTCTTTCGGCCTTCCTATAATGAAATCGCAAGAGAGAACTGTAGGATGTGTGCCGGAGGTGGATTCAGTCATGCAAATCCCGCGAAATGCAGCAGCCGTGACCCAGCTGGATTCCTCCCGTGGCTTCGGATGCCCGCAGCGGTATATCCAGGGGCCGGGAGAATTTGAAAACATATTTCTCTATGCCGTAGAGTACGGCCAAACTCCCCTTTTTCTGATCGACGGCGGGATCTTCCCTATGATCTCAGCCCGGATCCAGGCGGTTCGGGACAAAGCCGGCTGCCGCTACGAGACCTTCCCCTATTCAGGCGAGTCCTGTATGGAGGGCGTCGCAGAGATCGCCGATCAGGTCAGAGACCTTGGCTGCGATCTGCTGATCGGTGTGGGCGGCGGAAAAGTCCTGGACACCGCCAAGCTTGTGAGTGATGAACTGGATCTGCCCCGGATGATCGTTCCCACCGCGGCCTCCAGCGACGCCCCGGCTGCGGACTGGGCGGCCATCTATACCAAAGAAGGTGTGCACCTGATGGGCCGCCGGACCCGGCGCAGCACAGAACTGGTCCTGGTGGACTCCGAGATCATCGTTCACGCTCCGTCCCGGCTCTTCTCCGCCGGCATTGGCGACGCTCTGGCCACCTGGTACGAGGCCCGGGCCTGTGAGCGCTCCCGCTCCCACAACTGTGTGGCCAGGGGCTATCTGCCCACCCGCACAGCGCTGGCTCTTTCCAGAGAATGCTACGACATCCTTATGCGTGAGGGCATCCAGGCTCTGCAGGATGTGAAGGCCCACGTGGTCAGCCCCCAGGTGGAGGACGTGATCGAGGCCAACACGCTTCTGAGCGGTCTGGGCTTCATCAACGGCGGTCTGGCGGCGGCCCATGGCCTGCACTCCGGCTTCTCCGAGGCCCATGGCGGTGAGCGCTCCCTCCATGGGGAGAAGGTCGCTTTTGCCTTACTTTGCCAGCTGGTCCTGGAGGGCGCGGCAGAGGATGAGCTGTGGAAGCTGATGGACTTTCTGTACGCCGCGGATCTACCCCTGACCCTGGAGCAGCTGGACATCCAGCCCACGGAAGAGAACCTTCGTATCATTGCCGACAAGACCTGCAATCGGAACAGTCTGATCCACCATGAGCCTTTGGCTGTGGATGAAGACAGGATCCGGCAGATCGTATTGGAAGCCAATGCCCTTGGGCATCACTATCTGGCCGACCGGCAGAAGGAAGGGGTCTCATGAAGCTGGAATTTGAGTACGGGCACGGCCTGATGAGCGCCGAGCTGCCTGATTATACCGATGTATTTATTCCCGGGGAAACCGTCCCCGATCCTCCCTGTCTGCCCCAGGACTGGGGCAGCCTCTACCAGGCTACTCTGGACAGCCTCCGTTCCCCCATCGGCCTGCCGCCTCTGCAGACTTTGGCAGCGCCAGGCAAGAAAGTCGTCTTCATCATCCCGGATATCGTCAAGGGCGGCATCCAGCCCACCGCCCACCGGAAAGTCTCCATCCGCGCCTGCCTCAACGAACTATACGCCGGCGGCGTCCGAAAACAGGACATTCTCTTCCTCGTCTCCAATGGTCTGCATCCTCGGGCGACCGAGTCAGAGATCCGAAAGATCTTCGGCGAGGAGCTGTTTCAGGAGTTCTATCCCACCGGTCAGATCACCTCCCACGACAGCGAGGATCCGGACAACATGGTGGATCTGGGCTGCACCAGCCGGGGAGATCCCGTGCTGATGAACAAGACCGTATTCGAGTGCGACATCCCTATTCTGATCGGTCATGTTCAGGGCAATCCCTATGGTGGGTACTCCGGCGGCTATAAACACTGCGCCACCGGTATCACGCATTGGAGAAGCATTGCCTCCCATCACGTGCCCAAGGTGATGCACCGGGCAGATTTCACCCCCGTCTCCGGTCACAGTCTGATGCGCACCAAGTTCGATGAGATCGGCATGTATATGGAAGAGAAGATGGGTCATCCCTTCTTCTGCTGCGACGCGGTGCTGGATACATACTCCCGCCAGATTGCCATCTTCAGCGGCTACGCCGCCCGAATGATGCCCGAATCCTGGAAAGTAGCGGACCGGCGCACCTATGTCCCCTGGGCCGAGAAAAAATACGACATTCTGCTCTTCGGCATGCCCCAGGACTTCCACTACGGCAACGGCATGGGTACCAATCCGATCCAGATGATGCAGGCCCTGTCCGCCCAGGTCATCCGCCACAAGCGTGTGATGAGCGACCGCTGCGTCATTATCTGCTCGTCCATCTGCAACGGATATTTCCATGACGAACGCTGGCCCTATCTGCGGGAACTCTATGAGCTGTTCCAGCACGATTACATGAATACTCTGGCGGATATGAACCGTTATGGAGAGTATTTCGCCACCCGGGAGGATTATATTCGGAAGTACCGTTTCTGCAACGCTTTCCATCCCTTCCACGGATTCTCCATGATGTCCTGCGGTCATATTGCGGAAATGAACACCGCCGCCATCTATATCGTCGGCGCTCAGGAGCCGGGCATTGCCCGAGGAATGGGTCTGAAGACCCGGGCCAGCTTTGAGGAAGCTCTGGCCGACGCCATGAAGAAATATACAGGAGATCATCCCAACATTCTGGCTTTACCCAAGACCTTCAAGCTCGGCGCCGTGCATCTGTGCATGAAGGACGAGGGCTACACCGGCTGAGGGCCGAGGTGGGTGAAGCACCATGATCCATCTTCTGTTGTTTCTGATCTGCCTGTTTGCCTCTACCGTGGGGGCCATCGTGGGTGCCGGAGGCGGTGTGATCATCAAGCCGGTGGTGGACGCCCTTGATCTGCTTCCGGCCAGCTCTGTGAGCTTTCTCAGCTCCTGCACCGTATTGTGCATGACCGCTTCTTCTCTTCTCCGCGGACTGAAGGACAACTGCAGGATCCGCTATTCCACCACTACTCCTCTGGCTGTCGGCGCAGCCATGGGCGGTTTCCTCGGGAATCTGTTGTTCTCTCTTGTCCGCAGCGCCGGAGACGAGTCGATCCTCAAGCTGGTCCAGGCCATAGGACTGACTTTCATCACAGCCCTGGTGCTCCTGTACATCTGCCTGAAGGACCGCCTGCGCTCCTATCATGTAGAAAGCATGCCTGTCTGTCTCCTCAGTGGGATCCTGCTGGGCGTGATCTCCTCTTTTTTCGGTATCGGCGGCGGCACCAGCAATGTAGCCCTGCTGTTCCTGCTTTTCTCCATGGAGGCCAAGGAGGCCGCCCGAAATTCGATCTACATTATTCTCCTCTCTCAGATCGTCAACCTCTCCTCCTTCCTTCTTCGGGGAAATGTGCCAGCCTTTGAATGGCCCTCCCTGATCCTGATGGCCGCAGGCGGAGTAGGCGGTGCGCTGCTCGGCGCCGCCATCTCCAGACGCATGAACTCCAAGGGCGTGACCCTTGCTCTGAAGGTGCTGTGTGCCGCAATGGTCCTGGTGAACCTGATCAATGCCGTTCGAGTGGCTATGAATCTCTGATTGTTTCCTCCCATCTCTTCCAGAAAGGCCCGCTGCTTTTGACGAAATAGTCACAAGCAGCAGGTCTTTTTTGCTTTGGTATGCGCTCACTGGTGCTTCCAGACGCTCTGGATCTGACAAAGAGCTAAAACTGCTTCCGAACGCCTGGGATTTATGATATACTGGATTTCGCCGGCTCGGGATCTGCGAAGTGATCCCAGGTAAATCCTTTTCTATAGCATTTGGAGGAGAACGCCATGGCATCCACCAGCCAGTGTAAATACTGCGGTTCCGTAATTTCATCTGAAGACGAACGCTGTCCGAATTGCGGTGCGCCCAACGAGGGCTTCGTCGTGAACACGAAGCGGCAGGTCTTTTTGCCCAAAACCATTGAGGAGCTGAAGGAATACTGTGCCGAGCGGGGGATGCCCCTGCTCAAGATGCGCTTTTTCATCGGGGAAGACTACCGGAAGCCAAAAGCTTTCGGAATTTACCGGGACGGGGAAACTTTCATCGTATATAAGAACAAAGCCAACGGACAGCGCGCCGTTCGATATCAGGGGCCGGATGAGGCATTCGCGGTCAACGAGCTGTTCCTGAAGCTCTTGGAGGAATGTCATAATCGGGGGATCTATCCCGACGGCAGTTTCCCGGAAGCCTCCAAGGGAACAAGACGGGTCCGGCGAAAAAGCTCGGGCCTGCTTCCGCCGCTTCTGTGCATCATCTTTATGCTCCTCTTAACTGCCGTTCTGGCAGCCTATTCCCTGCATCTGCACCGTGACGACGGATACTACGGCACAGGCAACGGCACGGTGTACTATCACTACGGATCCAGCTGGTACTACACGGATGATACCGGCAGCTCCGGCGATTGGTACGAGACCGATGAGTTTCCCGCCGCCGACTATGAGTCATACTCTCTTGGCGAGGACTGGGATTCGGACTGGGGAGTCAGCGATTTCAGAAGCTCCGACACCTGGGACGAGATCAATGAAAGCCATTCCTCCAGTTCCTCGGACTATGAATCCTGGGACAGCGGAGACACGGACTGGGATTCCGACTGGTGACGCTGTCGAGGTTCTCATGTCAAAGGGCCCGTATGCGTCCGACGCAAAGCACGCCAGGTCCCGGCTTCCCTCCCGGGTCCTGCACTTGTCCCCTTCCGGCGTCCTGCCTTGTTACTCCCTGCGATCTATGGTACATTTGCCTCGACAGACCGATCTTTTTCAGAAAAACGCAAAATCCCCCTGCGTAGGCTATTGCTCGTTACGCAGCGTCATGTTGTAGAATTCATGGCGTAAGGAGGTGAAGGCTATGTCAAAATATTCCACGGGAGAGCTTGCCAAGCTCTGCGGCGTCACGGTACGAACAGTCCAGTACTATGATACCAGAGGGATCCTGATCCCCAGCGATCTCTCCGAGGGCGGGAGGCGGCTTTACTCGGATGAGGATCTGAAGCGCCTGAAGCTCATCTGCTTTCTGCGGAATCTGGAGCTTCCCATCGACTCCATCTCTCAAATTCTGAAGGAAGAGCATCCCGAAAAGCTGATCTCCCTGCTGATCGAGCAGCAGGAAAATGCCCTTTCGGAAGAGATCTCCGAAAAGCAGGAGAAGCTGGACAAGCTGCGGGAGCTGAAGAAGGGGTTGAAGAGCAAAGAGGCATTCTCTCTCGAATCCATCGGAGACATGGCCGTAATTATGGAAGGCAGGAAAAAACTGAAAAAGATGCGGCTGATGATGGTCCTGACCGGGCTCCCGGTCACGGTCCTGCAGTGGTTTTCCATCATTTTCTGGATCGTCAAGGGGATCTGGTGGCCGTTTGTCCTTTGGGTGCTGGTGGCTGCCCCCTGGGGCATCCTGGTCAGCCGGTACTACTTTCATCACGTCAAATACATCTGCCCGGAATGCCATGAGGTCTTCCGGCCAACCTTGAAGGAAGCCTTCTGGGCGAATCACACCCCCACAGCCCGCAAGCTGAGCTGCAGGGCCTGCGGCCACAAGGGCTTCTGCGTGGAGGTCTGGGGAGGTGACGAGACATGAGTGCATTTGAAAACGTCGTCATCGGTAAAAGCAGCGTTCCGTCGCTGATCCTTACCGTCCTTCTGATGCTCGCAATTCCCGTTGGCTTCTTCCTTTACTGGCGCAGGAGGCACCGGGAGCAGACGAAGCTCCGCTGGCTCATTGCCGGAGCGGTCGGATTTCTCGTTTCCGCCCGGGTGCTGGAACTGGGCGTACATTACTTCTGCATCATCTCAGACAATCCGGTTTCCCGGTTCATCAACGGAAATCCGGCCGCCTTCGTCCTGTATGGGATCACCATGGCGGGCGTGTTCGAGGAATGCGGCCGGCATATCGTCCTGAAGTACATCATGAAGAAGGACCGCACCCGGGAGAACGCCGTCCTGTACGGCATCGGTCACGGCGGGATCGAGATCCTGGCGGTCCTCCTGCCTTCGATGGTCACGTATCTGGCTGTGGCGCTGCTGTTCTCCGCGGGGGATACGGAAAACGCGCTCCGGGCGCTGAACATCACGGAGGAAACCGCCGCAGCGGCGCTTCCGTCCGTTCAGGCCGCCGCGGCCTTCGATTATGGGATGATGGCCCTCAACGTCCTGGAACGGCTGTTTGCGATGCTCCTGCACATCGGGCTCACGGTCATTGTGTTTTACGGTGTCGTAAACAGAAACAAGCTCTGCCTGCCGCTGGCGATCCTTCTGCACATGCTGATGGACACCTTCCCGGCGCTGTACCAGACAGGCGCGCTGCCGCTGTGGGCCGTCGAAGTATGGGCCGCGTTCTGGACCGTCGTGGCGGACTTCATTGCCGTGAAGCTCTACCGGAGGCTGAAAGCGCCGGAAGATTCCGGGAAAGAGGCCGCCTGATCCGCGGGCAGGCCAACACGCAGCTTCTCATGAGAGTTTCCGGGCATTTTCTGCCAAACCGGGATCGCCGTCCGCATCAGCGGCGGTCCCGGTTTGTCTGTTCCGGGCAGAAAATCGGCCCGGCAGCTCAGGAAGTCGAAGGCCTGCCGATGCTTCCGAATCGCCATAATAACCAAAAATCGTCCCTGTTTTTCTCCCGATCCTCCGGTCTGCTTTGGGTGGATAATCCCCGGTCTTTATGGTATAATCCTCCTACCTTTTTCCTGAGGTGAACGAAAACATGAAAGCCTTCAAAAGATGTCTTGTCGTCATCCTGGCCCTTCTCCTGCTGACCGCAGGCGGTTTCTGGTTTTACTGCCGGGTCATTCAGCATCGCTCCTTCATGGCCGGCTTTACGGATCTGTTTCTGACCGTCCAGCACCGCAGCGACAAGTTCACCTATCTGGATTCCTGCGAGGCCTATATCGCGGAGAAGGCGGAGAGCAACAAGGAGCCGGTGGTGATCGAGAAGGCCAAGTTCGGGATCAGCCTCCGGGAGGAACGGCTGGATGCTCTGCAGGCCTTCGTCTACAACGACCAGGAGCACCCCGCCCAGACCGTCTTCTATTTCCACGGCGGGGCCTATATCAATCAGCCCAATGCTCAGCAGACGACCATGGCCGCCAGGACGGCAAAGGAGACCGGCTGCGAGGTCGTTCTGATGGTTTATCCCAAGGAGCCGGTCTATGGCTGTGAGACGGCCTATGAGCTGTGCCTGTCCTATTACCGGAGCTATCTGGAGGATCACGACTGCGGGAAGATCGTTTTCATGGGCGATTCCGCCGGCGGCGGCCTGGCTCTCGGCCTTGCCGAGGTACTCCGGGATCAGGGCGAGACCGGCCCGGATGAGCTGATCCTGATCTCCCCCTGGGTGGACGTGACCATGTCCAACCCCGACATGGAGGACTATGTCAGTCTGGATCCCATGCTGGGGATCGCCGGTCTGCGCAGAATGGGCCAGGTCTGGGCAAACGGTTTGGAGATGACCGATCCCCGGGTCAGCCCACTGTACGGCGATCTGTCCGGTCTGGGGCGGGTCACGCTGACCACGGGCACCTGGGAGGTTTTGTATCCCGACAGTCTGCTGCTTGCGGAAAAGCTGACCGCAGCCGGGACAGACTGCAATCTGATCGTGGGCGAGCGTATGATCCACTGCTATCCCATCTGCCCGATCCCCGAAGCGAAGGCGGCCCAGGCCGTGATCTGGGAGGCCATCCTGCGCTGACAGCGGCCTTCGGCGGATATCGGTAAAGAGGTCTCCGATTCTGAGCGCTGCGTTCAGGTCGGAGGCCTCTTTCGATTCCCGGAAAACCCGCTGCCGTAAGCCCGCCCTCTTCACTGGCCCGGCGCGGGTCCCGCCTCCGGGACATCGGAAAATAAACCTTTCAGCATCTGTTTTCCTCCCCTTCCCTGTGATATACTTTTTTCGGGATTTTTGGCAGAAAGTCCGGTTTATGGGACAGGGGTCTGCTGTATACTGAAACTGCGGGTGGGAAAAGTGTAGCAGTCAAGAATCGTGATTCAGGCCTGACTCACAAACCCCCGCAAACCGGATTGGAAGGGTTGGGGAAGCGAAATGAAACGCACACACTGGATCCGAAAAACACATCTCTTCCGGGCGGATGAATATATCTGTTCCCGGTGCGGCGCTTCCTGTGGAAAGCCGTATAAGGTTTGCCCCAACTGCCAATCCGAGATGGGCAAGCCCAAGTATAGCCCGTCCTGGGTGGATGAGGCCGAGGGGCTGTCCGCCTTGCTGGACGACGACTGGTAAGGGCCGCATTCTTCGTATATTTTGTTCTAATACGATCGTAGAACATGAGCAAGGGAGGTGATGACGTGGCCTACAGTGAACTGATCAAAAACTTTGAGAAGATCCGTGACTACATGAGGGAATTCTATATCTACGGGTTCAAGAGCCGGGACGACTATACGAAAAAGAGCGCGCGCAGCTATGACGACGAACGCCGCCGGATCGAAAGCTGGCTGGGCGGTTACATGGCGTTCCGTCATACCGGCGAGGGAAAAAACGTCTTCATCTCCGTAGACAACCGCAGCGTCACCTTCAATCCTCTGCACAATGCCTGGAAAGCCAAGAGCTTCACCGACAAGGATATCGTGCTGCATTTCTGCATTCTGGACCTTCTGGCCGACGGCACGGCTCGAAGCGTGAGTGAACTCTCTGACGGCGTGGCGGCTTATCTTTCTCACACCGACACGCCGTTTGAAGTGGATGAATCCACGGTTCGCAAGAAGCTGAAGGAGTACGCGCAGCTGGGGATCCTCCGGAGCGAAAAGGCTGGGAAATCTCTCCTGTACCGCATCACGGGCAATGAAGTGGCTCTCTCTTCCTGGGCGGATGCCACGGCATACTACTCCGAAGAGGCGCCCTTTGGCGTGATCGGATCCTATCTGCTGGACCGGCAGCAGGAGGCTCCGGAGCATTTCAGCTATAAGCATCACTATCTGCTCCACACGCTGGATACCCAGATCATGTTCGACGCCCTGTGCGCGATGAAGGAGAAGCGCTGTGTGGACATCGTGAACTTCAGCAGCCGCAGGGATGCGGAATATGAGCACCGGGTGTATCCGCTGCGCTTCTACCTCAGCACCCAGACCGGACGAGAGTATCTGCTGGCTTACCACTACAGATTCCGCAAGCCCATGTTCTTCCGCCTGGATACGATCCGCTCCATCAAGGCCGGTCCGGTCGAGACCAGGCACGAAAAATACGAGGGCTATGCGGCCAAATTCGACGAAAGCCTCTGGGGTGTATCTACCGGCAGCGATTACAGCATCGACCACGTGGAGCTCACGATCCGTGTGGGCGACGATGAGGGCTATATTCTCGACCGCCTGGAGCGGGAGAAGCGCCACGGGCGCATCGAGTCGATCGACAGCCATACATACAAATTCGTGGCGGACGTGTATGACGCCGGGGAGCTTTTGATGTGGGCGCGGAGCTTTATCGGACGCGTCGTCCGCTTTGAGAGCGACAACAGCTTCGCCGTCAGCCGGTTCTACGGCGACCTGCGGCGTATGGCGGAGATGTACGGAGGTGACGAGTCATGATCTTCTCCGAGATCTACGGTACATACTTCAAAGCTGTCTCTGCCATCCTGTCCAAGGCTGTTGACGGTGTGCTGACCGAGCGGGAGCTGACGCGCACCGTTCTGGAGAATGCCTTCGGGGAAAGCCTGGTCACCATTCCGGCCAAGCTGACAGACGGCAGCTGGCCGCTGATCACCAAGGACTACGGCACCCCGCTGCAGCATAAGCCCCATATGCCGCTGACCACACTTGAAAAGCAATGGCTCAAGGCGCTGCTGCTGGACCCCCGGATCCGCCTGTTTGATCCCTCCGAAGAGGGACTGGAGGATGTGGAGCCGCTCTTCACTCCGGATCAGTTCGTGTACTTCGACCGCTATGCGGACGGCGACCCCTATGGCGATCCGCGCTATATCGAACATTTCCGTATGATCCTCCGGGCCATGCATGAAAAGAGAAAGCTCCGAGTCCGCTTCCACGGGCATCGGGGCACCAGGAAGAGCTATGTCTGTATTCCTTACCGGCTTGAGTATTCCTCCAAGGACGATAAATTCCGGCTTCTTACCGGGTTCCGGAACAAGCCCTTGACAGTCAACCTCTCCCGGATCGACTCTGTACAGATCCTGGGTCCCTGGGAAGAGAGCGAGTACAGCCTGCCCCGCGAAACGGAAAAAACGCTGGTCATGGAGTTGGAGGATTCCCGCAACGCCCTGGAGCGGGCCATGCTCCACTTCTCCGACCTGGAAAAGGAAACGGAACGGATTGATGACAAACGCTACCGGATCACGCTTCACTACCGTCAGGGGGATGAAACGGAGATTCTGATTCGCATCCTCTCTTTTGGCCCGGTACTGAAAGTGATTGAACCGGAGACCATGGTCGCGCAGATCCGGGAGCGACTGGCAAAGCAGATGGCGCTGATGGCGGGAGAATCATAGGAAAACTTGCGAACTTTCCTCGAAAAAGGAGAGTTCGCAACTTTTTTTCCATGATAAATCCTTCCTCGGATGGTATTTTTTGATTGCAAAGGCGCTGACAGCAGCATGAAGATCAGCTGAGTGACGCGCGGCGAACAAAATGCGCCTAGGCAGGGCAAATGTCCTCCGGAAGAATGATAGAATGATAGAAGATGTGCGTCACACGAAAGTGTTTCGACTGTCTGAAAACCGGGAAGCAAAAGCACGAACAGCAATGCAATGCAAATGACTGCTAATCATTTATGCAATGACGACGTGCTTTGCCGCATAGCTCCGGCCAGCAGCTCACCGGAGAGCGCCACCCCCACCAAAAGGTGGAGCCGTGCAGGGTTCGAATCCCTGTGTGACCGGAGCTGTGCTTTTGTAAGATTAGAATTGAAAGACACAGACAGCAATCTTCTCCAGATCCATTAGCTCCAGCTGCGGAGCGCCCGGTTCAGGACCGGGAGGTCGCGGGTTGGACTCCCGCATGAATCTTGAAACTGTGTCTTGAAAGGCACGAACAGCAAATTCGAATAGCTGATGGTTTAGCAGCGTGCTCATAACACGCCACTGCGGGTTCGAATCCCGCTTCGATGGTGCCTTGTTTACTATGTTAGGCCCCGGGCAAATGAAGTCCGGCTTGCCCTATAATTGGTCACATTGGTATGTGAGTCTAAAAGGATCTTGAAGCCAACGCAAAAAACCCTCAGCGCATGTGGTTGGTGACCAGGCGCAGATTGAGGGATAAAGACCCTTTCGCATTCTGATGAAAAGCACTGACAGCAATAAAATTTCCTTCTATTTATTTCAGAGCTGATTATTTTGAGCGTGCTTTGGACCAGCCCAATAAAGGTGTGTACAGCAACATTTACATCTGAGTCAGGGTCAGCCACCCTTTTATCCACTTAATGCAGATTTCTGCAAGGATGAATATGTAGCCTTCGCTAGAAGGGCACACCTTGATTTGAAAAAAGGCGCATACAGCAAGTTCATGTATGCTGAATAGGCTAGGACAACAGGCCTGAACCTTATCAAAACGGCTCGAAAGAGCAGCGCCTTGTTTATCTTTCTTGTAAAGGAGGTCTTTCCCGTGTTGGAAGTCCTGAAGAAAAGCGCAAACCAAACCTATACCGAAAACGGCGCAGTCACCTGTCGCAGCACCGGGAAGGACTGCCTGGATCTTTTTGCAGCCATCGGCGCACTGCGCCGTGCAGACGATCAGTCCATCTGCAGCCGCTTTCTGAAAGCGTATGCGGAGAACCCCGATCTTGCCATGAAGATCCTGTTCTACGCCCGCGACGTGCGCGGCGGTCTGGGCGAGCGCCGGGTGTTCCGCACGATCCTGAAATGGCTGGCGGAAAATGAGAAGCGCTCCGTCCTGCGCAACCTCCCCTATATTGCCGAGTACGGCCGCTGGGACGACGTGCTGGTCCTGTTGGATACCCCCTGCCGCAGGGAAGCTCTGTCCCTGCTGAAGCAGCGGTTCCAGGCCGATCTGGCCGCGCTGGAAGGCAGCGGTGATATCTCCCTGCTTGGCAAGTGGCTCCCCTCTGTGAACGCCTCCAATCGGGAGACGGTCCTGCTGGCAAAGATGATCGCCAGGTCCTTCGGTCTGTCCGACCGTGACTACCGCAAGGCGCTGGTGAGGCTGCGCGCGCAGATCCGGATCATCGAGAACAACCTGCGTGAGAAGGATTACACCTTCGATTACGCCAAGCAGCCGTCCAAGGCCATGTTCAAGTACCGCAAGGCTTTCCTTCGCAACGACGGCGAACGCTACGGTGCCTTCATGGAACAGGTACAAAACGGCGAGGCGAAGCTTCACGCCGGTACGCTGATGCCCTATGAGCTCGTCGAGCGTGCTTACGATTGCTCCGAGGAAGAGCGCCGGTCCCTGGATGTCACCTGGCGTCAGCTGGAGGACTTCACCACAGATGAAAACGCGCTTGTTGTGGCGGACGGTTCCGGCTCCATGTACTGTGGCAGCAAGCCGATGCCCGCAGCGGTTGCGCAGTCCCTCGCGATTTACTTCGCAGAACATAATAAAGGAGAATTCCACAATCACTTCCTTACTTTCTCCATGACGCCCCGACTGGTGGAGATCAAAGGTAATGATTTTGTGGAGAAGGTGCGCTACTGCAGAACCTTCAATGAATGCGGCAACACTAACCTTGAGGCGGTATTCGATCTGATTCTGCAGGCGGCGGTAGAGAACCATGTGCCCCAGGCTGAAATGCCCGCAAAGCTGTACATCATCTCCGACATGGAGTTTGATACTTGCGTGAAGAACTCGTCCATGACGAACTTCGAAAACGCAAAGGCAAGCTATGCGGCGGCCGGCTACAAGCTCCCGGACCTCGTGTTCTGGAACGTTGA
>CADAHL010000021.1 GCA_902787755.1 Oscillospiraceae bacterium
CCAGCGCGGAGATCCTTGTGCTGTCAAGGTTGCAGGCGGGGCGGGCGTAAGTGGTCATTTGGTACATGCTGCTGGCGTTGACGGGATAATCCATGACCGAGCCAAACGAGAAAACAAAGCCCACATCCAGAGGGAAGGTAGGGATGTGCGGCGAGCGCAGCCAATAGCCGCTGGCCTCGCCCTTATAAAACGCCACTCTTGCGCGATCGTCCGCAAAGCCGTAGCTCTCGTTGGTGATCTCCGCGACAGACAGGGTAAAAATCCTGTCCCCGGACAAAACATTTTCAGCCGGATCAAAATCCACGGTGCCGGCCTTCGCGCCGGGCAGGGGAAGGCCGAGGCCGGAGATCACGATGGCGCTGTCGGACTTGAACGTGGGGATGAGGGCCTCGCGCTCGGCAGCTGAAAAACGCCCCTGGGAAAAGCGCTCACACCACTGTTGAAGATCGCTTCCCTGATAGTCAGTAGCGCCGGGATGCGCGCTTGCGTAGCTTTCTCCCCTGTCGGAAAAGGAGACGGACACACCGTCGATGCTGCGAAAAACAAGCGGATCGCCGTTATCGGCGCCGACAAGATTCAGAGAAGCCAGAAACATACCGTCGTATGCGCGGGATCGAGGACAAGCCACTTGCCGTCAAATCCGCTGTCAGCATCCGGCTCTCCAAAGCATAATACATCGCCCTGCTTTACCGCGTCAGCAGGCGCGGACGCTTCGGCAGCCACGCCTGAAAGCAAAAGAAGCAACGCCAGAAGAGCAGGCAGGCTTCTCTTCAAAATCATAACTATTCTTTTCATCGTGCGCCCCCCGGCTTAGAATAGCTTCAGCATAAGGGTTTTCCGGATGAATCACAATTTATCATTTGCTGCTTGTGTCAACTTATAAAGCGTATTATAATAATTGTATAGAAACTTTACAGATTCAAGGAAGTGTCTGGCATGGTCAATGATATTCGTTCCCGCACAACAAAGAAAATGATCCGCTCCGCCTTTCATTCTCTGGTCGAAGACGGCTGCCGGGAGGTAACGGTCAGAGCGATCTGTGCGGCTGCCGGGATCTCCCGCGCAACCTTCTATGCACACTACAGCGATCTCTACGATCTGATCGCGGAGGACGAGCGCGAGGCCTTGTCGCAGCTCGGACTGGAGGACTTTGAGCACAACTATCGGGATACACAGGCGAGAGCGGAGATCTTTCTGCGCATTCTGACGCATTTGGATGAAAACGAGAAGATGTACAGCTATTATTTGTCCGTCCATGAGAAGTATTTTTTCTCTCTCGTTCTGCGTGACATCATGACGTCCGTTTCAGAAGAGCTGATCCGGCGGGGCCTGTTTTCCTCGCCCGAAAAGGCAAGGCTCAGCGTGCTCTATCACGCATCGGGCCTTCTGCAGACGCTGTGTCAGTGGCTGGAGTACGGAAAGACGAAGCCCTGCTCCAGAGAGGAATACGCCCGCATGCTCAGCGAAATAGCTTGAAATAATCCCTGGCAGTTTCTAATGCTTCGCTCGCGGGGCTTCACAAGTTCTGAAGAAAGAGTTTGCTCTGAAACGGATTAAATGTTCTGGTTGAACCGTATCAAATCCTGTCAGACAGTCACCAAGTCATTTTTGCTTCAAAACTCTCTTATGGGTGTTGACACAAGGGCCTCCCCTACGATCAAACCAAGGTTTCCGCTTCTTTTTCACATTTTGCAACGCGCCCCGGATTTCTTGTTTTCTTATTCCGCCGTGAAACGGTACTCCGCCCAGCGGTGAAAATGCTCCCCGGCCTTCAGCAGGGTGGAGGGAAATTGGGGCTGATTGGGGCTGTCGGGGTAGAACTCCGGCTCGATGGCCACGCCCGCAAAGGCGCCGTAGGGGGCATGCAGATAGCGTCCGGTGTAGATCTGCACCGCGGGCAGATCGGTGAACAGGTCCATGCGGATCCCGCCGGCGGCCAGGCTGCAGGCGTGCTCCCCGGTCAGGGGGAAGCAGTGGTCAAACTCCTGTCCGATGGGCTTCTCCCGGGAGAAATCAAAGGCGCCCTCCGCCGGCAGGAGCCGCCCGGTGGGGATCAGGCCTTCGCCCACCTCCACCACCTTGTCCGCGCCCAGCCACAGCCGGGCCTTCAGGCAGTCCCGGTCCCCGGCCAGATCGAAGTAGCTGTGGTTGGTGGGGGCGTAGACCGTGTCCTGGTCACACTCGCCCTCAAAGTCGATGCGCAGGGTATCGCCGGCCAGGGTATAGGTCACGCCGGCGGTCAGGGTGCCGGGGAAGCCCCCGTCCCCGTCCGGGGAGACCAGGGTAAAACGCACGCCGTTTTCCAGGAGCTCCGCCTCCCAGCGGCGTTTGTCATAGGACCGGGGGCCGCCGTGGAGCTGGTTGGGCCCCTCGTTGGGGATCAGCCGGACGGTCCTGCCGTTCAGCGGGAAGCTGGCCCCGGCGATTCGGTTGCCGTAGCGGCCGATGCTGGCCCCCAGGAAGTCCGTCCCCTCCAGGTACGCCTCCGGCGT
Organism: Oscillospiraceae bacterium; assembly: GCA_902787755.1. Classification (GTDB taxonomy): domain Bacteria; phylum Bacillota; class Clostridia; order Oscillospirales; family Oscillospiraceae; genus Limivicinus. The sequence goes on from CADAHL010000021.1 coordinate 2,493, forward strand.
GTCGTAGCCCAGCACCGTCTCCCGGCCCGCAAAGCGCAGGCTCTGGAGGGTGGCCCCCAGATCGGTCACCCGGGCCTCCGTCTTCCCGGATTTCAGGACATACAGGCTGTAGTCTCCGAATTCTCTTTTTTGCACCATAGCGCTTCTCTCCTTTTGGTTGTTTTTAACAATTAACGGCATTATACCACAGGTGTTTGTATTTGACAATCCACAAAGTTCGTCTTGTATTCCGGAAAACCCGGTGTTATAATCAGCTCGGATACAGCCATTGAGCACGAAAAAAACATTCTTTAAGGAGGATCGTTATGCTGACCAATGAGTATCTGAAAAAAGTCTATGCCGAGGTGGAGCGGCGCGACGCCCACGAGCCGGAGTTTCTCCAGGCCGTGCGGGAGGTCTTCGAATCCCTGGAGCTGGTGATCGACAAGCACCCCGAGTGGGAGAAGGCCGCCCTGCTGGAGCGTTTCGTGGAGCCCGAGCGCGTTATTGAGTTCCGGGTCCCCTGGGTGGACGACAAGGGCGAGGTCCATGTCAACCGGGGCTACCGGGTGCAGTACAACTCCGCCATCGGCCCCTACAAGGGCGGTCTGCGCTTCCATCCCAGCGTGAACCTGTCCGTCATCAAGTTCCTGGGCTTTGAACAGATCCTGAAAAACTCCCTGACCACCCTGCCCATGGGCGGCGGCAAGGGCGGCTCCGACTTTGACCCCAAGGGCAAGTCCGACGCTGAGGTCATGCGCTTCTGCCAGAGCTTCATGACCGAGCTGTACCGCCATATCGGTCAGTTCACCGATACTCCCGCCGGCGACATCGGCGTGGGCGCCCGGGAGGTCGCCTATATGTACGGCCAGTACAAGCGCATCGTGGACCGCTTCGAGGGCGGCGTCATCACCGGCAAGGGCCTGACCTTCGGCGGCTCCCTGGCGAGAACCCAGGCCACCGGCTACGGCCTGTGCTACTTCTCCGCCGAGGCTCTGAAGCACCTGGCCAACACCAGCTACGAGGGCAAGACCGTAGTGGTCTCCGGCTCCGGCAACGTGGCCCAGTACTGCGCCGAGAAGGTCACTCAGCTGGGCGGCAAGGTCGTGGCCATGTCCGACTCCCAGGGTTACATCTACGATCCCAAGGGCGTGGACCTGAAGAAGCTGTTCGACATCAAGCAGCGCCGCCGCGCCCGCATCAGCGTCTATGCCGACGAGGTCCCCGGCAGCGAGTACCATCCCGGCTGCCGCGACATCTGGACCGTCAAGTGCGACATCGCCCATCCCTGCGCCAGCCAGAACGAGATGGACGAAATCGGCGCCCAGGCCCTGGTGGACAACGGCTGCATGGCCGTGTTCGAAGGCGCCAATATGCCTCTGACCCCCGAGGCCATCGCGGTGGTTCAGAAGAACGGCCTGCTCTACTCTCCCGGCAAGGCCTCCAACGCCGGCGGCGTGGCCACCTCCGGTCTGGAGATGAGCCAGAACTCCATCCGCATGAGCTGGAGCTTCGAGGAAGTGGACGAGAAGCTGCACGGCATCATGAAGAACATCTATCAGGCCTGCTATGACGCCTCTGTGGAGTGCGGCAAACCCGGCGACCTGATGGTGGGCGCCAATGTGGCCGGCTTCCTGAAGGTGGCCCAGGCCATGATGGCCCAGGGCATCGTGTGATCTGACCATTCACGGTTTATCGCAGAATCTGATTCTGAGGGGGCGGCCTTTGGGCCGCCCTTTCTCTTTTCACTTTTCACTCTTCACTCTTCACTTTTCACTTTTTCGTTCCCGCCGGGGAACGAAAAAAGCCCCCTGCGTTGGCCGCAAGAGGCTTGTTTCGGTAATTATGATTCAATTACACCGCGCGGGTGACCTTGCCGCTGCGCAGGCAGCGAGTGCAGACGTAAACGTGCTTGGGGGAACCGTCCACAATGGCCTTGACGCGCTTCACGTTCGGCTTCCAAGTACGGTTGGAGCGTCTGTGAGAATGGCTGACCTTGATACCGAAGGCCATATCCTTGTCGCAGAACTGGCACTTTGCCATAAGTTGAAGCACCTCCTTGCTTGTGTGTTCTAAAGACAGCTTAGTTATAATACCAGACACAAACGGCAAATGCAAGAAAAATTTTCACTTTTTTCGCAGGATTCCACGTTTTCCCGGACTTTGTTCTTTCCCGGCCCTCCGGAAAAACAGTTGCCCATATTTCCTGAACGTGTTAATATAGTATATTGCAAGATGTTCCGGCCCGAAGCCGGAGGGACCCGGCGCGCCGGGTCCGGAGAGGAGCCGCCATGATCAGCAAATACAGCGTGAAGCTGAAAACCATCGTCGCAGAACACAACCTGACCCCCCTGCATCTGTCCAAGGGCTACGACACGGCCGTGCTGAGTCGGGCGGACGTGAACCGACCCGCCCTGCAGCTGACCGGGTTCTACAACTATTTCGACCCCAAGCGCCTGCAGGTCATCGGCCGGGTCGAGAGCGAGTATCTGAGCACCCTGGGACCCGAAGGCCGGCGCACGGCCTATGACCGCTTTATGGCCTACGATGTGGCGGCGGTGGTGCTCTGCCACGGGGTAAAGCCCTCGAAGGAATGCCTGGAGATGGCGGAGAAGTACGACCGGAACGTGTTCACCACCGAGGAGGACACCTCGGACTTCATCGCCAACGTCATGGGTACCCTGCATAACTACCTGGCCCCCCGGCTCACCACTCACGGCGTGCTGGTGGAGGTCTACGGCGAGGGCGTGCTGCTCATGGGCGACAGCGGCATCGGCAAGAGCGAGACCGCTCTGGAGCTCATCAAGCGCGGCCACCGCCTGGTGGCGGACGACGCCGTGGAGATCAAGCGCATCAGCCGGGACGCCCTGATGGGCACCGCCCCGGAGATCATCCGCTACTACATGGAGCTGCGGGGCATCGGCGTCATCAACGTGCGCCACATCTACGGCGTGGGCGCGGTAAAGCCGGAGGCGGGCATCGACCTGGTGGTGAAAATGGAAAACTGGGTGCCGGGCAAGGCCTACGACCGGCTGGGGCTGGACAGCGAGACTGAGACGATCCTGGGCGTGGAGCTGCCCTGCGTCACCATCCCGGTGACCCCCGGGCGGAACCTGGCCGTCATTCTGGAGCTGGCTGCCATGAACAACCGCCAGAAGAAGATGGGCTTCAACGCCGCGGAGATGCTGGCCGCCGAGCACGACATGGCCATCGACAGCGGGATGTTTTAAGCGCCGGGAGACGCAACCTGCTCGTATAATCTGATTGATCGGGAGACGACTATGGAACAACTGGAACAAGCCATACAGGAGATCCGGCAGGCGCTGCCGGGTATGACGCTTCTGGAGCACGAGGCTCTGGCCTCCCACAGCTCCTTCCGCATCGGCGGCCCGGTCCGGGCCCTGGCAATCCCCTCGGACGTGACCAGCGTGGCGAAGATCTGCCGGATTATGAAGGACCACGAGCTGGCCCCCTTCATTCTGGGCAACGGCACCAATCTGCTCTTTCCCGACGAGGGGCTGGAGGAGCTGCTGATCATCAGCACCGAAAAGCTGCAGAAGCTCTTTCTCCTGCCCGACGGCTCTGTCTACGCCGAGGCGGGGGTGTCCCTGTCGAAGCTGGCCTCCTTTGCCCAGCAGAACGGGCTGAAGGGCCTGGAGTTTGCCTCCGGCATCCCGGGGACCGTGGGCGGCGGCTGCTTTATCAACGCCGGGGCCTATGGCGGAGAGCTGAAGGACGCCATCGAGAGCGTGGTGTGCCTGTATCTGCCGGACCAGGCCATGTACGAGCTGACGAAGGACGAATGCGCCTTCGGCTACCGCAGGAGCTACTTCTCCACCCACCCCGGCTGCGTGATCCTGTCCGCGGTGTTCCGTCTGGAGCCCGGGGACAAGGACGAGATCGCCGGGAAGATGCGGGAGCTGAACGAAAAGCGCCGGGCCAAGCAGCCCCTGGATCTGCCCTCGGCGGGCAGCGCCTTCAAGCGCCCGGAGGGCAACTTCGCCGGGGCGCTCATTGAGCAGTGCGGCCTGAAGGGCTATTCCGTGGGCGGAGCCCAGGTATCCGAGAAGCACGCGGGCTTCGTGGTGAACACCGGCGGCGCCACCTCCCACGACGTGTACGACCTGATGATGCACGTGCGCAACACCGTATATAAGGAGACCGGCGTGTTCCTGGAGCCGGAGATCATCATTCTGGCCCCGGACTACAAGCTGGAGGACCACGGCCCCAAGATTCCCCGGAACCGGGTGTCGGTGAACGATCCCAACGAGATGGAAGAGAAGGGAAGAGTGAAAAGAGAAGAGTGAAGAGACGTGGTATCGCCTCCGGCGATGATCTTAAATTCGTCCGCGCAGCGGATACCATAACTATTCACTTTTCTCTCTTATCTTTTCACTTGCGAACGGAGTGAGCCTATGGAATTTCTCATCATTACCGGATTGTCCGGGGCGGGAAAGAGCCGGGCGGCCAACGTGCTGGAGGACCTGGACTACTACTGCGTGGACAATCTGCCCATCGCGCTGATGCCCCGCTTTGCCCAGCTGTGCATGGACGCCCACGGCCGTTACGAGAAGGTGGCCCTGGTCACCGACGTGCGGGAACGGGAGGGCTTCGGCCAGCTGCTGGACGTGATCGACCAGGTGTCGGACATGGACTGCAGCGTGAAGATCCTGTACATGGACGCGGACATCAAAACCCTGGTGCGGCGCTACAAGGAATCCCGGCGGCCCCATCCTCTGGCGGGCCGGGAACTGAGCATCGAGCAGGCCATCGAAAAGGAGATTGAGCTGCTGGCCCCCATCAAGGCCCGGGCGGATTATGTGGTCAACAGCTCCAAGCTGACCCTGGGGATGCTGCAGAACCAGCTGTTCAGCCTGTTTGCCGGGGAAGGCCGGCGGCGGGAGCTGGAGGTGACGGTGTGCTCCTTCGGCTACAAGCACGGTCTGCCTCTGGAGGCGGATCTGGTCTTCGACGCCCGGTTCCTGCCCAATCCCTTCTACGTGGAGGCCCTGCGGCCCCTGACCGGTCTGGATCGGCCGGTGGCGGAGTACGTGTTCTCCTTCCAGCAGACCCGGACCTTTATGGAAAAGCTGGCGGAGCTGATGGATTTTCTCCTGCCGCTGTACATTGAGGAGGGCAAGCTGGGCCTGACCATCGCCATCGGCTGCACCGGCGGCCGGCATCGGAGCGTGGCCATCGCTTCCGCCCTGGGGGACTATCTCCGGGCCAAGGGCGTCAGCTGCGTGAACGTGAACCGGGACCTGGGAAAGGCCTGAGCCGACAGACGGCTCGTCCCGCGCCTGTCCCGTCCATTGAAAACCGAAAACGAAAAGCTCGGCCCAAACGGGCCGCCGAGGGCCTCGGCCCCTACGCGCCAAGCACTGCATATCGGGAGAAATCATGTCCTTTTCATCTGAAGTCAAAACGGAGCTGTGTCAGCGCTCCGTGGATAAAAAGAGCCAGGCCCTGGCGGAGCTGTACGGGGTGCTGCTGTACTGCCACAGCTTTGAGCGGCGGCAGCTGCGCGTCATCACCCAGAGCGAAGCCTTCGCCGGGCGGCTGCCCCGGCTGCTGAAGCGGGCCCTGGGGCTGAGCTTCGATGTGCTCCCCGGGGAGGAGACCCGGGGCAAGCGCAGCTTCCTCATAGAGGATCCGGACAAGCTGCGGACGGTGTTCGCGGCCTTCGGCGCCGATGCGGACAGCACCCTCAGCCACCACGTGAACTTCGGCGTCCTGGAAGAGCCCGGCTGTATGGAGGCCTTTGTCCGGGGCGCCTTTCTGGCCGGCGGCAGCGTCACCGACCCGGAAAAGCGCTACCACCTGGAGATCGCCACCCCCCATCAGAGCGTGAGCCGGGAGGTGGAGCCCATTCTCCGGGACCTGGGCTTCGATCCCAAAAGCGCCCAGCGGGGAGCCAACGCCCTGCTGTACTTCAAGAAGGCCGACGCCATTGCCGACTTCTTCACCACCATCGGCGCGCCGGTGGCGGCCATGCACATGATGAACACCAAGGCGGAGAAGGAAGTGCGCAATCTGGTCACCCGGCGCTTAAACTGCGACACGGCCAACGCCGACAAGACCGTGGCCGCCGCCCAGGAGCAGATCGCAGCCATCCGCGCCGCCGCCAGGGCCCTGGGCGGACTGGACGCCCTGCCTGAGCCGCTGAAGGACGCGGCCATGCTGCGCATCACCAACCCCGCGGTGAGTCTGGCGGACCTGGCCAGGCTTTCCATACCGCCGGTGAGCAAAAGCTGCCTGAACCACCGTCTGCGGAAGATCCTCCAGATGGCGGAGGAAGCGAAAGAAAGTGAATAGTGAAAAGTGAATAGTGAATAGTTATGGTATCGCCTTCGGCGATGATTATCATTCGTCCCCGCAGGGGACACCGCAACTATTCATTCTTCACTATTCACTTTTCACTACTCATGACAGCTCCCCTGGGGCGCGGAGGAAAACCGACGCAACCCCTCCACCGCTGATGCGGTCCCCCTCCCCTTAGGCAGGGGAGGCTATAAGGAAGTGTGATTGTATGTCCTTTGTCCATCTCCATGTTCATACCGAGTTCTCGCTGCTGGACGGCGCCTGCCGGATCGACCAGATCGCCAAGCGGGCCAAGGCCATGGGCCAGACCGCTCTGGCCGTCACGGACCACGGCGTCATGTACGGCGCGGTGGCCTTCTACAAGGCCTGTCTCAGCGAAGGCATCAAGCCCATCATCGGCTGCGAGGTCTATGTGGCCCCCCGGAGCCGCTTCCAGAAGGAGCACGGGCTGGACAACAACTACTCCCACCTGATCCTGCTGTGCCAGAACGAGACCGGCTACCGGAATCTGTGCTTCCTGGTGTCCTCGGGCTTTACCGAGGGCTACTATATCCGTCCCCGGATCGACTGGGAGCTGCTGCACGAGCACGCCGAGGGCCTTGTGTGCCTGTCCGGCTGTCTGGCCGGCGAGATCCCCCAGGCCCTGATCCACGGGGATTACGAACGGGCCAAAACCAAAGCCCTGGAGCTGCGGGAGCTGTTCGGGGAGGAGAACTTCTACCTGGAGATCCAGGACCACGGCATCCGGGAGGAGAAGCTGGCCGCCCGGGAGCTGATCCGGCTGAGCAAAGAGACCGGGATCCCCCTGGCCCTGACCAACGACGCCCACTATATCGAGAAAAAAGACGCCTACTACCAGGACGTGCTGCTGTGCATCCAGACGGGCAAGACCGTGGACGAGCCCAATCGCATGCGCTTCGAGACCCAGGAGTTCTACCTGAAGACCGAGGAGGAGATGCGCGCCCTGTTTCCGGAATACCCGGAGGCGGCGGACAACACCGCGAAGATCGCCGAGCGCTGCCAGTACGACTTCGAATTCGGCCACTATCACCTGCCCCGCTTCAAGCTCCCCCAGGGAGAGACGGACAGCTATGCCTACCTGGAAAAGCTCTGCGAGCAGGGCTTCCGGGAACGCTTCCCGGACCGGCCGGAGGTGCACAAGCAGCTGGAATACGAGCTGAGCATGATCCGGAAGATGGGCTTTGTGGACTACTTCCTCATCGTCTCGGACTTCATCTCCTACGCCAAGCGCAACGGCATCCCCGTTGGCCCCGGCCGGGGCAGCGCGGCGGGGAGCGTGGTCAGCTACTGCCTGCACATCACGGAAGTGGACCCCATCAAATACAGCCTGTTCTTCGAGCGCTTCCTGAACCCGGAACGGGTGAGCATGCCCGATATCGACGTGGACTTCTGCGTCAACCGCCGGGGCGAGGTCATCGACTACGTGAACCGGCTCTACGGCCACGACCACGTGGCCCAGATCGTCACCTTCGGCACTATGGCCGCCCGGGGCGCGATCCGGGACGTGGGCCGGGCCCTGGGGGCCAGCTACGGGGAGACGGACGCGGTGGCCAAGCAGGTGCCCAACGGGCCCGGCGCCCTCAACATCACCCTGGACGAGGCGCTGAGCCTGTCCAAGCCCCTGAAGGAGATGTACGACAGCGACGAGACGGTCAAGCGCCTCATCGACGTGGCCAAGGCCCTGGAGGGCATGCCCCGGCACGCCTCCACCCACGCCGCCGGCGTGGTCATCACCGAGAACCCGGTGTACACCTACGTCCCGCTGGCCAAGAACGACGAGTCCGTGGTCTGCCAGTACACCATGACCACCCTGGAGGAGCTGGGTCTGCTGAAAATGGACTTCCTGGGCCTGCGGAACCTGACGGTGCTGGAGGACGCGGCCCGGCTGGTGCGCAGGCGCATTCCGGACTTCCAGGTGGAGAAGATCCCCGAGGACGACCCGGAGACCTTCGAGATGCTGGCCGAGGGCAAGACCATGGGCGTGTTCCAGCTGGAGAGCAGCGGCATGACCAACGTGTGCATGCAGCTGCGCCCCCGGAGCATCGAGGACATCACCGCTCTGATCGCCCTGTACCGCCCCGGCCCCATGGACTCCATCCCCCGCTTTCTGGAGTGGTCCAAGCACCCCGAGCGGGTCCAGTACAAGCACGAGCTGCTGCGGCCCATTCTGGAGGTCACCTACGGCTGTATCGTCTACCAGGAGCAGGTCATCCAGATCTTCCAGCGCCTGGCCGGCTTCTCCCTGGGACAGGCGGATATGATCCGCCGGGCCATGTCCAAGAAGAAACACAAGGTCATCGACGCCGAACGCGTGGCCTTCGTCCACGGCGATGAGAGCCGCGGCATCGACGGCGCGGTCAAGCGGGGCGTGCCGGAGGCTGTGGCCAACAGCATCTACGACGAGATCCTGGACTTTGCCAGCTACGCCTTCAACAAGGCTCACGCGGTCAGCTATGCCTTCGTGGCCAACTGGACCGCCTACATGAAGCGGCACTATCCCCGGGAATACATGGCGGCGCTCTTGACCTCGGTGCTGGACAACAGCACCAAGGTCTCCGAATACATCGCCGAATGCAAGGACCTGGGGATCCGGCTGCTGCCCCCGGATGTGAACGAATCCGACGCCAACTTCACCGTCTCCGGCGAGAACCTGCGCTTCGGCCTGGTGGCTATCAAGTCCATCGGCTGGGGCGCCATCCAGGGCCTCATGGCGGAGCGACAGAAAAACGGCCCCTTCCGGGATTTCGAGGACTTCTGCAAGCGGATGGCCGGGGGAGAGCTGAACCGGCGGGCGGTGGAAAATCTGATCCGGGCAGGTGCGTTCGACAGCATGGGCTACAAGCGCAAGGCCCTGCTGCAGGTGGCCGGTTCCGTGCTGGACAGCGTCAGCCGGGCCCAGCGGGACAACATCTCCGGCCAGATGGACCTGTTCGGCGGTTTTGAGCAGGAGGAGACCCCTCAGAGTCTGGTGCTGCCCGACGTGGAGGAGTACTCCCTGCGGGAGCGGATGGACATGGAGAAGGAGACCACCGGCCTCTACCTCAGCGGCCACCCCATGGACGAGTATCGGGAGGCGGTGCGCCGAATCGGCGCGCCCTCCATCGGCGCTATCCTCTCGGACTTTGCCGCCGAGGACGGACCCCGGCGCTTTGCCGACGGACAGAACGTGGTGCTGGCGGGTCTGGTGGACTCGGTCCGTACCCGGACCACCAAGAACAACACCCTCATGTCCTACATCCGTCTGGAGGACGACACCGGCTCCATGGAGCTGATCGCCTTCCAGAAGGCCCTGGACAACGGGGGCAGCTATGTGAAGGACAACGCCGCCCTGATCGTGAAGGGCCGGCTGGACGTGCGGGACGAGAAGGAACCCCAGCTGGTGGTGGAGAGCTTCCGGCCCCTGTCGGACCTGAACCAGATCGGCACCCAGGCCCCGCCTCCAAAGGAGCAGAAGCTCTGGGTCAAGCTGCCCTCCCGCTATGATCCGGCCCTGAAGCATATTGAGAAGCTGCTGACCATGTTCCCCGGCAATCAGCAGATGATCGTCTGGTGCGAGCGGGAGAAAAAGAGGGTCACCGCCCCCTGCCTGATCCACCAGGGTCTCATTCTGGAGCTCCAGGAGATGCTGGGGAAGGAAAACGTGGTGGTAAAGTAGGATTCTGGGCGAATTATCCAAAAAACGCGGAATCTTTTTGTCAGAAACGCCGAGGCCCTTTCCGGGTCCCGGCGTTTGCATTTGAGCGGGTAAAACACTATAATAAAAGCGGCAAAAGCAACACAAGCTATCTTGCAGAAAACGCCGGAACGCACTCCGGAGAACAGGAGAACACAGATATGGAAAAATTGAGTCCCATGAGCTTCGGCATCGCCGGAAACGGCAAGGTTTATCGCAATCTGCCTGTAGCCCGTCTGGTGGAAAAGGCCCTGGAGCGCGGCGAAGGCGTTCTGGCCGAGAACGGCGCCCTGGCCGTCCGCACCGGTAAGTACACCGGCCGCAGCCCCAACGACAAATTCTTTGTGGACACCCCCGCCATCCACGACACCGTGTCCTGGGGCAAGGTGAACGTGCCCATCAGCAAGGAAAAATATGACGCCATCAAGGGCAAGATGCTGTCTTATCTGCAGGGCAAGGAGCTGTTCGTCTTCGACGGCTTCGGCGGCGCCGATCCCAAGTACACCCGCCGCTTCCGCATCGTCAACGAGCTGGCCAGCCAGAACCTGTTTATCCACCAGCTGCTGATCCGTCCCACGGCGGAGCAGCTGGAGGACTATACGCCGGACTACACCCTGATCGTGGCCCCCGGCTTCCTGTGCATCCCCGAGGTGGACGGCACCAACAGCGAGGCCGCCATCCTGGTGAACCTGGAGGAGCATGAGGTGCTCATCGCCGGCAGCCAGTACTCCGGCGAGATCAAGAAGTCCGTCTTCACCATCATGAACTACATTCTGCCCGCCGAGGGCATCCTGCCCATGCACTGCTCGGCCAACATCGGCAAGGACGGGGACACCGCCGTGTTCTTCGGCCTCAGCGGCACCGGCAAGACTACCCTGTCCGCCGACCCCAACCGGGCCCTGATCGGCGATGATGAGCACGGCTGGACCGACGAGGGCGTGTTCAACATCGAAGGCGGCTGCTATGCCAAGTGCATCGGTCTGGAGCAGGAGAAGGAGCCGGAGATCTACGGCGCCATCCGCTTCGGCTCGGTGATGGAGAACGTGATCCTGGACGAGGCGGGCCATCCCGACTACTTCGACGGCAGCCTCACCGAGAACACCCGTGTCAGCTACCCGGTGGACTTCATCCCCTCCGCCGCCATCCCCGGCGTGGGCGGCCTGCCCAAGACCGTCATCTTCCTGACGGCCGACGCCTTCGGCGTGCTGCCTCCCATCTCCCGTCTGGACAAGGACGCGGCCATGTACCACTTCGTCTCCGGCTACACCAGCAAGCTGGCCGGCACGGAGCGCGGCATCAAGGAGCCGGTCACCACCTTCTCCACCCTGTTCGGCGAGCCCTTCTTCCCCCGGCCGGCCTCGGTCTACGCCCAGATGCTGGGCGAGAAGCTGGACGAGACCGGCGCCCAGGTCTTCCTGGTGAACACCGGCTGGTTCGGCGGCAAGGCCGGCACCGTGCCCCGCATGAAGCTCAAATACACCCGGGCCATGGTCACAGCCGCCATCGCCGGACAGCTCAACGACGTGGAGTATACCCGAGATCCCATCTTCAACCTGAACATCCCCAAGACCTGCCCCAACGTGCCCGACGAGATGCTGGATCCCCGGGCCGCCTGGCCGGACAAGGACGCCTATGACGCCGCCGCTAGAGAGCTGGCCGCCGCCTTCCAGGCCAACTTCGCCAAGAAGTACCCCGACATGCCGGAGAACATCGTCAAGGCCGGCCCCTGCGCCAAGTAAGGAGTTTTTCGTTTATAGTTTTTAGTTTTTAGTAGCAAAGCCCCCGGGCGGTGTGAAACCGTCCGGGGGCTCTTTTTTCAAATCCAAGAACTGCCGCTGCAGGCGGCTCAGGCATAGATCTTCCGGGTCTCGTTATAAAAGCGCATGATGTCCCGGAGCATGTCGAAGCGGGTAAAATCGCTGTTGTAGGCAAAGTTGATCTCCCGCATCATACTCAGGTTCTCCACCGGCAGCACCGTGAGTTTCCCCTTCTTCAGCTCGTCCAGGCAGACGCTCCGGGCCAGGATGGACACGCCGAAGTCCCGGCGGATCAGATCCTTGATGGTGGCGGTATTGTCCACCTCCAGGATCACGTGGAAGTCCTCCAGGCGCATGTTGTTGCTCTCCAGATGGGCCTCGAACAGGCTCCGGGTGCCGGATTCCGGCAGCCGGAGGATCAGTTTCTCCCGCTTCAGCTCGTCCAGGGTGACCATGCTCTTCTTGGCAAAGGGGTGATCCATGGATACCGCCAGCACCAGGGTGTCCGTGTCCAGCAGCAGATAGTGGATCCGGGGATCGGTGATCCGGCCCTCCACGATCGCCAGATCCAGCTCGTAGGATTTGAGCATGTGGTACAGATTGTTGGTGGTGTCCGTGACCATCTTGATGCTCACGCCCTCGTGCCTGGCGCAGTAGAGGGCCAGGGTCTCGGCGATGGGGCTGCTCTCGGCGGTGTGGGTCACGCCCACCGTCAGATGCTCCACCTGGGCCTGCCCGTCGCTCAGGGTCTGCCGCAGGTTGTTTTCCAGCGCCGCCAGCTTCCGGGCGCAGGAGATCACTTCCTCTCCCTGCCGGGTCACCACCAGCTTGCCCCCGGCGCGCTCGAAGATATGCACACCCAGCTCCTCCTCCAGCGCCTTGATGTGCTGGCTCACCGCCGGCTGGGTGATGTTCAGGCGCTTGGCCGCCTGGGTGTAGTTGAGCGTCTCTGCCACGGTCAGAAGAGAAAACACTTTGGTATCCAGCATTCTCTCACCGCCTTTCCATAAAAAGGAATTTTGGTTTTCCCACGGTCTATAAAGAAAAGTTTGCTTCTTCCGGGATTTTCATGGTAACATCATAAGAAATACTTGTCAAGGAGGGAGAAGAAATCCCGCACCCCGGCGCTCTTTGGGCGGATGGGTGCGGGATCTTCTTATCTCCGTCAGGCCAGAAGGACCCGGGCGATGATGTCCATGGCCTCGTCCAGCAGGGCCTCGGTATGGCTGGCCATATAGCTGGTGCGCAGCAGGCACTCGCCAGGAGGGGTGGCGGGGGGCAGCACCGGGTTCACATAGACCCCGGCCTCGTAGAGCTGCTTGTTCTTGATGAGGGTATTGTCCAGCTCATAGGTGTAGATGGGGATGATGGGGGTCTCGGACTCCCGGATGGTCAGGCCCCGGGCCTTGAGCCCCGCTCTGGCATAGGCCGACAGGGCCTGAAGCCGCTTGGGCAGCTCCGGATGGGCCTCCAGATGGCGCAGGGCGGCCAACGCCGTGGCGCAGGCGGAAGGCGGGATGGAGGCAGAGAAGATGAAGGGCCGGGAGTTGTGGCGCACGTAGTCGCACACCGCCTCGGAGGCCGCCATATAGCCGCCCAGGCTGGCCAGGGACTTGGAGAAGGTGCCCATGATCACGTCCACCTGGTCGGTGAGGCCGAAGTAGCTGGCCGTGCCCCGGCCGCCTTCGCCGATGACGCCCAGACCGTGGGCGTCGTCCACCATGACCCTGGCGCCGTACTTCTTCGCCAGACGCACGATCTCCGGGAGATTGGCGATGTCGCCGCCCATGGAGAACACGCCGTCGGTGACGATCAGGCAGCCGGCCTCCTCCGGAACCCGGGCCAGCAGCTTTTCCAGGTCCTCCATATCGTTGTGCTTATAGCGGAGCATCTTGCCATAGCTGAGCTTGCAGCCGTCGTAGATGCTGGCGTGATTCTCCCGGTCGCAGATCACATAGTCGCCCCGGCCCACCAGGGCGCTGATGATGCCCAGGTTGGACTGGAAGCCGGTGGAGAAGGTCACGGCGCTCTCCTTGCCCACGAAGCCGGCAAGCTCCGCCTCCAGCTCCAGGTGCATGCGCAGGGTGCCGTTGAGGAAGCGGGAGCCGGAGCAGCCGCTGCCGTACTGTTCAAAGGCCCGGATGCCCGCCTCCACCACCTCGGGCTCGGTGGTCAGACCCAGGTAGTTGTTGGAGCCCAGCATGATCCGGCGCTTGCCCTCCATAATGACCTCCACATCCTGACGGGATTCCAGGGCGTGGAAGTAAGGGTAGATCCCCATGGCCTTATAGTCTCTTACGAGAGTATATTTCTCGACCTTGTCGAACAGATCCATTCTCAGGTCCCTCATTTCTTTCAAAAATTCGAAGCAATTTTACTACAAGAGGAGTTCCGCTGTCAACCGCAATCCGGAAGAATGTAGGCTCAACGCAAGTGTTTTTTCTGTTCCCGGGGGAAAATTTGCTTCTCTCCCCCTTGACTTTCTGCGCTCCTATGATAAAATACGTCGTACACGACATATTGGAGTTGATGCTATGACGAACAACATACCCCTGGGTCTGCGTTTTTCGCTGCTGCATCGGTCCTTCAAGAAACAGATGGACCGGATGCTGGCGGAGATGGATCTGACCGGGGTGCAGTTCGGCGTCCTGGGCTGTCTGATCCGCAGAGAGCGGGAGGGTCTGGAGGAAACCAGCCAGAAGGATCTGGAGGAAGCCTTCCGGATGAGCCACGCGACGATGACCGACCTGATCCAGCGGCTGGAAAAGAAGGGCTTTCTCACCTGCCAGCGCAGCAGCCGGGACCGGAGATCCAAACGGATCCAGGCCACGGAAAAGGCCTACGGTCTGGAACAGGCCGTAAAAGAAGTGGAAAACGACAGCTTCCGGTGGCTTTCCCGGGGGCTGACAGAGCAGCAGGTGCAGGAGCTGATTGCCATCACGGACGTGATGCTCCGCAACGCCTGTGAAGATTGTACGGAAGGAAGTGACAGCGGCTGTGATTAAGACCTTTATCAAGTGTATCCGCGAATTCAAATTGCCCACCATCCTCACCCTGATCCTGATCATCGGTGAGGTGTTTATCGAGGTGCTGATCCCCACCCGCACCGCCGACCTGGTCAACGACATCAAGGCAGGCGCTCCCATGAACGAAGTGGTGCAGACCGGAATCATTCTGGTGATCATGGCCATCGCCTCTCTGGCCTGCGGCGGCGGAGCCGGTTTTATGGGGGCCAAGGCCTCCGCGGGCTTTGCTCGGAACGTGCGCCACGACGTGTTCCGGCGCATCCAGGGCTTCTCCTTTGAGAACATCGACAAGTTCTCCACCGCCTCCCTGGTGACCCGGCTGACCACGGACATCTCCAACGTGCAGATGGCCTTCATGATGACCATCCGGGCGGCGGTCCGCTCGCCCCTGATGTTCGTCTTCTCCATCGTCATGGCCTACCGCATGGGCGGGAGCCTGGCCACCACCTTCGTGGTCGTGGTCCCGGTGCTGATCGCAGGACTGCTGCTGATCGCCCGCCAGGCCATGCCCGCCTTCCGGGCCGTGTTCAAGAAGTACGACCGGATGAACGAATCCGTGGAGGAGAACGTCCGGGGCATGCGGGTGGTCAAGGGCTTCGCCCGGGAGGACTACGAGAAGCAGAAGTTCGGCGTCGCCTCCGACGATATCCGCAAGGACTTCACCAAGGCCGAGCGGATCGTGGCTCTGAACAATCCCCTGATGACCCTGTGCATGAACTTCAACATGGTCTTCGTCCTGCTGGTAGGCGCCAAGCTCATCGTCTCCAGCCGGGGCCAGACCATCGACGTGGGTCAGATCTCCGCCATGCTCACCTACGGCATGCAGATCCTGATGAGCCTCATGATGATCTCCATGATCTATGTGATGATGACCATGTCCTGGGAGTCCATGAAGCGTCTGACGGAGGTGCTGAAGGAGGAGCCCAGTCTGCACAATCCGGAAAATCCCGTCACCGAGGTGAAGGACGGCTCCATCGACTTTGAGCACGTCTCCTTCAAATACAGCGCCGAGGCGGAAAACTACGCCCTGGCCGACATCGACCTGCACATCCGCTCGGGCATGACCGTGGGTATCCTGGGCGGCACCGGCTCCAGCAAGACCACCCTGATCCAGCTGATCCCCCGTCTCTACGACGTGACCGAGGGCTCGGTCAAGGTGGGCGGCGTGGACGTGCGCAGCTACGATATTGAGACCCTGCGCAGCGCCGTTTCCGTGGTGCTGCAGAAGAACCTGCTCTTCTCCGGCACGGTTCGGGACAATCTGCGCTGGGGCAACCCCGAGGCCACCGATGAGGAGATCCGGGAGGCCTGCCGGCTGGCCCAGGCGGATGAATTCGTCATGGCCCATCCCGAGGGCTACGACCGCTGGATCGAGCAGGGCGGCGCCAACGTCTCCGGCGGCCAGAAGCAGCGCCTGTGCATCGCCCGGGCCCTGCTGAAAAAGCCGAAGATCCTGATCCTGGACGACTCCACCAGCGCTGTGGATACCAAGACTGACGCCCTGATCCGGGCTGGCTTCCGCTCCTACATCCCGGAGACCACCAAGATCATCATCGCCCAGCGGGTGGCCTCGGTGGAGGACGCGGACCTGATCCTGGTCATGGATAAGGGCCGGATCGCCGAGATGGGCACCCACGAGGAGCTCATGAAGTCCGGCCAGATCTACCGCGAGGTATATGAACAGCAGACCAAGGGAGGTGAGAGCGATGAATAAATCCAGAGGCGATATGCTGAAGGAGAACTTCGGCGCGATCTCCTGGACCCTGAAGAAGTTCTTCGGGTTCTACCCCGTGCTGGGCCCCCTGGCCATGCTCTGCGTGCTCTTCTCCGCCATTGTGGCCTCCCTGCCCGCCATCTTCATTCAGAAGGTGCTGGCCGTGATCGAAAAATGGGTGTCCAGCGGGGACTGGGCCGCCGCCAGAGTCGAGCTGCTGCCCTATATCTTCACTCTCATCGGGCTGTATGCCGTCTCCATCTGCTCCCTGACCCTGGAGACCCAGCTGATGGCCGTGATGACCCAGGGCTTCCTGGACAAGATGCGCCGGGAGATGTTCGGCGGGATGCAGGATCTGCCCATCCGCTACTTCGATTCCCATAAAACCGGCGATATCATGAGCTTCTACACCAATGATATCGACGCCCTGCGCCAGCTGGTGAGCCAGTCTCTGCCCTCGCTGATCCGCTCGGTGTCCATCGTGCTGGCCGTGCTGTTCATCATGATCTACTACAGCCTGTGGATGACCCTGGTCCTGCTGCTGGGCGTGGTGGCCATGTTCTTTGTGACCAAGACCATCGGCGGCGGCTCCGCCAAGTACTTCCTGCAGCAGCAGAAGGCCGTGGCCGCCATGGAGGGCTTCGCCCAGGAGACCATGGAGGGCCAGAAGGTGGTCAAGGTCTTCTGCCATGAGGAGCAGACCCAGGCCGACTTCGACAAGGTCAACAACGAGCTGTTCGACGTCAGCTACCGGGCCAACGCCTTTGCCAGCACCCTGGGTCCCATCATCGCCAATATCGGCAACATTCTGTATGTGGGCCTGGCCCTGGCCGGCGGCGTGTTCATCCTGGCCAACGTCCCCAATGTGAGCCTGTCCGGCATGGTCTTCGATATCACCGTGCTGATCCCCTTCCTGAATATGTCCCGGCAGTTTACCGGCAACGTCAACCAGCTCAGCCAGCAGATCAACTCCATCGTTATGGCCGGCGCCGGCGCCCAGCGGATCCTGAGCCTCATCAACGAAAAGCCCGAGGCGGACGACGGCTATGTGACCCTGGTGAATGTGCGCGAGAAGGCCGACGGCAGTCTGGAGGAGACCGAGGAGCACACCGGCCACTGGGCCTGGCGGCATCCCCACAGCGCCGACGGCAGCGTGACCTATACCCCGCTCCGGGGCGACGTGCGTATGGTGGACGTGGACTTCGCCTACGTGGAGGGCAAGCCCGTGCTGAACGACGTGTCCGTCTACGCCGAGCCGGGCCAGAAGGTGGCCTTTGTGGGCGCCACCGGCGCGGGCAAGACCACCATCACCAACCTCATCAACCGCTTCTACGACATTGCCGACGGCAAGATCCGCTACGACGGCATCAACGTCAACAAGATCAAAAAGGCGGACCTGCGCCGCTCCCTGGGCATCGTGCTCCAGGAGACCAATCTCTTTACCGGCACCGTCATGGACAACATCCGCTACGGTCGGCTGGACGCCTCCGATGAGGACTGCATCCAGGCCGCCCGGCTGGCCGGCGCCGACGACTTCATCGTGCGCCTGCCCCAGGGCTATCAGACCGAGCTGACCAACAACGGCGCCAACCTCTCCCAGGGCCAGCGGCAGCTGATCGCCATCGCCCGGGCGGCGGTGGCCGATCCTCCGGTCATGATCCTGGACGAGGCCACCTCCTCCATCGACACCCGCACCGAGGCCATTGTCCAGAAGGGCATGGACCGGCTGATGAAGGGCCGCACGGTCTTCGTCATCGCCCACCGGCTCTCCACGGTCATGAACTCGGACGTGATCATGGTCCTGGACCACGGACGGATCATCGAGCGGGGAAGCCACGAAAAGCTGATCGCCGACAAGGGCACCTATTATCAGCTCTACACCGGCGCCTTCGAGCTGGAGTAACCCCCAGATACAAAAGATTCCGGGCCGTGAGAATCATCTCACCGCCCGGAATCTTTTTGCTTTATGAGATAAAAGACGGGATGGAAAACGCTCTGTTTTCACATCCCGTCTATTTTAAGCCGCTTGTGCGGCCCGGTCATGCAGCTGTCTGACAATCAGAAATTGCAGAAGGGAAGAGTCCAGTTGTAGGAAACGAAATCCTTATCGTTCAGCAGATTGGGGAACCGGGACTCATTCTCAAGCTCGAAAACCGTGGAAGACATCATATTCTCACGCATGGTTTTGTCGCCTCCTTTCTCAAGTTCGAGGGGATTATACCCCCTTTCCCCGGAAGAAACAAGCCCAAACTTGCCCAAACTTTGTGCGTTTTATCCAACAAAAGAATCCGTATTTTGTTCATTTCGCGCAGGATCCGCCGCCTTATGGCAGTAGTCGTAGTACCAGCAGCGATACGGGCAGTTACACCGGTCCCCGGGCTCCACCGGCGGCTCCTCCGGCGCCTTCTGCATCCGGTTCAGATCCCAGATGTTGTCGTTGATCCATTTGTAGAAGCCCTTGGCCTGCTTCGTCACCTCCACCGGCAGGAAGGGCTCGGCCTCCTCCGGGCCGTGGAGCACGATGAAGATCTTCCCCACCTTCAGCCCGCAGCGGGACAGGATGTAGTACTGGAAGCCCGCGTCCCGGACGAACTGGTCATGGAGCTCCGGGGTGTTTTTCACCTCGTAGATGTCGTAGCCGGTCTCCGTCTTCCGGAGGATATCCACCGCGCAGTAGTTGTTGTAGTTGGAGAAGGCCGCCTCGCAGATCACGGGTGTGCCCGCCTCCAGATGCTCCCGGGTGCGTTGGAGCATGGCGGCCTTGTCCGGGATCGTCGTTCCCGGGCGGTAGACGGTCATCTCCTCATAAGGCCCGAACATGGCCATGGCCCGGTCGCCGAAGTCGTTTCCCGCATCCAGCCTCACCTGGACCTCCGGCGGGATCACCTTCAGCCCCGGCTTGTGCTTGTCCAGCCAGAGCATCTTCGGGCACTGCATTCCCCGCATGAAATCCGTTTTCGTGATGGCCATCGTTTCGTTCCTCTCTCCGTCTTTTTCCTGTGCGGACAGCCCGGCGGGCTCTCGCCGCCGGGCTGTCCTTTTTCGTCCCGGGCCGGGACTCAGCCGGCCCTGTAGTAAGCGATCATCTCCACGTCACGGCCCCGGATACTCACCTTCACATCCTCCGCCACATGGGCGATCACCGATTTCTCCAGCTCGTCCCAGGCCTCCATGGCCTCTTTGGTCTCTCTGGCCTCCCGCCTCAGCTTGTCCTGATACGCGCTCAGCGTCCAGGAGGTCTCCATATAGCCGCCGTCCGGCGTCAGATCCAGGAGCGGCGCCCCTTCGATGGGCTCAAAGAAGCTGCGGATCTTGCCCATCAGGCCCCGGTGGGCTTCGTTTCGGCCGCTGGTGGAGGCGGAGAGCAACTGCTCCTGCTGCAGAAAGTTGGTGCCGGTGAGCACCTTCAGGTGTACTTCAAACAGGCCCTTCTCGTCCTCGATCCAGAAGCTGCCCTCCACGTCGCCGGTGACGGCGCGCATCAGGCCCATCATCTCCTCCGTCAGCAGGCGCAGGTGCAGGGCGTCTTTGGGGGCGAGCTCTTTATATACGGCGACCTTCTCCGTCTGCCTCAGGGCCTCGGCGATCCGATCGTCCCTGCTGGAAACCGCAATCACATCTGTCTTCATCTCTTTTTCCTCCGCTTCAGACGATCGTCAGAATATCCGCAAAGCCCGTGATCTCGAAGACCTCCATCACCACCGGGCCCACGTGCGTCAGCTTCATGCCTCCTCTGGCAGCCATGACCTTCTGGGCGGACAGCAGGACCCGCAGTCCGGCGGAGGAGATATACTCCAGCCGCTCCAGATCCAGAACGAGCCGGTCCGCACCCGTCAGGGACTGCTGCAGTTCCTTCTCCAGCTTCGGCGCGGTAACGGTATCCAGACGGCCCTCCAGCTCGAGGCAGAGGGTCCCGTCCGCAAGGCTTTTCTTGATATTCAGCATTTCTTTTCCTCCTGCTTGTGTCTCTGCAGGTAGAGTATCACAAACCGTCGGCGTTCTCAAGCCTGTTTTCGGCGCCGGCCCAACAAAAACCGCCCCCGGGGATCCCGGGGGCGGCGCCGTTATTGCGTTGTCTGTGGATCTATGGCAGATCAGGCCTGCTGGGCGTACATGAAGAAGAAGTAGCCCATGCCGGTGTAGCCGAGATTGGTCAGGCCCTTGCTGCAGTACATGTTGGTGTAGTAGTAGATCGGGCAGACGGGGAAGCCGCCTTCGCCGAACAGAGTCTCCTCAGCGCCGTACAGCAGAGCGTCACGGTCGGGGCCGGCCAGAGAAGCCTTGGCGGAAGCGATGGCCGCGTCAAAGCTCTCGTCGGAGTACAGGCCGTAGTTGTAGGAGTTACCGGTGACCATCAGCTCCAGATAGGTGACGGGGTCGTTGTAGTCGGCGATCCAGCCGAGACGGGCCACACCGAAGCTGTGCTCGCCCAGGCCGTTGGTGTAGGTGGCCCACTCCTGGTTCTCCAGGGTGATGCTCATGCCCAGAACAGTCTGCCAGTCGGAGCCGCAGGCTTCCGCGATGGCCTTGTGGGTATCGGAGGTGTTGAAGTTGTAGACCACGGTGGTGTTGGGATCCCAGGAGCCGTCGGCAACCGCTTCGTCATACAGCTGCTTGGCCAGCTCGCACTTGCCGGAGTAGGTGCTCAGGTCGGCGTCGGGGTACATGCTCTGCAGGGTGTTGTAGATGGCGCCCAGCTCAGACACGCCGAAGGCGAAGTCCTGACCGGCGGAGTCCAGAATGCCGGAGGCAACAAAGCCGGTAGCGGGGACCTGACCTCCCTGGGTCACGTTCTCGACGATGTTCTCGCGGTCAACGGACAGAACCATGGCCGCGCGCACACGCCAGTCGGTGATCTTGGAGCAGTTCAGGTACAGGTAGTAGGTGCCCACGTAGGGGTTGATGAAGCAGTCGCCGGAGGCCTGCAGGCTCTCGATCATGTCGGTGGGGAAGCTCTCGATGAAGTCGTACTCACCGGACTGATAGGCGGAGAGGATGGCGGTCTCGCTGTCACTCAGCCACCACACGATGGCGTCGGGGCCCAGGTTGGCCGCATCATAGTAGTAGGAGTTGGGCTCCATGCGGATGTAGCTGTCGTGGACCCACTCCACCACCTTGTAGGGGCCGTTGACCACGATGTTGGCAGGATCGGTCCAGTCGTCGTTGCCTTCCACGACGTCCTCACGCAAGGGGACCAGAGAGGCAAAGGCGCACATCTCGATGAAGTAGGCGCAGGGGGCTTCCAGCTGGATCTCCAGGGTCTTGTCGTCGATGGCCTTGATGCCCAGCTCGCTCTTGTCCATCTCGCCGGCCTGGATGGCAGCGGCGTTGAGGACGATGTTGTCCAGGAAGTAGCCGTAGTCGGAAGCGGTGGCGGGATCCACCAGGCGCTGCCAGCTGTAGACGAAGTCATTGGCGGTGACGGGCTGACCGTCGGACCAGAAGATATCGTCGCGCAGGGTGAAGGTGTAGGTGCACAGGTCGTCGGAAACCTCATAAGAGGCGGCCTGACCGTAAACGACCTCGGTATTCTTCATGTTGGGGTCGTCCGCGGCAGGAGCGTCGATCATCTGATACTTCATCAGGTTCTCGAACTGGTGCTGGGTGTAGGTGGAGCCGTCGACGGAGCTGATCAGGCCCGGATCGATGGTCTCCGGCTCGGACGCGATGCAGGCGTTGATGACGAAGGGCTCATCAGCGGGAGCATCGGCGGGAGCGTCGGCGGGGGCATCCGCGGGGGCGTCGGCGGGAGCAGGAGCCTCAGCCGGCGCGCTGCTGCTCTGAGAGCCGCAGGCGGCCAGAGACAGGACCATGCACAGGGCAAGCAGCAGGGCAAGGATCTTTTTCATTTTTGTTCCTCCTATAGTAGATTTGTAAAAGCTCTCGTGAGCTTATTACCGGATTTGTCAGCCCCGCTCCAGCAGGTGGCAGGCGGCGAAATGCCCGGGGCCGTATTCTTTCAGCACGGGCTGCTCGCTGCGGCAGCGCTCCGTGGCATAGGGGCAGCGGGTGTGGAAGCGGCATCCGCTGGGGGGATCCAGGGGGCTGGGGATATCGCCCTCCAGCAGGATCCGCTGGCGGGCCCGGCTCTTTTCCGGGTCCGGCAGGGGCACCGCGCTCAGCAGGGTCTTCGTATAGGGGTGGATGGGGTGGCTGCACAGCTCATAGCTCTCCGCCAGCTCCACCAGCTGTCCCAGATACATGACGCCGATCCGGTTGGAGATATGCCGGACCACGCTGATGTCGTGGGCGATGAAGAGATAGGTCAGGCCCTTCTCCCGCTGCAGATCCTCCAGCATGTTCACCACCTGGGACTGGATGGACACGTCCAGGGCGGAGATGGGCTCGTCGCAGACGATGAATTCGGGTTCTACGGCCAGGGCCCGGGCGATGCCCACCCGCTGCTGTTGGCCGCCGGAGAACTCGTGGGGGAAGCGGTTGGCGTGCTCGGTGTTCAGTCCCACCTCATCCAGCAGGGAATTGATGCGCTCCTGCCGCTCCTGTTTGGAAGCGCAGAGCTTGTGGATATCCAGCGCCTCTCCCACGATCTCGCCCACCGTCATACGCGGGTCCAGGGAGGCGGAGGGATCCTGGAAGATGATCTGCATCTTCCGCCGATAGGGGAGCATATCCACCGCCAGCTTCTTCTCGCTGTCATAGATGGGCTGTCCGTCATAGAGGATCCGGCCGCTTGTGGGCTCGTACAGGCGGATGATGGTGCGGCCCAGGGTGGTCTTGCCGCAGCCGGACTCGCCTACCAGGCCCAGGGTCTCCCCCCGGTAGATCTGGAAGGAGACGCTCTCCACCGCCTGCACATATTTCCTCTTCTGGAACAGTTTTCCCTTGACGGGGAAATACTTTCTCAGATTTTCGATTTTCAGAAGGACGTCGCTCACGTCGCATCCTCCTTTCCGGCCTGCCCTTTGAAGTGCAGCCAGCAGGCGGAAATATGGCCCTCGCCCACCTGGACAAAGGGCGGCTTCTGCCGCAGGCAGATCTTCATGCAGTCCTTGCACCGGGGTCCGAAGTTGCAGCCCTGGGGCGGGTTGAGCAGGTCGATGGGCGTGCCCTCGATGGGCACCAGCCGCTCCCGGCCCTCCTCATCCAGTCTGGGCGTGGAAGCCAGAAGGCCCTTGGTATAGGGATGCTGGGGCTTGTAAAAGATATCGTTGACCGGCCCCTGCTCCACGATGCGCCCGGCATACATCACCGACACCCGGTCGCAGATCTCCGCCACCACGCCCAGGTTGTGGGTGATGAAGATGATGGAGGTGTTTTCCTTTTTCTGAAGCTCCTTCATCAGCTCCAGGATCTGGGCCTGAATGGTAACGTCCAGCGCTGTGGTGGGCTCGTCGGCGATCAGCAGCTTGGGCTCGCAGATCAGCGCCATGGCGATCATGGCCCGCTGGCGCATACCGCCGGAGAACTCGTGTGGATACTGGTCGATGCGCTTTTCGGCGTTGTTGATGCCCACCAGCTCCAGCATCTCGATGGCCCGGGCCCGGGCCTGCTCCTTGGTATAGCCCTTGTCGTGGCACATCAGCGCCTCCACGAGCTGGTTGCCGATGGTGTAGACCGGGTTCAGGCAGGTCATGGGGTTCTGGAAGATCATGCTGACCCGATCCCCCCGGAACTGCCGCATCTGCTCCTCGCTGAAATCCAGCACGTTTTCGCCTTCGAACAGGATGGAGCCGCCGGTCACTTTGCCGGGACTCTGCAGCAGGCCGATGATGGAATAGGCCTCCACGCTCTTGCCGGAGCCGGACTCGCCCACGATGCCCATGACCTCGTTGTAGCCCAGGGAATAGGAGATGCCGTCCACGGCCTTGACCTCGCCGGCCGGGGTGAAGAAGGAGACCTTGAGATCCTTGATCTCAAGCAGTTTTTTCTGTTCGTCCATACCGTCCTCCCCCTTATTTCTTCAGGCGCGGATCCAGCGCGTCGCGCAGGCCGTCGCCCACCAGATTCAATGTCAGGACCACCACGGTCAGGATGATCCCCGGGAACACCAGGCGATAGGGGTACAGGGAGATGGTCTCCAGCGCGTCCGAGCACAGAGAGCCCAGACTGGCCATCGGCGCCGAAACGCCCAGTCCCAGGAAGGACAGGAAGGATTCCAGGAAGATGGCGCTGGGGATCTGCAGACAGGTGGTGATCACCAGCTGTCCCACGCAGTTGGGCAGCAGGTGCCGCCGGATGATCCGGCCGTTGGAGGCGCCCAGGGCGGTGGCCGCGGTGACGTACTCCTGCTTTTTCAGCTGCAGCACCTGGCCCCGGACGATCCGGGCCATGGTGACCCAATACAGCAGCGCGAAGGTGATGAAGATGCTGACGATGCCGGCGCCCAGATCGCTCATGGCGTGGGCGAAGGCCGAGGGGCTGGTGTCGAACCACTGCTGAAGGGGATCCTTCAGCACCACCTGCAGCAGCAGGACGATCAGGACCTCGGGCACGGAGTAGATGAGCTCCACGATACGCATCATCACGAAGTCCACCACGCCGCCGGAAAGCCCCGAAATGGCCCCGTAGATCGAGCCGATGATCAGCACGATCAGCGCCGCCACCACACCGATGATGATGGAGACCCGGGTGCCGTACATGGTGCGGGCCATGATGTCCCGCCCGGCCGAATCCGTACCGAACACGTGGGGGAACACGCCGCGAACCAGCTTCAGCCGGGACGCGCCTTCCGCCGGCTCTCCGGTGTATTCGAGAGCCTGACTGGCGGTGTAGCTGCCGTCGGACTGCAGATCGGCTTCCTTGACCAGGACCAGCGGCTCCTCCGCCCCCGCGTTGAGGATCAGGACGCTTTTCTCCACCGCCTTTTCCAGGGTGAAGGCATAGGTCTGTCCCTTGTGCGTGATGTAGTAGTCGCCCTTGGACAGGGCCGTGATGCTGCCGGGCTGCAGCGCCGTGGCGTAAAATCCGTCACAGGTGCCGGAGAGGGCCCGGATCTTCTGCTCGCCCTTGGAGTACTCAAAGGGGGCCAGCTTCTGGGAGGCCCGGTACTGCTCCCCGTAGCTGTAGGGGATCAGGGACGGTCCCACGAACGCAAACAGCAGGCACAGCACAAAGACCGCCAGCGCCACCATGGACACCGTATTGGCCCGGAAACGCCGCCAGGCGTCCCGCCAGTAGGAGACGCTCTTGTGCATCTGGACCATGGAGGCCTTTTCGCTCTCGCCGGCCGGGGCAAAGTCCTCTTCCGTCAGCTGGGGGATCTTGTCCGGATCCACCTGGAAGGGACTGATCTTCGCAAATTTACCATCCATCGCTCACTCCTCCTTTTCCGTCAGGGTGATGCGCGGATCCACGATCTTGTAAGCGATATCCACCACCAGATTCATCAGGATCACCAGCGCGGACAGGACCACCGTGGTGGCCATGATCACGGGGTAATCCCGGTTCAGAACGCTCTGGACGTAGTACTTGCCCAGGCCGGGAACGGAGAAAGTGGATTCCACCACAAAGCTGCCGGTGATGATGCCGGCCATGACCGGCCCCAGATAGGTGATCACCGGGATCAGCGAATTTCGCAGCGCGTGCTTCAGGATCAGCGCACGGGTCTTGACGCCCTTGGCCCGGGCGGTTCGGATGTAGTCCTGGTTGATGGCGTCGAGCATACTGGTGCGGGTGAGCTTGGCCACGTAGCAGGTGTAGTAGAAGGACAGGCTGATCACCGGCATCACGTAGCTCCTGGCGTCGGTCAGGCTCCCGCTGAGCGTGGGCAGCCACTGGAGCTTTACCGCGAAGGTGACCAGCAGCAGGGTCGCCAGCACAAAGGTCGGCACCGCCACGCCCACCGTGGTCAGCACCCGCAGGAAGCCGTCGATCCATTTGCCCCGGTTGTAGGCCGCGATGCAGCCCAGGGGGATTCCGATGATCACCGCCAGCAGCAGCGCGTAGACGCCCAATTTGAGAGAAAGCTCAAACTTACCCTGATGGAAGATGATCTTGGAGACGCTGGTGCCCTCCTGCATCTTCAGCGAAGTGCCCAGATCTCCCTTCAGATAGTTTTTTATGTAGTTGAAAAGCTGAACATACAGCGGTTTGTCCAGACCGTACTTGGCATTGGCCCGGGCGATCATCTCCGGCGTCGATTTTTCTGTCAGGAAGGGGCTCCCGGGAACCGCGTTCATCAGCAGGAAGGTGATGCACATGATCAGCAAAAGCGTTAAAAACGCCACCACGATCCGCTTTACGATATATCCTGCCATTGTGACCCTCCGTTATCTTCTGTCCTGCTTGGATGGATATGCTCGGGGATTGCCAAGTGCAACCCGCTCTCTTTCATCGATTTAACGCTGCAAAGCGCCATCAATTTAAATTGAATTATACCCTATCATCTTTTGTTTTTCAATTTCAAACTTTCTGCTCTTGAAAATTTCAGTTGACTTGGCAATTATGTTGAAATAATCCCTTATTCTTTTGTGCATTTTAACATGATTATTTCTCTCTTTTTATCCGTATTTTATCGTGTTTTCAGTACCTGCCCGGTCGGAATCGCCGTTTTCCGGCCTGATTTCCGGTCAGAAAGCCGGTTTTTCCGCCCGCCCTCCGGCGGTCCGTTTGACTGCCGCGGTCTGCGCTTATCTGTCCCCGGTCACCGTGAATCTGACCCGAGACGGGAACACAGATTCTTCTGCATAACAAAAGCCCCCTGCAAATACTATCTGAGACAACAGATAGAAATTCAGGAGGATTTTTCATATGAAAGCAACCGGAATCGTGCGGCGTATTGACGACCTGGGCCGGGTAAGCTGCGCCGCACCATGCGCATCCGCGAGGGTGACCCGTCACAGACGACATTGGAAACCTGGCAACAATTCAGCTTTTCCATGTTGGATTTAGCTGAAAGGACGGAGACGGATTAGCACATAATGACGGAATGCGACACGTCTTCCATGCACATCTGCAAGGGGTGTTCAAAACTGCGCAGCAAGAAGACCGCCGAAGAATGTCTTCCTTAAAAAGAAGAATGTCGAACTGCTCGACATTCTTCTTTTTACATTTGACTTTCTTCTTTTTGCTGGTTATACTATATGCGAACCTTATGAAAAGGAGAATGCTTATGCCGGATAGAATCC
>CADAHL010000022.1 GCA_902787755.1 Oscillospiraceae bacterium
ACCGCTTGATGTAACGACCATTGAAGAAGAGGATCGCACGGAAGTGGTGAGGATTCAGGTGAGCAATTCCTCCGGCTATGAACTACCCTCCACCGGCGGACAAGGAATTGAGTTCATCCGTCTCATGGGCCTGATGCTTGTGGTCGTTTCCGGCGCGGGGCTTATCCTGCGAAGGAAGAGAACACTGGGACTGTGTAGAGCAGGGAGGAGAGAACAGTGACAGATCAAGAACTGAAAAAACTGAATCGACAGGATCTTCTCCGCCTGCTGCTCGAGACGGAAAAAGAAAACGAGCGCCTTCGCAAAGAGCTGGAGGACGCGAAGCAGCAGCTGGAGAGCCGCAGGATCATCGTTTCCGAGGCGGGGAATCTGGCTGAGGCCTCGCTCCGGCTCAGCGGGGTGTTCGAGGACGCGCAGCGCGCTGTGGATATCTACGTACAGAACGCGCAGCAGGTCAGCAAGGAGCAGGAACGCAAAGCAAAGGAGGCGCTGCTGTCCGCGGAGCGCAGCTGCCGCAAGATGGAAGAGTCCTGCCGACTGGAATGCGACCGCATGCGCGAGGAAGCCAAGCAGTGGGCGATCGATTACAAGAGAAAGGTCGTCCAGCCGCTCAAGGAATATGTACGACAGAACCCGGATTTTTTTGATCCCACTGAGACGAAATGAAAAATAAGGAAAAACTGGGTCGCCCTTCGGTCTCACAGCTGGAAGCGGAGCTGGTGCGGTCGGAACAGAATCAGAAGTTTCGGCGCACCTTCCGCAGCACCATATATATTCTGATCACGGTTGCGGCAGTGGCGATTTTGATCTCCTCTCTGCTGTTTCCCGTGCTGAAGATATACGGCGCGTCCATGTCTCCGACCCTCGACGAGGGCGAGGTCGTAGTCGCGGTGAAAAACGCGAGCTTTACAACGGGCGATGTGCTGGCCTTTTATTACAACAATAAGATCCTGGTCAAACGTGTGATCTGCGGCCCCGGCGATTGGGTCGATCTGATGGAAGACGGCACCGTGGTGGTCAACGGTGTGATCATCGACGAGCCCTATCTGCAGGAGAAGGCCTTCGGAACCTGCGATCTGGAGCTTCCGTACCAGGTGCCGGAGGGACAGTACTTCGTGATGGGGGACCACCGCGCCACTTCTATCGATTCGCGCAGCACGCTGGTCGGCTGCGTGGCAAAGGAACAGATCGTAGGGCGTATCGTCATGCGGCTCTGGCCCTTTTCAGAGATCGGGGCGGTAAGCTGAGTAGTTGGGAGGGATACCGATGTCAGAAAACATGAAAATGGAACACGGGACCCGCTCCGGGCGGCTCTGCTTACCCCAGGCATCGCATATGGCTGCATCTGCCGAGGGCTTTGTGTTGATCCATACTGCTTTCGGTCATGCAGACAGGGAAGGGGGATCGCTATGTTATGAACATTGACGCGATCTCCCGCGTCCGCGGCTCTCCGGGGCCGCCCGGCGGAAACGGACGCCTGTTGTCACGAGAAAAAGTAGTACCTGAATTGTTGATCAAAAAAGAAAGGATAGATAACATGAAAAAGATTTTTGCTTTGGTCCTTGTGGTCGTCATGATGATGGCCCTGAGCGTGCCCGCGTTTGCAGCGGGGATTACCGTAGAAAACGCTGTCAAGGGTGAGACCTACGATGCGTACAAGATCCTTGAGTACACCAGTTCCGGTGACGCTTACTCCTACTATCTGAATACCAGCGACCCCAATTATTCTGCTCTGAAGACTCTGTTGGAAGGCTGCAATCCTGCCTTCGCGTTCACAGTGTCTGCTGATGGCACCCAAGCCTTCGTGAACAACTCCGAGTCGCTTAAGGACAAAGGCGCTGAGATCGCTGCCTACCTGTATGAGAAACTGGATACCCTGAAGACTATTGCGCTTGCAAAGAGCGAAGGCAAAGTTGCGAATGAGGACGGCAAGGTCAACTTCGATGAACTGGCTCAGGGCTACTGGTTTGTGACCTCCTCTTTGGGCTCCCTCTGCACCCTGCAGTCCTATGATGATGAGCAGCTCGTAGTTGAGAAAAACGAAGTGATTAAAACTCCCGAGAAGGAAGCTTCCGATACTGAGTATCAGGTCGGTGACACTATCTCCTACACCATTACCTATACCGATGTGAAGGGCACCAATAATGAGCTGATCATCACCGATACCATGTCCGCTGGCCTGACCTATAAGGCCTCTACCCTGAAGGTCAAGATCAACGGTACCGAGACCACAGAAGGCTGGAGCGCTACTCCCACTGCAGACACCGATGGCGCGACCCTCGTGATTACCGTCAATGAGGCAACCATGAATACTCTGCAGGAAGGCCAGACCATCGTTATCACATATGACGTCGTCGTCAACAATAATGCTTCTCTGGATGGCACCGAGAAGAACACGGTTGTTGCTCGGACTTCCGAACAGGAGACCACTCCTAAGGTGGTGGAGATCGAATCCTTCGATTTGACCATCAATAAGACCGATGGCACCAAAGCTCTGAAGGGCGCTCAGTTCGAACTGTATCGTGATGCTAATCCTTCTGCTGAAGTTCCTGAAGGTGGAACAGCTCCTGCTGCGTTGACTCTGCGTGCGCTCACTGACGACGAGCTTGAGGCTGCTGAGATTGAGAAAGCTGCTGACACGGTGTACTACATTGTCGATACCAGTGTTACCAACACTACCATCGACATGACCAATGCTTCTTCCGCTGTGATCTATGGCCTGGATAAGGACAGCACCTACTACGTGCTTGAGACCAAGGCTCCCGATGGCTACAACCTGAAAGCGGATCCCACTGCGGTTGAAAATGGTGTTGCGTCTATTGATGTTATCAACCAGGCTGGTACCGTCCTGCCCTCCACCGGTGGTGTGGGCACCACGCTGTTCTACGTGATCGGCGGTATCCTGGTCCTCGGCGCTGTCGTGACCATGGTATCTAAGAAGCGCATGGAGGAGTAATTCCTTCGAATGCTTTCCAAGGCTGCGGGAGGGCTTTGCCCCTCCCGCAGCCATAGGAAAATATCAACTCTCCGTATACAGCATCAAGGAGAACCCAATATGAAGAAAAACCGATCCAATATCTTTCTGGTGCTGATGCTTCTTATCGGGCTGTCCCTGATTCTGTACCCCAGCGTCAGTGATTACTGGAATTCCTTTCACCAATCCCGCGCCATCGCCAGCTACGCAGAAGCGGTGGCGGATATCGACAACGAAAAGTACGAAGCCCTGTGGCAGAGCGCCGTGGCCTATAACGAGCAGCTGTCCGAGCTCGGCGTCCAATGGGAACCCACGGAGGAACAGCTGGAGGCCTACCGCCGTGAGCTGGACGTGACCGGAACCGGCATCATGGGCTATATCGAGATCCAGAAGATCAACTGCTTCCTGCCCATCTACCACAGCACGGAGGAATCCGTTCTGCAGATCGCCATCGGCCACATCGAGGGCAGCTCTCTCCCGGTGGGCGGGCCCGGCACCCACTGCATCCTCTCCGGGCACAGGGGCCTGCCTTCCGCCCGACTGTTCACCGATATCGATCAGCTGGCCGAGGGAGATACCTTTGTTCTGCGCACCCTGGATGAGACTCTGACCTATCAGGTCGACCAGATCCGGATCGTTCTGCCCTACGAGCTGGACGATCTGAAAATCGAGCCAGGCCGGGATTACTGCACGCTGGTCACCTGTACGCCCTACGGCGTGAATACCCACCGCCTGCTGGTGCGCGGCCATCGGGTGGAGAACGCCCCCGAGGCGCGGCAGATCCGCGTGACCGGCGACGCGTTTATGATCGACTCTCTGGTGGTGGCGCCCCTTGTGGCGCTGCCCATGCTGCTGATCCTGTTCATTGCCCTGCTGGTCAACAGTGCGGTGAAAAAAGGCAGGCGCAAAGCTCTGAATAAACTGGAGGTGAGAACGGATGAAAATCAATAGAGCGTTTCGACAGCTGTTCAGCATGTTTGCCATCATTCTTCTGTTGGTCTGTCTCGCCGTTCCTGCTTTCGCCGACGCCGGGATCGACATGGAGCGCAACAGCTCCATTGAACTGAGCTGCTTTTACGAATCAACACCCGTCAGCGGTGGAAATCTGCTCCTGTATCAGGTGGCCGCGGTAGAGTCGGACGACGGAAATTATTATTTCCGCTTGGTTGAAGCACTGGGCGGCGGGAAGCTCACCCAGGAAGACCTGGATCGGAGCGCGCTGGCCGGGGAGCTGGCGGCACATGCCGGTCTGCGGGAGCTCAGCGGTCGGGAGGAGAGCTTCGGCGCGGACGGACACATCCGTTTCCAGAACCTGAAGCCGGGCCTATTCCTTCTGGTTCAGACCAGGCCCGCACCCGGTTATGAACGCATGGACCCGGTTCTGGTATCGGTGCCCTTTATGGATCCGAAAACCGGCGAGTACACCTACGACGTGGACGCCACGGTAAAGCCCGCCGTGATTCGTGAGACGGAGCCCACCCCCACGCCCTCGCCGTCTCCTACACCGACTCCGGGACCGAAGCTGCCCCAGACGGGACAGCTCAACTGGCCCGTACCGGTGCTGGCCGGGGCAGGCGTGTTCTTCATCCTGCTGGGGCTTTGGCTTCTCGGCTCAGACCGCAGGAGGTCTCAGTCGTGAATGCGAAGGCAAAAACAGGACTTGCTTGCGTTTGCCTGGGCGTCGCTCTTCTGATCGGCGCTCTGGGGCTCTATCAGAGAAACCGTCGGGAGGCTATGGAAGCGGAAGCCGCCTCCATGGAGATCGTAGCGCAGATGGCGGAGGCGATCACCGCGGAGCATGCCCAGGGCACTTTGCCCCCGGCGGAAATGCCATCTGAGCTCTTTCCGGCAGAGGAGCCCTTTGTGGATACCACCATGGCGACCATGGAGATCGAGGGGTACCGCTATGTGGGATTTATCACCATTCCGGATCTCGACCTGGAGCTTCCTGTGATGGAAGAGTGGGATTACGATCGGCTGAAGATCGCCCCCTGCCGCTATTCCGGCACTCTCCTGGGCGGGGATCTGGTCATTGCGGCCCACAATTATCTGAGCCACTTCGGTCATCTGATGGAGCTTGCGGTTGGAAGCGAGATCCTTTTTACCGATGTGAACGGAGGCACCACCCACTACCGTGTAGCCGAGCTGGAGATCCTTCAGCCCACTGCGGTGGCGGACATGACGGCCGGTGAATATGATCTCACGCTCTTTACCTGCACCTATGGCGGCGCGACCCGCTTTACCGTCCGCTGCCTGCGGGAGAACGGATAGCATCTCGGCAGAGGGCAAAAATGCAACAAATTCATATCGTTTGACAGAGAACAACAGCGTCCCATCCCGGTGATGGGGCGCTGTTGTTCAAAGGCAGGAAGCAGCTTGCGTGTTGTGATAAACTGAAGTTGACAAAGCAGGAGCTTCGCTTTAAAGTGTATACAGTTCGATGAGCCAACTTGACGAACGTGTCTTTGAAGGAGAGTGCCATATGAATATTGCTGAATCGATCCGCAGCCGGAGGAGCGTACGCAGCTTTGACGGGAAGCCTTTGAGTAATGAGATCAAGGAACAGGTGCTGCATTTCGCCAACGGAGCAGACAATCCCTATGGGCTTCCGATCCGCTGGCGGCTGCTGGACGTAAAGGCACAGAACCTGAACTGCCCTGTCATCACCGGCGCGGAGACCTTTATCGCCGGGAAAATGCAGCCCGCGCCGCATGCGGAGGAGGCCTTCGGGTATGCCTTTGAGCAGATCGCCCTCTATGCTGTGGACCTGGGACTGGGTACCACCTGCATTGCCGGGACCATGGACCGGCCCGCTTTCGAGAGAGCCATGGAGCTGGAGGAAGGGGAGGTCATGCCCTGCGTCAGCCCCCTGGGGATCCCGGCGGCGAAGATGTCTCTCCGGGAGACCATGATGCGCAAGGGCGTCAAGGCCGACAGCCGCCTGCCCTTCGAAGAACTCTTCTTTGACGGCGGATTTGATAAGCCTCTGTCAAAAGACAGAGCCGGAGGGCTGGCCGAGGTCCTGGAACTGGTGCGTCTGGCTCCCTCGGCGGTGAATAAACAGCCCTGGCGGCTGGTGGTCGGACCGGATACGGTGTATTTCTACGAGAAGAAGAGCAAGGGCTTCACCGCGGCCAACGGCTGGGACATCCAGAAGGTCGATATGGG
This sequence comes from Oscillospiraceae bacterium, assembly GCA_902787755.1. Lineage (GTDB taxonomy): Bacteria > Bacillota > Clostridia > Oscillospirales > Oscillospiraceae > Limivicinus. Next base: position 6,143 of record CADAHL010000022.1, read on the forward strand.
GATCGCCCTGTGCCACTTCGCCCTGGGGTTGGAGGCAAAGGGAGGAAAAGCGGTCTTTACGCTGGAGGATCCCGGTCTGACGCACCCGGGGGATACCGCGTTTATCGCCGGCTGCCGGATCGACGGGGTCGACGCATGAAGCTCTATCATACCAGCGACCGCAGTATCCCGGCGCCCGACCTTCACTACGGGCGTAAAAACGCGGATTTCGGCCAGGGCTTTTATCTCACGCCAGACCGATCCTTTGCTCTGCGCTGGGCGGGCGCGAAAGCGATCCTGAACAGTTACGAGCTGGATCTGAGCGGACTGTCGGTCCATCGTTTCCGGCAGGATACGGAATGGTTCGACTATATTTTCCGCAATCGCCGGGGAGAGGACAGCCTGGACGCTGATGTGGTGATCGGCCCCATCGCCAACGACACGATCTTTAACACCATGGGGATCCTCTCCAGCGGCTTTCTATCGCCGGAGGAGGCTCTGGAACTGCTGCGTGTGGGGCCTGCCTATACCCAGGTGGCCTTGAAAACCGAACAAGCGGCGGCGCGGCTTCGCTTCCTCTCGGCGGAACCGATCGCCCGTCTGGAGGAAGGGCTCCGTCGGCGGGAGCAGGAGGAATACCTCCGCGCCGTCGGGGAAGCCATGAGCAGGCTGACACAGAAAGAATAAACGATGTAAGAAGGCGGCAGGCTTTCGGTACGGAAGCCTGCCCGCTTTTCATGTGGGCTAGGATCGGCGAGGACGATCGCTGGATTTGCCGCAGATGTTGTGGAATCTCTTGACTTTTTGACCTATAAAGGTAAAATAAAACAAAATACGTTGTGATACGCGGCGGAGCAAAACCGGCCCTATCATGACAGATCCGCCGGAGAGACGGGGGAGGAGAAGGCAATGCTGGACATCAGGAAAACAACGGAAAACGCGACGGTGACGATCACTTTGGAAGGCCGTCTGGACACTCTGACGGCACCGATGCTGGAGAAGGAGCTGCTGTCCTCTCTGGAGGGGGCGGACAGCCTGGTAATGGACTTTGAGAAGCTGGATTACATTTCCTCCGCCGGCCTGAGAGTGCTGCTCTCGGCCCAGAAGACCATGAGCAGGCGCGGTGGCATGAAGCTCAGGAACGTAAATGCCACGATCCTGGAGATCTTTGATGTGACCGGCTTTGCGGACATTCTGACGATCGAATGAAAATCATCCACGGGATCAAAATCGGCGGCCTGCAGCAGAAGATCTTCAATCTGATCCTGATCTTCATCGCTGCGCTGATCCTCGTCTATACCGCCGTTGCTGCCTATCAGCAGAAGAATCTGACGACGATCGTGAAGGAAGCGGGAGAACAGCAGCAGCAGGCCATCGCGGCTGCCTCCGAGGAGACGATGGAGGCCGTGCTGGATACGTCCATGCTGCGCACGACGGCCCTGCAGGCCTATATTGCGGATGATCTGTTTGCCGACGTGCGGACGGACGTGATGACGCTGCAGGCCTTTGCCGAGGAGCTGTTCAACCACGAAGAGAATTTCTCCGAGCATCCCTATGCCGCGCCGGATCCGGCCAACGACGGGATCCCCTCCGTGCAGATGCAGCATGAGCACGCGGTGGATCCGGCTGATTCCCGATCCATGGGCCTGGTTGCCAATATGAGCGAGATCATGCTGGCGATGTACGAGAACTCCGACAAGCTCAGCTCCTGCTTCGTGGCCACGGCCGACGGTTGCATCCTGTTTGTGGATGACCGTGCGGGATCCTACGTGAGCGAGACCGGAGAGATTTACTCCTTTGAGGTCCGTCAGAGACCCTGGTATCGCCAGGCGGTCCAAGCGGGAGAGCTGATCTTCACCGGGGTGGAGCAGGATGCGTTTACCCTGATCCCCGGCCTGGTGTGCGCCGCGCCGGTCTACCACAACGGTGAACTGGTGGCGGTCGTGGGCGCGGATATTTTCCTGACCTCCATCAGCGAATACGTACGGAATACCGCTTCGCAGAACGGGTACCTGTGTGTGATCGACGACAAGGGCCAGGTGCTCTTTTCCCCGCGGGAGGAGGGCGTGCTTGCCGTCGGCCTGTCTAAGCAGACGGAGGATCTTCGCGACAGCGAAAACCGGGCCCTGGCTGATTTTGTCACCCGAGCCCTCCGGGAGCGTACCGGCCTGGAGCTGATCGAGATCGACGGAAAGCCCTGCTATCTGTCCGGCGCGCCGATGGAGACCCTGGGCTGGACGGTGCTGTCGGTGGTGGAGCAGGAGGTGACCCGGCAGCCTACGGAGGCGATGCTGGCGCAGTACGAACAGATCAATGCCGACGCCGTGTCTCAGTATGAGAAGGGAGCAAAGGCCTCGGTCAGCATGGTTTTGCTTCTGACTGCGGTCGTGGTGTTGCTGGCTGTGACGGGGGCTTTGATCCTGGCCTCCCGGGTCGTGAAGCCTCTGGAGCACATGACAAAGCGCATCAACGCCCTGAGCGGCAGCGATCAGACCTTTGAGATGGAGGATGTGTATCGGACCGACGATGAGATCGAGATTCTGGCAGATTCCTTTGCCACGCTGTCCAGACGGACCCGGGACTATATTGAAGAGAACACCAGAATTACCGCGGAGAAGGAGCGGCTTGGGGCGGAGTTGTCTCTGGCTACCAGGATCCAGGCGGCCATGATGCCCCACATCTACCCGGCCTTCCCGGATCGTTCCGAATTCGATATCTATGCTACGATGGATCCGGCCAAGGAGGTCGGCGGCGATTTCTACGACTTCTTCCTGGTAGATGACGATCACCTGTGCATGGTCATGGCGGACGTGTCCGGCAAGGGTGTGCCGGCCGCATTGTTCATGATGGCGTCCAAGATCATTCTGCAGAGCTGCGCCATGCTGGGCGGCTCTCCTGCGGAGATCCTGACCAAAACCAACCAGGCGATCTGCTCCAACAACCAGGAGGAGATGTTCGTCACCGTCTGGGTTGGCATCCTGGAGCTGTCCACCGGAAAGCTGACCGCGGCAAACGCCGGGCATGAGTACCCGGTATTCTGCCGCTCCGGAAATACGTATGAGCTCTTCCGGGACCGGCACGGTCTGGTGATCGGCGCTATGAGCGGAGCAAAATACAAAGAGTACGAGATCCAACTGAAGAAAGGGGACCGCCTGTTCGTCTATACCGACGGCGTCCCTGAGGCGACCAACGCCGACCAGGAACTGTTCGGTACCGAGCGGATGCTTAAGGCGCTCAACACGCAGCCCGACGCCGCGCCGACGCAGATTCTGAAAAATGTTCGGGCCGCGGTGGACGCCTTTGTTCAGAATGCGGAACAGTTCGACGACCTGACCATGCTGTGCATGGAGTACAGGGGAAAATCCGAAGAATCGGAGGAAACATAAATGAACAATCAGATAAATGAAGGCACAGTTAGCATCCCGCTGAGCGGAAGGATCGACTCCAACAATGCCTCCCAGGTGGAGAAACAGATTCAGGAGCAGCTGGAGGGGAAAAACGCCAACGAGGTCATTCTGGACGCTTCCGGTCTGGATTACATCTCCAGCGCCGGTCTCCGGGTGATCCTGCGGATTAAAAAGGCCCATCCGGTGCTCAGGATCATCAATGTGAACTCCGAAGTCTATGAGATCCTGGATATGACCGGCTTTACCGAGATGATGACGGTGGAGAAGGCGTATCGGGTGGTCTCGGTGGAGGGCTGTGAGGAGATCGGTCGGGGCGCCAACGGCACCATCTATCGCATCGACCAGGACAACGTGGTGAAGGTATACAACAACGCCGACGCTCTGGCGGATATTCAGCACGAGCGGGAAGTGGCAAAGCTGGCGCTGATCCTGGGCATCCCCACCGCCATTTCCTATGACGTGGTCAAAGTGGGGGAGAGCTACGGTTCCGTGTTTGAGCTGCTCAACGCCCGTTCCTTCTCCAAGATCCTGGCAAACGAACCGGAGAAGATGGACTGGTGCGTGAAAGAGTATGTCAACATGCTCAGAAAGATCCACTCCACCCTGGTTCCCGCCGGAAAGCTGCCGGATATGAAAGAGACGGCTCTGCGCTGGGCCCGCTTCATGCAGGACTATCTGCCGGAAGAGGCGGCGAAGAAGCTGCTGCGCATGGTGGAAGAGATCCCTCACGACGACCACATGCTCCACGGAGATTACCACACCAAGAACCTGGAGCTGCAGAACGACGAGGTCCTCATCATCGATATGGATACGCTGGCGGTGGGTCATCCCATCTTCGAGCTGGCCTCCATGTTCAATTCCTTTGTGGGCTACAGCGAATTGGATCACGAGATCATCAAGAAATTCCAGGGCTTTGATTTCGAGACGGGCGCCACCTTCTGGCGCCGCTCCCTGGCCGCCTATCTGGATACGGACAGCCCCACCAAGATTCGGGAGGTGGAGGACAAGGCCAGGATCCTGGGCTACACCCGCATGATCCGCCGCTCCATTCGCCGGAAGGGACTGGAGACGGAGACCGGCCGGGCACAGATCGCATTCTGGACAGACCGCCTGCTGGAGCTGCTGGAGAAGACCGATACGCTGCTCTTTTCCCGGAATGAACTGGTGATCGAGGCGACGACCGAGAATCTGCCCGAGGTCCAGGCCTTCGTGGAAAAGCAGCTGGAGGGGACCGATTGCTCTCCCAGAGCGCAGATGCAGTTCGGTATCGCCGTGGAGGAGATCTTCGTCAACATCGCAAGCTACGCCTATGCTCCCGGCAAGGGGAAGGCTACTGTCCGGGTCGAGCTGGCCGAGGAGCCCACCACCGTGACGATCACCTTCATTGACCACGGGATCCCCTATGATCCTCTGGCCAAGGCGGATCCGGATGTTGGCCTGAATGCGGAGGAGCGTCCGGTCGGCGGACTCGGTATCTTCCTGACCAAGAAGACCATGGACGAAGTGGGCTACGAATACAGGGACGGGCAGAATATCCTGACCCTGAAAAAGAAGCTGTAACGGCGGGAGATACGAAGATGAATCTGGAGGTTTTTGAAAACGGGAACGAGCTTGTGATCGCTCTGAACGGTCGGCTGGATACCACAACGGCGCCCCGGCTGGAGGCAGAACTGAAGGAACGACTGGACGGCGTTGAGAAGCTCGTGTTCGATTTTTCCGGCCTGAGCTATATCTCCTCTGCTGGTCTCCGGGTGATGCTCTCCGCCCATAAGATCATGAGCCGGCAGGGGACCATGTCCATCACCCATGTGGGAGACGTGATCATGGAAATCTTTGAAGTCACCGGCTTTACCGAAATCCTGAACATCGAGTAAACAATGAAATCGATACACAATCCGGATCTGCATATGCACACGACCATCTCCGACGGGACCGACTCGCCGGAGATGGTCCTTGTGCGCGTAAAAGAGGCGGGGATCGATCTGTTTTCCGTCACCGACCACGACGCGGTGAGAGGCTGTCAGACCCTGCTTCACCTGCGCAGGGAGGGGGATCCCGCATTTCTCCCCGGCGTGGAGTTTTCCTGCAGAGACGAGCTGGGAAAGTATCACATTCTGGGTTACGGATACGAGCCTGAGGCGGAGGCCATCCACAGCGTCGTGGATCTGGGACACAGCTTCCGGATGAACAAGGTGAAGGCCCGGCTGGATTTCCTGAAGACCAGGTTCGGCTTCGAATTTCCCGAAGACGAGCTCAAGACGCTCCTCACCATGCCGAATCCGGGCAAGCCCCATATCGGCAACCTGATGGTCAAATTCGGCTATGCCGAGACGAAGGAACAGGCCATCCGGAGCTTTATCAATCAGATCCATTTTCCAAGCGAGTATGTCCGGCCGGAGCAGGCGATCCGGGGCATCCTGGACAGCGGCGGAGTCCCCGTGCTGGCCCACCCCAGCTACGGCAGCGGGGATCAGCTGATCCTGGGCGAGGAGATGGACCGCCGGATCCGCCGCCTGATGGACTTCGGCCTGCAGGGCCTGGAGGGCTTCTACTCCGGCTTTACGGCGAAGCTCCGGTCGGAGATCCTGGACTTTGCCCGGAAGTATGAGCTTTACGTTACCGCCGGCAGCGATTACCACGGCAGCAACAAGCTGGTGCGTCTTGGCGACACCGGCCTGGGCGAGGTTGAGGAGTGGCCGGAGGGGCTGAAACGCTTCCTGGAGGAAGTGCCCAGGCGTTCCTGAGACGCCGGATATAAGACAGAAAGGATCCTCCTGCGCAGACGAAGATGAAATTTGACGTAAGAAAGAAAAAACCGAAGCTGTGGAATGCGGCTGTCCTGAGTCTGGCGGTATTGGCGTTGGTGAGCGTGCTGCTTTACTGGGACCCGGAGGGCAATGCTCTGGCGGTCAGCTTGATCCTGTCGGTCTGGTTTCTGTCGGTGATCGCCCTGATGCTGGTCGCCTTCTATAAGCAGCTGCAGTACAATCCCTATTCTTACAACACGATCATTTATATGGGCTTTGCGTTGTTTCTGCTGAGCGTGTGGGTCACCCAGGTCTACCTGTCGGTGCAGATGCTCCACCACCCGGAGACCAAGACCGCCATGGGGATACTGTGGCTTCTGCTGAACTCCGCGAAGACCTATATGCTGATCTCCCTGCCCTTTATCCTGGTGTTTTCCGTGGCCCTGTGCGTGTCTAATCTCTCGCTGATCCGGCATGAGGGGCGGCGTTTTGTGAATATCCTGGGGATCATCCTGTCTTTCCTGCTGATCGCCGGGGAGATTTTTCTGCTGTGGTTTGATTCCTACGTATCGGGCAGCCAGAGAGAGATCCTGATCCATGACCTGGTCGCCAATCTCTTTGCCTCCATATATCTGTATTTTGAGTGCATGCTCATCGGCGCCATTGTGGCCGACGCCATTGCCGCAAAGTACGAGCCGGAGCGGGACAAGGATTACCTGATCATCCTCGGCTGCGGGATCCGGAAGGACGGCACTCCATCCCCCTTGCTGCGGGGCCGGGTGGACCGGGCTCTGGCCTTTGCCAAAAAGCAGAAGGAGGAGACGGGAAAAGACCTGATCTTTGTCACCTCCGGCGGACAGGGGCCGGATGAGGTCGTCTCGGAAAGTGAGTCGATGAAACGCTACCTGCTGACCCAGGGGGTGCCTGCCGAGCGGATTCTGGAGGAGAATCGCTCCACGGACACCCGGGAGAATATGCGCTTTTCCAAGGAACTGATCTGGGCCAGGGACCCGGAGGCGAAGGTGGGCTACGTGACCACGAATTATCACGTGTTCCGGGCCGGATTGTGCGCCAGGCGGGTCAAAATGCGGGCGCAGGGAATGGGCGCCGACACAAAGTGGTATTTCTGGCCCAACGCCTCGGTGCGGGAATTTGTGGGCCTGCTGACCGAGCATCGTGGCAAGCAGGGCCTGATCCTGTTCGGCATGCTGGCAGCCTATACCCTGCTGACCCTGCTGGCCTACGGCTGAGAATGGCAACATCAATTTGAGGGAGGAACTCTGATATGTCACTGGCAAGCATGATGGTTTGCGCGGCGTTTAAGAAAGGCGACGACAAGCGGGACGCGGGACTGACCACGCCGGAAGATATCGTGCGCTTCAACGATATCCCATACGGCCCGGACCCCAAGGAAAACCTGCTGGACGTCTATCGACCCAGAAATGCTGAGGGAAAGCTGCCGGTGATCGTCAGCGTTCACGGCGGCGGCTGGGTCTACGGTGACAAGGATCGGTATCAGTACTACTGCATGAGCCTGGCACAGCAGGGCTTCGCCGTGGTGAATTTCACCTATCGGCTGGCTCCGAAGCATAAATTCCCGGCGCCGCTGGAGGATACCAACGCCGTGTTTTCCTGGCTGCTGGCCAACGCGGATGCGTACGGATTCGACTCAGAGCACGTATTCGCCCTGGGCGACAGCGCGGGCGCCCATATCCTGGGCCTGTACTGCTGCGCCTGTACCGACCCGGAATACGCCGCCAGTATCCCGCTCGGGATTCAGCCGGGCTTTGTCCCTGCTGCCGTGGCCCTCAACTGCGGCGCCTATCACATGCTGCAGAAAAAGAAACGGGATCTGACGGACAGCCTGATGCGGGACTTCCTGCCGAACAAGGGCACGGAAGAGGAGCTGCATCGCATCAGCGTTCTGGAGCACGTCAACGCAAAATTCCCGCCCTGCTTCATCATGACCTGTGAGGGCGACTTCCTGGCCGAACAGGCCATGCCTCTGGTGGAAAAGCTCCGGGCGCTGGGGGTTAAGGCGGAATATCATTATTACGGGGATCGGGAGCACGTGCTGGGCCATGTGTTCCACTGCAATATCCGTTCCGAGGACGCTAAGCGCTGCAACTGGGACGAGTGCGAGTACTTCAGGGGATTTCTGGGAGAGGCGAAATGAAGGTTCTGAACATCGGCTCGCTGAATCTGGACTACGTGTATCACGTAGACCATTTCGTACAGCCGGGAGAGACACTGAACGCGGACAGCCAGATGGTGAATCCCGGCGGAAAGGGCCTGAATCAGTCCGTGGCGCTGTCCAGAGCCGGGGCTGAGGTCTGGCATGCCGGATGCCTGGGAAAGGGCGGAGAGAGCCTGAAAACGCTTCTGGAGCAAAACGGCGTGAATACCCGATGGCTGCTGCCCGTTTCGGAGCTTCAGGGAAACGCGGTGATCCAGGTGAACGCCCAGGGGCAGAACTGCATTCTGCTGTTCGGCGGCTCCAACCGCTGCCTGAGCGATGAGCAGGTGGAGAAGACTCTGGCGGACTTCGCGCCGGGGGATCTGCTGGTCCTGCAGAATGAGGTCAACGATCTGCCCATGATCGTGGAGAAGGCTTACGAGCGGGGACTGCGGATCGTACTGAATCCGTCGCCCTATGACGCTGGACTTGCCGGAGTGGACTTCGGAAAACTCGACTGGCTTCTGGTCAATGAGGTGGAAGCCCGGCAACTCAGCGGCTGCGCGGATCCCGAAGCGGCCTGGGAGCACCTGCACCGGGAAACCCCCGGACTTTCGGTGCTGATCACCCTGGGGAGCGCCGGGAGCGTGGCTTGGCAGGTGAAGTCGGGCAGCGTGGAGCAATTCCGTCAGGCGGCTTTTTCGGTACCGGCTGTGGATACCACCGGAGCGGGGGACACCTTTACCGGCTATTTCCTGGGAGGACTGCTGGAGGATCTGCCGCTGGAAGACTGTATGCGCAGGGCTTCCATGGCTTCCGCGCTGAGCGTTCAGCGTCCGGGCGCCGCCGCCTCGATCCCCCGCCGGGCGGAAGTGGAAGAGGCGCTCTCCCGTCTGTAAATGAATTCCCAGCGGAAGAAGGAAGCAAGATGAGTTATGAGTTTACGGTCCGGACCAAGGCGGATCTGATTCGGGCGGTGGAGACCTTCGGGATCGTCCCATACTTTTCAAACTCCATCCCCGGCTTCTCTTTGGAGGAGCATTGCCCGCCCCAGATTCTGTTTTCCGACAGCGGTGACGATACCTGGGAGTGGAAGGGCGCGGTGATCCGGGAGACCGGCTGCGCTTACGGAAAGTTTTTTGAGAAGAAATGCGCCTACGTGCGCCGGGATCTGTTTCTGGATCTGGCCAATTACCGCCGGGATGGCTATGACTTTGACGCCCGCTATGACGACGGCCTGGCTCGGGCCCAGGACAAACAGCTCTATGATCTGATCGAGGAGCAGGCGCCGGTCCTGTCCAAGGTACTGCGTCAGTCCGGCGGCTACGCCTACAGCGGCCACTGGCAGAAGACAGAGGGGAAGAAGGGCTTTGACCCCTCCATCACCCGGCTTCAGGAGCAGTGCTACGTGATCGTCAGCGATTTTGTCTATACCCTCGATAAAAAGGGAAACCGCCGGGGCTGGGGCGTGGCCCAGTACAGTACGCCGGAGAAGTTTATGGGCGATTTCTTCTCGGAGCAGGTCTATCAGCGCTCGCCCGAGGAATCGTACGCGCGTTTGCTGGAACACCTACGCCGCTGTTTCCCGGGCGCGGAGGACAGGCAGCTCAAGCGCTTCCTGGGCTGAGAACCCGGGGATTCGCCCTTGCCTGGAGAGCGAAAACGTGATAGAGTAGTGTGTGAGAAAAGCATTGGGAGGATCAGATATGGATATTCATGAGCAGATCGAGCTGCAGGACTGCCCCTATTGCGGCGGCGCCGGACTTCTGGAAGAAGAAAACGGCTGGTGCTGGTACATCATGTGTATGGACTGCGGCGCGCAGACCGCCCATGTGGAGTTCCGCCGGGAGGAGGAACGCCTGGAGGCGGCAAAAAAGGCGGCCTACGTGTGGAACATCGGCAAGGTGGTCCGCGGCGATATCGGTGAGTAAAAAAGAAAAGAGAAAAAGAGCGTGGTTCCCGCAATTTTGGCAGGAGTCACGCTCTTTTTTTATTCCATTGCAACCAGGTGCGGATTCTCGATCCCGGGGCTTGCGGCGATCAGACTCAGCAGAGTTTCCATTTCCATGGGCATTGCGCTGATATCCAGAGACACGGTAAGGCTCGCCATGTTCTGGATCGGAAGACTCTGGGTGATGGTCAGTACGCTGGCGCCCGCGTCGGAGATTTTCTTGAGAAGCGTGCTGAGGACGCCGGGCTCGTGACTGAGCATCATGGAAAGGACCGCCTTCCGGCTGCCGGACATATCCGAGGGCTCAAAAATATAGTCCTTGTACTTGTAGTAGGTACTGCGGGAGATCCCGGCCTGGCGCACCGCCTGGCTGACTTCCCGGACCTTGCCGCTTTCCATGAGATGGCGGGCAAACAGAACCTTCTCATAGTATTCGGGCAAAATGCTTTTGTGTACCATGAGGTAATGCTCCAGCAAGGCAATCCCTCCCCTTAACTTTCGATGATCGTATCATACACTGTCTTTCAGAAAAATACAAGTGTTTGTGATGAAAGGACAAGAAATTTGTAATAATTGCCATATTCCGGGGAAAAGCCGCATATTCTGAGACATCGGGAAAGGGGGCTTTTACTTGAAACAGTGGAATGTGGGGATCCTGGGGGCCACGGGCGTCGTGGGCCGTCAGATGCTGAAGCTGCTGGAGGAACGGGAAACGCCGGTGGGAGAGCTCCGGCTGTTGGCGGGACCGCGGAGCGAAGGGGAGAGGCTTCGTTTTCGCAGCGGATGGCTGACGGCGGAGAGGACGGAAGAGGACAGCTTCGCCGGCCTGGACGCCGTGCTGGGCGCCGCGGATGAGAATATCTCGCGCCGATACGCCCCGGCCATCCGGGACAGCGGCGCCGTCTATATCGACAACAGCTCCGCGTTTCGACTGGAGCCGGAGGTCCCTCTGGTCGTACCGGAGATTAACGGAGAAGATGTACTTACCCATCGGGGGATCATCGCCAATCCCAACTGCTCTACGATCATTACGCTCATGGCAATCGCGGGGATCTATCGCCTGTCCCCTGTGGAGCGTATGACGGTCTGTACCTATCAGGCGGCCTCCGGGGCGGGAAAAGAGGGCATCCGGGAGCTGGAAAACCAGATGATCGCGCTCACCCGGGGGGAGAGGGCGGAGCATCGGGTCTTTCCGACACAGCTGGCCTTGAACGTGATTCCCCACATCGGAGAGGAGGGCCCGGACGGCTTTACGCAGGAGGAAAAGAAGCTGCAGAATGAGGGCCGGAGGATCCTCCACGCGCCGGATTTGAAGGTCTGCTGTACCTGCGTCCGGGTCCCGGTGCTGCGATCCCACTCCATCGCCGTCACGCTGCAGACCCGGGAGCCGGTCAGCCCTGAGCAGGCCCGGCAGGCCGTCAGACTGTTCCCGGGCTGCCGCCTGGTGGAGGACCGGCAGGGCAGGAACTATCCCACGCCTCTGGACGTGACCGGCCAGGATCTGGTCTGGGTGGGGCGGATCCGCCGGGATCCCACCGACGAGCGGGGCCTGTGCCTCTGGTGCTGCGGCGATCAGATCCGCAAGGGCGCGGCCACCAATGCCGTCCAGATCCTGGAACAGCTGATCGGCGCATAAAAAGTGCTGCTGCAATTTCTTGCAGCAGCACAAATAATATGGATACTTACGTTGCCAGGATCTCTTTGAGCGTCAGGTCCTTGCCGGTGAGAGGCACCAGCTTTTTGCCCCGGCATTCCGGACAGCTCAGGTCGTCCAGGTTGGCGGTGAACTCCAGGCCGCAGTCCAGGCATTTGGCGGTGCCGTCCAGCGTTTCGATCACAAATTCCGTCTCCTGCAGCTCGGTCCCGTCGGTGACGGCTACCCAGCAGTCGGACAGGAAAGAGGGGACAACGCCGCTGAGCGAGCCGACCTCCACCGTGATCTTCTGGATGCTGTTTAACTCGTTTTCCTTGGCGATGCCACGTACCATCTTCAGCATGGCGTCACAGATCCCAAGCTCGTGCATTACTTCGTGACCGCCTTTTTGATGATCACACCGGTCTTCTTGATCATGTCGCCCACGGCGTGGACAGGCAGGGTCTCAAACTTGCCGGCCTCCCAGTCGCGGGCCTTCTTCAGGTGGATGGCGTCGAACTTGCACTTGGTGGTGCAGATGCCGCAGCCGATGCACAGGTAGGAGTCCACCTTGGTGGCGCCGCAGCCCAGGCAGCGGGCGGTCTCCTTGCGGACCTGCTCCTCGGTGAAGGTCACCCGGGCGTCGGAGAAGGTCTTGGCCTTTTCCTTGTTGTAGCCATGGACCTGGCGGTGCTCCTTGTCGTAGCTGCCCACGGTGAGCTGGACCTTGTCCTTATCCAGGGCGCGGTAGACACGGCGATCACGGCCCATGGTCAGGGTCTGGCCGGGATGGACGTAGCGGTGCAGGCTGATGGCGGCCTCTTTGCCGGCGGCAATGGCGTTGATGGCAAAGCTGGGACCGGTGTAGCAGTCGCCGCCCACGAAGATATCGGGCTCGGCGGTCTGATAGGTCAGCTCGTCGGCCTCGGCGTTGCCCTTCTTGCCGACCTGCAGCTTGCCCACGTCCAGGCTGCCCCAGTCGATCCGCTGGCCGATCGCGCCGATGACGGTCTCGACCTCGATGGTCTCGAACTTTCCGGTGCCCACGGGCTTGCGGCGGCCCTTCTCGTCAGGCTCGCCCAGCTCCATGATCTCCACCTTCAGGCCGCAGACCTTGCCGTCCTGGCCCAGGATCTCCACGGGAGCGTTCAGGAACCTGAATTCCACGCCCTCTTCCATGGCCTCGCCCACTTCCTCGGGATCGGCGGGCATCTCGGCCTGGGAGCGGCGGTAGATGATGTAGGTCTTCTCAGCGCCCAGACGGACCGCGGTGCGGCAGACGTCCATAGCCACATTGCCGGCGCCTACCACGGCCACGTGCTTGCCGACCTTGACATCCTTGCCCAGGTTCACTTCCCGCAGGAAGTCCACGCCGCCCAGTACGCCCTCCAGCTCTTCGCCGGGAACGCCGATCTTGGCGGACTTCTGAGCGCCGATGGCCAGATAGAAGCCCTTGTAGCCCTGCTCGCGCAGCTGCTGGATGGTCACGTCTTTGCCCACTTCCACGCCGCACTTGAACTCCACGCCCATCTCGCGGATGATATCGATCTCGGCGTTCAGGGTGTCCTTCTCCAGACGGAAGTTGGGGATGCCCATGGTGAGCATGCCGCCGGGGACCGGGTTCCGGTCAAACACGGTGACGGGGTAGCCCTTCTTGGCCAGATAGAAGGCGCAGCTCAGGCCGGCGGGGCCGGAGCCGATGATGGCGATCTTCTCGGTAAAGGGCTTGCCGGTCTGGTTGAGCATCTGGGGGATGCGGCGGGTCTCCTTGTTCAGATCGTGGTCGGCGATGAAACGCTTGACCTCGTCGATGGCCACGGCTTCATCCACGCCGCCGCGGGTGCATTCGGCCTCACAGCGCTTGTTGCAGATACGGCCGCAGACGGCGGGCAGCGGGTTCTCGGTACGGATCAGATCCAGGGCGTCCTCATAACGGCCCTGAGCGGCCAGCTTCAGATAGCCCTGAACGGGGATGTGGGCCGGGCAGGCCACCTTGCAGGGGGCGGTGCCGGAGGGCAGCGTGTCCTCCCGGTTCTCGCGGTAGTCCGGGTTCCAGACCTTCTTGGAGAAGTAGACCTCGGAGAGCTTGGCATAGGCGGGGGCGCTGGTGTCGGCGGTGGTGCAGAGCTTCTGGCCCAGACGAAGGGCATTGGCGGGACATACTTCCACACACTGGGCGCAGGCCACGCACTTGGCCTCGTCCACTTCCGCCACATAGTTGGAGCGGATGGCGTCACGGGCACCGAACATCAGGCCCACACGCAGGCCGAAGCAGGCGCAGGCGCAGCAGTTGCAGATGGCGGCGCTGTCGCCCAGCTCCTCGATATTGGGCATGTCGTGCATGAGGCCGTTGTCCTCGGCGCGCTTGATGATCTCCAGGGCTTCTTCCTTGGTGATCTGACGGGCGCGGCCGGTGCGGATGTAGTGCTCCGCGCCTTTGCCCATCTGGATGCACATCTCCTGGTCCAGATGGCCACAGCCGTCGCCGATGGAGGTGCGGGAGGCACGGCAGGAGCAGGGGGATACGGAGAAGGTGTCATACTTGTCCAGGTAGTAGGACAGCTTGTCAAAATCACGGGCGGTGGGGTCGTCCTGGATGGCACTCTCCACGGGGACAACACGCATCAGGCCATAGCCGTTGGGCAGCAGGGGAGACATGGTCTGCATACGGATGCGGGTGTACTCCTCAAAGGCCTTGCCCACTTCGGGATGGGTGTTGAGCAGTTCCTGGTTGTTGACCAGCATCTCCATGATGCCGGGAGCGAAGATCTGCATGAAGTAGCGGTTTTCGCCGGTCTCCTTGTCCTTGGTCCAGCGGAACACGCCGATCCAGGCCAGATGCTGGGCCAGCTTCTCCACTTCCTCCACGCTCTTGCCGACCTTCTTGGCCAGATACTCGGCACTGCGCTCTTTACGCAGACCGGCGGCAATGGCCACATCGGCCTCATCGTCGGTGACGATGCTGGCCAGGCTGTAATACTCGGGGGCGTTCTCATCGATCTTGTTGACCACACCGGTCAAGCCGCCGACGATCTTACACAGCTTGACGATTTTTGGCCTTAACTCTGCCATAATAATCTCCCTCGCAATCTATGTATTTCTCAGATCAGACGCAAATGTGCGCTCATAGTCATTATACATGAGCCTGTGCGCTTTTGCAAGAACTTAAAACCGCTTTGAAACGACAGAAAGAAAAAGAGCGGATCCGCTCGGAACCGCTCACCGGCTTTTAAAAAGAAGCCTCGCAGAGTTTGCGCCCGCAGGCGCAAATAGAGTTCAAATCCATTTTCTCCGGCGGCGTGTACGTCGGAGAAAATACTTCTCAGCCCGGAAGTGTGCGAGCTGGCCGCTTTGGGCGGACAGCAAGTGCGCGCGCCGGGCTGCATCCCCTCCGTCAAAAGAGTCCGCAGGACTTTTTTGACGGCCTCAAGAGCGGATCCGCTCGGAACCGCTCTCAATGCCCGTAGGCTTTATCGATATAGTAGTTGACCAGCAGGTCCACGCAGGCGCCGTAGCTCTTCAGCCCCAGATCCTGGTCATAGCTGTAGAGAAAGTTCTCGTAAACTGCGTTGGATACCGTCTGCACCGGGGTCTCAAACTGTTTCCAGTAGCTCCGGTTTAGCTGCAGGTCTGTCAAAATCTCTGGTTTCAGACAGCGGTAGACCCGCTGCCACGCAGCCCGGTCGACGGAATACAGGGCGTTGGACAGGTGGATGTAGGCTAGCAGGGAAGAGGAATAGCAGTAGTCCGGATCGCCGTTTTCCAGGCTGGCGATCACGGCCACAAAGTTGGCCTCCTGCTCCTTGGCGACTCCACGCTGGTGCGCTTGTTCATGGGCCACAGTGGAGGCGAACAGGGAGGGGGGAAAGTCGGTGTTCACATTGGCCTCGGCGGTGAAGGGGAAGAAAAAGCCGGTAAAGTCCACGTAGCTCATGACCCGGGAAAAGAACACGGCTTTGGTCCGCAACGGAGGCCCCTCCAGGCAGGGATAGACGTTCTGGATCTGTTCATACAGCTCTGGAGAGCGGTCCAGGATGGCCTGCCGATCCCCGATATAGGCGCCTTTGGCGTTACGCGGAACTTGATCGCTGTACTCATTGCAGCGGTCGGCAAAATACGCGGTCACGGCGGACAGGTCCTGAACAGATACCGGCTGGGCGTCCAGACCGCTGCGGGCGGCAAAATCGTCGCCATAGTAGTAAACGCCCCAGAGCAGGCAGAAGCCGGCGTAAACACTCATGGCAAAGCAAAACAGAGTGATAAGAGTGATGTAAACCCGCAAAAACCGCTCTTTTCGAAAAACCAGAAGGATCAGAAAACGAATTATGTAAACTAATACCGCAAGCGCCGCCAGTCCGATCAGCACTTCCGCCACCGAAAAGGGGACGCGGGCGTTCAGCTGACTGAGAAAGCGATGGACCGGACGGACGAAGTGCTCCGATAAGGTCCGGTTCAGCGGATAATTGCTCCGGGTCAACAGGTGCAGAAGCACCAAAAGGCTGCTGATGAGCAGCAGCCAATGGCGCTTCGGCCCCAGGCGATAGAGCCGGGACAGGATTCCGTTTTTCCGTTTCGTCTGTTCCATGGTTCTATGGTAGCGTAAGCCTGCGCAAAAAGCAAGCGGTAAGACTTGGACTTCAGCCCAGCAGGGAGGCGGTGGCCTCGTCCTCGTACTGGCGGGTATAGAGCCGGTAGTAGTGGCCCCGGGCTTCCATCAACTCCCGGTGTTTTCCGCGCTCGATGATCTTGCCGTCACGGACCACCAGAATCACGTCGGCGTTGCGCACGGTGGAGAGCCGGTGGGCGATGACGATGGAGGTACGGCCCCGAATGATGGTGTCGATGGCGGCCTGGATCTTCTGCTCGGTGATGGTATCCACCGAGGCGGTGGCCTCGTCCAGGACCAGGATCCGAGGCTTGGCCAGAATGGCCCGGGCAAAGCTGAGAAGCTGCTTTTCACCGGTGGAGAGCATATCACCGCCTTCGCCCACGTCGGTATCCAGACCCTTTTCCAGCCGCGCCACCACGTCTTTGGCGCTGACCAGCTCCAGAGCGTGGTCGATCTCTTCCTCGGTGGCATCCGGGTTGCCGTAGAGCAGGTTCTCCCGGACGGTTCCGGAGAACAGATGGGGCGTCTGCAGCACGTAGCCGATGGCGGAGTGGAGCCAGAGCTGGCTGCGCTCCCGGGCGTCCCGGCCGTCGATCAGGACCCGGCCCTCGGTGGGTTCGTAGAAGCGGCAGATCAGATTGGCCAGAGTGGATTTTCCGGCGCCGGTTTCCCCCACGATGGCCACGTTGGTCCCAAAGGGGATCTTCAGATCAAAGTGCTCCAGAATCTTTTCGTCTCCGTCGGGATACTGGAAGCTCACGTCTTCAAATTCGATATCGCCGCGCAGGGGCTCCCAGTTCTCCTTTTTCGCCTCGAAGCTGTCGCCGTATATCCGGGTGACTTCGTCGGAATCCTTCACGTCCGGCTCAGTCTCCAGCAGGCGGGTCAGGCGCTCGATGTTTACCTGGGTCGTGATGAGATCGGAGATGGCGTCCACCACCCAGCGGATGGGCTCCATCAGACCCTGGGCATAGGACATGAACATGGAGAAGGTGCCGATCTGGGTCTTGGCGATGACACCGCCCTTCCACAGCACCACGGCCAGGGCCAGGGAGGAGGCAAAGTTCATGGTCACCATGAACAGACCCCGGACTCTTGCCGCGCTGGTAGCCTGACGGCGCATCCTGGCGGTGTCCCTAACGAAATCGCTCTCAATGAGCTTTTCGATGACCAGAGTCTTGATGGTGCGTGCGCCGGTGATGCCCTCGTTGAAGTTGCCGGTGATCTGGGAGTTGATCTCCCGGATCTCCCGGTTGAGCTTGACCAGACGGGACTGGAACAGGGAGAAGAGCACCACGGCCAGGGGAATCACCGCCATGACCAGCAGGGCCAGGCGGGTGTTGATGACGAGCATGACCACAACGGCCCCCACCACATAGCCCATCTGCCACAGGCTGTCCAGCAGGGTCCAGGAGACCAGACCGCCGATGCGCTGGGTATCGGACATAACGCGGGAGTGAATGTAGCCTACGCTGTTCTGGTTAAAGTAGGAGAAGGAGAGCGTCTGCAGATGGTTGAAGGCGGCGTTGCGCAGATCCTTGTCCACACCCACCTCGATGCGCATACTGCAGACACAGGCCACGTAGTTGACCAGAGCGCCGCCGGCGATAAGGGCAAAATACAGGATCGTGAACAGCCAGATCCCGTCCAGCTTCCCCTCGCCGATAAAATGGTTCAGGGCATAGCGCTGGAACAGGGGGACGCCGGTGTCCACAAGGCTCCCCACAAGGCAGCCGGAAATGAGGCCCAGCAGGGCCTTCCGATAGTTCTTCAGGTAGGGCAGAACCTTGCCGATCCCGAAAAAGGGGAGATGTTCGGTCTTCTTCATGCGCCTACCTCCTCTGCGCCGGACTGGATCCGGCAGATCTGTTCGTAGACGCCTCCGCCGTGGCTGAGCTGCTCATGGGTACCGCGCTCTACGATCCGGCCCCGGTCCAGCACCAGGATCTGGTCGGCCTTGGACAGGGTGGTGATGCGGTGGGAAATGAGCAGAATGGAGGCGGAACCGAAACGCTTCTCCAGAGCCTTGCGGATCCTGGCGTCGGTCTCTGTGTCCACAGCGGACAGAGAGTCGTCAAAAATCAGAATGGGGGTGTTCCGGGTCAAGGCCCGGGCGATAGCCGCCCGCTGCTTCTGCCCACCGGAGAGCGTCACGCCGCGTTCGCCCACAAAGGTGTCGTAGCCCTTCTGGAAGCTCTGGATCGTGTCGTCCAGGCAGGCGTCCCGGGCTGCGGCCCTTATCCGCTCCAGGGGCATATCGGTCTCGGTGATGCCGATGTTTTCCTTCAGAGTGCGGGAAAACAGATAGGGCTCCTGCAGAACCATGCCGATGTTTTTCCGCAGGTGCTCGTTCTGAATGTCGCGGATATCGACGCCGCCGATGCGGATGCTGCCGCCGTCCTCGGCGATGGGATAGAGCTTGTCAAGCAGAAGCATCATGGTGGATTTCCCGCTGCCGGTGCCGCCCAGGATGCCCAGGGTGGTGCCGGCCTTCATGGTAAAGGAGATATCGTGCAGGATCTCCGGCCCGCCCTCATAGGCGAAGGAGACGTGGTCAAACTCAATGTCCCCGTTCAGATCCGGGCAGAGAGCCCGTCCTGTCTCTTCCTCCTCGGGGGAGGCCATGATATACGCGATCCGGTCCACAGATACGCCGGCCTTGCTCATTTCGGAGATCATCCGGCCCAGCATACGGATGGGCCAGGTCATGGTGGCGCCGTAGGACAGAAAGGCGATGTATTCGCCCGCGGTCATCTCACCCCGGATGGCGAAAAGGGAGCCGAAGACCACGATGAGCAGGATCTGAGTACCGGAGAGCACGTCGCCAATGCTCCAGAACTGGGCCATGGGCCGGGCCAGCTTCATCCACATGCCGGTGTAGACCCGGTTCTGCTCCTCGAAGCGGTCCTTCTCGTAGCGCTCCCGGCCGAAGGCCCGGACCACCCGCACCCCGGTCAGATTCTCCTGGGCCATGGCGGAGAGCTTGCCCTCGTTTTCGTCGCAGGCCAGGAAGGCTTCGCCGATCTTTTTGTGGAACTGGAAGGAGCGGACGATGATCCAGGGCACCGGGATCATGGCGATCAGGGTGAGCTTCCAGTTCATGGAGAACATGAAGCCCAGGGACAGGCCCAGCAGCACCAGCGTGCGGAAGATGGAGGTCATCTGCTCGGAGACGAAGTTCTTCATGGTGTCGATATCCGAGGTGCAGCGCTGGATGATATCGCCGGTGCGGTGCTTCATGTGCCAGGAGAAGGGCAGACGCTCGATATGGGAGAAGAGAGAATCCCGCATGGTCTTGACCAGGGTC
Organism: Oscillospiraceae bacterium; assembly: GCA_902787755.1. GTDB lineage: Bacteria > Bacillota > Clostridia > Oscillospirales > Oscillospiraceae > Limivicinus. The sequence continues at coordinate 25,952 of CADAHL010000022.1, forward strand.
TCGGCGCCTTTGGTGTTGTACACCCGGAAGGCGTACTGAGAGGCCACCTTTACGGCGGCCGCCAGAAGGATCGCCAGGGACATGACCCAGATATGCTCGCCCAGCCAGGCAAAGCCGCCGACCCGATCCACCAGGTCCATGACGAAGCCGGGCAGATTCGCTTCCTTGCCGCCCAGGGCATTGTCCACCGAAATGCGAACGATCTGGGGGATCAGCATGTCCGCCAGAGCAGCCACAGCCGAGGCCAGCATGCTGACGATGAAAAACAGCTTGCTGCCCCGGAGAAAGGACCAGATCAGCTTCCGGTTGAAGGCTTTTTCTTCTTTCGTTTTCTTCGCTTTGGTTTCCATAGGGTGCTCCCAAAAGAGAATTTTTGACTATCATATCATAAGTAAGCGCTTTCGTGAAGTATACCGCGGGTATTTTCCTCCACTTTTCTGTCGTGCGTCTCTTGACCAGAGGGAGTGGGAGGAGGCAAAAAGCCCGGGTTCCGCTCTTGCCAATTCGAGGGGACGGGGGTATACTGTGCATGGTGATTGCAATGACAGAATATCAAGAGATGAACGAACGGCTGAAGAGCCTTGTCGAAGGCGTTCCCCATCCCATCGCAAACCTGGCCAACGCATCTGCGCTCCTCTGGGAGAGCCTGGAGAAGATCAATTGGGCCGGCTTTTATCTGATGACGGGCGGCCTGTTGGTGCTCGGGCCCTTCCAGGGAAAGCCTGCCTGCATTGAGATCCCCCTGAACCGGGGCGTCTGCGGCGCGGCGGCCAGGGAGGACAGGACGCAGCTGGTGCCGGACGTCCATGCCTTCCCGGGACATATCGCCTGTGACTGCGCCTCCCGGTCCGAGATTGTGGTGCCGCTGCATGAGGCGGGCCGGGTCGTTGGGGTGCTGGATATTGACAGCCCGCTGCCCGGACGCTTTACCGAAGAGGATCGCGCCGGGCTGGAGGCCTTCGCCCGGATCCTGGAGCAGACGATTTGGAAGGCCTGAGAGGGAGAGAGATATGATCGAGCGAGTGGATTTTGCCACAGCAAAGCATCTGCTGGATACCCTGCCGGATCGCGTATTGATCGACGTGAGGGAAGAGGCGGAATATATTACCGGCCACGCGGTGGACGCCCAACTGCTGCCGGTGGACGAGCTGACGGATGAGACCGCCATGGATCTGATCCCGGAGCTGGATACACCCGTGCTGGTCTATTGCCGCTCCGGATACCGCAGCGATCTGGCGGCACGGAAGCTGGACAGCTTCGGCTACACCCGGATCTACGACATGGGCGGCCTGGTGGGCTGGCCTTACGGTCTGGTTTGAGTTCAACAAATTCAATATATTAGCTCATATTGGAGGGTTACTATGGAAATCAGCCTGAGAGACATTGAGAAAGCCTCCGCGCGCCTGAAACCCATTCTGCATCACACGGAACTGGATCTGTCCTCCACCTTCTCCGCCATGACCGGCGGGCAGATCTATCTCAAGTGCGAGAACCGCCAGAAGACCGGCTCCTTCAAGATCCGCGGCGCCAGCAACAAGATCGCCGCGATGGTAGAGGCCGGAGAACGGCATCCGGTGGTGGCCTCCTCCGCCGGCAACCACGCCCAGGGCGTGGCTTATGCCGCCAAGATGTTCGGCATTCCCGCCACCATCGTTATGCCCGAGGCCGCGCCTATTGCCAAGGTTCAGGCCACCGAGGGCTACGGCGCCCGGGTGGTCCTGGAGGGCTCCTGCTATGACGACGCCTATGCCGCCGCCCGGCGGATCTGCCAGGAGGAGGGAGCGGAGTTCATCCATCCCTACAACGATCCGGACGTGATCGCCGGGCAGGGTACTCTGGGCCTGGAGATCCTGCAGGATCTGCCCTATGTGGACATTATCATTGTTCCCGCCGGCGGCGGCGGCCTGCTGGCCGGCGTGGCCTCCGCGGTGAAGCTCATCAATCCCCGGGTCCAGGTCTACGGCGTTCAGGCCGAGAAGGCGGACGCCATCGCCCGGTCCTTCAAGGAAAAGAAGCTGGTGACCACGGAATCCGCCTCCACCATCGCCGACGGTATCGCGGTGAAATTCCCCGGCGATCTGGCGGTGGATATCATCAACCAGAAGGCTGACGGCGTGGTGACCGTGTCCGAGCGGGAGATCGCCAACGCCATCCTGTTGCTGATGGAGCGCTGCAAGCAGATCGTGGAGCCTGCCGGCGCCACCCCTCTGGCCGCGGTGCTCAGCGGCAAGATCGACGTGAAAGACAAGCGCGTAGTCTGCGTCATGTCCGGCGGCAACGTGGATGTGGGATTCCTGCAGGGCATTATCGAGCGGGGCCTGGTGGCCAGACACAGACGCCTGAAGTTCGTGGCGACACTGGTGGACCGTCCCGGCAGCCTGGTGGGCCTGCTGAACGTGTTGGCGGACGCCAGAGCCAATGTGCTGTCCGTACAGCATGACCAGCTTGTGGCCCGGCTGAACCCGGACCAGACCACGGTCCACGTGGTCTGCGACGTGGGCGGCGAGGCCCACGGCCAGGAAGTGATCCGCCGACTCATCGAGCACGGCGTCGAGGTATCCATCGAAAGCTGAAGAACGCCTTACGAAGGGCGGATAAAAACGGAAGGAGAACGACATGAAACCTGTATCCACCGACAAAGCACCCGCCGCCATCGGCCCCTATGCCCAGGCCCAGATTGTGGGCAATCTGGTGTTTACCTCCGGCCAGATCCCCATTATCCCCGAAACCGGAGAGATCGCTCAGGGACTGGAAGCCCAGGCCCATCAGGTTTTTAAAAACCTCGGCAAGCTCCTGGAGGCCTCCGGCACCAGTCTGGACAAGGCGGTAAAGACCACGGTGTTCATCCAGCACATGGGTGATTTTGCCGCCATCAACGCCATCTACGCCCAGTATTTCACCGAACCGTATCCCGCCCGCTCCTGCGTGGAAGTGGCTAAGCTGCCCAAGGACGTGCTTCTGGAGTGCGAGGTCATTGCGGAGCTATAAGACGGATCCCGAACAGAAAAACCCCTGTGGAGGCTTTAAGAGTGAACCGAACCAGATTGTGCGGACAGCACAAAAAAGACCCGAGATGTAGGAGAATAGAATTAAGTAACGAACTGGCATCGCAACTCCAGCGGTGTCAG
>CADAHL010000023.1 GCA_902787755.1 Oscillospiraceae bacterium
GTACGAGTCTCTGCACTTATGCGTTTGAACCGCCGTGTACTGAACGGTACGCACGGTGGTGTGAGAGGTCGGGGCTTATTCAGCCCCTCCTACTCGATTTCTTAAAAGGAGAAGGCTTCGATCAGGCCGTTCAGACCCTGATCCCGAAAGATGCCCTTGTAATAGGCCACCTCGTCCCGGATCAGATCGTCGATGACCTGCATGCCCAGCAGCTCCACCGGGGCCTGGTCGTCGGTCATCAGATAGGGGCCGGGCTCATAGCGCTCCAGTCCGCCCTCCACCCGGGCCATCATGGCCTGGAGCTCCGGCTGATCGGCGAGAAGTGCCCGGTTTTCTGCCCAGCGCTCCAGCAGAGCGGGATTCTCCGAGGCAAACAGCTCCCGGTTGGTGCCGCCGGAGACGTTCACCGTATACACCTCCGGGAAAACCCGGGCGATGGTGTCGGCCAGGTACTGGTTGATGTTGCCCTCCCGCTGGCCCCGCATGTTCATGTTCACCACCATGACGCCGTTTTCCTTCAGGTGTTCCTTCACCAGCGTGAAGAACTCCAGGGAGGACATCTGGAAGGGGATGGTGATGTCCTGGTAAGCGTCCACCATAATGAGGTCGTAGTCCCGATCCACCGCGTTCAGGTAGGCCCGGCCGTCATAGGTGGCCACGGGCAGCTCTGCGGGCATCTCAAAGTGCTTCCGGGCCAGGTCCGTGATCTTCTCGTCGATCTCCACCCCCTCCACCCGGGCGTTGGGGAAGTACCGGGCGCAGAGGCTGCCGAAGGTGCCGGTGCCCATGCCCAGGATGAGAACGTCGAAGTCCTCCGTCTCCTCCACCCCGGCCATCAGCGGCGAGGCCAGGGCGTAGTCGTAGTACATGCCGGTGAGCCGTCCGTCCTTGCGCAGGATGGACTGGACCCCGAAGAGCACGTTGGTGGAGAGAATGACGCTGTCGCCGGTGTCCTCCACCTGCAGATAGTTGTACACCGACTCCCCCTCGTACAGCAGGTCCGTCTTCCAGAAGGCGAAGTCGGACCGATGGCCGAACAGGCAGGCGGGCAGATACAGCAGCAGGGCGATCCAGGCTCCCGCGCGCTTGCCCTTGCCGGAGAAGAAGTAGATCAGGGCCAGGGCCAGCAGGATCCCGGCGAAAATGAGGAAGGTCCAGGCGGTGCCCACGGCGGGGATGGTCACGAAGGTGGGCACGAAGGTGCCGATGATGCTGCCCACGGTGTTGGCGGCCCCCAGGGTGCCCACGATCCGGGCGTTGTCCTCCAGATTCTCCATGGTGTACTTGGCCAGGGAGGGAGTGACGGTGCCCAGCAGGAACAGGGGGAAGACGAAGATCAGCATACAGGCGGCGAAGGCGGCCCAGATCAGGTAGTTGGAATTGACCGAGAAGATCAGCACCGCCGAGATGCCCAGGATCAGGTACTTGCCCAGCAGGGGGATCAGGGCGATCCACACCGCGGCGATCAGGATCCGTCGGTAGAGCTTGTCCGGATCCGGGTCCTTGTCGGCCTTCCGGCCGCCGTAGATGTTGCCCAGGGCCATGGCGATCATGATGGTGCCGATGATGATGGTCCAGACGATCTGGGAGGAGCTGAAGTAGGGCGCCAGCAGCCGGCTGGCCCCCAGCTCCACCGCCATGACGGACATGCCGGTGAAGAACTCGGTCAGGTACAGATACAGCTTGTTTTTCAGGATAGGTCTCATGGGAGCGCTCCTTTTCGTGCGTAGTGCTCAGTGCGCAGTGCTCAGTGCTCAGAGGATGGTCCGCTCTTTCGCCGGACCAGATCCAGCAGAGAGCGGAAGCTGTCCACCTTCAGAAGCAGCGAGCCCAGCACGTACACGCCCACGCCCACCGGGATCTGCAGCGCCAGGGTCACAAAATTCCCCAGGCCCAGCAGGCTCAGGGGCCAGACGCAGGCGGCCATCAGCGCCGAGAGCAGCATTGCCGGGGCCAGATCCCGCAGCTGATCCCGGAAACGATAACGCAGCAGCTTCCGGTTGGGAAAGGCGTTGATGCAGAGATTGACAAGCCCCGCGCCCAGCTGCCCCAGGGCCATGGCCAGGGGGCCCAGAGGCACGGTGATGAACAGCACCGCCGTGTCCACCAGCTTTTTCAGGATCTCCAGAACCAGGAAAATATCGCTGCGGCCCACGGCCTTGATGGCGTTCAGGTTGGCGGTGTGGATGGGATACAGGGCGTAAAACAGACAGAAGATGCGCAGGAAGGGCACGCAGGGCAGCCACACGTCCGTCAGCAGCAGCCGGACCAGCGGCTCGGCGCAGACGGCCAGGCCGATCATCAGCGGGGTCATCACGTAGCTGGACATCCGGATGGCCTTCCGGGTCAGCTCCCGGACCCGGGCGGTCTCGTCCTGCTGCTCGGACAGCACCGGCAGCAGCACCGAGTCGATGGAATAGTTGATGTTCTCCACGATCAGGTTGGGCATGTGGTTGCCCCGGTCGTAGAAGGCCAGGTCCGCGTCGGTATAGCGGATGCCCACGATCATGGGATAGAGACGCAGATAGATGGTGTCCAGCAGCTGGGCGCCCAGCAGCTTCCAGCCGTAGGACAGCAGGCCCTTCAGCCGCCGGAAGGAGAACATGGCCTTGGGCCGCCAGCCCACGGTGAACCAGAGGATCAGGGTGTTGACGGTGACGTTACTCAGCTGCTGGGCCACCAGCGCCCAGACCCCGAAGCCCCGCAGGGCCATGAAGATGCCCAGCGCCGCAGAAAACAGGGTGCCGCCCAGTGTGGCGAAGAAGAAGCGCTTGAACTGCAGGGTTTTGGACACGTAGGCCTGCTGCACGTTCTTCACGCCGGAGACCACCACCGTCAGACCCAGCACCCGGAGAATGGGCACCAGCTCCGGAGAGTGATACATCCGGGCGATCAGCGGCGAAAAGAGAAACAGCAGTCCGTACAGGACCAGGCAGAAGGCCACATTAAAATAGAAGACGGAGGAGAAGTCCAGGTCGTCCGGGTCCTTCTTCTGGATCAGGGCGTTGGCCATGCCGCTGTCCACAAAGACCATCAGGATCGAGGTGATGATCACCACCTTGCTCACCAGGCCGTAGAGCTCGGGAGCCAGGAGCCGGGCCAGCAGGATGGAGACCGCCAGGGATACCAGCTGGGCGCCGCAGCGCTCGAAGAAACGCCAGACCAGATTGCTGAACACCTTTGCTTTGCTGTTCATAGGCCCTTATCCCTCCCCTTCGGTGAAGCCCTTCTTCCGGCGGTACAGCCGATGGAGGCCGGGGAAGGCGGCCTTCAGAACGGTGGTGACCCGGTGGGACAGGGGCTTCGTCCGCCAGATCTCCCGATAGGGCGGGCGCAGCATGGCCCCGGCGTCGCCGGTGAGGTACAGCAGCTCATATTCCCGCTCCCGCCGGACGGCCCGGACCTGTTGGGCCTCGTCGCCCTGCACGTGGGGCAGCAGCGCGTCCAGCACGGCGATCTCGCCCCGGACAAAGCGCAGCAGCTTTTTGTAGTTCTTTCCCACGCCGGTGCTCCAGGCCGAGGCGTTGGAGCCGATGCGGTAGGCGGACATGCAGCGGTCCAGGAAGCGCACCCGGCCGTTCATGGTCATCCACAGGGCGGCAGAGTAGTCGGTGAAGCCGTAGCTGTGGCCCACGTCCCGGAAATCCGGCAGACTCAGCAGCACCTCCCGCCGGGCCATGACGGAGCTGGTGTGGAAGGACAGACTCATGCCCCGGATCACCAGGGAGAAGGGAATGTCCCGGTCCCCGGTCTGGGGGAACAGGGGGCCGTCGGGCCGGCTGTGATCCAGATACTCCCCCACGGTGTTGTGCACACAGGCGGAGTAGTCCGGATGGGCGTCCAGGAAATCCGCCTGGAGCTGGAGCTTGTTCGGATCGGTCCAGCAGTCGTCCCCCTCGCAGACGGCGAAGTATTGCCCCCGGGCGTTGGGGTACAGCACCTGTTCATAGAGATTCACACCCTGAGAGTACAGGTTCACCGGCTGATAGAAGGGCCGGATCCGCTCCGGGTAGCGTTCGGCGAATTCCCGGAGGATCCGGGCGCTGTCGTCGGTGGAGCAGTCGTCGTTGACCAGGATCTCGAAGGGGAAATCGGTCTGCTGACCCACAAAGCTCTCCAGGGTCCGGCGCAGATAGGCGCCGTGGTTATAGGCGGTGCAGAGCACCGATACTTTTATGGTCGAATTGTCCATGTTGACTCCAAGTGAATTAAAGAAAACGGTTCTGTTCCGGGCTGTAGGTATAGCCCAGCTCGCCCAGACTGCGCTCCAGCGCGTCCCGGTCGATCTGCTCGTCCTCGCACAGCTCCTCCAGATCGGAGAAGCGGTCCCGCAGGCGGGTATTCACATAGCTCAAAAGAATAAAGGGATCCTTGGGAAGCATGTCAGCCCTCCTATCCGCCAAAATGCATCAGCTGAATGTCCGAGGTGTAGGCGATGTAGTCGCCGTATTCGCCGAACAGGGTCACGGCGGCGCCCATCTCCCGGGCATAGTGCAGAAAGTTTTCCCGGTCGGCCTGCCAGGGGCCGATCAGATACAGGGCCCGGTCGTTGTCCTCGGGGGTGTAGACGTCGGTCAGATTGATGGTATCCTGGATCTCGAACAGGATATCCCCCCAGAAGCCTCCGGTGAGGGCTCCGTCGGACCAGACCAGGGCGTGGGGCACGGTCTTCCACTGGCCGTAGACCAGGTCCCGGCCGGCCGCTTTGGCGTCCCGGGCCAGGTCATAGTAAGGCGCCGGATCCAGGCTCTTCGTCCCGCGGAGGGAGGAGCCGTAGCTGAAGCCCAGATTTCCCAGACTCAATACGCACAGGCCCAGCAGCAGCCAGGTCCGGCCCTTCTCCTTGGCGAGCTCCAGCACCGGGAGCAGGGAGAGAGCCACCAGCGGATACCAGACGAAGAGGTAGATCTCCCGCAGCCGGATCTCCACCAGCACCCCCGCCGCCAGCACGCCCAGCAGGCTCACCAGGCACAGCAGCCACAGCAGCCCCGCCCCGTCGGGGGCTTTGCACTTGCGCAGCACCGGCGCCGCGGCGATCAGCACCAGCAGCAGGCAGAAGGCGAAGAACAGAGCAAAGAAGACCCGGGGGGAGGAGAAGCAGGCCGCGTCCAGGCCGGTGATGCCCCGGAGGCTGTGCCAGGCGTCCAGCAGCTTTTCCTTCAGACCGCCGCCCAGGGACACGGAACCGTAGATGCTTTTGGAGGGGACGCGCAGCAGACGCATGAGACCCAGTCCCGCCAGGTTCAGCAGCAGATAGCCCCCGGCTCTCGCAAGACTCTGCCGCTGGCTCCGGCGGCAGAGAAGCCGCCACAGCTCCAGGGCCAGCACCGGCAGCACCGCGACCAGGGTCTGCCGCAGGCTCTGCATTCCGGTGAGGAAGCACAGGGCCAGGCTGAAGACCAGGGCGCCGGGGCGCAGCCCTCTCTCCGGCTGCAGGCAGGCTCTGGCATAGTCGCCGAAGATCACGAACAGGGCGATGAGATAGCAGGCGTAATAGCTGGCCAGAGTGAAGAACAGCTGCCCCTCCGGCTCCAGCAGCAGGCCGCGGCCCATAGGGGCGGCGACCAGGAGCAGCATGGCGGCCAGGATGGCGGTTTCGGACTGGACGAAGGGCCGGAGCATCCACCAAAAGCTCCAGAGGATCAGAGCGCCCATCAGGGTGGTGGCCAGGGCCATGGACAGGTTGAGACTGCCCGTCAGACCGTAGAACAGGGCCGCCGCCACCGGGGTGGCGATGGTGTAGTACTGGTTGCCGTAGATCCAGTTGGAGGGGAAGAGCGTTTTCTGACGCCACATTTCCCTTGCCAGCTGCATGTCCTCGAAAATGTCCCCATCGATAAAATAGGGCATATAGCGAAAGTTGATCAGGGCGAAGACGCCCAGAAAGGCCGCCAGACACAGAAGGACCGGGATCCGGACCCGAATGGGAGAAGACTTTGTCATAGGCACCCTCACATTGCGCAGAAATCGAACCATATACCAATATAAAGTACCACAGACCCGGCCGTCTGGCAAGAAAATCCTTTGCGGCCCGGCGGGAGGGGCTATTGATTCGCCGCCGGGAAGATGGTATAATCAGACAACAAAGCAGCAAAGGAATGGAAAAGCCATGGCGCTGGACGATGCTTATTTTGACGCGATCCACATCGACGTCGTGAAGAGAAAATATTATAACGCCAACAAGGTGGAGGCCGTGTTTTCGGACATTCGCCGCCAGGCCCTGGAGCTGACGGCGGAGAACGAGCGTCTGCGCCTGCAGCTGGGGCAGCTGGACGGCCGGAAGGAGGAGATCGGCGACGCGGTGATCTCCGCCCAGATGCTCTACCGGGAGATCCTGAGCAAGGCCAACGCCCGGGCGGAGGAGATCCTGGCCCAGGCCGATGCCCAGGCAAACCAGACCCTTTCCCAAGCAAAGGAGCAGGCCGACAAGCTGCTGTCCCAGGCCCGGGAGCAGGCCGAGCAGACCGCTCTGGAGCGCCGGCGGCAGGAGGATTACGCCTCCCACAAGGTGGAGGCAGTGATCTCCCGGATCCGCCGGATGCATGAGCAGAGCATCGAGGAGCTGAACGCCGAGCTGCAGGACTTCCTGGCGGGCCTCACGCCTCCGGAGGAAGAAGAGCCGGCAAAGGAACAGGAGCCCGAAAAGGAAGAGGAGCCCTCGGAGGAGGCCATGCAGCGGGAGCTGGCCGAGAAGGTGAACCGCATCGCCGACTGGCTCCGGGAACTGGAGAAAGAGGACTGAAAACGCCGCACCGGCGTGAAAAAGGCTGTGACGAAAGTCACAGCCTTTTCCCTATGCAGACAAAGTAGAAAACCGAAAAAGCCTCGCAGAGTTTGCGCCCGCAGGCGCAAATAAAGTTATAATCCATTTTCTCCGGCGGCACCCTCCAGAGGGGCTTCTCTTGCCGCTGCGCGGCAATTCACCTTCTGTACGTCGGAGAAAATACTTCTCAGCCCGGAAGTGTGCGAGCTGGCCGCTATACGCGTAAACAATCTATTCAAATTCAAAGCGGCTGCTTTGAATTTGGGAGGAAAACGGAGGGAGCGGATATGCAGTTTTCACCGGTATCACGCGAAATGGAGCGAGCTTCGTTTGACGAAGTGCGCGCGCCGGGCTGCAGCCTCTCCGTCAAAAGAGTCCAAAGGACTTTTTTGACGGCCTCTAAAAAGGCTGTGACGAAAGTCACAGCCTTTTTCACGTTCACAGGATGGCGTTGATTTTGCTCTCGATGGCTCTGGCGATCTCCTCGGGGACGATCTTCTTGCTGACCACCAGATCGAAGATCTCGCCGCAGGTCTTCTTGTTGAAGAGCTTGATGGGATACTTCATGATCTGGGGGGCCAGCTCCTTGATGATGGCCACGCACTTCTCATTGGCAAAGCAGTCCTTTACGGTCAGATGTCTGAAATCCATGGGAATCCTCCTTGTTTGGCGATATTTCCGTGTTGCCGGTATCCTTAATGTACCACAGGGGCCCGCCCCCGTCAACCTTGCCGCTCGCCCAGCCAGGCCAGAAGCGCGGTACCCAGGGCGGCCAGGGCGCTGAGGAAAAACAGGATCAGGAAGGGACGGCCCCGGAGAAGACCCAGCATGGGATTATACACGTCCAGGATCACCAGCACCGTCAGAGCCAGGGTCAGGGCGATGCTCAGGTGAGGCAGCAGGGAAAGCAGTTTTTTCATCTCCGGTCCTCCCATCCTTCTTCCGTGATCAGCAGCAGATCCCCCAGCGGCCGGTCGGCGCCGTTGCTCTGGCGGCTGTAGCGCTCATGCAGGAAGGTCATCACCGCCGAGCCTCCGCCGTCCAGGTTATAGGCCCGCTGACAGCCCAGCTCTTCAAAGACCTTTGCCAGCTCCGGCAGCAGCATGCCCCGGGAATAGCCCTCCTGCCGCCCGTCCACCAGCACGAAGCAATAGTGGCCGGGCTCGTAGTAGCCGATGGCGCTGCGGGGGTTGGGATAGCCCACGGCGGCGCTGGTCTCGTAGGAATCCATGGCATGGCCCTCCCGGTCCAGCAGCGCGGGGCCGAAGTTCCAGGCCTGGGCCACGCCCCGCTCCAGAAGCTCGTCCACGCTGTATTCGTCCCGCCGATAGGTCTCCATCACGCCGTCCTCAAACAGCACGCACAGATCCCACCAGGTCTGGTCCTGGTGATAGATCTCCCCGTTGCGGACCAGAAAGCCCCGGTCCTGATAGAGCATAAAGTCCCCGCTGATGGCCAGGATCGCGTGGGATTCGGCGTCCATCTCCATCAGGTCCTGGGTATCGAAGTATTCCATCGTCCCGTGGGCCGTCCGGGTCCGGAAATTGTCCAGGCTGGCGATATGAATGTCCGCCAAGTGGTAGGTGACGGTTTTGGCTCCCTCGCCGGTCTGGATGGTGGAGATGTGGATGGCCACCTGGGGACTGGTGTAGGAGTTTTCGGTGATCACCGTCTCTTCGGTGAACTGGTCGGCAAAGCGGATCTGCCAGGGCGTCCGGAGATCCGGGGTCGCCGTCGGCTCCGGTTCCGACACGGGCTCCGGCGTGGGGCTCGTCTCCGGCACAGGCTCCGGCGTCGCCGTCGGCTCCGGCGGGGCGGCGGGGGCTCGGTTCCGGGCCGGGAAGAGCTGCGCGCCCGCCGCGGCGCCCAGGATCAGCGCTGCCAGCAGCAGGTCCGCCAGAAGGGTCAGCGCGATGCGCTTCGGCGTTCTATTCACCTGGATCCGCTCCCTTCATCACCGCTTCGGCACAGCGCAGGCCGTCCACCGCCGCGGAGGTAATGCCCCCGGCGTAGCCCGCGCCCTCGCCGCAGGGATATAGGCCCCGGATGGGGGAGCTCAGGTCCGCGCCCCGCAGGATCCGTACCGGGGAGGAGGAGCGGGTCTCCGGCCCGGTCAGCACCGCCTCCGGGTCGTCAAAGCCCCGGAGCTTCTGCCCCAGGGCCGGAATGGCCCGGGCCAGCACCCCGGTGATTTTCTCCGGCAGCACCCGGCGCAGATCGCCCCAGGATACTCCCGGCCGATAGCTGGGCTGTACCCGGCCAGGACCTGTACTGGGCCGTCCTGCCAGGAAATCCCCCACCAGCTGGGCGGGCGCCCGATAGTCCCCGCCGCCGCAGCGGTAGGCGGCCTGCTCGATCTGCCGCTGCCAGCGCATGCCGGCCAGCACGTCCGTGCCGGGAAAATCCCCGGTCTTCAGCGTCACCAGCAGGGCGGCGTTGGCGTTCTCTCCGTCCCGGGCGGCATAGCTCATGCCGTTGGTGACCACGGCTCCCGCCTCCGAGGCCGCGGCGAAGACCTGACCGCCGGGGCACATGCAGAAGGTGTAGGCGCTCTCCCCGTCGGGCAGATGCACGTTCAGGGAGTAATCCGCCGGAGGCAGGCTCCCCCGCTCCCGGCCGTACTGGGCCAGGTCGATGTCGGCCTGGCGGTGTTCGATGCGCACCCCCATGGAGAAGGGCTTGGGCTCCATGGGCACGCCCTGGGCCAGAAGCGCCTCAAAGGTGTCCCGGGCGGAGTGGCCGATGGCCAGGATCAGCTGGCTGCAGAGGATGTCCCGCTCTCCCTCCCGGTCCCGGACCCGGATGCCGGTGAGGGCGCCGTTCTCGATCCGCAGGGCCTGGAGCCTGGTGCCGAAGAGCACCCGGCCGCCCAGGGCCAGGATCTCCTCCCGGATGGCCTTCACTACGCTTACCAGCACGTCGGTGCCCACGTGGGGCTTGGCGTCGTAGGTCACGCTCTCCCGGGCGCCGTGGGCGTGAAATTCCTCCAGCACCCAGCGGATCCGGGGATCGTGAGTGCCGGTGTTCAGCTTTCCGTCGGAGAAGGTGCCGGCGCCGCCCTCCCCGAACTGGACGTTGCTCTCCGGGTCCAGGATCCCCTGTTCCCGCAGCCGCTCCACGTCCCTTTGCCGGGTGTCCACGTCCTGCCCCCGCTCGATCACCAGAGGCCTGGCGCCGGCCCGGGCCAGCGCCAGGGCGGCGAACATCCCCGCCGGGCCGAAGCCCACCACCACCGGCGGCGTCTCCGGCGTATAGCGGGGGATGACATAGTCCTGCTCCTCATAGAGCTGGGCGCTGCCGCAGCGGGCCTTTTTCAGTACCGCCTCCTCGTCCCCATCCAGGGTCAGAAGCAGGGTGCAGATATAGTGGATATCGTCCTTGCGCCGGGCGTCCAGGGAGCGCTTGCGCAGCTTCCAGGACAGGATCCGCCCCCGGCCGATGCGCAGCTGTTTTGCCGCCTTCAGCGGCAGGGCCTCCAGGGGCTCCCCCGGCTCCAGGCGCAGGTTCCGGATCTGGATCATCGGCCCAACCTCCCCGCCAGACGGCCGCTGGACCAGGCCCACTGGAGGTTGAAGCCTCCGCAGTCGCCGTCGATATCCAGCAGCTCCCCGCAGACAAAGAGCCCGGGAACCAGCCGGCTCTCCAGGGTCTCGGGGTCAAAATCGGCGGTGCGCAGCCCGCCGGCGGTGACCTGGGCGTGGTCGAAGCCCTCGGTGCCCCGGACGGGCAGGCTGAAGTCCAGGCAGGCCCGGACCGCCCGGTCCAGCGCCGCCCGGTCCAGATCCCCGATGGGGGTATTGGCGCCGAGACCGGCGTATTTGACCACCATCCGGCCCAGCCGGTTGTGGAGCATCCCTGTGAACAGCTCCGAGGCGGGCGCCTCGGGGGCCTGGGTCTGCCGCCGGAGCAGCAGCTCCCCCAGCTCCTCCGCGCTCAGGGGCAGCAGGGCGGCATGGAGTGTGAGCCCCGTGCCGCCGGTGGCCGCCGCCCGGGACAGGTCGAAGACCGCCGGACCGGAGACCCCGGTATCGGTAAACTGCAGCTCGCCCCGGCTCTCGGCCAGGCAGTAGTCCCGGCGCAGAAGCCGCAGCGCGCACTGGACCCGGACCCCCTTCAGGGCCCTGGGGTAGTCCGGCTCGGTGAGCAGCTGCACCAGGGCGGGATAGAGCCCGGTGCGCTTATGCCCCAGGGGCTTGAGCAGAGTATAGCCGTCCATCACGCCGCCCAGCTTGGCTCCGGCGCAGCCGCCGCAGGCCACGATCAGCTTGTCGCAGGTCATTTCGCCCTCTCCGGTGTTCAGTGCAAAGCCCCGGCCCCGGCGGTGGATCTCCTGGACCGGGCAGGGGGCGTGCTGCTCCACTCCGGTCTTGTCCAGCTGCAGGCGCAGCACGTCCAGCACGGAGTTTGCAGAGTTGGAGAGGGGGTAGACCCGCCCGCCGTATTCCTCCGCGGTGAGAAGGCCCAGACTGTGGAAAAAGGCCAGGGTCTCCTCCGGGGGGAAGGCGTTCAGGGCAGGCAGAGCGAAGGCCGGATCCTCTCCGTGATAGCGGGAGAGCTCCGCCCCGGTATTGGTCAGATTGCAGCGGCCGTTGCCGGTGGCCAGCAGCTTCCGGCCCACCCGCTGCTGCCGCTCCAGCAGGATCACCCGCCGGTCGGGGGATTGGGCGGCGGTGAGAGCGGCCATCAGGCCCGCGGCTCCCCCGCCGACGACGATTACAGTTTGCATCCTGTTCTCCTGTCTACAGCTGGTCCCGAAGAATATCGTGGGCCACGGGGGTATAGAACAGCCGGGCCGCCTGATTGGGGTCCCGGGTCTGGCCCAGGATCCACATGATCTTGGCGTAGGCCGCCTCCGTGGTCATATCGTAGGCCTCCAGCACCTGGGGATTGTCCTTGAGCCGGTAACCCACGCTGTACACCGACAGGTCCGAACCCTCGTTCTGCACCTGGGTGGTCATCACCAGAAACTTTCCGGCCCTGGTATAGCGGGCAACGGTATCGAAAAGCTGATCGTCCTGGTAGGAGGGAAGACCGCCCACGCCGAAGCACTCGATGATCACCGCGTCCTTCCGCTCCAGCAGAAATTCCAACTGCTCGTGGTCGGTGCCCGGAACCATCTTGATGAGACCCACCCGCTCGTCCAAGGTATCGGAGAACAGGGGCAGGTGCCGGTAGTCCGGGGAGATATAGCACTGGAGCCGGTGATCGTGGAGGATGCCCAGATCCGGGTAATTGATGCTGGAGAAGGCGGAAAAGCTCTTGGAGCAGGTCTTCCGGGCCCGGGTCCCCAGGATCACCCGGCCGCTGAAGACGATGCAGACCCCGTGGATCCTGTCCGAGCAGGCGCAGACAAAGGCGTCCTCCAGGTTCAGCTTGGAGTCGGTGGAGTCGTAGTTGATGGGCTTCTGGGCGCCGGTGAGAACGATGGGCTTCTGGGAACCCTGGACCAGGTAGCTCAGGCCCGCGGCGGTGTAGGCCATGGTGTCGGTGCCGTGGCTGATGACGAAGCCGTCGTACTCGTGGTAATGGGCCCGGATGGCTCTGGCCACGGACAGCCAGTGGGCGGGAGTGATGTTGGTGCTGTCCAGGTTGAAGAGAGACAGACAGTCCACCTGGCAGAGGCCAGAGATGGCGGGCACGTAGCGCAGCAGCTGCTCCGGGCTCAGCTCCGGGGTCAGTCCCTCCGCGCTCATCTCCGAGGCGATGGTGCCGCCGGTGCCGATCATAAGGATGCGTTTCATGGAAAGCCTCCTTCGTTTGTTTCTTTATCCCTCATTATAATGACCATCGGATGGCGAAATCAATCGAGGATTCGATTGGTTTCGCTGCCAAACGACAAGTTTGGCAGCGAATGACCCAAAGGGTCATTCGCCCGATTTACGGGCGAGTTGAAAAGGGTGTAAAGTTAGTGAAGAGTGAAAAGTGAAAAGTGAAAAGTTATGGTGTCCCGCGAAGCGGGACGGATTCCAATTCGTCGGCTTCGCCGACACCGCATCTCTTCACGCTTCACTTTTATCTCTTCTCTTTGTACGATACCCTGGCATTGTCCACAAAAAAGAAAAATGAAATTTATCGCATCTGCCGAAGTTTTCCGGCCTTCTTGACTTGCGGCCCGGGGCTTTGGTAGTATCCACCCGGACGGGTATGCGTCCTCGGCTGTTCTGAACATTCGGAAAGAAGGGAATACGATGGAACGGAAAAGCGGCGTTTTGATGCCCATGAGCTCCCTGCCCTCCCGCTGGGGCATCGGCACCATGGGAAAGAGCGCTTATCAATTTGTGGATTTCCTGAAGGCCGCCGGGCAGAAATACTGGCAGCTGCTGCCCCTGGGCCCTACAAGCTACGGCGACAGCCCCTATTCGGCCTTCTCCACCTTCGCCGGAAATCCCTACTATATTGATCTGGACCTGCTGGTGAAGGAGGGCCTGCTGAAGCCGGGCGAGGTGAAAGCGCCCGACTGGGGCGAGGATCCGGAGCGGGTGGACTATGCGAAGATCTACTTTAACCGCTTCGGCGTGCTGCGCCGGGCCTTCGAACGGGGCCGGGAGCCTCTGGCCGAAGAGGTAGCGGCCTTCCGCCGGGAGAACGGCTCCTGGCTGGAAAATTACGCCCTGTATATGGCGGTGAAGAACCACTTCGGCATGGTCAGCTGGACCGAGTGGCCGGACGAGGAGATCCGCCTGCATCATCCCCGGGCCGTGGCGGAATACGGCGAGACACTCCGGGAGGACGTGGAGTTCTGGGTCTTTCTCCAGTTCCTGTTCTTCCGCCAGTGGCAGCAGCTGCGTTCCTACGCCCACGAGCAGGGCATCGAATTCATCGGCGATCTGCCCATCTACGTGGCCCTGGACTCCGCCGACGTCTGGGCGGAGCCGAAGTACTTCCAGCTGGACCAGGACGGCCTGCCCAAAGAGGTGGCCGGGGTCCCGCCCGACGCCTTCACCGAGGACGGCCAGCTCTGGGGCAATCCGCTCTATGACTGGGACGAGATGCGCCGGGACGGCTTCGGCTGGTGGATCCGCCGGGTGGACGGGGCGAAGAAGCTCTACGACGTGATCCGCATCGACCATTTCCGGGGCTTTGAGAGCTACTGGGCCGTGCCCTACGGCGACACCACCGCCAAGCGGGGCCGCTGGAAGCCGGGTCCGGGCATGGATCTGGTGGGCGTGCTGCTCAGCTGGTTTTCCGGCCTGCGCTTCATCGCCGAGGACCTGGGCTATACCACCCCGGAGGTGGAGAAGCTCCTGGCCGATTCCGGCCTGCCCGGGATGAAGGTCCTGGAGTTCGGCTTTGACGTGAACGGCGACGCGGCCTACGCGCCCCACAACTGCGTGCCCAACAGCGTCTGCTACATCGGCACCCACGACAACGAGGTGGTGAAGGGCTGGATCCGGGCCCTGGACAAGGCCACCTTCCGCTATGCGAAGGAATATATGAATATCAGCGACCAGGAGGGCTGGTGCTGGGGCATGATCCGTACGGGCATGGCCTGCGCCTCCCGGCTCTTCGTGGTACAGATGCAGGATCTGCTGGAGCTGGAGGGCGAGGCCCGGATGAATACCCCCGGCACTCTGGGCGGCAACTGGCAGTGGCGCATGCTGCCCGGCGCGGCCGACAAGGCTCTGGCCAGGCGCCTGAGAAAGCTCACCGAGCTGTATCGGCGGGCCTGAAAAAGGAAAGCGATCCCGGACGGGCGCCCAGCGGCGCCCCGGCCGGGATCGTGGTGCTTCCCTTGACTTTCCTAACGGCTGTGATACAATGGCATAGTGGTTAAAACCAGTGCTTTCTGCCCGCTGTTTTTGTCTATTTTGGAGAATGCGGAGCAGCGGCCGCGCGGACGGCGCTCTATTTTGATCGGAAGGAAGCTCTCCCGGCCGCGTCCGGAAGAGCGCGGGACGGTATATCATGGAATGTGCGCGCAGCATATCCTGCGTCGCCCTGGACGGGCGGCATCTGACTCTGGACGCGCTGGTGGCGGTGGCCCGCTTCGGCGCGAAGGTGGAGCTGACGGAGGAGGCCGTGGAGGCCATGGCCCGGTCCCGGGCTCTGGCGGAGAAGATCGCCGGGGAGAAAAGAGTCGCCTATGGGATCACCACCGGCTTCGGGGACTTTGCCACGGTGGCGGTGCCGGAGGAGATGAGCAGCCAGCTTTCCAACAACCTGATCCTCAGCCATTGCGTGGCCACCGGCGAGCCTTACTCCGACGAGCAGGTCCGGGGCATGATGCTCCTGCGGGCCAATGCTCTGTGCCTGGGCTTCAGCGGTGTGCGCCCGGTGCTGGTGGAAAAGCTGGTGGAGCTGCTGAACCGGCATGTGACCCCGGTGGTGCCTCAGAAGGGCTCCCTTGGGGCTTCCGGGGACCTGGCGCCCCTTTCCCACATGGGCCTGGTCCTGCTGGGCCGGGGCGAGGCTGTTTTTGAGGGCGAGACCCTTCCGGGGGCCGAGGCCCTGCGCCGGGCCGGGATCGAGCCGCTGGAGACCCTGGTCTCCAAGGAGGGCCTGGGCATTACCAACGGCACCTGCGCCATGACCAGCGTGGGCGCCCTGCATCTGTACGACGCCATCCGGGCCGCCCGGCTGGCGGACGTGATCGGCACGCTGTCGCTGACCGCACTGGCCGGTCAGCTGGACGCGTTCCAGGACCGGATGCATCAGGTCCGGGGCCAGCTGGGGCAGATCCTGGTGGCGAAGAATATCCGCCTGCTCACGGAAAACTGCGAGATCCTGGACCGGGCCCGGGGCCTGCGGGTCCAGGACGCCTATGCCCTGAGATGTATGCCCCAGGTCCACGGGGCGGTGCGGGACGCGCTGGAGTATATCCGCTCCAAGGTGGAGATCGAGCTCAACGCCGTTACCGACAATCCCCTGATGTTCCCCGAGGACGAGGCGGTCATTTCCGGCGGCAATTTCCACGGCGAGCCCATGGCCCTGCCCTTTGACTTCCTGGCCATCGCGGTTTCGGAGCTGGCCAGCATCTCCGAGCGGCGGATCGAGCGGATGGTGAACGCCGCCCTGTCCAACGGCCTGACCCGCTTTCTGACCACCGAGGGCGGGGTCAACAGCGGCTATATGATCGTTCAGTATTCAGCGGCCTCCATGGCCTCGGAGAACAAGGTCCTGTCCCACCCGGCCAGCGTGGATTCCATCCCCTCCTCCGCCAACCAGGAGGACTTCGTCTCCATGGGCACCACCGCCGCCCGGAAGGCGGGCCAGGTGCTGGAGAACACCCTGTCGGTGCTGGCCTATGAGCTGCTCACCGCCTGCCAGGCGGTGGATATCCGCCGGAGGGAGGGCAGCTGCGGCAGCGGCCTGTCCCCGGTGCACCAGGCGATCTACGAGCACGTCCGGGAGAAGGTGGACTTTCTGGAGACGGACCGGGAGCTGTGGCCGGATATCCGTCAGGTGGAGAAGATGGTCCGCACCAATGAGCTGCTGGACATCGTCTCCGAGCGGATACCGGACTTCGAATAAAGCAATCACCGGCGGTCTGCCGGTCCCCATAAAATGTTCAGAAATCGGAAAGGAGCATCCGTCATGAATCTTGCAGACGAGGCCATGACCATCAAGCTGGATTACGAGCTGCCGGAATACCCGGAGATGGATCCCCAGTACCGCCGGGCACCCCGGCGGGAGGCAAAGCTCTCCCAGGCGGACAAGGCCCTGGCCATCAGAAACGCCCTGCGCTATATCCACCCGGATCACCATGCGCAGATGGCAAAGGAGTTCGCCAGAGAATTGGAGGAGCGGGGCCGGATCTACGGCTATCGCTTCCGGCCGGCGGGCAAGCTCTCCGGCAAGCCCATCGACCAGTATAAGGGCAAGTGCGTGGAGGGCCGGGCCATCCAGGTGATGATCGACAACAATCTGGACTTCGACGTGGCGCTCTATCCCTACGAGCTGGTGACCTACGGCGAGACCGGACAGGTCTGCCAGAACTGGATGCAGTACCGGCTCATCAAAAAGTACCTGGAGGAGCTGACCGACGAGCAGACCCTGGTGGTCATGTCCGGCCATCCCCTGGGCCTGTTCCACTCCCACAAGCTGGCCCCCCGGGTCATCATCTCCAACGGCCTGATGGTGGGCGCCTTCGACGATCAGGAGCATTTCAACCGGGCCGCGGCCCTGGGCGTGGCCAACTACGGCCAGATGACCGCCGGCGGCTGGATGTACATCGGGCCCCAGGGCATTGTCCACGGCACCTTCAACACCCTGCTGAACGCGGGCCGTCTGAAGCTGGGCATCCCCCAGGACGGGAACCTGGCGGGCAAGCTCTTTATCTCCTCCGGCCTGGGCGGCATGAGCGGCGCCCAGGGCAAGGCCGCGGTGATCGTGGGGGTCAGCTCCATCATCGCCGAGGTGGACGAGAGCCGGATCCGTACCCGCTACGAGCAGGGCTGGGTCACCCACGTGACCGACGATCTGGCCGAGGCGGTGAAGATCGCCTTGGAGCACCAGAAGGAGGGCAAGGGCTGCGCCGTGGCCTATAAGGGCAATGTGGTGGATCTGCTGGAGTACCTGCTGGAGAAGGACGTCCATGTGGATCTGATGAGCGACCAGACCTCCTGCCACGTGCCCTACGACGGCGGCTACTGCCCCCAGGGCCTGAGCTTTGAGGAGCGCACGAGGATGCTGGCGGAGGACCCGGAGGGCTTCCACAAGCTGGTGGACGCCTCCCTGCAGCATCATTACGAGCTGATCTGCCGCTTCCACGACCGGGGCACTTACTTCTTCGACTACGGCAACAGCTTCCTGAAGGCCGTGTACGACACCGGCGTCAAGAGCATGTGCAAAAACGGCGAGAACGACCTGGACGGCTTCGTCTTCCCCTCCTACGTGGAGGATATTCTGGGCCCCTGCCTGTTTGACTACGGCTACGGCCCCTTCCGCTGGTGCTGCCTGAGCCGGAACCCGGAGGATCTGGAGAAGACCGACCGGGCCGCCGCCGAGTACATCAAGGAGCACAACCGGCGCTACCAGGACTACGACAACTACGTCTGGGTCCGGGACGCCAAGAAGAACCAGCTGGTGGTGGGCACCCAGTGCCGCATCCTGTATCAGGACGCCATGGGCCGGATGAACCTGGCCCTGAAGTTCAACGAGATGGTCCGCAACGGGGAGATCGGCCCGGTGATCCTGGGCCGGGATCACCACGACACCGGCGGCACCGACGCGCCTTTCCGGGAGACCTCCAACATCAAGGACGGCTCCAACATCATGGCCGAGATGGCCACCCAGTGCTTCGCCGGCAACGCCGCCCGGGGCATGAGCTACATCGCCCTGCACAACGGCGGCGGCACGGGCATCGGCCGGGCCATCAACGGCGGCTTCGGCATGGTGCTGGACGGCTCGGAGCGGGTGGACACCATCCTGAAGATGTCCATGCCCTGGGACACCATGGTGGGCGTGGCCCGGCGCAGCTGGGCCAGAAACGAGCACGCCATGACCACCGCCGCGGAGTACAACAAGCTCTGCGCCGGCTCGGACCACATCACCATGCCCTACCTGGCCGATGACGCCATCGTGGAAGCGGCCGTGGAGAGCATGAAAAAGTGAAAAGTGAAGAGTGAAGAGTGATGGAGAAGCTTCTGATCCACAACATCGGCCTGCTGGCCACGCCCCGGGGCCGTGAGGCCCGGAGCGGCAAAGCCCAGGGGGAGATCTGCCTGCTGCGCGGCGCCTGGATCCTCCTGGAGGGCGATCGGATCGCCGCCCTGGGGACCGGAGAGGCCCCGGAGACGGACGCAAGGCGTCTGGATGCAGAGGGACGGTTGGTGACCCCGGGCCTGGTGGACGCCCATACCCACCTGGTGTTCGGCGGCTGGCGGCAGAACGAACTGGGGCTGAAGCTCCACGGCGCGGGCTATCTGGACATCCTGGCCGCCGGCGGAGGCATCCTCTCCACCGTGAAAGCCACCCGGGCCGCCACGGAGGACGAGCTGTTTGACAAGGCCCGGGCGGCCCTGGACGAGATGCTGGCCCTGGGAGTGACCACCGCGGAGGCCAAGAGCGGCTACGGCCTGGACCTGGAGACGGAGCTGAAGCAGCTGCGGGTGACCCGGCGGCTGAACCGGGAGCATCCCATGGATCTGGTCTCCACCTTCCTGGGAGCCCACGCCCTGCCCCCGGAATACAAGGACGACCGGGAGGGCTATCTGCGCCTTCTCTGCGACACCGTGATCCCCCGGGTGGCGGAGGAGGGGCTGGCGGAGTACTGCGACGTGTTCTGCGAGACCGGCGTGTTCTCCGCCGACGAATCCCGCCGGATCCTGGAGGCGGGGCTGCGGCACGGCCTGCTGCCCAAGATCCACGCCGACGAAATAGATCCCATCGGCGGCTCCCGGCTGGCCGGAGAGCTGAGGGCCGTGTCCGCCGAGCATCTGATCGTCTGCCCCGAGGAGGGGATCCGGGCTCTGGCGCAGGGCGGCGTCATCGCCTGCTGCCTGCCGGCCACCAGCTTCTACCTGGGCTCCGCCTTCGCCCCGGTGCGGGAGATGATCGAAGCCGGCGTGCCGGTGGCCCTGGCCTCGGACTTCAACCCCGGCTCCTGCCCCAGCCTGAACCTGCAGCTGGTGATGAATCTGGCCTGCCTGCGCTATAAAATGACCCCGGAGGAGACTCTCACCGCCGTGACCCTCAACGGCGCCGCCGCCATCGGCCGGGCGGGAGAGATCGGATCCCTGGAGCCGGGCAAGCTGGCGGATCTGGTGATCTGGGACAGTCCGGATCTGGATTACCTCTGCTACCGGATGGGCAGCAATCTGGCCGGACTGGTTTTGAAAAAGGGACAAATCGTGAAGCGCGAAAAGTGAAGAGAGAAGAGTGAAGAGCTGTGGCGTCGGCTTCGCCGGCGGATCGTGATCTATGCCGCGAAGCGGCATACCGTATCTTTTCACTCTTCTCTTTTATCTCTCCACTTTAGACGAAAAAGCTCTGGTAACCGGGAAAGGCCTGTGGTAGAATGGGGCCGGGCATCAAGTACATCAAGAGTTCAGGAGGTTCGCCATGGCCAAGCTTGTGGAATGCATCCCCAATTTCAGCGTCAGCAGAGAGAAGGACGAGACTGTTTTTCAGGGACTGGTGGAGGTGGCGGAGAGCGTTCCGGGCTGCACGCTCTTTGACGTCCAGTCCGACGGCAACCACAACCGCTGCGTCTTTACCCTGATCGGATCCCCCGCCGCCATTGAGGAGGCGGCCTTCCAGCTGTGTAAAAAAGCCTCCGAGACCATCGATATGCGCCTGCACCAGGGGCAGCATCCCCGGATGGGCGCCACCGACGTGATCCCCTTTGTGCCCCAGAAGGACGTGAGCGTGCAGGACTGCGTGGAGATGTCCAAACGGGTGGCCCAGCGCATCTGGGACGAGCTGCACATCCCCTCCTTCCTGTATGAGGACTCCGCCACCCGGCCGGAGCGGCGCAACCTGGCCGCCTGCCGGAAGGGGCAGTTCGAGGGCATGCCGGAAAAGCTGCTGGAACCGGACTGGGCCCCGGACTACGGCGAGCGCCGGATCCATCCCACCGCCGGCATCACCGCCATCGGCGCCCGGATGCCGCTGATCGCCTTCAACATCAATCTGAGCACCTCCGACGTGGAGGTGGCCAAAAAGATCGCCAGGGCCATCCGGGGCTCCTCCGGGGGCTTTCAGTACTGCAAGGCCATCGGCGTCATGCTGGCCGAGCGGGGCCTGGCCCAGGTGTCCATGAACATGGTGAATTTCGAGGGCACCCCCCTGTACTACGCCTATGAGATGGTGCGGGTCCTGGCCGAACGCTACGGCGCCCACATCGTGGGCACCGAGATCGTGGGCCTGACCCCGGCCAAGGCCCTGGTGGACTGTGCCGAGCACTATCTGAAGATCGAGAACTTCGACTGCAAAAAACAGGTGATGGAGTATCACCTGATCGACCTATAGGCAATTGCGAAACACGTTTCGCAATTGAGGACTTGCGCTCATCGCAGCGGGCTTAGGCCCGCTTTGGTCGGCGCAAGGCCTCGCAGAGCTCGGCTCAGGGTGTTTTTGAGACGTACCCGCAGGGCAAGCTGCAAAGCTGCCTCAAAAACGGATTGAAATATCCTCCGGGGCAGAATCCTTTTCGTAGGGAAAAATTGCCGAGGAGTATAAGTAGGAGATAAATATGGAATTGTCTGAACTGACTGTTGCCGGCTTTGCCCAGGTCCTGGCCTCCGATGCCCCGGCCCCCGGAGGCGGCTCCGCCGCGGCCCTGACCGGCGCCATGGGCGCGGCTCTGACCGGTATGGTGGCCAATCTGACCCTGGGAAGAAAGCAGTACGCGGACTGCGCCGAATTTGCGGAGGCGGCCCGGGACCGGGCCGAGCAATTCCGGATGCGCTTTCTGCAGCTCATGGAGGAGGATACCCGGGCCTACCGTCAGGTGAGCGCGGTTTTCACCATGCCCAAACAGACGCCGGAGGAAAAAGCGGAGCGCTCCCGGGCGATGCAGGAGGCGCTGAAGGCCGCGGTCCTGCCGCCGATGGAGCTGATGGAACTGGGCCGGATGGCCCTGCGGCTGAATCGGCAGCTGATGGAGCAGGGCTATAACACCAACGCCGTCAGCGATCTGGGCGTGGCCTTTCTGAACCTGAGCGCCGCCGTGCGGGGGGCCTGGCTGAATGTGCTCATCAACCTGGGCTCCATCAAGGATCAGACCTTCGTGGAGCAGTACCGGCGGCGCGGAGAAGAGATCCTGGAGGAAGCCCTGCCTCTGGCCGAGGAGGGATACCGCCGGGTCCTGGAGCTGGTGGAAGGCTGAGATCGGGAGAGATAGGCCATGGACCTGACGAAAGAACAGCAGAGCCTGCTGCTGGACTGCATGCTGGAGATGGGTGAGCTGCTGCTGGACTGCGGGGCGGAGATCAGCCGGGTGGAGGATACCCTCAACCGCATCGGCAAAGCCTACGGCGCCAACCGGACCGACGTGTTCGTGATCCCGGCGCTCTTGAGCATCACCCTGAATTTTCCCATTACCGAGCCGGTGACCGAGACCCGCCGGGTCCGCTCCAACGGCAATACGGACTTCTACCGGCTGGAGAAGCTCAACGCCATCTCCCGCCGCTGCGTAAAAGAGCCCATGGCCCTGGACGAGCTGCGGGCGAGCCTGGATCATATCGCCGCCGGAAAGAAGCCCTTTCCCACGGTCCTTCTGGGCAGCATCATCGGCGCTGGAGGCTTCGCCGTGTTCTTCGGCGGCAGCCTGTGGGACGGCCTGGTGGCGGCGGTGTTCGCCGTGGGGATCTGCCTGCTCCAGGACCAGCTGGGCCGGACCCAGCTGAATACGGTGGCCTTCAACCTGCTCTCGTCCCTGCTGACGGGCCTGGGCGTGGGCCTGGTGACGGCGCTGGTCCCGGCGCTGCACATGGACAAGATCCTGATCGGCGATATCATGCTGCTGATCCCGGGCCTGGCCATGACCAACGCCATCCGCAACATGCTGGTGGGGGACACCATCTCCGGCGCCACCCGCCTGGCCGAGACCCTGGTCTGGGCCGCGGCCCTGGCCGGAGGCACCATGGTGGCCCTGGCCATCGTGGCGGCCATCGGCTGAAGGAGGGCGGAGATGAAAGAGATCGTCATTCAGCTGCTCAGCGCCTTTGCCGGCGGCTTCGGCTTCGCCCTGATCTTCGGCATGCGCCGGAGATATCTGTTCTTCGCCTCCCTGGGCGCCCTGCTGGGCTGGGGGGTCTATCTGCTGACCGACAGCCTGCTGGACAGCTATTTTCTCCCGCCCCTGTTCGCGGCGGCCTTCGCCGTGACCTATGCCGAGCTGATGGCCCGGGTGCTGAAGACCCCGGCCACGCTGTTCGTGATCCCGGCCATCATCCCCCTGGTGCCCGGGGGCAGCCTGTTCTATACCATGAGCTATGCCGTCCGGGGCGACGCGGAGGGGGCTCGGCTTTCCGGGATCCAGACCCTGGAGAGCGCCCTGGCCATCGCCTTCGGCATCAGCCTGGTGCTGGCCCTGCGGGAGCTGAGAACCAAAAAATAACCGGCCCCGGCCGGAGAGGAGAATCACCATGAGAAAAACCAAGATCATCTGCACCATCGGACCGGCCAGCGAGGATCCCGCCGTATTCCGGGCCATGTGCCTGGCGGGTTTGAACGTGGCCAGACTGAACTTTTCCCACGGCACCCATGAGGAACACCAGAAGAAGATCGACATGATCAAGGCCGTCCGGGCCGAGCTGGGTCTGCCCATCGCCATCATGCTGGACACCAAGGGCCCCGAGTACCGGATCAAGACCTTCCGGGAGGGCAAGGTGACTCTGAAGGACGGGGACGAATTTACCTTTACCACCCGGGAGGTTGTGGGGGACGAGCATATCGTCTCCGTCAGCTACAAGGGCCTGTCCCAGGACCTGGAGCCGGGCGACCGGGTGCTGGTGAACAACGGCCTGGTCATCTTCCGTGTGGAGAGCATCGAGGGCACCGAGGTCCACTGCCGGGTGATCACCGGCGGCGTTCTCTCCGACCGCAAGAGCATGAGCTTCCCCGGCAAGGTGCTGCACCAGGAATTCATGAGCGATCAGGACCGGGCGGACCTGCTCTTCGGCATCCGCAACGGGGTGGATTTCGTGGCCGCCTCCTTTGTCTCCTGCAAGCAGGACATGATCGATATGCGCACTTTCCTGAATGAAAACGGCGGCAAGGAGATCGACATCATCGCCAAAATCGAGAATCAGTCCGGCGTGGACAACATCGACGAGATCTGTTCCATGTGCGAGGGCGTGATGGTGGCCCGGGGCGACCTGGGCGTGGAGGTCCCCTTCACCGAGCTGCCCGCCATCCAGAAGTATTTGATCACCCGGTGCCGCCTCCGGGGCAAGCGGGTCATCACCGCCACCGAGATGCTGGAGAGCATGATCACCAATCCCAGGCCTACCCGGGCGGAGATCAGCGACGTGGCCAACGCCGTCTACGACGGGACCAGCGCCATCATGCTTTCGGGAGAGTCCGCCGCGGGCAAGTATCCGGTGGAGGCGCTGCGCACCATGAGCGAGATCGCCGAGGAGACCGAGCGGCATATCGACTACAAGACCCAGTTCCAGACCCATGCCTTCCACATCCACAACCGGGTGGACGCCATCTCCCACGCCGCCTGCACCATGGCCATCGACCTGGACGCCAAGGCCATCGTGGTCACCTCCCTGTCCGGCCTGACCGTGCGCATGGTCTCCCGCTTCCGGGCGCCCATCACCATCCTGGGCCTGGCCACCGGTGAGAAGGCCTGGTACAAGCTGGCGCTGTCCTGGGGCGTACTGCCTGTGATGACGGAGCAGTTTCCCAGCATGGAGGTGCTGAATTACTACGCCCTGCGGGCTGCCAAGGACGCCCTGGGTCTGAAGAGCGGCGATACCGTGGTCATGACCGGCGGCACCGCCACCGGCCAGAGCGGCAACACCAGCGTCATCCGCATCGAGAATATCGTCTGAATGAAGTGAAGAAATAAGAGTGAAGAGCGAAGAGATATCCGTCTTTTCGCTCTTCCTTTTTCTCTTTTCGTCTTCTTTTCCTCAAGTGTCCGCGCAGCCATTGACAAACGCCGCCGGGAGTGATATATCTTCCGGGAAAACACGGAAGGAGCGGGATACCATGCGCATCATCACCATCAGCCGCCAGTTCGGCAGCGGCGGCCGGGAGCTGGGCAAGCGGCTCACGGATTATCTGGGCTGGGACTATTACGACAAGCAGATCCTGACGGCTCTGGCTCAGGAGCATGGGCTGGAGACGGACTATGTGCGCCGGGTGCTGGGCAACCACGGCTGGCAGAACGTACAGCTGACCTACCGCAACAGCTTTCAGCAGCTCTCCTTTGATCCCGGACTGCGCACCCAGCTGCTGGTCCGGCAGCGGGAGCTGCTGCACCAGATCGCCGAGACCGGCCACGACTGTGTGATCGTGGGCCGGGATGCGGACGTGATCCTCCAGGACAGCCGGCCCTTCCGGATCTATGTCTGCGCCGATCTCCAGGCCCGGGCCGAGCGCTGCCTGCGCTATGAGCAGAAGCGGCCGGAAGAGCAGCGGCTGTCGGAAAAGGAGATCCTGCGCAACATCCGGCGGATCGACCGGAATCGGGCCCAGACCCGGGAGGTGCTCACCGGCAAGCGCCATGGCGACGGCAGCGCCTTCGATCTGACCGTGAACACCACCAACTGGGATATCAAGAAACTGACCCCGGCCCTGGGCGACTTCGCCCTGCGCTGGTTTGAGGAATAAGCATGGAGACGAAACTTGCCAAACGGGACCTGACCGAGGGCGTGGTCTGGAAAAAGCTGCTGGTCTTTTTCCTGCCCATCGCGGCGGGGACCTGCATTCAGCAGCTGTATAACGCGGTGGACGGCCTGATCGTGGGCCGCTTTGTGGGCACCGTTGCCCTGGCGGCGGTGGGCGGCAGCTCGGCCCAGATCATCAATCTGCTCATCGGCTTCTTCGTGGCGATCACCTCCGGCGCCTCGGTGGTGATCGCTCAGGTCTACGGCGCGGGCCGCACCCGGGACGTGCAGCTGGCGGCGGGCAACGCCATCGCGGTGTTTGCCCTGCTGGGTCTGGTGCTGATGACCTTCGGCCTCATCGCCTCCCCGGCCATGCTCCGGCTGCTGCGGACCCCGGAGGATACCCTGGCCCAGTCCGCGCTCTATCTGCGCATCTATTTCATCGGCGTGCCCTTTGTGCTGGTGCTGAACATGGAGTCCAATATGCTCCGCTCCGTGGGCGATTCCTTCAGCCCCTTCCTGTTTATGGTGGTGGGCTGCGTGACCAATATCGTGCTGGACGCGGTGTTCGTGATCCTGCTGCGCTGGGGCGTGGCGGGCGTGGCCGTGGCCACGGTGATCGCCCAGGTGCTGAACATGGCGCTGCTCACCCTGAAACTCATGCGCACCAGGGAGGATTACCGTCTCAGCTTCCGGGAGCTGAAGCTCAAGGGCGTGTACCTGAGCAATATGCTGCGGCTGGGGATCCCGGCGGGCCTGCAGTCGTCCATGTACGCGGTGTCCAACATGATCATCCAGGTGGGCGTCAACTCTCTGGGTACGGTGGTGGTGGCCTCCTGGGCCATGACCTCCAAGACCGACGGCATCTACTGGGCGGTAAGCAACGCGCTGGGGGCGGCCATCACCAGCTTCGTGGGCCAGAACCTGGGCGCCGGCCGGCAGGACCGGGTGAAGGACTGCGTCAAGCAGGGCATGATCCTGTCGGCGGGGATCACGGTGGCCATCTCCGGACTGATCATGCTGCTGGCCATGCCGCTGCTGCACATTCTGACCACCGATCAGGCGGTGATCGACACCACCTATGAGATGATGACCTACTTCGTGCCCTATTACATCACCTGGACGCTGATCGAGGTGCTCTCCGCGGTGCTGCGGGGCTCGGGCGACGCGGTGCGTCCCGTGGTGATCATCGGCCTGGGGATCTGCCTGTTCCGGATCGTCTGGATCGTCACGCTGTTCCAGATCGTCCACACGCTGCCGGTGCTGTGCCTGTGCTATGTGGCCTCCTGGGTGGTCACCGGTGTGGCCATGCTGATCTATTACCGCAAAGGCACCTGGATGAAGAACAGCCGGATCCTGCTGGAGCACTGAGGGAGGGAAACGGATGAAGATCCCGAAGGAGCTTCTGGAGCGGATCCTGGCCCGGGGGCCGGGGATCGTGGCCATCGACGGCCGCTGCGGCTGCGGGAAATCCAGTCTGGGCCAGATCCTGGCTGAGGAACTGGGGGCGAGCCTCTTCCACATGGACGATTTCTATCTGCCCTTCGCCCGGCGGAGGTCGAACTGGCGGGAGATTCCCGCGGGGAATATGGACTTGGAGCGCTTCCGTCGGGAGGTGCTGGAGCCGAGTCTGACCGGACAGCCGGTGCTCTACCGGGCCTATCGCTGCCCGGAGGACCGCTTCCTGGAAACCGAAGAGATCCCCTGGCGGCCCTGGGCCGTGGTGGAGGGCAGCTACAGTCAGCATCCCCTGCTGGCGGACGCGTATCGGACAAAGCTCTTCGTGACTGCCGACCCGGCGGTACAGGAACAGCGCCTGCGCCGGCGGGAGGGGGAACACTTCTCTGCCTTCCGGGAGACCTGGATCCCCATGGAGGAGCATTACTTCCGGGCCTTCGCCATCGAGCGGAGCGCCGACGCCGTCCTGCTGACAGACCGGGAACCCATAGGCGTCCTGATGAGAGAATAAAGAAACCGCGCGGAATGCGGATCCGGGATCCCGGAGCCATGTTCCGCGCGGTGTTTTATTCCTGCGGAGCGAAATAGTGCTCCGCGGCGTATTGAAAATGCTCTTCAAAGCGTGCTATGGCCTCCCGGACGACCTTCTTGGCGGGGAAAAACAGGTCGTAGGCGTGAAACCAGTCCGGGTACACGTCCACGGCCGCCTCCACGCCCGCCTCCTGCAGGTGACGCACATAGTCCACCGTCTCGGAGTAGAAGGGCTCGATGTCCCCCACAAAGGTATAACAGGGAGGCAGCCCCCGGTAGTCCTCCCGCCGGGCCGGAGCGGCGTAGCAGGAGACGATGTCGGTGCCGTAGGCCTCCCGCAGATAGCGCTTCCAGGCCTTCTGATTGCGCCGGGTGTTCCAGTTGGGGGCGTGATTGTCCCGGTTGGAGGGGGTGTCCCGGTCGTCCAGCATGGGGTACAGGGGCATCTGGTAGGCGATGTTCACCTCGCCCCGGTCATGGGCCAGCATGCACAGGGCCGCGGCCATGCCGCCCCCGGCGCTCTCTCCGCCCACCATGATCTGGTCCGGGCGGACGCCCAGCTCTTCGGCGTGCTCCTTCAAGTACAGCAGCGCCGCGTAGCAGTCGTGCAGGGCGGCGGGATAGGGGTGCTTTTTCGACAGCCGGTAATTGGGGGCCACCAGCACCGCCCCGAATTTCACCACCAGGGACAGGGCCCGGGTGGCGAAAATATCCTTGGCCGAACCGGACTGATAGCCGCCGCCGTGGACCCAGAGCACCCCGGGCACGGGCTCCGGGTGCCGCTCCAGAGGCCGGAGGATCAGGAGCTTGATCTTGTGGCGCCCTACGGGGATGACCCGGCGCTCCGTCAGAAACAGATGTCTTGCCATGGCGCCCTCTCAGAAGAAGAAATTTTTTTCCAGGACATGGCGCAGGGTGGGGATCATGCCTGCCAGCAGCAGGAAGATCCCGGCTATGGCCAGGCAGGACAGGGAGTACAGACTCCAGCGGAACATCTGGGTGCCGAAGCTGATGTGTTCAAAGAACTCCACCAGCACCGTGAAGCCGCCCAGCAGCAGCAGAAAACCGCCGAAAATGAAGCAGCGCCCTTTTTTCAGATATTTCAGCAGGCAGACCATGGCGGTGGAGAGCAGGCAGCTGGACAGGATCACCGGCAGGGCAAAGCTGAGATACCAGTGTCCGCCGGTTTTCAGACAGATGTACAGCAGGTACAAGGCCGCCGCCCCGTGATCCACCGGCACAAAGACCTCGCCCAGAGGGTGCCGGAACCAGCGGGGCAGCGCGGCCACCACATAGAACAGGGCGATCCCCAGGATCACATAGCCGCCCCAGCGAAGCTCGCCGTAGAGCTTCATACACACGATCAGGGTGACCAGCGAGGCCACCAGGCATAAAACCGTAAGGGCGATGGCGCCGGGCAGATCGGACTGCCGATATTGGCCGGGCAGCCGGTCGGGATAGCTTTTTTCCGCCGCCGGGCCCTCCGGGTTCCACACCGGGGTCTGGCACAGCGGACACTCCTTCACGCCCTCCTGCAGGCGCACGCCGCATTTGACACAATACATGCTTTATCTCCTGTTTGTCTCGATATCCACCGGGATCCCCAGCTCCACCAGACGGGAGAAGAAGCGTCGCTCCAGCTCCGACTCCCGGATATTGCGGATCATATTGATATAGGTGCTGCCCCCGTAGCTGAGCACCGAGCAGTTGTTGGGATAGCTGCGCTGGGGACCGATGATGAACTCCATCCGCCGGACATAGGGCTCCATGGGCGCCGGCAGCTCGATCCTGCCAAGGTTTGAGATGTTCAGGCAGCCGCCCTTCTCTCCGCTGCGCCGGTAGACCCCGTCCATCACCAGGTTTTTGAGCCCCAGCGGGGCCAGGCGCAGGAGGGTCAGCTCCTGGGGCTGGACGTTGGCGGCGATCATGCCCGCCATATTCTGGGGCGTAGCCTGGGCGCAGAGCTGGTGGTACATGGTTTTGCACAGCTCCCCCAGACTGTAATCGCCGTAGCGGGGATCGGCCCCGATGTTCAGCACCAGGGAGAAATTCCGCAGGGTCCTGCTGCCGTAGAGCCGGCGCAGATCCACGGGGATGGTGATCTTCACCGGGCGCTGCCGGGAACGGGGCTTTTCCGTGTCCTGGATCCCAATGATGCTCTCGGCCATCACCGCCGCCAGAAAGGCGGTGGCGGAGACCTTGTACTCGTGGGCCTTGTCCAGCAGGGCCGAGGTGGGGATCACCCCGCAGGTCAGATGCCGGAAGCCGCCGGCTTCCCGGGTGCCGTGGAGGCGATAGCTGGTCTCCTCCGCCCGGGAGGCCGCCACCGGGGCGGCGTTTTTCAGAAAGCTGTCCTCCAGCTCCTCCGGCGAGGGCTTCTCTCCCGGATCCCGGATCATGCCCTCCCGGGGGATCGCGAGGCCGTATTTGAGCTCCAGATACCGGGCCAGCAGATTGGAGAGAAATAGGATCCCGCCCCGGCCGTCGGTGAGAGCGTGGAAGAACTCCGCGGCGATCCGGTTTTTATACACCAGCACCCGCAGGCAGTTCTGCCGCAGCTCCCGGCGGCCCATGAAGGTCAGGGGGTAGGCGTAATCCTCCCGGACCAGCACCGGGTTCCGGCTCTCCTCCAGGTAGTACCAGAAGGCCCCCTTGCGAAGGGCGACGAAATAGGAGGGGAAGCGGGGGCGCAGGTCGTTCAGGGCCTGCTGCAGGATCTCCCGGTCCACGGGCTCGGAGAGCGTGGCGGAGACCCGGAAGGCGTTGGCCCAGTCCAGCCGGGTGATGGCCGGGAAAATAAGCGCCGCCGTATCCAGGCGGTACCAGTTCTTCGACATGACGTTTCCTTTCCGTAAACGATAACGCAAGCTCCGGCGGAGGTTATCGCCGGAGCTTAGTTATACATCAAATCGGGCCAAAAAGCAACCGGCCGCGTCCGCCGGGCGAAGACTTCACTCTCCGAACTGCTTGTCGTAGATCTTTTTCAGCCCGCAGGGCCAGCACAGCAGCAGGGCCAGGGCCGATCCCACCAGGGTCTGCAGGACCTGGAAGGGAAATTTCATCACGGCGTAGGCGGGGGTGCTGTAGATAAAGGCCCGGCCCAGACTGTAGCCGGTGACGGTGATCACAAGTCCCAGAACGCTGCCCACCACGGAGCCCGCCACGGGTTTGGCCTTCATGAGCTTCCGGGCAAACAGGGACACCACCATGGCCTGAAGGCCATGGGTCACCAGGGAGACGAACATGGGGGTGGGATAGAAGATCAGGTCCCCCAGGAAGGCGCCTACACCGCCTACGAACATGGCGTAGAGCGGATCGAGCAGGATAGCGGCGGTGACGATGATCACGTCGTTGAGATACATATGGCCGCCGGGCACCGGGACGCTGAGCACACTGCTGGACATGATCACGTTCATCGCCAGCAGCACCGCCGTCACTGTCAGCTTCCGGGTCGGGATCTCGCTGCGTTTCATGGTGAAAACCTCCTTGACAGAAGATCTGGAACCATTATAATAAGAAACTGGATCTATTGGTATTGCCAGTTTGGTTCTTTTTTATAAGGTCAGATCGGAGGCGAAAGGGTGAACCTGCACATCGAGAAGCACACCGGCGAGAGCGCCTATCTCCAGCTCTACCGCCAACTGCGGCAGGAGGTGGTCTCCGGCCGCCTGCCCTGCGGCAGCAAGCTGCCCTCCAAGCGCTTTCTGGCCCGGGAGCTGGGCTTGAGCGTCATCACCGTGGAGCACGCCTACGATCTGCTCACCGACGAGGGCTATGCCGTCTCCCGACCCCGGAGCGGGATCTACGTGAGCTTCGGCGGCCTGAGCGCTCAGCCCGCGCCCCGGGCCGCTCTGGAGGACATGAGCGCCGCCCTGGAGGGGGCGGAGGACTTCCCCTTCTCCCTCTGGGCCCGGACCATGCGCGGGGTGCTGGCGGAATACGACCGGCGGATCCTGGTCAAGTCGCCCAATATGGGCGTCTGGGAGCTGCGGCAGGCCCTGGCGGAGTACCTGGGCCGGAGCCGGGGCGTCTCCGTTCGGCCGGAGCAGCTGGTCATCGGCTCCGGCGCGGAGTATCTGTACGTGCTGGTGGCCCAGCTGCTGGGCCGGGAGCGGGTCTTCGCCCTGGAGGAGCCCTGCTATGAGAAGATCCGCAGGGTCTACGAGCTGGAGGGGGTACGGTGCCAGGGCCTGCCCCTGACCGATGACGGCATCGACCCGGAGGCTCTGAGGCGCTGCCGGGCGGGACTTCTGCACGTTACCCCCTATCACAGCTACCCCAGCGGCGTCACCGCTTCCGCCGCCAGGCGGCACGAGTACGCCGCCTGGGCCGAAGAGAGGGACGCGGTGATCGTGGAGGACGACTACGACTCCGCTCTGGCCGCCGCGGGACGGCAGATCGAGACGGTGCTGTCCATCGCCCCGGAGCGGGTCATCTACCTCAGCAGCTTCTCCAAGCTGCTGGCGCCCAGTATGCGCACCGGTTTTCTGGTGCTGCCCGAGTCCCTGCTGGAGCTGTACGAAGAGCGCCTGGGCTTTGCCTCCTGCACGGTGCCGGTGTTCGACCAGCTGGTGCTGGCCAGATTCATCCGGGACGGACACATGGAACGCTACATCAACCGCCGGCGCAGAAAAGATGCGCGATGAAGAAGGGAGAAGCAATATGCTGTATTTTCTCAGTGACTACACCGAGGGAGCCCACCCGAAGCTCCTGGAGAGCCTGGCCCGGACCAATCTGGTCTCCCAGCCCGGCTATGGGGAGGACGAATTCTGCGCCGCGGCCCGGGAGAAGATCCGGCAGGCCTGCGGCTGCCCCGAGGCCCAGGTGTTTTTCCTGGTGGGCGGCACCCAGGCCAACCTGGTGACCATCTCCGCCCTGCTGGGGCGGACCGAGGCGGTGATCTGCGCCGAGACCGGGCATATCGCCGTCCACGAGGCCGGGGCCATCGAGTACACCGGCCACAAGGCCCTGACCCTGCCGGCTGTGGAGGGAAAGCTGCCGGCGGCGGAGCTGGAGCGGTATATGGAGGCCTTCCTGGCCAACGAGACCCGGGAGCACATGACCCAGCCGGGCATGGTCTATCTCTCTCAGCCCACAGAGCTGGGGACCCTGTATTCCAAAGCGGAGCTCACCGCGCTGTATGCCCTGTGCCGCCGCTATGATCTCAGGCTCTTCATCGACGGGGCCCGGCTGGGCTACGGCCTGATGAGCCCGGCGGCGGATTTGAGCCTGCCGGAGCTTGCGGGGCTGTGCGACGTGTTCTACATCGGCGGCACCAAGGTGGGCGCCCTCTGCGGCGAGGCCCTGGTCTTCCCCCGGGGGGACGCGCCCCGGCATTTTCTCACCATGACCAAGCAGCAGGGAGCCATGCTGGCCAAGGGCCGGCTCCTGGGGGTCCAGTTCGACGCCCTGTTTACCGACGGGCTGTACTGGCAGCTGGGCAAATGGGGCGTGGACCGGGCCATGGAGCTGAAGCGGGCCTTCCTGGAGAAGGGCTACCCCCTGTATATGGACTCTCCCACCAACCAGCAGTTCGTGATCCTGACCCCGGAGCAGCGGGAGCGGCTGAGCCGGGAGGCGGCCTTCGAGGTCTGGGAGCCGCTGCCCGACGGCCGGACCGCGGTGCGCTTCGTCACCGGCTGGGCCACGCAGAAAGAGACCGTAGAGGCTCTGATCCGGCTGCTGTGAGAATGCGGAGTTCGGAATTGAGGGAAGAGATAAGAGAGAAGAGTGAAGAGCTAAGGTGTCGGCGAAGCCGACGGATAGGAATCCATGCCGCAAGGCGGCATACCACAACTCTTCACTCTTCCCTTTTCACTTTTCGTTTCGATTGAGATAATCGGCGCTGTAGCAGGCGTACATGGCGGCGGCCACGGTGAGGCAGCTCTCGTCGATGTCGAAGTCGGAGTGGTGGATGCCGGAGCGGGTCCGGGGGTCGGCGTCGTTGCCGGAGCCGATGTAGGCGTAGACTCCGGGGACCCGGAGGATGTACTCGGCGAAGTCGTCCCCGCTGAGGGAGGGCTTCCGGGAGCAGACCACGTGATCTTCCCCGAACAGGGCGAAGGCGGTACGCCTGGCCTCCCGTGTGGCCTCCGGATCGTTGGACAGCACCGAGGCGATGTCCTGCCATTGGATCTCGCAGGCGGCGCCGTAGAGGGCGGCGGTGTTCCGGGCCAGCTCCTCCAGCCGGGCCTTGGTCCCGGCCCGGGTCTCGGCGCTCATGGCCCGGATGGTACCCTCCAGCTCCGCCCGGTCGGCCACCACGTTGTAGGCGCTGCCGGCCTCCAGGCGGCCGATGCCGATGAGGGTCGGGTCCATGGGGCCGGTGCAGCGGGTCACCAGGGACTGGACGGCGACGACGATCTGGCTGGCGATATACAGGGCGTCCACCCCCTTCTCCGGGGCGGAGACATGGGAGCCCAGACCACGGATCCGGATCCGGAACCAGTCCACGCTGGCGTTGTTGGGCCCCTCCATCAGCACCAGACTGCCCGCGTCGATCTCCGGGGCCAGGTGGACGCCGAAGCTGCGGGAGGCCTCGTCGATGGCCCCGCTGTCCACGATGACCCGGGCGCCGTAGCCCACCTCCTCCCCCGGCTGCCAGCTGAGCAGCACCCGGCCGGAGAACAGCCGGCGGTGCAGGCTCAGGGCCCGGGCCGCCTCCAGCAGGGCGGCGGTGTGGGCGTCGTGACCGCAGGCGTGCATCCGCCCGGGGCTCAGGCTCTGATAGTCCGCGCCGCTCTGCTCCGAAATGGGCAGGGCGTCGATATCCGCCCGGAGCACGATGCACCGGGGCGCCTCGGAGGGGGCGGCGCCGTCGATCCGGGCCAGGACCCCGGTGCCGGCGATACGCTCATGGGGGACGCCCAGG
Organism: Oscillospiraceae bacterium; assembly: GCA_902787755.1. Classification (GTDB taxonomy): domain Bacteria; phylum Bacillota; class Clostridia; order Oscillospirales; family Oscillospiraceae; genus Limivicinus. The sequence continues at coordinate 33,851 of CADAHL010000023.1, forward strand.
GCGTCCAGCTCCTCTTCGATGATCCTCTGGGTCTCAAACTCCTCCCGGGCCAGCTCCGGGTGCTGATGCAGCCGCCGGCGCAGGGCGGTGACGTGCTCCCGATCGGCCAGGATCTGCCGGTACAGGATGTTCCGAACCTCGGTCATAGCGCTTCTCCTTTTTTGTTTTTGCCCATTGTACACCCCAAAACCGGCGGAGACAAGGCTTGCTTTTTCCCGGCGCTGCTTTTATACTGAAAATCGAAAAAGAAACCCAAAAGGAGGAGACGCCATGTTGACATTGGAAAGGGCCCGGGAGCTGAACGGGACCATGGTGACCGAGGAGCATCTGTGGCTGCACGCCAAGAACGTGTGCTACGCCATGGGGGCCATGGCCGAGCATTTCGGCGCTGACGTGGAGCATTGGCAGGCCATCGGTCTGCTCCACGACTACGACTATGAGAAGTACCCGGAGGAGCATCTGCAGCACACCCGGGAGCCCCTGCTGGCCGCCGGGCTCAGCGAGGAGGAGGTCCGGGCCATCCTCAGCCACGGCTGGGGGCATTGCAGCGATGTGGAGCCGGTGACCGAACTGGAGAAAAGCCTGTACACCGTGGACGAGCTCACCGGCATTATCCAGGCCTGCGCCAGAATGCGGCCCCGGGGGATCCGGGACCTGGAGGTCAAGAGTTTCATGAAAAAGTTCAAGGACAAGAAATTCGCCGCCAAGTGCGACCGGGAGCTTATCCGGAAGGGCTGCGAGCTGCTGGGCATGGAGCTGAGCCAGGTGGCGGAGATCTGTATCCGGGGGATGCAGGAGCACGCCGAGGAGCTGGGCCTTCTGGGAACGGAAGCCTGAGAAATAAAAACGAAGGGACCCGGGGATCGCCCCGGGTCCCTTACGTCGTCCCGGCGGCTCTTCACAAGGGCCGGGAAGTATGATATAATACCAATTCCGACAATGAACAGACGCAGGAGGAAGACGCGATGGATCCGAGACAGAACACGAGACCTGTAACCGTGGGCGGGCTGCCCGTGGGCGGCGGCGCGCCGGTGACGGTGCAGAGCATGTGCAACACCAAGACCTGGGACGTGGAGGCCACGGTGGCCCAGTGCAGGGCTCTGAAGGCGGCGGGCTGCGATATCGTCCGTCTGGCCATCCCCGATGAGCGATCCGCCCGGGCCATTGACCGGATCAAGGAGCAGGTGGAGCTGCCCCTGGTGGCGGATATCCACTTCGACTACCGCCTGGCCCTGATGGCCGCGGAGCGTGGCATCGACAAGATCCGCATCAATCCCGGCAACATCGGCGGTCCGGAGAACGTGGAAAAAGTGGCGAAAGCCTGCAGGGAGCGGAACATTCCCATCCGGATCGGCGTCAATGCAGGCAGTCTGGAAAAGCCTCTGCTGGAGAAGTACGGCCATCCCTGCCCGGAGGCCATGGTGGAGAGCGCCCGGGGCCATGTGGAGCTGCTGACCCGCTTCGGCTTTGAGGACATCTGCCTGTCCCTGAAATCCTCCACCGTGCCTATGACCATCGCCGCCTACCGCATGGCGGCCCAGACCTTCCCCTATCCCCTGCATCTGGGCGTCACCGAGACCGGCACCGAGTGGAACGGGACCATTCAGTCCGCCGTGGGCATCGGCACCCTGCTCTCGGAGGGCATCGGCGACACCATCCGGGTCTCCCTGACTGCGGACCCGGTGCGGGAGGTCTCCGCCGGTATTGCCATTCTGAAGGCGGCCGGTCTGCGCAGAGGCGGCGTGAAGTTCGTCTCCTGCCCCACCTGCGGGCGCACGGAGATCGACCTGATCGGCCTGGCCCAGCGGGTGGAGGAACGGGTCCGGGATCTGGACCGGGACATCACCGTGGCGGTGATGGGCTGCGTGGTCAACGGCCCTGGAGAGGCCCGGGAGGCCGACTACGGCATCGCCGGCGGCCGGGACAAGGGCCTGATCTTCCGCAAGGGTCAGGTCGTGGGGACCTACGACTACGACCGGCTTCTGGACGCGCTGATGGAACTGATAGAGAATTCGGAATTCGGAACTCGGAATTCGGAATTATAAGGTGGACCAATGTTCCCGGCTGCCTGTTAGCGCGGGAACGACTGGCGCTGTACGGATCTCAAGCGCCGTGGTTTGCTTCGGATCGGCTCATTCCGAACTCCGAACTGCGAATTCCGAATTGAAAAGGAGCTGTGCATGATAAACCATACCCCGTTTTTGACCATGTTTCCCGGCTGCCGGGATCTGAGCTACCTGGCCGGGGGCCTGGAAAAAGCCTATGTGAACCGGGTGCAGATTGTCCTGGCCGATCAGACCATGACGGTCAGCGCCTGGTTTCCCGCCCAGCCCTCCCCGGTGGAGACTCAGCGGATCCAGGACCGGCTCCGGGAGGAGTACGGCCTTCAGGGCGTGAGCCTGGAGGCGGAGTACCCCGAGGCCAGGCCCGTCTCCGCGCCGGAAGCGGCGGTCAGCTCCGCCAAGCCCGGCGCGCCGGTGGGCGAGGTGCTGCTGGGCCGGACGATCCGCCAGCATCCCGTGCCCATGAACACCCTGGCTCTGGAGACCGGACGGGTGACGGTGGAGGGCGACGTGGTGGCCGTGGATATCAAGAACACCAAGAAGGGCGGGGCCATCCTGGCCTTCGACCTGACGGACCGGACCAACACCGTCCGGGTCACCCGCTTCTTCCGCCCGGACGACGACCGGGCTGTGCTGGACAAGGTGGGCAAGGGCGATCATCTCTATGTCCAGGGCGACTATACCTACTCCCGCTTTGAGGGGGATATGGTCCTGGAGCCCCGGAACATCATGAAGGGCAAGCGCTACATCCGGCCGGACAACGCGCCGGAAAAACGGGTGGAGCTGCACATGCACACCCGCTTCTCCGCCCTGGACGCCCTGACGGATCCCGACGCCATCGTAAAGCGGGCCGCCTATTGGGGCATGCCCGCCATCGCCGTCACCGACCACGGGGTGGCTCAGGCCTTCCCGGATATGTGGAAGGCGGGCAAGAAGCACGGGGTCAAGATCATCTACGGCATGGAGGCCTATTACTTCAACGACATGGACGGCAACCGGGCGGTGAGCGGCCGGTCCAAGCTGCCCCTGGACGCGGAGTTCGTGGCCTTCGATATCGAGACCACGGGCCTGGACGCCCAGCACTGCCGCATGACCGAGATCGGCGCCATCCTCTTTTCCGGCGGCGAGATCAAGGAGACCTTCAACACCTTTGTGGACCCCAAGCAGCCTATCCCCGCGGAGATCGTGCGCCTGACCGGCATCCGGGACAGCGACGTGGCCGGGGCCCCGGAGGAAAAGGAGGCCATGGAGAGGTTTATGGACTTTGTGGGCGACCGGCCCATCATCGCCCATAACGCCTCCTTCGACGTGGGCTTTATGATGGCCGCCGCCCGCCGCCAGGGCCTGAAATTCGATCCGGTGTACCTGGACACCCTGGCCATCGCCCAGGCCCTGCTGCCGGAGATGAAGCACTTCAAGCTGGATCAGGTCTCCGACCATCTGGGCCTGCCCAAATTCAACCACCACCGGGCCTCGGACGACGCCATGGTGGTGGCCCGGATGATGGACAAGTTCATCCCCATACTGCGCCAGCAGGGGGCCCGATGCGTGGACGACGTGGAGACCGTGTGCCAGTCCCTGCGCCGGACGGATCTGGCCAAGACCTATCACATGGTGCTGCTGGTGAAGAATCGCACGGGGCTGAAGAATCTGTATGAGATGATCTCCCAGTCCTATCTGAAGTACTACCACCGCACCCCCAACATCCCCAAGAGCCTGCTGATGCAGCACCGGGAGGGGATCCTGGTGGGCTCGGCCTGCGGGATGGGCGAGCTGTACGGCGCGGTGATGCGGGGCGTGTCCAACGAGGAGTTGGAGAAGATCGCCGCGCTCTATGACTACCTGGAGATCCAGCCCATCTGCAACAACAGCTTCCTGGTGGAAAACGGCCGGGTAAAGGACGTGAGCGTGCTGGAGGACTACAACCGCACCATCCTGGAGCTGGGCCGACGCATGGGCAAGCCCGTCATCGCCGCCAGCGACGTGCACTTCCTGGACCCGGAGGACGAGCAGTACCGCAAGATCCTCCAGGCGGCCAAGCAGTTCTCCGACGCGGACCGTGACTGCCCCATTTTCTTCCGCACCACCGAGGAGATGCTGGCGGAGTTCCAGTATCTGGGGGAGGAGACGGCCAAAGAGGTGGTCATCACCAATACCCGGGCCATCGCCGACCAGGTGGAGCCCCTGGAGCTGCTGCCCAAGGGCCTATTCCCGCCCAGGATCGAGAACTCCGCCCAGCAGCTTCGGGATCTGGTCTACGGCAAAATGCACCGCATCTACGGCGAGAACCCGCCGGAGATCGTGGTCAGCCGGGTGGAGACCGAGCTGAAGACCATCCTGGACCACAATTACGACGTGATCTACATGTCCGCCCAGAAGCTGGTGCAGAACTCCCTGGAGCACGGCTATCTGGTGGGCTCCCGGGGCAGCGTGGGCTCCTCCATCGTGGCCTTCATGTCCGGCATCACCGAGGTCAATTCCCTGCCGCCCCACTATGTCTGCCCGCACTGCTGCCACTCCGAGTTCATCACCGACGGCAGCGTGGGCTGCGGCGCGGATATGCCGGAGAAGGACTGCCCCGAATGCGGCACCCGGATGAACCGGGACGGCTTTGATATCCCCTTCGAGACCTTCCTGGGCTTCCCCGGCAACGAGAAGACCCCGGATATCGACCTGAACTTCTCCGGCGAGTACCAGGGCAAGGCCCACAAGTACACCGAGGTGCTTTTCGGCTCCGACCATGTGTTCCGAGCCGGCACCATCGGCACCCTGGCGGAGAAGACGGCCTACGGCTACGTGAAGAAATACCTGGAGGAGCGGGGCATCAAGGCCACCAAGGCTGAGGAGAACCGGCTGGCCCTGGGTCTGGTGGGCATCAAGCGCACCACCGGCCAGCACCCCGGCGGCCTGGTGGTCATCCCCCAGGACAAGGACGTGACGGATTTCTGCCCGGTCCAGCATCCCGCGGACGACCCCAACTCCGATATCATCACCACCCACTTTGAGTACCACTGCATGGAGGATAACCTGCTGAAGCTGGACGAGCTGGGCCATGATGACCCCACCATGATCCGCATGATGGAGGATATGACCGGCGTGGACGCCAAGACCATCTCCCTGTCGGACCCGGAGACCATGTCCATCTTCACCAGCCCCAAGGCCCTGGGCCTGCCGGACGACGACCCCATCATCGGCCATACCGGCTCCATCGGCGTGCCGGAGTTTGGCACCCCCTTTACCCGGCAGATGCTGGTGGATACCCAGCCCAACGCCTTTGATACCCTGGTGCGGCTGTCCGGCTTCTCCCACGGAACCGACGTGTGGGCCGGGAACATCCACGATCTGATCGTCAACGGCATTGCCTCGGTCAACGAGACCATCGGCTGCCGGGACGACATCATGCTCTATCTGATCCAGAAGGGCATGGCGCCGGCCCTGGCCTTCAAGACCATGGAGGCCGTCCGAAAGGGCAAGGTGAAGAAGAGCGGCGAGTTCCCCGGAGGCGCCGAGGCCCAGATGAAGAGCATGGGCGTGCCGGAGTGGTGGATCGAGTCGGCCCGGAAGATCGCCTACCTGTTCCCCAAGGCCCACGCGGTGGCCTACGTGATGATGGCCTTCCGCATCGCCTGGTTCAAGGTCCATCAGCCCCTGGCCTTCTACAGCGCCTATTTCTACCGCCGCAGCCAGAAGGGCGGCTTCGACGCGGCCATGATGACCGTGGGCACCGAGGGCGTGCGCCGGAAGATTAACGACATGCGCCGCAAGTCCGACCGCACCGCCAACGAGGAGGATCTGCTGGTGACCCTGGAGGCGGTGTACGAGTTCAATCTCCGGGGCTTCACCTTCGCCAACATCGACCTGTACGAGTCCGACGCCATCCGCTTCAAGCCCGTGGGCGACAAGCAGCTGCGCCCGCCCTTCGTGTCCGTGGCGGGCCTGGGCGAGACCGCGGCCCAGGATCTGGCACGCTGCGCCGCCGAGGGCAGGCAGTTCGTGTCCATCAAGGAGCTGTCCGCGGCCTGCAGCAAGGTCAGCCAGAGCCATCTGGATGCCCTGAAGGCCCTGGGCGCTCTGCGGGATCTGCCCGACGACAGTCAGATCTCCCTCTTCTGAAGCGCCCGGCGGAGGTTCGGAAAAACAAAAAACCGGGAGGAAACGCTGAACCGAACCAGTAAAAACGGACAATAGACAAGAACCCCCTTGATGTAGGAAAATAGGAGTACTACATCAAGGGGGAATTATTATGGCAAGGATATA
>CADAHL010000024.1 GCA_902787755.1 Oscillospiraceae bacterium
GGTGTAGGTGTAGGTGCCGGCCTTGTTGTAGGTGATGTCGTCGAAGACGATCTTGCCCTGGCCGTCATTGGTCTTGGTCTGGTCGGTGCCGTCGGAGCCGGTCAGGGTGAAGCTGAACTCGGCGTTCTTGAGCTGCTTGCCCTCCAGGGTCTTCAGGCCCTCGAAGTGGACGGAGGTGGGCTCGGCCTGGTAGGTGTTGGTGAAGTTCAGCGCTTCGGGCGTGCCGGTGATATTGGTCTTGAGCTTGCCCAGGCCGTCGTCATAGACCTCCACGGTGACGGTGTAGGTCTTGGTGTCGTAGGTCATGCCCTTGGCGTTGCCCACGGACTCCTGCACGGTGTAGGTATGGGTGCCCACGGCGTCGTAGCTGATGCTCTTGAAGGTGATCTTGCCGCTGCCGTTGGTGGTCTGGGTGTCGAGGACGGTCTCGCCCTCCTTCAGGGTGAAGGTGAACACGGGAGGCGTGACGCCCTCGGGCCAGCCAGTGAGAGTCTTCTGGCCGCCGAAGTTGACGGAGGTGCTGCCGGCCTTGTACTCGTTGTGGAAGTTCAGGCCCTTGGGGTTGGCGCCGGTGATGGTGGCCTTGAGCTGGCCGTCGCCCTCGTCGGTGACCTCGACGGTGATGTTGTACCGGGTGCTGTCGATGGTCACGCCCTCTTCGTCGGTGGCGTTCTCAACGACGGTGTAGGTGTAGGTGCCGGTGGTCTCGTACTTGATCGGGGCGAAGCTGATCTTGCCCTCGCCGTTGTTCTTCACGGTCTCATCGGTGCCGTCGGAGCCGGTCAGGGTGAAGCTGAACTCGGCGTCCTGCAGCTGCTTGCCGCTGAGGGTCTTCATGCCCTCGAACTGGACGGTGACGGGCTTGGCCTTGTAGGTGTTGGTGAAGTTCAGGGTCTCGGGGGCACCGGTCACGTTGGTCTTCAGGGTGCCGGAGCCGTCGTCGGTGACCTCCACGGTGACCTCATAGGTCTTGGGGTCGTAGGTCACGCCGGGGGCGGGAGTGCTGACGGCCTCGACCACGGTGTAGGTGTGGGTGCCGACGGTGTCATAGGTGATGCTGCTCAGGGTGTAGGTGAAGGTGGGCGCGGGGGTGACGTCGGTGGGCCAGCCGCTGAAGGTCTTGTGTCCGCCGAAGTTGACGGAGGTGCTGCCGGCCTTGTAGTTGTTCTTGAAGTTCAGATCCTTGCCGGTGGTGCTGTCGCCGGTGATGGCGGCTGCCAGCTGGCCGCTGCCGTCGTCGGTGACGGTGACGGTCAGGCTGTAGACCTTGCTGTCGATGGTCACGCCGCTCTCCTGGGTGGCGTTCTCCCTGACGGTGTACTCATAGGTGCCGACCGCGGTGAACTCAATGGGAGAGAAGCTGATCTTGCCCTGTCCGTTGTTCTTCACGGTCTGATCGGCGTTGGGGCCGGTCAGGGTGAAGCTGAACTCGGCGTCCTGCAGCTGCTTGCCGGTCAGGGTCTTCATGCCCTCGAACTGCACGGTGACGGGCTTGGCCTTGTAGGTGTTGGTGAAGTTCAGGGTCTCGGGCGCGCCGGTGATGGTGGTCTTCAGCTGGCCGCTGCCGTCGTCGGTGACCTCGACCTGGATCTCATAGGTCTTGGGGTCGTAGGTCACGCCGGGGGCGGGAGTGCTGACGGCCTCGACCACGGTGTAGGTGTGGGTGCCGACGGTGTCATAGGTGATGCTCTCAGGGTGTAGGTGAAGGTGGGCGCGGGGGTGACGTCCGCGGGCCAGCCGTTGAAGGTCTTGTGTCCGCCGAAGTTGACGGAGGTGCTGCCGGCCTCGTACTTGTTGGCGAAGCTCAGGTCCTTGCCGGTGGTGCTGTCGCCGGAGACGGTGGCCTTGAGCTGGCCGCTGCCGTCGTCGGTGACCGTGACGGTCAGGTTGTACACCTTGTTGTCGATGGTCACGCCGTTCTCCTGGGTGGCGTTCTCCTTGACGGTGTAGCGGTAGGTCCCGGCCTTGGTGTAGTTGATCGCGGCGAAGCTGATCTTGCCGGTGCCGTCGTTGGACACGACCTGATTCACGCCGTCGTCAGTGCCGGTCAGGGTGAAGCTGAACTCGGCGTTCTGGAGCTGCTTGCCGGTCAGGGTCTTCATACCCTCGAACTGCACGCTGGTGGGCAGCGGGGTGTAGGTGTTCACGAAGTCCAGCGCCTCGGCCTCGCCGGTGACGGTGGTCTTCAGCTGGCCGGTGCCGTCGTCGGTGACGTTAACGGTGATGGTGTAGCTGTTGGTGGCGTAGGTCACGCCCGCCGCGCTGCCGGCGGTCTCTGCCACGGTGTAGGTGTGGGTGCCGACCTCATTGTAAGTGATGGCGTCGAAGGTGATGGCGCCGGCGCCCTGGGTGGTCTTGGTCTGGAGAACGGCGCCGTTCTCGCTCAGGGTGTAGGTGAAGGTGGGCGCGGGGGTGACGTCGGTGGGCCAGCCGGTGAAGGTCTTGTTGCCCTTGAACTGGGCGGTGACGGGCTTGGCCTCATAGCTGTTGGTGAAGTTCAGGTCCTTGCCGGTGGTGCTGTCGCCGGAGACGGTGGCCTTGAGCTGACCGCTGCCGTCGTCGCTGACAGTGACGGTGACGGTGTAGGTCTTGGGGTCGTAGGTCACGCCGGGGGCAGTGCCCTTGGTCTCCTGCACGGTGTAGGTGTGGGTGCCGGCCTCGTTGTAGGTAATGCTGTCGAACTGGATCGCGCCTTCGCCCACGGTGGTCTTGGTCTGGAGAACGGCGCCGTTCTCGCTCAGGGTGTAGGTGAAGGTGGGCGCGGGGGTGACGTCGGTGGGCCAGCCGGTGAAGGTCTTGCGGCCCTCCAGCTGCACGGATACGGGCTTGGCCTCATAGCTGTTGACCAGCACAGCCTCGGGGGTTGTCCCATAACTGATGGTGCCGGTCAGGCTGGTGCTATTAGCAGTCACCCAGGTCCAGCCGCCGCCAAGGCCGGTCTCTTCCACAGTGTAGGTGGCCCCAGCGGGCAGAGCCTGAATCAGCCAGGTCTCATTGGGCTTGATCGAGAAGGTCGCGACACCATTGGTGAAGCTGACGGTCTCACTGCGTTCACTTGTGCCGGCGGTAACAACAGCGTTGAAGCTGCCGTTGATGGTCTCCGTACCCTTTTCAAGCGTGACCTTCACAGTAAAGGAGGTGTCGGCTGAGCCCGAGGTAATGGACTTGGAGATTTTCAGATCGCCGTCGAGGCAGGTGTTAGTAAAGGTCGCGTGGGGAGTGGTGTTATTGGTCGTAGTCGCAGTTCCGGAAGTTCCGTTCACCGTGACGCCGTTCGAGCCGGTCACTTCGACGGAGTAACCGTCGGGCACCGTCTCTGCCAGCGTCCAGGTGGTGCCGGCAGGCAGGTCATAGAAGCGGATCATTTCTCCGTGCTTCAGGCCGACCGTGATAACACCGTTGGCCGCGGCCGCGCTGCCTTCGCTGGGATTGGTGCGGTTGGAATCATCGGCCGCGAACTTTTCGTAATGGTAGGTCGCGCTGTTCTGCTCGGGAGTACCACCGGTGAGGGTCAATGTGAAGTTGAACTCCTTCGTCTCATCGCCCTCGGCAACGATCTTCTCAAGCTCCAATTGGCCAAGACGGCTATTGGTAAAGCTTGTGCTGTAGTCTCCGGTCTCAGGCGCCTCAAAGGTAACGCTTCCATCCGTCGGTGTAGTAACGGTATATCCTTTGTTTGAACGCTCCACGAGGCGATAGGTGATCTGATCGCCATTCGTATTCACTCTGGCAAGACCGGTAAAGAGATTTGTGATCGTCCACGGAGAGGTTTGCCCGGCAGGGATCGTGACAGCCTTCGTCTGATACACAGTTGTACTGTCGCCGATATACAGATCAAAGGTCAGAGTGCCGGACTGCACCGGGCCTTCCCAGCTCTTTTCAACGTTGACGCTGAAGCTGGGCAGGTCATCTTTCAGGGTAAACATACCCCTTGTTCCGTCCCAAACCATGTCGCGCGTGGGATAATTCTCCTCATTGGTACTGTGCGCAACGGGATTGCTGATACTGCCCTTGGTAGGATCATCACTCCCCTGCAGGGCATTGACCGAGAAGGTCCACCAGCGGTTATCCAGCTTCTGCAGTCCCACAGGGCGGTTGGGGATGGCGCTTTCGATGACAGCATACTCGCCGGTGTCAAGGTCAGTAAAGCTTACGATACCACCGTAGGTGCTGATGGCGGTACGGAAGAGCTCCCAGCAGGAGTCGCTGGTCCCAGGCATGCCGGTATGCACATGTCCTTCATCCGTGTTGGTGCACTGATAAAGCTGGAAGGTTGCGCCGGGGACGCCGGTCTTGATGGGATTGCCGTCGGCGTCGATGGTCTCATAGTACTTGAAGAATTCCAGATCCTGCAGGTCACGCAGAGAGATCTGCACGCGGGAGCCGATCTCAAATTTCTGGCTGGCGTTTGTCATTCCCTCGGGAATCAGCGTCTGCGTGATGGCCGGGCGGTTATAAGCCCAGATAGAAGGCTGCAGTTTATCGGGAGCCTCCATGGTCATGATAATCTCGACGACTCTGCTGGTGTCGAACTCAAACGGAGTCCCGTCCTCTTTATAGCGCAGATCGATGGCCACCGCAGTGACGGTGGAGGGATCGGCCGGCATAGTGTCGGACCAGATGCCAGGATTCTGAACCAGCGACTGATCCCAGTCCACAGAGCCCACGGGCTGATCGTTGTAGCTGACGTTGGCCGTGGTATAGTAGACTTTCGGCGCAATACCGAAAGCAGTGGCGCTGCTGGCATCCACGCTCTGCAGCACGCCCTTCCAGCCGTCCACCTCACCGGTGTTTGTGCCGGTGTTGGCCGCGTTCTCCAACACGTCATAGATGATAACGTCCTTGGTAGTGCCGGAGGCGTTGGTCTCCAGTCTCAGCTTGTACTGGTAAGTCCCCTCAAGGTCAGTGATATCCTTGTTTGTCCAAGCGGCAGAATTGCCCTTGATGTACTTGAACAGGCCATTCTGGGAAGTCTCAAGGATATTCGGTTTTACCGTGGAATTGGCGTATCTTGTAGTGGTTCCTGTACTTACTACGCCGTCGCCGTCCGGATCACGCAGCGGATATGTCCCATCCCAGAGGTAATTCGAATAGCTGTCACTGTAGTAGCCGTAGGCATATCCCCGTTCATCATTTGCTTTTGCCATGGGGGCATGGTCACCGCGCTGATAGGCGGCAATGTTGCGGACAGCCTGTTCCCTGTCCACATCCGCGTAACCCACCTCGGTCCAGAACATAACGCCGAAACCAGTCACAGTCGTGGAGTCAAGGTGATAATTTTTGCCGGGATCCATCGTACTGCGGATGCGGAAGATGACCATCTGCCGCCCGGTGTCCTTGTAGTTGTCAATGGTCTCTACGCTCTCCAGCGCGGCAGGCATAAAACCGGGAAGCCCCGTATACGTACCGCCGTAGTTTATTGCGTACAGATTCGTCATGCCGCTGACGTTGATGGGCTTGGTCCTGTCCAGATAATAGCCTTTCGGCAGCAGATCATAGAACACGCCGGATTCATTGGACCACTCCTGGTAGAACTCCGGAGAAAGCCTTGCGGTGGGGCATTTTTCATAACCGGTCAGCTTCCACTGAACACTGACTGTGTTTTTGTCGACATTATTGATCGTGGAGCTCGTGAACTTATTCATTCCGGAATCCAGTTCCATTCTGCCGATCGTAGTAGCGCCGCCGGCGTAATGGTGGTATTGTCCATCCGTGATCTCCCCGTCGGCAAGACCGGTGATGGGGCCGGAATAATAAGTGTCGCCGCTGTGCGGTCCGGTATACGAGGATTTGGGATTGGCCCAGGCATAGCTGCCGTCGTCCTGCTCCTTATAGATGTCGCAGCGAGCCAGGTTGACGAATTGGAGTTTATCAACCGAATTGCAGGTCTCAAGCCAATTCCGGAAAGCGGGAGAAGTGCCCTTGTAGCTCATACCATACCAAATATGAACCACGTATTTATCTTCCAGACCGTTCGGGGACACCAGTTTCCATCCGCAATACCCCTGGTTCTCGATATTGAAGTACCCGTAGCCGGAACTGTAATGCCCGTTGGCATTCAGCCGAAAACTGCTGACCTGAACCCAGCTGCCGTCGTCTTTCTTGCCGTAGAGGATAAAGGGCTCCGTAGGCACCTGACCGCCGATGGTCTGGCCAGTCTGGCGGTCGACCTTGGAGGAATCAATGACAATGCCCAAACGGTAGACGGCGACAGTCGCCGGCGTGAAGTCCTCAGAGGTCAGCCGCACATAGTCAGTAAAGCTGTTGCCGTCCTGGGCTCTGGCGTAGAAGCCGTCGTCGCGGATCTCAAAGCTGTAGCCTTTTCCCTGATCCGTATAATCATATCCGTTGACGGTCAGATCGATTTCGCTTACGAACTTGATGTCATTGCTGTCTGGTCTGCCGAATTCAAGGTTTTCGATAAACCGGGTGCCGGCGGAAGTCTGCTGTTTGAAAGTCTTGGTGAAAGAATAGGGCTCTCCTTCAAAATGCCAGGTGGTCAAACCTTCAAACAGTGCGGTGCCAGCGTCGGATGCGCTGTCGGTATCGTTCTTGTCGTTGCCCTCGATGCCGTTGTCCGGGTCAGGGCGCACATCATCAGGATGCTGAGGGTCATTGACCTCCAGCTCAGCGGTGGCGTTGTTGTGATAGTTGGGCTCTCCGGAAACATACGTGTCATCGGAAGGAGGATAATCCACGATCACATAATAGTATTCCGTCTGCGTCGCGCCTTCGTTGGTGTAGGTGAACGACCAATCTGCGGTCTGCTTGTCTGCGGAGATCACAGCGTTGTCAACCACCGTGCCATTGGGATAATCGGCAGACCCGTCTTCCGCCTTGATGACCTTCAGGATCTTGCCGCCTTCACTGGCGGTCAGGGTATCGCTCAAATCAATGGTGGCCGGCTGGTTTCCCCCGACCTCAGCCTTGATCTTATACGAAACATAAAAATGATCCGGGACGTTATCGCCGTCCGTATCCGTTGTAATGTCCAGATCAGCGATTGGATCGGCGGCCCATCTGATATGATAGCCGTTCGACTTTTCAAAGCCCTTGATCTTGGCGCCGGTGTCGATGCGGTAGGTGATGGGATTGGTGCTCTGTCTGCCGTCGTCACTTGCGGGCTGGTTGGGATAATGGCCCGTGGCCTCGGCATGCAGCTCACCCGTGGAGCAGTCAGCCGTCTCAACCGGATTGATCTTGTACTCCACGGACATCGAGATGTTATAGGTAGCCACCAGCGGCTGCCAGTTGTAGAACACTACCTCGTCACCGATGATGCGGTAGGTGAAATTAAAATTCGTGTTGATGTTGCTGTCAGAAGAAATACTGAAGCGGCTGGGATCGATATTGTTGCCATCCCGGTCCTGCATCAGATGCAGCGGCACGCGCACCACAAGGCCGTGGTCGCAGTTGAGCAGCTCCGCGTCACTGATGTTGGGATCGATAGCCTCATAGGGCTTGTTCGTGGCAATATCCAGCTTATAGACAACTGTATCATTGGAGCGATCGATCGTTGTCGTGTTGACAGCCTGGCGTCCTCCCTCAGTGCTGGAATCCCAATACAGATTGATGCTGTAGTCCCACGCGTCATTATATGTATTGGTAAAGCTGGCACTGGTGTCAGTCGGCCCGACAACCACGGGCGCGGTAACAAAGTAACGCGCCAGATTGTTCGTCGGGTCCACCAGCCCGCTGGTCAATTCAGTAAAGCGATAGGTCAGCGGATTTCCTGCCTCATCCTCCGTCGGCAAAGAACAGTCCAGAGTCCACACATTGCCTGTATCCGGGTTGGGCTTGGGGACAGAAACCGTATTAACAGTGGTCCAGTTGGTGCCGTCTGTTGAAGATTCGACCAGAACCTGTACAGAGCCGGGACGAGAAGAATGATCTACAGGCTCATCGCCGGCCCAGTTGACCGTTACCGTAATGGTTCTCTGTTCCGTCTCGTTCAGAATATCAGACGTCTCCCCCAGATCCGTCGGCTCGGCCGCAGGCTCGTCGTCCTCGGTGGCCGTCAGCTCCGTGGGCTCGGCCGCGGGCGCGTTCCCCTCGGTGGCCGTCAGCTCCGTCGGCTTGGGCGCGTCGCCCTCGGTGGTCGTCAGCTCGGTGGGCTCGGGCGCGTTCCCCTCGGCGGTCGTCAGCTCCGTCGGCTCGGTCGCGTCGCCCTCGGTGGTCGTCAGCTCCGTCGGCTCAGCTGCGGGCGCGCCGGCGGGCTGTTCCTTCGCAGCCTCCTCGCCCTGTTCGCCCTGTGCGGGCTGCTGGGGCTGCTGCGGATCTGTCTCGGTCGGCTTGGTGGCCTCGCCGCCGGGCAGCTCCACGATCTGGCTCTCCTGCTGGACCTCGCTGTTCTCCTGCGCGTGCGCGACGGCAGACAGAGGCGAGCACGAGAGCACCATCAGCAGAGCCATCAACAGACACAGTGTCTTGCGGATCTGGTTCATGTGATTTCCTCCTATTCCCATCTCATGCGATTTTGATCCGGCCAGGCCTGACCGCCTGTCCAGGTACCTACGGTTCCGCCATCCCCCAGCTCCCGAGGAGCCGAGCGATGTGTGCGTTTTTGTGCGCATTTCGTGACGTTTCCATCAAAAACTGCACACTTATGCATAGTCTCATACTATACTACCATCCGGAAAGGGTTCGTGTCAACGAACATTTTTGTCTTTCTTTTGTCATATTTTCCAGGAAGCCCGCGGTTATTTCAACTTTTTGATGTAAATCCTCTTCCATATTATGTGATTACCCAAATGACCCCCATATGCCCCCGCATGATCGCTCTCCCGCCCCGGCGCTTGCCTCCCCCTTTGGGGGAGGTGTCGAGCGCAGCGAGACGGTGGGGGCCTCCCCCTTCCCCTCCGGGGACTACGCGGGCCGCAAGCGGCCCTTGGTCGCGTGGGAGGTGTCGAGCGCAGCGAGACGGTAGGGGGACGACGGGCAATTCGGAATTCGGAGTTCGGAATTGCGCGAGAACGGAATTGCGCTAAAACGCAGGTCCCACCGTAGGGGCCGACGCCCTCGGCGGCCCGCCTATCGGCCTGCGGCCACTTCCCCCAGAGGGGGACACCCCTATCGGCCTTCGGCCACTTCCCCCAGAGGAGTCCCCCCCTATCGGCCTGCGGCCACTCAAGGTGAATTGCTGCGCAGCAGCAAGAGAGGGTCCCCTGGGGGATCCCCCAGAGGGGGAAGCAAGGGCGCAGCGCTCAGAGGACGGGGCCGCGGGAAGGCGCACTTTGCCTATATTGCTATCCTATCAAAACAAAAGCGAAAAAACAATTAACTGGCTGCATAGGGTTTCGAAAAAAATTCGCACCGGATCGACGGAATTCGACATTTTCGCCGCCCCGGGGTGGCGTCCGCCCGCGCGATCCCGAGCTCCGAACCGGTCGATCCGAATCCCCCCGGCCTCGCTTCGCTCGGCCACCCCCCTTTAGGCAAGGGGGGCTAAAGCGGGCGAACCGCAAGGGGGGCTAAAGCGCACGGACCGCGCGATCCCCGGTGGGGGCACAGGCGCAGGTCCGCAAGCATAGAAAACCGGGGCGGTACGTTCGATCCATACCGCCCCGGTCTGTGGTCCGGGCACTTTATCCTGAGCCTTGCGCACACGTCCGCGGGCAGGGCGCCCTTGCGCTGCAGTCCCCCTATCGGCCTGCGGCCACTCAAGGTGAATTGCTGCGCAGCAGCAAGAGAGGGTCCCCTGGGGGATCCCCCAGAGGGGGGATGCCCCTATCGGCCTTCGGCCACTTCCCCCAGAGGGGGAAGCAGGGGCGTTTCACCCTGCCCCCTGAGCACTGCGCACTATTTCCCGCGCACTGCGCACTCAATTCCGAACTCCGAATTCCGAACTCCGAATTCTCCCTTACTCCGTCAGGTCGATCATGTAATTGCCGCTGTCGCCCAGGACCGTGGTGGGCAGCTTGCCGTCCCACTGCTTGATCCAGTAGTACTGGATCAGAGGCTCCGTCAGAGACTCGGAGATCCGCTTGTTCATTTCGGCCTCCTTCTCGCCGGCGTACAGCGCGGCCTCGGCCTGGACCTTTACCACCTCCAGCTCGGCGTTGGCGGCGATGACAGCCTTCTCCGCCTCCGCATTGGCGGCGATGACCGCCCGGCGGGCCGTGGCCTCCTCCTCCATGGTCTTCTGGGCCTGCTCGGTCTCGGCCGTCAGCTTGTTCTGGGCCGCCACCTGCTTGGCCTCCACAGCGGTGGTGAAGGCATCGGTGAAGTCGATGTCCTCAATGGCGATGGACACAATGGTGATGCCGTAGCGCTTCATGTCCGCCGCCGTGCTCTCAGCGATCTGATCGCTCAGGGAATTGCGCTTGGCGATCAGGTTCTCCGCCGTGTACTGGGAAAAGACCGCCTTGGTGTTCTCCAGCACCCGGGGGTACATCACATTCTCATAGTAGTTGATGCCCACCGTGCGGTACAGCTCCTGCGCCGTCTCCTGATCGATGCAGTAGTTCACCGACAGCTGCAGGTTCACCTGCTGGATGTCGCTGGAAAAGGCCTCCGTAGTGATCTGGACCTTCTGGGTCCGGTTGTCCATCTTCACCACGTTCTGCCAGGGCAGGATCAGGTGCGCGCCGGCGCTGATGGTCCGGTTCTCCACCCGGCCAAAGGTGGTCAGGATCCCGGTGTAGCCCGTGGGTACCACGGTGACGCAGCTGAGCAGCACCGCCACCAGCAGCACCACCAGGGCCAGGACCTGCGCGGGGCGGCTCTTCCATTCCCTCGCCTTGCCCTTCTGGGTGTGGGTCTGGCCCTTGGCGTCCACATAGGTCACATCCTGATACTGGAAGCCCAGAGCCACGTACAATACGATTGCAAGGATCGTGCCAAGAATCAGAATAAACATATCTCCAACCTCCTCTGATGTCTATTCCTGTTTCCTACGCTTGGTATGACGCAGGGAAACGGGAAAGGTTCCGTCATTGCTGCGGATTTTCGTTTGGGTTCACACCACCTGGAACAGGTAGAATTTCAGATAGTCGGTCTCCGGCACGTTCCAGAGGATGGGGTGGTCCGGGGCCTGCTGCCGGGCCTCGATCTGCCGCAGCTGCACCCCCGCGTCCAGGGCCGCCGCACGGAGCATGCGCACGAACTTCTCCGAGGGCATGAAGTGGCTGCAGGAGGCCGTGGCCAGATAGCCGCCCCGGGGCAACAGCCGCAGCGCCCGGAGATTGATCTCCTTGTAGCCCCGTTCGGCGCTGTCCACCGTCTTCCGGGACTTGGTGAAGGCCGGCGGGTCCAGGATGATGAGGTCGTAGGGGTGGCCCCCCTGCTCCATGAGCTTCGGCAGCAGCTCGAATACGTCGGCGGCCAGGAAGTCCATCTTCTCCTCCAGGCCGTTGCGCCGGGCGTTTGCCCGGGCCATCTCGATGGCGCTCTCGGATACGTCCACCGCCGTCACATGCTCGGCCCCGCCCAGGGCGGCGTTCAGCGCGAAGGAGCCGGTGTGGGTGAAGCAGTCCAGCACCCGCCGTCCCCGGGCCAGCCCGGCCACCGCCAGGCGGTTGTACTTCTGGTCCAGGAAGAAGCCGGTCTTCTGGCCGTTCTCCACGTCTACCTTATATATAATGCCGTTCTCGCAGATCTCCGTCACCGGGCTGTCCGGGATCTCCTTCCCCGGAAGCGCGAACCAGCCCTTCCCCTGTTCCAGGCCCTCCAGGCTGCGGATGGCCGCGTCATTGCGCTCGTACAGGCCCCGGATCGGGAAGCCGTCGGCCTCCAGGATCTCCGCCAGCAGGGGGAAGATCAGCCCCTTGCGCTGCTCCATGCCCACCGACAGGGTCTGGGCCACCAGCAGGTCGTGGAACTTGTCCACCGTCAGGCCTGGGAAGCCGTCGGCCTCGCCGAAGATCAGGCGGCAGGCGTCCAGATCCTGCCCCATGACCGTCTTCCGGTAGTCCCAGGCGTACTGGAGCCGCCGGCGCCAGAAGGCCTCGTCAAAGCGGTCGTTGGCGTTGCGGGACAGAAGGCGCAGGCGGATCTTGCTCTCCCGGCTCACAAAGCCGGTGCCCAGGTAGCGGCCCTTCTCGCTGACCGCGTCGGCCAGAGCGCCGTTGGGGCAGTCCGGCGCCTGGAGCACCTCCGCCTCGTAGATCCAGGGATGGCCTCCGGCCACCCAGTCCGCCCCCTTGCGGCTGATGAGAAATCTGGGGTATTCCCGTTCGCTTTTCATGGCGCTGTCCTCCCGAAGTTTTCGTGGCGATATTCTAACACAGGGCCCGGAAAATCACAAGACGGCCTTTTCTTTGCCGCCCCGCTGTGATAGAATGCGCCTATGAAACATTACGACGCTTACCTGTTCGATCTGTATGGGACCCTGGTGGATATCCACACCGACGAGGGCCGGCCGGCTGTCTGGCGGGCTCTGGCTTCGCATGCCCCTGGCTCCGATCCCCGGGCGCTGAAGCGGCGGTATGAGGCCCTGTGCCTGGAGCGGGAAGAGGCTTTATGGCAAAAGACCGCCTTTCCGGAGATCGACCTGGGGCCGGTGTTCGCGGAGCTTCTGGGCACCGATGACCGGGAGAGGATCCGGGCCGCGGCCTGGGCCTTCCGCCGGCTCTCCACCACCCATCTGCGGCTTTATGCCGGGGCGAAGGCGCTGCTGGCGGGGCTTCGGGAGACCGGCGCCCGGGTGATCCTGCTCAGCAACGCCCAGGCCCTGTTCACCCGGCCGGAGCTGGAGCTGTTGGGCCTGGGTGACGCCTTCCACCGGGTCTATCTCTCCTCGGACTACGGCTGCAGGAAGCCGGATCCCGCCTTCTTCACCCGACCCCTGGAGCAGTTAAATCTGAACCCGAGGCGCTGCCTGATGCTGGGCAATGATCCGGACTGCGATATCCGGGGTGCGAATGGAGCTGGGATGGACAGCTTCTATCTCCACACCGGCCTGTCCCCCGCCTTCGATCCCGCCGCCCCGGCGAGCTATGTACAAAAGGGTGCGGATCTGCGGCGGGTCCTGTCCCTGCTGATAAAATGAAAGGAGCGAGCTTTTTATGACCATGAACGAGAAGACCAAGCTGAGCGACATTCTCGCCGCCTACCCCTGGCTCAGCGAGGAGCTGCCCAAGAAGGACCAGCGCTTCGCGGTGATCAATACCCTTGCCGGGAAGATGATGCTGAAGACCATGACCCTGGGCGATCTGAGCAAGATGTCCGGTGAATCGGTCCAGGCTCTGGCCGAGGATCTGGAGAAGCTGGTGAAAAAGCACGGCTGAGAGCCGAAAAGGCGAAGTCTCTGAAAAGGACGGCTTCGTCTTTTCCTTTTCTTGACGGAAGGGAGGCTCTGGGGTACAATAGGTTCATCGGCCGCCCGGCGGCCCATCGGGAAAAACGGGAAAGAGAGGAAGCATCATGGAACAATCCAATATTGCCAGAACCAGCGGCATCAAGGCCCGGGACAAGATCGGCTACGCCATGGGTGACGTGGCCTCCTGCCTGGTCTTCGGCCTGACCCAGAGCATTCTTAACAAGTACTATACGGACGTGCTGCAGGTGAGCGTTCTCAGCGTGATGATCATGACCATCGTGGCCCGGATCTGGGACGCCATCAACGACCCCATCTGGGGCCGGATCATCGACAACGCCAAGCCCCGGCCCCAGAGCCGCTACCGGCACTGGATCAAGATCTTTGCCCTGCCCGTGGCCCTGGCCACCATCCTGATGTTCCTGGATGTGCGGGGCTGGAGCGCCGGCGGCAAGCTCACCTATATCTACGTGACCTATATTCTCTTCGGCATGCTCTATACCTGCATCAACATCCCCTACGGCTCCCTGGCCCAGGTCATCACCTCCAGCGATAAGGAGCGCTCCAGCCTGTCGGTGTTCCGTTCCATCGGCTCCACCTTCGGCGCCATGCCCGCCATGGTGCTGGCCTCCATGTGCTATGTGAAGCTGGCCGACGGCAGCTCCCAGATGGATTACACCAAGGTCTTCGTGGGCGTGGTCATCATCTCCGTTCTGTCGGTCCTGGCCTATCTGCTCTGCTACGCCTGGACCAAGGAACGAGTGGAGACCAAACCCGATCCCCGGGAGAAGGGCCAGACCATGAAGGTCATCAAGGTCCTCCTGAAGAGCCGCCCGTTCATGGCCGTGTCCCTGGCCTCCATGCTCTTCCTGGCCGCCCAGATGTTCGGCCAGGGCTACAACACCTATCTGTTCGACCATTACTTCCACAAAACCGGCCTGACCATGCTGCCCACCGTGTTCCAGTATCTGCCCGTGGCGGTGGTCATGTTCTTCGCCACCCGGCTGGGCAACAAATTCGGCCGCCGGGAGGTCTGCTCCTACGGCATTCTGCTGGCGGCGGTCTTTTATCTGGTGCTGTTCGTGCTGGCCCTGTTCGGCATCTCCAACGTGTGGCTGTACCTGGCCGCCTGCCTGGCCTCCGGAGTGGGCACCGCCTTCATCTTCCTGCTGATCTGGGCTCTGGCTACCGACGCTATCGACTACAACAAGGTCACCTTCGGCCTCAACGACGAAGCCACCAGCTATGCCTTCTATTCCTTCATGCGCAAGCTGGGTCAGACCGTGGCCACCATCCTCATCAACGTCCCCCTGCTGCGCATCGGCTACAGCGGCAGCAAGCTGAACACCGAGGGTCTCACCGACGAGGCGCTGCAGAGCATGTACAACTCCTCCGTCATGATCCCGGCCATTCTGTTCCTGCTGGTCTTCGTATTCCTGCGCTTTGTCTACCCCCTGTCCAAGGAGCGCATCGCCGAGCTGCAGAAGGCCAAGGACGAGATGCTCGGCAAGCAGTGAGCCTCCGCACCCCGGGAGAGAAATGACAGGATCATCCCCGGGAACAAAAGGAACCAAATCCGGCCCGCTTCGTCTAATCCCCACCCCCTGTGATCGGACGGAGCGGGTTTTTTGAATCATCGAACACCAATCCCACACATAGAAAGAAGGTATGTCCCCATGGCAGAACTGAGACAGAGCTCGCTTCTGACCTTTCTGATCTCCCAGGCCCGCGACCTGGGCAAGCATTCGGTCAAGGCCCCCACCACCGAGCGCTTCCTGGCCGTGGCCTGCCGCTGCATGCTCAATAAGCACGGCATGGCCGACCGGGTCAAGCGGGAGCTGCGTCCTCTGATCGAATATCTGGAATCCCGGGACCTGGAGCCCAAGCAGGTCCAGGACAATCTGCTGCTCTTCATCAACCGGGGCGCGGACGGCGACAGCGCCAAGTCTCTGGATCGGGCGCTGGAGCTGGCCCGGATCCAGGCCGAGCAGAACGGCGCCCTGGAGCTGACCGCGGACCTGGTGCTGGAGCAGCTTCTGAACGATTTGAGCGACGCCGCCCGGCGCTCGCTGAGCAAGGCGCCTCTGGAGGAGGCGTCGGAGAAGAAGGAGACCACCGGGGAGACCTTCTCCAACAAGACCCGGGCGGTTCTGGACCGTCTGGAGGCCCAGGGGGTCGAGGCCGCCAGGGCTCTGCTGGAGCTTCTGGGGCCGGAGAATGCCAAGGAGGTCGAAAACGAGCTGAACCAGATGGCGGTGCGCGACAGCAAGCAGTCCGATCGGGCCCGCAACGCGCTGCGCGCCCTGTTCTACAATCCCAAAGCCGAAAAGGAGCCGTCTCAGGAGCAGGCTCCGCAGGCCCAGGCCAAGGCCGACGAGGCCGAAGCACAGCCGGAGGTGCCCGTCTCCCCCACGGCGGAGATCTCCCGTCTGGTGGCAAAGGTCAAGCAGACCCGCAGCGCCCTGCTGCAGAGCATCTTCGGGCAGGATTACGCCGTGGGCGTGTTCACCAACGGCTACTTCAAGGGTGAGCTGAGCGCCATGACCGAGGGAAAGCGCAGCCGTCCCCGGGCAACCTTCCTCTTTGCCGGACCTCCGGGCGTGGGCAAAACCTTCCTGTCCGAGACCGCGGCCAAGGAGCTGGGGCTGCCCTACCTGCGCCTGGACATGAGCGAATACAACGAGTTCGACGGCGTGGCCCGTCTCTGCGGCAACGACCCCATGTACCACGGCAGCAAGAACGGTATCCTCACCGATTTCGTCAAGAAGAACCCCAAATGCGTGGTGCTTCTGGACGAAGTGGAGAAGGCCCATATCAACGTGATCCACCTCTTCCTCCAGGTGCTGGACGCGGGCCGGCTCCAGGACGGCAACTCCAACGAGGAGGTCTCCTTTGTGGACACCATCCTCATCTTCACCACCAACGCCGGACGCAGCATCTATGAAAACGCCGAGAGCGGCGACTTCTCCGGGCTGAGCCGGAAGGTGATCCTCCGGGCCCTGAGCCAGGAGATCGATCCCAACACCCGCAGGCCCTTCTTCCCCGACGCGCTCTGCTCCCGCTTCGGCTCGGGCAATGTGGTCATGTTCAACCACATGTCCGCCCCTTTCCTGCGGGACATCGCCCGCAAGGAGATCCTGAACCAGGCCGCCGCCCTGGAGAAGGCCACCGGCATCCGCACCAAGATCGACGAGCGGGTCTTCACCGCGCTGCTCCTGTCCGAGGGCGGCAGCGCCGACGCGCGCATGGTCAAGGGCCGGGCCCAGAACTTCTATCACGAGGAGCTGTTCGAGCTGTTCCGCCTGGTGGACTCCGAGAAGGTAGTCAGCTCGGTTGCGGACATTACCGGCATCGAGCTGAGCCTGCAGCTGCCGGATTCCGACCCGGCCATCGTGGAGCTGTTCGCCCACTCCGAGGAGATGGAGATCCTGGTCTTCGCCGATCACGAGGTGGCCGACCGGGTCCGGGCCATCGCGCCCCAGTGGCACATTCTGGACGCCCAGCGGGCCACCGACGCCGAGAAGATCCTGAAAGAGCGGGAGATCCACATGATCCTGCTGGACGCCGAGTTCGGCCCCCGTCAGGATCTGGACTACCTGAATATCGAGGACATTGAATCCGAGGCCCGGGACCTGTTCTGGATGGTCCGGGACTCCCACCGGGACGTGCCCATCTACCTGCTGGAATCCGGCTCCATCGGTCTTCACGAGGAGGAGCGGCTGAGCTTCCTGCGGGAGGGCGCCCACGGCGTGGTGGCCCTGCGGGACGGCGACGAGGCTGTTCGCTCCCGGCTGCAGCGGATCGCCGACGATCTGCAGCAGGAGAAGAGCGTGACCGCCCTGGCCAGCGCCAACAAGCTCCTGACCTTCAAAACCGCCCAGCGCATCAGCCCCGACGGCACCCAGGCGGAGATCCGTCTGTTCGATCTGGGCCTGCACACCGCGGTGGACGCCTCCGACGGCCAGAACGTGCTCAGCGCCGTGTCCCGCCCCGAGGTCTACTTCGAGCAGGTCATCGGCGCCAAGGACGCCAAGGAGGAGCTGCGCTTCTTCCTGGATTACCTGCGGGATCCCAAGAAGTTCCTGGGTACGGGCCTGACCGCCCCCAAGGGCGTGCTGCTCTACGGCCCTCCGGGCACCGGCAAGACCATGCTGGCCAAGGCCCTGGCCTGCGAGTCCGGCGTGACCTTCATTGCCGCCGAGGGCAACCAGTTCTTCAACAAGTATTACGGCGAGGGCACCAAGGCCATCCACAACCTGTTCCGCACCGCCCGGAAGTACGCCCCCTCGGTGCTGTTCGTGGATGAGATCGACGCCATCGCCAAGCCCCGCACCGGTGGAGATACCCGGCACCAGGCCGACGAGCTGCTCACCGCCTTCCTGACGGAGATGGACGGCTTCCACGTGGATCCCTCCCGTCCGGTCTTCGTGCTGGCGGCCACCAACTACGACGTGGATCCCTCCAGTCGCATGAGCCTGGACCAGGCCTTCCTGCGGCGCTTTGACCGCCGGATCCGGGTGGATCTGCCCGATCGGGAGGAGCGGACCCAGTACCTGAAGATGATGACCGAGAAGAAGCCGGTCTTTGACCTGAGCGACGGGGCCATCGACAACATCTCCCTGCGCTCCACCGGTATGAGTCTGGCGGCCCTGGCCTCCGTTCTGGAGTTCTCCAAGCGCCTGGCCGTCCGCTCCGGCGAGCTGAAAGTCACCGACGCCATCCTGGAGGAGGCCTTCGAGACCTTTATCAGCGGCGAGGAAAAGCACTGGGACAGCAGCCAGCTGGAGCGCACCGCCCGTCACGAGGCCGGCCACGCCTTCCTGTACTGGAAGAGCGGCAACACTCCCTCCTACCTGACCATCGTGGCCCGGGGCGACCACGGCGGCTATATGCAGCACGGCGACACCGAGAAGAAGGGCGGCTATACCCGCTCTGAGCTTCTGGACCTGATCCGCACCTCTCTGGGCGGCCGAGCCTCCGAGATCGTGTACTACGGCCAGGAGGGCGGTCTGTCCACCGGCGCCAGCTCCGACCTGCAGAACGCCACCAACACCGCCCGCCAACTGCTGTGCCGCTTCGGCATGGATGAGGACTTCGGTCTGGCCGTGATCAGCCAGGAGGAGATCCGCTCCGGTCCGCTCAGCGAGAAGGTCCGGGACGCCGTCAACCGGATCCTGGAGCAGGAGATGAAAAACGCCGTCGACCAGATCCGGGAAAACCGGGAGGCCATCGACCGGCTGGTGGCGGCCCTCATCGACAAGACCCATCTGATGGGCGACGAGATCGACCGGATCCTCCGGGGGGATGCGCCGGAAGCCTGAGGCGCCCTGTCCGCCAGTCTCATGGTTCCGGGAAGGAAAAATCTCCCAAGCGAAAAAGGTGTGTGAACTTTGACGGTTCACACACCTTTTTCGTTATCGGTCAATTATTTATTCCAGGATCTCTCCGCTGTCCACCAGGCAGGTGATCTCGTTGTTCTCCACCCGGCACAGGCCGGATCCGACCCGCACCCGGAAGCCCTCACCGTCGTCAAAGCGGCCCCGGAGGATGCCGGAAGCCAGCTTGCAGAGCATCTGCTCATGGCCCGGCAGGATCCCCAGGGAGCCGAACTCCATGGGCAGATTCACATACTCCAGCTCGGTCTCCAGAATGGTGGCCTCGGAGGTCAGCACCGTCAAACGCATCCGGTTCATCAGAAGCTCCCCCTCTTGGCCACGACCTCATCAATACTGCCGCACATCAGGAAGGCCTGCTCCGGCAGATCGTCCACCTCGCCGCCCAGGATGGCCTCGAAGCTGCGAATGGTATCCTCCAGCTTCACATAGCGGCCCTCCATGCCGGTAAAGTTCTCCGCCACGTGGAAGGGCTGGGACAGGAAGCGCTGGATCCTTCTGGCCCGGTTCACCGTGGCCCGGTCCTCCGCGCCCAGCTCGTCCATGCCCAGAACGGCGATAATATCCTGCAGCTGCCGGTACTTCTCCAGCACCTGCTGCACCGCCCGGGCCGTGTCGTAATGGCGTCTGCCCAGGGTCCCCGGCTCCAGCATCCGGGAGGAGGACTCCAGGGGATCCACCGCCGGATAGATGCCCAGCTCCGCGATGGAGCGGGTCAGCACTGTGGTGGCGTCCAGGTGGGCGAAGGCCGTGGCCGGGGCCGGGTCCGTCAGGTCGTCGGCGGGCACATAGATGGCCTGGACCGAGGTGACCGAACCGTTTTTGGTGGAGGTGATGCGCTCCTGCAGATCGCCCATCTCGCTGGCCAGGGTGGGCTGATAGCCCACCGCCGAGGGCATGCGCCCCAGCAGGGCCGAGACCTCGGAGCCGGCCTGGGTAAAGCGGAAGATGTTGTCGATAAACAGCAGCACGTCCTGGCCGGACTTGTCGCGGAAGTTCTCCGCGATGGTCAGCCCCGACAGCGGCACCCGCAGTCGGGCTCCGGGGGGCTCGTTCATCTGGCCGAAGACCAGGGCCGTCTTGTTGATGACCCCGGACTCGTTCATCTCGTTCCACAGATCGTTGCCCTCGCGGCTGCGCTCACCTACGCCGGCAAAGACGGAGTAGCCGCCGTGCTCGTAGGCGATGTTGCGGATGAGCTCCATGATGAGCACCGTCTTGCCCACGCCGGCGCCGCCGAACAGGCCGATCTTGCCGCCCCGGGAATAGGGGGCAAGCAGATCCACCACCTTGATGCCGGTCTCCAGCAGTTCGGTGGAGGGCAGGATCTCGGTAAAACCGGGAGCCTTCCGGTGGATGGGCAGCCGGGTCTCAGCGTTCACGGGACCCTTGCCGTCGATGGGCTCGCCCACCACGTTGAACATCCGGCCCAGGGTGGCCTCGCCCACGGGCATGGTGATGGGAGCGCCGGTGTCCCTGGCCTCCATTCCCCGGGAGATGCCGTCGGTGGAGCTGAGGGCGATGCACCGGGCCTCGCCGCCGCCGATCTGCTGTACCACCTCCAGCGTCACCTTCCGTTCGGGAAGCTGGATCTCAATGGCGTTGTACAGCTCCGGCAGCTTCCCCTCGGGAAAGCGGACGTCCACTACCGGTCCGATCACTCTTTTTACGATCGCTTTTTCCATAGCAATTCTCCTTGTTGGCTCCCCCCTTGGGGGAGCTGTCAGCGAAGCTGACGGAAGGGGTCTGCGCACCTTACCTTTTCCTGGTCCGACAACCCCTCCGCCCCCTTTGGGGGCACCTCCCCCTGCACAGGGGAGGCAAAGCGGAATGGGATTACAAAGCCGCGGCGCCGCCCACGATCTCGGAGATCTCCGTGGTGATAGCCGCCTGGCGGGCGTGGTTGAGCTCCAGGGTCAGTTCCCCGATCAGCTCCTCGGTGTTGTCGGTGGCGGCGGTCATGGCGGTCATCCGGGCAGCGTGTTCGCCGGTCCGTGCCTCCAGCAGCACGGAATGGACCGTGCTGTCCAGGACCTGTTCCACCAGAGCCTCTGTCACCGTTTTCCGATCCGGCTCATAGAGCCAGCCGGTACCGGTCTCTTCCGCTTCGGGCAGCGTCAGAGGCAGCAGGATCTTTTCCGCCGGCTCCTGCTTCAGCACTGAGGTGAAGCCCTGATACAGCAGCACGATCCTGTCCGCCTTTTCTTCCAGGAACAGTCCCTTCAGATACCCGGACAGGGCCTTTGCCTCTTCGGCAGTGGGCGCGTCGCTGATCTCGAAGCTGCGTTCCGAGGGGCCGATCTGGTCCCGGCCCCAGCGTCCGCAGACCACCAGCATACTGTCCGGCTCCATCCGCTCCCGGGCCCAGCGCAGCAGAGCCTGATTGTAGGTCCCGCACAGGCCCCGATTGCCCACGATCAGCACATAGCAGGTCTTTCCTCCCTCCCCGTTTTGGCGGAGGTAGGGGTTGGATGGGTCGGCGGGGACCGAGCGCAGCAGGTCCTGGCTCATGCCGGCAAAGCGCCGGAGAGCTGCGGAGGCCTGCTGGGTCTTGCGCAGCTTGGCCGCAGCCACCATTTTCATGGACTTGGTGATCTGCCGGGTGCTCTCTACACTTTTGATCCTGGTTCGGATGGCACGCAGATTGGCCAAGAGGCTCCCCCCCTTTGTCTAAACGAAATCGCAGTTGTGCGGGCGGCTGATCGCCGCCCTCGCGCTTTTATCGGAAGCTCTCCGTGAAGTCCCCGATGATCCCGCGCAGCTTCTCCAGCTCGTCCTTTGAGAGTTTCCGGCCGGAGTGGATGATCTCCCGCAGCTCGGGCCAGGTCTGGGCGACGAAGGGCAGCAGCGCTTTCTCAAAGCGGCCTACGTCCTTGACCTCCAGCCCGTCGGCAAAGCCCTCGCTGACGGAGAAAATGCTCACCACCTGGTCGGCGGCGTCCATGGGGCTGTAACGGGGCTGCTTCAAAAGCTCCGTCATTCTCTCGCCCCGGTGGAGGGTAGCCTGGGTCGCCTTGTCCAGATCGCTGCCGAACTGGGCGAAGGCCGCCAGCTCCCGGTACTGGGCCAGGTCCATCCGCAGCCGGCCCGCCACCTGTTTCATGGCGCCCAGCTGGGCCGAGCCGCCTACGCGGCTGACGGACAGGCCCACATTCACCGCCGGACGGATGCCGGAATTGAACAGCTCGGTCTCCAGGAAAATCTGGCCGTCGGTGATGGAGATGACGTTTGTGGGGATATAGGCAGAGATGTCCCCCGCCTGGGTCTCGATGACCGGCAGAGCGGTCATGCTGCCGCCGCCCTTCTCCTCGCTGAGCCGGGCCGCCCGCTCCAGCAGACGGGAGTGCAGATAGAACACGTCGCCGGGATAGGCCTCCCGTCCGGGGGGACGGTGCAGCAGCAGAGAGATCTCACGGTAGGCCACGGCCTGCTTGGACAGGTCGTCGTAGATAATGAGCACGTCCTTGCCCTGGTACATGAAGTACTCGCCCATGGCGGCGCCGGCATAGGGCGCGATATACAGCATGGGCGCGGACTCGGAGGCGCTGGCGGAGACCACGATGGTATAGTCCATGGCTCCGAAACGGCGCAGGCGGTCCACAAAGGTGGCCACGGTGGATTCCTTCTGTCCGATGGCCACGTAGATGCAGATCATATCCTGGCCCTTCTGGTTGATGATGGTGTCCAGGATAATAGCGGTCTTGCCGCACTGGCGGTCGCCGATAATGAGCTCACGCTGGCCCCGCCCGATGGGAACAAGCGCGTCGATGGCCTTGATGCCGGTCTGCATGGGCCGGGAAACGCTCTTGCGGTCGATGACGCCGGGAGCCTGGCACTCGATGGGCCGGGTCCCGGCGGCGTGGATCTCCCCCTCGCCGTCGATGGGATTGCCCAGGGCGTCCACCACCCGGCCGATCAGCTCCTCGCCCACCGGGACCTCGATGATGCGCCCGGTGCGGCGCACTCCGGCGCCCTCCTGCAGGCTGTCGTAGCTGCCCAGCAGCACCACGCCCACGTTGTCCTTCTCCAGGTCCATCACCATGCCCCGCAGGCCGCCGCCGAAGTCCAGCAGCTCGCCGGCCATGGCGTCGGACAGGCCGGATACCCGGCAGATCCCGTCGGACACGCTGACGACCATGCCGGTCTGATAGGTCTCCGGCTCCCGGTCCAGGCTGTCCAGCTCCCGGTTCAGCGCCTCGATCAGATCCTCCCCTGTGTTGTCGGCCTCGGCCAGGCGCTTCTCCGCCCGGGTCAGCAGGCTCTTCAGGCTGCCGTCGTGGACCGTGTCCCCCACCTGGAGGACCAGTCCGCCCACGAGCTCGCCCGCGAGCGCGCTTGTGAGCTGCGCCCGATTGCCGGTGACGCGCTGCAGCAGGGCTTCCGCCCGCTGGCGCAGCTGCGGGGAGGGCTCCTCCGCCCAGGTCAGGCGGCAGGGCAGACTTCCCTTCTCCTCCAGCGCAGCCTGATCCGCGCTGCTGAGCGTCAGCTCCCGCTCCATCTTTGCCACGAAGCGCTCGGTCAGCTCCCGGCGGGCGTCGGCGTTCTCCGGCGCGCTCAGGATCGCCGCCGCTCCCTCGGAAAGGGCTTTGGCGGCCCGGTCATTGTTCTCCCGGCGCAGCTGGCGGGCAAACAGCTTGCTCGTCCTCCGGCGCTCCTCCTCCAGATCTCGAAGCTGACCTGCGTCAGCCTGGGAGGCAGCCTCCAGGGTCTTCTCCGCCTGGGTCCGGGCCTGCTCCAGGATCTCCTCCCGGGCCTTCTCCCCGGCGGTCTGATGCTCGGGCAGCTCCTCCCGCAGCTTCTCCGCCTGACGGGCGGCCGCCTCGGAGTCTGACAGAGCCTTCTCTACGCCCTCCCGGTGTCCCCGGAGCATATTGACTACCAGCTTCCGGCCCACCAGGAGCAGGCCGACGGCCAGAATGGCGAAGTTGATGAGCCCGTAAATGATATTCCAACCACTCATATCCGGCTCACCCCTCCCTGTTCAGCAGGCGTCCGGCCAGAGCGTCGGCCAGCTTTTGCTGTCCGGCCTCCAGCTCCTGACGCTCCTGCCGGGCCTGCAGGCGTGCCTGATCTTCCTCCTGCTGCAGGAGCGCGTCGCTCCGGGCGCGGGCCTGCTCCAGGCTCTCCCGGCTTCTGGCCTCGGCGTCCTTCCCGGCCAGGGCCAGGATCTCACCGGCCTCCTGTCGGGCGCTCTGCCGCTGGGCCTCGGCCGCTTCATCCGCCTGCCGAATGGCCTCATCGGCCTGGCGCCGGGCCTCCAGGCTCTGGTCGATCCTGGCCTGACGGGCGTCCAGGTGCTTGACCATGGGGCCGATCAGAAAGCGCTTGAGCACGAACAGAAGCAGGAAGAAGTTGATGATGGTCCATATGAGCTCGGAAAAATTGATGCTTAACATGGACTCGTTCCTCCTACGGATTTTGCGGTATCGATCAGATCTTGCCTACCAGCATGAAGGCGACCAGCATGCTGTAGATGGTCAGAGCCTCCATCAGAGCCAGAGAAATGACCAGGGCGCCGCGGATGGAACCGGCGGCCTCGGGCTGACGGGCGATGGCTTCCATGGCCTTGGCGGCGGTCATGCCCTGACCCATAGCGGTGGCCGCGGCGGTGATCGCCAGGACGAGAGCGGCTGCGATTGCGATAGTTCCGGATGCCATAATGATTTCCTCCTAAAATTTTTGTTTTCTGTTCTGGACTGCGGGGGGAGTTCAGAGGGGCGCTCCCCTCTGATTTTTCGCCTCGGAAGGCGAAAAACGATTTCGATCCGTTTTTTCCGGGGACATGCGCCTCAGAAAAAACACTTCTCGCGGAGTGAGTGTGCGAGCGCGCGAGTGCGCGAACGGAGTGCTTTCCTTCTACTTTTCAGCCCCTTGTAGGGCTGAAAAGTCGTTTATTCTTCGACTGCTTCAGAGACGTAGATCGAGAGCAGCATGGTGAACACCATGGCCTGGAGCAGACAGAACAGCAGGCTCAGGACGTTCATGATCAGGGGCACGCCGATGGGAAAGATCTCGTACAGATTCTCGGTCACCGTCTCCTCACCGTACATGTTGCCGTACAGTCGCAGGGCCAGAGAGGCCGGGCGAACAAACTGCTCAATGAGGTTCAGGGGCAGCATGAGAAAGCAGAGATACAAGGGCTGGGCCAGGCTCAGCGCGTAGTGCTTCAGGCCCCGCTCCCGGATGCCGATGACGTGAGTGGTGAAGAAGGCCACGGTGGCCAGGCCCGCCGTCACCGAAAGGCTGGCCGTGGGAAGGGCGAAGCCCTTCAGATGGCCAGCGCCGGGCAGAAGGCCGGAGTAGTTGCAGACCACGATGAAGATGAAGAAGGTGGCAAAGACCGGGAAATATTTCCGGGCATGCTCCTTGCCCAGGAGCTCCTCATAATAATTCCGCAGCTTGTCCACCGCCAGCTCCGCCAGGGACTGGAGCGGCCCCGGGACCTCCTTCAGATTCCGGGTGGCCAGCCAGCTGACCAGGCCGATCACCAGGATAATGGCCCACATGGTGGTCACCGCGCTGGTCACCTCCAGCGGGCCGATGGCAAACAGGACATTGGATCCGTGCATAGTCCCACCTCTTTTTTTACAATGTATACAGGGTATTTTACACGATTTTCCCCATAATGAAAAGACTTTTTTTCTTTTGCTCCGATCAGTGGCCTTACAGCTCGATAAAGGTCTTGCCGCAGGCGTTGATGATGGTGGTCTCCCCATACTGGCGGGTGCGCTCCCAGCCCGTGCCGTAGCGCTGGTGGATATGGCCGTGAACCAGGTATTTGGGCTTCCACTTGTCCATCAGGGGCAGGAAGGCCTCGAAGCCGCGATGGGGCAGATTGTCCTGATCGCCGTATCCCCTGGGAGGGGCGTGGGTCACCACGATGTCCACCCCGCCGGCCCGGCGGATCTTCCCCTGCAGCTTCCAGATCCGCCACCGCATCTGTTTTTCCGTGTACTGGTAGGGGCCTCCGTTATAGAGCATGCTCCCGCCCAGGCCCAGGATCCGAACACCGTTGATGGTGACCAGCTTGTCGTCGATGCAGTCACAGCCCTCGGGCGGCCAATTGTCATAGCTGCCGTCGTGGTTGCCGTGGACGTAGAGCAGGGGCCGGTTGGCCAGGGTCACCAGAAAGCTGAGATACACCGCTTTCAGGTCCCCTGCCGACAGGATCAGGTCCGCGCCCTCCAGCTTCTCCTTCTTGAAGTAGTCCCACAGGCCCCGATCCTCTTCATCGGAGATGAGCATGATCTTCACAGCTGCGGTTCCTCCTTCTCCGGGGGCAGGCTGTCCCGGTACACGCCCAGCAGCCGGGTCATCTCCCGGGAAGCGGGCAGCAGGTCCTCAAAGGGCGGGATCTCGCCCTCCACGTTCTCGCAGAGCCAGTCCATCCCCATGATCTCCTCGGGGCTCAGATCCCGGCTGCCGTCGTTGCGGACTAGGCCGTTCTGATCCCGGATCGGGATCCGGAAGGGATGGAGCGTGCCGGCGGCCAGCTCCCGCTTCAGGATCTCGCCCAGGCCCCGGACGCCCTCGGGCAGCTGCTCGCTCAGCTCCACATCCAGTGCGCCGCTGTCCATGCCCCACCAGTAGTTCACCGCCTCGGTCTTGGCCGCCGTATCCCAGGCGCCGCTGAGCACGCTGCGGACGATCTTTTCATAGAGCTTGCCCCAGGCCCATCGGGGCATGGCCAGGGGCTGCAGCTGCCCGTCCGGGCACATCCGGTAGGTGCCCAGGCTCAGGGCCCGGCGGGTATCCCCGGGAAGCACCGCCTCCCGGTTGGAGATCACCGAGCAGCCGGCCTCCAGCAGGGCCTTCACCGGATCCCCCTTGGTGCAGGACCACTCCACCCGGACCTTTGCCCCGGGCCGGGTCATGCGCAGGCCCAGGGCGAAGGCGTTGATGGCCGCGGGCACCCCGTAGATGGGGTAGTTGGCCACATAGCCCACCAGGTCCGAATCGCTCATGACCCCGGCGATGGCCCCGGTGATGAACTTGCTCTCGTAGAGCCGGCTGTAGTACATCCGCACTCCGGTATAGGGCTGGAACAGGCCGCAGTTGAGGATCTTCAGATTCTTGTGCTTCGCCGCAGCCTTCCGGCAGGCCCCGATCATCCCCGGGACCGTGGCGAAGATCAGCTCCGCCCCGTCGGCAATGGCCTCGTCAAAGGCCCCGTCGTAGTCGTGCTTCTGAGCCAGATAGGTCTTCACGGAGATCTTGTCGCCCAGGCTCTCCTCCAGCTGGGCCCGGCCGAAGTCGTGGGCCCGGGTCCAGGGGCTGCTCTCCGGGGGATAGGCGTAGAGGAAGGCGATCTTCAGCACGCCGGGTCCGGCGACCTTGTCCAGGATCTTGGACAGCACGCCCTTCTCCTTCTCCTCCGGCAGGGTGCTGACGGTGATGGGCTGCTCCTCGGTCCGGGCCAGCACATCGGGCCAGAGGCTCTTCAGCTTCTGCTGCAGCTCCTGCGCGCTCAGGTTCTTCAGCTCGGCGAAGGGATACAGCTGCAGCCAGACCAGCAGGGCCTCCCCCGCGCTGAGCTCGGGCTTCCCCCCCCCCAGCTTCTCCAGCGCCGAGGAAAAGCGGGTGAAGGCAGCCCGGAAGCTGCGCTGTTCATCCTGGGTCCAGACGTGGTCTTCCTCCATACCCAGGGCCGCCAGGAGCTTCCGATAGGAGCCGCATTTGGTCATCTGCACGTTCCACAGTCCGGTCAGGCCGTTGAACCAGACGAATTCCTCGTACAGCTTTGTCTTCTCGTCGTCGCTTTTGGGCGGCATCAGCCGGATGACCCGGCCGGACACCGTGGGCGCGCCGAAACTCTTCAGCACGCTGACCCGCTTGTTGCCCTCCTGGACGTAGAAGCGGCCCAGATACTCATAAGCCATGATGGGATCCCGGATCCCCTCCGCCAGATGGGATGCGCATAGGCTCACCCACTTGGTGGCAAATTCCGAGCCCAGGTCCAGCAGGGGCATGAAGTTTCCCGCCAGGGCGGCGGTACGCCCGGCGCTGCGGGTTCCGACAATGAGCTCCGCCGGGATCTCCGTCAGGCCCAGGTCCACCTGGTTCAGCGACTGGTCCCCGATGATCTCATCCAGCACCGCCGGATAGGGCGGCTTGCCCTTGGCGACGGCTTCTTTATAATATTTCTGCCCGGCCTTCAGGGCGGACAGGTATTGTTCCGTGGCTTCCTGATTCATATACAGTACCTCCCGTTGCCCTGCATGATATCCCCTGGGCTCCGCTTTGTCAACCCCGGCAAAAAGTACGAAAAATGGGGCTGTGACCGGGAAAAGTCACAGCCCCGTTTGTGCATTGTTCTGTGAGATTTACTGCGCTCTGGCGTCCTCCATACCGGCGGCCAGGGCCTTCTTGTTGCCCTCCAGGAACCGGGCCTTGCGCTCGCCCAGCTCGATGCGGATGGCTTCGATCATCTTGTCCTCGTCGCAGACGGGATCCTTGGCCATCAGGGCGCCCAGGATCGCCACGTTGGCGCCCTTGGGGTTGCCCACGCTCTCGGCGATGCGGTTGGCGTCACAGTAGACGACCTTGATGTCGTCCCGTTCCACCTTGCGGTCAATGATAGAGCTGTTGACCACCAGCACGCCGCCGGGCTTCACATGGCTCTCGAACTTGTCCAGGGAAGGACGGTTCATGGCGATGATGGCGTCGGCCTTCTCCACCATGGGGGAGGCTACCGGCTCGTCACTGACGGTGACAGAGCAGTTGGCGGTGCCGCCGCGCATCTCGGGGCCGTAGGAGGGCAGCCAGGAGACGTGCTTGCCTTCCAGCATGCAGGCCATGGCCACGAACTTACCGATCAGGAGCATGCCCTGACCGCCGAAGCCGGCAAAAATGTACTGTTTCGTCATTTCTCATCCGCCCCCTTGTCTTTATACACACCCAGCGGGTAGTACGGGATCATGTTCTCCTCCAGCCACTTCATGGCCTCCACGGGAGCCAGGCCCCAGTTGGTGGGGCAGGTGGACAGGACCTCGATCATGCAGAAGCCCTTGCCCTCCAGCTGATACTCCATGGCCTTCTTGATGGCCTTCTTGGTCTTAATGATGTTGCCGTTGTTGTTCACGGCGCAGCGCTGGATGAAGTAGGAGCCGGGGACCTGGGCGAGCATCTCGCTCATCTTGATGGGAGCGCCGCACCAGGCCTCGTCACGGCCATAGGGGGAGGTGGTGGTCTTCTGGCCCACCAGGGTGGTGGGGGCCATCTGGCCGCCGGTCATGCCGTAAATGGCGTTGTTGACGAAGATGGTGACGATCTTCTCGCCGCGGTGGGCGGCGTGGACGATCTCGGCGGTACCGATGGAGGCCAGGTCGCCGTCGCCCTGATAGGTGAAGACCAGGCCGATGACGTTGCCGGCTTCCAGCTTGCCTTCCTGAACCAGCTCGTCGATGCTCTCAGCCACCAGACGGTGGATGATGCCGTGGTTGCAGCCAGGGCAGTAGTGGAAGGGCTTGTCGGTCAGGAGCTGAGTTTTCTCAAATACGACAGACATTTACATAGCCTCCTTCATTTCGAGGATCTTCTGCTTGATCTCGGCGGTGGTGGGGAACTGGCTGCCCAGGTGACCGAAGAAGTCCACGGGCTTCTCGCCGTTGATACTGAGCTTCACGTCCTCCAGCATCTGGCCGGCGTTGACCTCCACGTCCAGAACGGCCTTGACCTGATCGCGGCACACGGTATCCCGCAGAGCCTGGGTCGGGAAGGGCCACACGGAGATGGGACGGAACAGACCCACCTTCACGCCCTCGGCGCGAAGCTCGTCCACGGCGGACTTGACCACACGGGCCACGGTACCGAAGGCGGTGACCACGATCTCGGCGTCCTCGGTCTTGTAGTTCTCCCACAGGACCTCGTTCTTCTCGATCTCACGGTACACGCTCTGCAGCAGCTCGTTGTGCTCGCTCAGCTCCTCGGTGTTGATGTACAGGGAGTTGATGACCGCGCGCTTCTTGGGATCGTCGCCGGGCTTCCAGCCGGTGGCGGCCCAGGGCTTCTTCTCGGGATCGACCTTGAAGTCTACCATCTCGGGCATCTCCACGGGCTCCATCATCTGGGCGATGATGCCGTCTGCCAGAAACAGCACGGGAACTCTGTACTTCTCCGCCTTATCAAAGGCGAACATCATGATATCGATGGCTTCCTGGATGGAGGCCGGAGCATAGGTCAGCAGATGGTAATCGCCGTTGCCGCCGCCCTTGACGCCCTGGAAATAGTCGCCCTGGGAAGCCTGGATGCTGCCCAGACCGGGGCCGCCGCGCATGACGTTCAGGATAACGCACGGCAGACGGGCGCCTGCGATGTAGGAGATACCCTCCTGCTTCAGGCTGACTCCGGGGCTGGAGGAAGAGGTGATGACGCGCTCGCCGGTACCGGCCGCGCCATAGACCATATTGATGGCCGCCACCTCGCTCTCGGCCTGCAGATAGCAGCCGCCGAGCTCGGGCATACGAGCGGACATGTATTCGGGGATCTCAGTCTGCGGGGTGATCGGATAGCCGAAGAAGAAGCGTGCGCCAGCACGGATGGCGGCCTCCGCGATCGCCTCGCTGCCTTTCATAAGAGTCAATGCCATCGTTTGTTTCCTCCTTATTCCTTCTCGATCCGGATCGCCACATCCGGGCAGGTACGCGCGCAGGAAGCGCAGCCGATGCAGGCCTCCTGATTGACGACCTCAGCCGGGTGATAGCCCTTGGCGTTGAGCTTGACCTTGGCCAGGGCCAGCACGGACTTGGGACATGCCCGCACGCACAGGCCGCAGCCCTTGCAGACAAGCTCATTGATCATGACCTTTACCATAGCTTCTACCTCTTTTCTGATAGTTTGCTTGACTATGATGATTGTAACCGCCTTACGCGGGAATGCGCTGAATGAAAAACCAAAAACGAAAAACCAGTTTACAGCCCCTTGACCCAGGAATCCCAGTCGCGCTGCATATAGGTGTCAATGGCCAGAGGCTTGCCGATAAACTTCGGATCGTGGCCCTCGGAGAGGAACTGGTCCAGCAGCTCCTTCTTGCCGGAGGTATAGCTGACGGGAACGCCGGTGCGCAGGGAGACCTCACGGATCATCTCGTAGCCGTCCCGAAGCTCGGCAGGGGTGGTAATCTGGGCCAGGTTTGTATTATTGATCATACCGGTGATTTTCAGACGGGAATGGATCTGCATCTCCTCCTGCAGGTGGATGATGCGCTCCACGGTACCGGCCAGAGGTCTGCGGATGTTCACCACGTTCAGGACCTCCAGGCTGCCAGGCTCCAGATCCATGAAATCCTGATGATAGCGGCCCACGGCGGTAGCGCCCACCGCATCGCCGCCCACGTCGAAGACCACCGTATCCCAGTCCATGGCGAAGGCGGAGGCCACCTCGGCCGGGACGGACAAGGTCTCGATGCCGGAACAGGCAAAGTTGGGAGACACCAGGCGGATCTCGCTCATCCGGGTCATCCGGCCCCGCTCGGTCAAACGGAAGTAGGTGTTGACCATATCCAGGTCCAGCAGCTCCGTCCGCTCGCCCCGCTCGGCGGCGCGGAAAGCGAAGTTCAGCGCCAGCTCGGTTTTGCCGCTGCCGTAGTTGCCGATCATCACATAGACCTTTTTCACGCTCCCGCCTCCTGTTTGTTTATTCTCTCACAATGGTCATTGTAGCACTCTCCCATCGAGAGCGTCAATGAACAACTTGACCAATTTTCCCCCATTTTGGGCTTCAATCTCACAAACAATAAAAAATTTTGCTTTTCATTTAGAGCATAATATGGGCTAATCTATTTATTTTGCATTTTTCACTCTTTAGCGATGGAAAACCCGGAATCGTTCTTCCAGGGTCTGGGATTTTTGGCTTCCTTAGTGTAAAATATATGTAGGAAAAATAAAGACAGAGGGCACCTCAAAGTGGTTTAATGAATTCACCACAAACCATTAGCCACAAGAAAGAGGTGTC
>CADAHL010000025.1 GCA_902787755.1 Oscillospiraceae bacterium
CTTCTACCGCTATCTTTTGCTTTTGTGGCATGACGATGCTCCCCCTATGTTTGACAGTGCTTCTTTATTTCACTGTCTCTCATAGAGGGAGCATATCACTTCCGTCGGAGGCTTTGTCTTATCCTCGCCTTTTCAAGCCCCGCTTCGCGATCCTTTTTCCGCATCAGCAGGCGGTGGAACAGCCTCGGGGCGGCGCCTCATGATCCTGTCCCTGCCGGATCGGCAGGACTTTAAAAGTCAAAACAGCTGTGTTATACTGGCAGCAGCGTTTTTGAAAGAGGAGGCAAAAATATGATCCTGTATGTTGACTGCGGCAGCCCTGTTCCCGGCGACGGAAGCAAAGAACGCCCCTATCAGACGATCCAGGCTGCGGCCGATCTGGCCAGGCCCGGGGACGAGGTGCTGGTTGCCCCCGGGATCTATCGTGAAAACGTGAATCCCCGGTGCGGCGGAACGGAGACGCAGCGCATCGTTTACCGCTCCCGGGAGCCTCTGGCGGCCGTCATTACCGGCGCGGAAACGCTGACCGGCTGGAAGAACGAGGGCGGCGGCTTGTGGTCCGCGCGGGTGTCCAACCGGATTTTCACCGATCGGAACCCCTATACCACCCTGGTCTCCGGCGACTGGTTCAACGCCGCCAGGATCGCCCATACGGGAGATCTCTTTCTGAACGGGAAGTCTCTCTACGAGGTGACCGACCTGGAGGCCGTGCGTCACCCCAAGCCCTCCCCCGCCTCCTGGGACCCGGAGTTCTCCGTATATACCTGGTACACGCAGCAGGACGGTGACGAAACCGTTTTCTACGCAAACTTTCAGGACAAGGACCCCAACGAGCATACCGTTGAATTCTCCGTCCGCCCGGCCTGCTTTGCGCCGCAGGCGGAGGGCGTCGGCTATATCACCCTCTCCGGCTTCACCGTCTGCATGGCCGCCACCCAGTGGGCGCCGCCCACGGCTTTCCAGGAGGGCATGATCGCGCCCCATTGGTCCAAGGGCTGGATCATTGAGGACTGCGAGATCTATGAATCCAAGTGCAGCGGCATCTCCCTGGGCAAGTATCGGCAGGAAAGCAACGATAACAAGTGGCTGCACTGGAAGTACAAGGACGGCACCCAGACCGAGCGGGAGTGCATCTGCCTGGCTCAGATCGAGGGCTGGAGCAAGGAGACGATCGGCTCCCACACCGTACGGCGCTGCCATATCCACCACTGCGGTCAGACCGGCATCGTGGGCCATCTGGGCGGGGTGTTTTCCCTCATCGAGGACTGCCATATCCACCATATCAACAACAAGCAGAACCTGGCGGGCGCCGAGATCGGCGGGATCAAGATGCACGCCGCCATCGACGTGATCTTCCGCCGCAACCACATCCACCACTGCACCCGTGGACTGTGGCTGGACTGGCAGGCCCAGGGCACCCGCGTGACACAGTGCCTCTTTCATGACAACTGCCTGCCCTATGATTTCCTGATGAACCCCCAGGCCATGAGCGCCGTCGGGGAAGATATCTTCGTGGAGGTCTCCCACGGGCCTACGCTCATCGACAACAACCTTCTGCTCTCCACCCGGTCCCTGAAGCTGCCGTCCCAGGGTATCGCGGTGGCGCACAATCTGCTGGCCGGGTCCTGCGCCTGTGTGGGCCGCGGCGTGACCAACGGCACCAGGACGCTGCCCAGCCCCCGCTATACGCCCTATCATCTGCCCCACCGCACTGAGGTGGCGGGCTTCATGACGATTCTCCACGGAGACACGCGCTTTTACAACAACATCTTCGTCCAGCAGCCGGTGCACCGGATGCTGCGCATCCCCGGCATGATCGCAAAGCGCGTCAAGTCCTTTGAATGGGACGACATGAACGTCCAGGCCGGTCTCAGCCCCTATGACGGCTATCCCACCGAGGAGGAATGGAAGAGCCAGTTTGAGGGCTACTGCGGTATGGGCGCCCCGGCCAGCGACAAATACTACTCCTATCTGCCCGTGTGGACCGGCGGCAACGTGTACTGCAACGGCGCCAGGCCCCGGAAGGGAGAAAAGGACGCCGTCTGTATCTCCGGGAAGGTCTCGCTGACCCTGCTGGAGCAGAAGAACGGCTGGAAGCTGGTCACGGATCTGTATCAGAGATTGCCCGCCACAGGCTGCCGGACGGTGGATACCGACAGGCTCGGCATGGCCTTCGAGCCGGAGCAGCGCTTCGAGAACCCGGACGGCAGCGCCCTCTGCCTGGACAGAGACTATTGGGGCAGAGAGCGAAGCGGGGCCGTCCTGCCCGGGCCCTTTGCCGACGGCGCCTCCGCCGCAGAGCGCCTGGCCTGAGGAAAACAGAATCAAAAAGCCAATGCACGGGAGAGCTTTCCCTGTGCATTGGCTTTTTTCAGCTTTTGATCAGCTCGGCGCTGTAGGCCGGCAGGACCAGGGCATCCTGTATCGTCTGCTGCCGCAGAACTCCGAAGCCGGGCTCTGCGAGGGGGATCGAAACGGGCCGGTTCGTCGTATTCACGTAGAACCGGGCGCCCGGAGCAAGCTTCCGGGCCTGCACGCCCTCGGGAAGAGAAGCGGGGCCTCAAGAAGGAGCGCACCAACATCTCCGCCACCAATCCCCTGATCCTCAAGCTGGCGAAGAAGGCCATGCAGAAGAATTGATCCCCTGTCAGCAAAGCAGCGGTGCCGCGCGCCGCTGCTTTTTTGACGATTTTTTTCCTGTTATGGCAAAAATAGATATTTCTTTTTCGGCACAGATTCTTTACAATGTCATCGTGATCAAAACTGCATATCAAAGGAGGACCTTCCATGGAACGCTATATGGACACCACTCTGACTGCCCGGGAGCGGGTGGAGCTGCTGCTCAAGGAAATGACGCTGGACGAAAAAATCGCCCAGCTGACGGGCGTGTTCTCGCTCAAGGGATATGAGGACAAAATGGCCGCCTTTTTCAAAAACGGCATCGGCCAGATCAGCACCCTGGGCTTCCGCATGTGTGAGAGCATGGAGGAGGCGGCCGCCTGGCAGCGGCAGCTGCAGACCCTGGTAATGGAAAACAGCCGTCTGCATATCCCGGCAGTTTTCCACATGGAGGGCCTCAACGGCGCGTTTATCCAGGATACCACCTCCTTCCCCTCCGGCGTGAACCGCGGCGCGGGCTTTGATGCCGAATTGGAGCGCGAGATCGGCGAGATCGTCTCCCGTCAGGAGGCGGCCTTCGGCTTTACCCAGGTGCTGGCCCCGGTGCTGGACATCTCCCGGGACTCCCGCATGGGCCGCCAGTCCGAGCCCTACGGCGAGGACGCCACTCTGGCCTCCGCCCTGGGCGTGGCCTACACCCGCGGCATTCAGGAGACCGAGACGGCGGGCCGCCATCCCGAATCCGCCGCCAAGCATTTTACCGGCTTTCACCGGGGTGCGGCCGGCATCCACGGCACGGACACGGAGATCGGCGAGCGGCTTTTGCGCGAGGTCTACGCCAAGCCCTTCCAGGCCGCCATCACCGAGGCAAAGCTGCGCGGCGTGATGCCCTGCTACTGCTCCGTCAATGGTCTGCCCATGCACGCGAGCAAGCACTATCTGACCGGTCTTCTCCGCCAGGAGATGGGCTTTGAGGGCGTCACCGTCTCCGACTACGGCGGAGCGGAAAACACCTTCCTGTATCAGAAGACCTGCGAGAGCAAGGGCGAGGCGGGCTACCGCTGCCTGAAGGCGGGCCTGGACGTGGAGCTTCCCATGCCTGCGGCCTTCGCGGAGATGAAGGCGCTCTTTGAGCAGGGCGAGGCGGAGGAAGCGTACGTGGACGCTGCCGTGCTTCGCGTGTTGGAAGCCAAGTTCCGCATGGGAATCTTTGAGCATCCCTTCGCTCTGCAGGGTGCGGAACTGGAAGAAACCGTGCACCACGCCCATGACGACGAGGTGTCTTTCCGCGCGGCCCAGCAGAGCATCATCCTGCTGAAGAACACCGGTGCATTGCCGCTCTCTGGCAAAGAAAAGACCATTGCAGTCATCGGCCCCCATGCCGCCAACGCCCGCTACTACTTTGGCGGCTACACTCACGTGAGCATGGTGGAGGCCATGCACGCCGCC
Source organism: Oscillospiraceae bacterium (assembly GCA_902787755.1). GTDB lineage: Bacteria > Bacillota > Clostridia > Oscillospirales > Oscillospiraceae > Limivicinus. The sequence continues at coordinate 4,069 of CADAHL010000025.1, forward strand.
ATGAACTCCATGGCCGGTGTTGGTGGCGGCGGAGACGCGGTCCATGCCGAGATGGAGCGCGTCCCCGGCACGAACGTTCAGATCGACGAGCGGGAGGATTTCGACCAGGTCCTGCGCAAGCTGGAGCCCAAATGCCGCAGCCTCCTGCAGGTGCTGCGCGAGGAGCTGCCCGAAGCGGAGATCCTGTACGCCCCCGGCTACTATAAGGCCGGTGCGGACGAGGGCCTCTTTGACGAGGCGCTGAAGTTCGTCGAGAAGGCCGATGCGGTCATTCTGACCCTGGGCGGCAAGAACGGCACCGGCTCCATCGCCACCATGGGCGAGGGGATCGACGGCACGAACGTCAATCTGCCCGCCTGCCAGGACGCCTTCATCCGCAGGGCCGCGGCGTACGGCAAGCCGCTGATCGGCGTGCACTTCGACGGGCGGCCCATCTCCTCCGACGCGGCGGACGAGCATCTGGACGCCATCGTGGAGGCCTTTACCCCCGCCAAATTTGGCGCGGAGGCTGTGGTCAACGTGCTGCTGGGCAAGGTTAATCCCTCCGGTAAGCTTCCCCTCTCCGCGGCCTATAACGCCGGGCAGATCCCCGTTTATTACAACCACCCCAACGGCTCCGGCTGGCACCAGAGCCCCAGCATCGGCTTTACCGACTATGTGGACTGCCCGCACCGCCCGCGCTACTGCTTCGGCCATGGGCTGAGCTATACCACCTTTGCCTACCGCGATCTCACCCTCGGCAAAAAGGAAGTCAGCCCCTTTGAGAAGCTGACGGTTTCCGTGAAGGTCAAGAACACCGGCGATGTGGCCGGCACCGAGGTGGTGCAGCTCTATCTCCGGGACGTGCAGGCCTCCATGACCCGCCCCAACAAGGAGCTGCAGGGCTTTGCCCGGGTGGAGCTGCAGCCGGGCGAGGAAAAGACCGTCCGCTTCACCGTCTCGCCCAGCCAGATGGCCTTCGTGGATGAGGACATGAAGTGGAAGATCGAGAAGGGCGAATACGAGGTGCAGATCGCCGCCTCCTCTCAGGACGTGCGCCTGACCGACAGTTATGTTGTTACAAAGAACGCCTGGCTGGAGGGCCGCGACCGCGCCTTCTATGCCGGTGTTCAGATTGGAGAATAAACAGATGAACAAGCAGAAGTATCAGTGGCCGGAATACACCGTCGGCGTGTGCTATTACCCCGAGCATTGGGACGAGAGCCTGTGGGAGAGCGATCTGGACCGGATGCTCGCCGCGGGGATCCACGTGGTGCGCATCGCGGAATTTGCCTGGAATCTCACGGAGCCGGAGGAGGGCGTTTTCCGCTTTGACTTCTTCGACCGCTTCCTGGATCTGTGTGCGGAAAAGGGCATGAAGGTCATCTTCGGCACCCCCACCGCCACACCGCCGGCATGGCTCACGAAGAAGTACCCCGAGGTCCTGAACGCGGATCAGAACGGTCTCCCCTACGAGCACGGCGCCAGACGCCACTACAACTACAATTCTCCCATCTACCGGGAGAAGGCGCGGATCATCGTCACCGTGCTGGCCGAGCACTACGGGAAGCATCCTGCCATCGCAGGCTGGCAGATCGACAATGAGATGAACTGCGAGACCTGCGAGTTTCATTCCGAGGCGGATCAGGAGGCCTTCCGCGTCTTTCTGAGAGAGACCTACGGCAGCCTGGATGCGCTCAACCGCGCCTGGGGAACGGCGTTCTGGAACCAGACCTACACCGCTTGGGAAGAGCTCCGCCTGCCCGGCCATGTGCTGAACGACGGCTGGAACCCTCATCAGCGGCTGGACTATCTCCGCTTTGTTTCCGCGAGCGCCCGCAGTTTCTGCAAGCTGCAGTCGGACATTCTGCACCGCTACAAAAAGCCCGGGGATTTCATCACCACCAACGCGCTCTTCTGGCATATCGACAACCCGAAGATGTTTGAGGAAAGCCTGGATCTCTTCGGCTACGACTCCTACCCCAACTTTGCCTTCGGCCTGAACCGCGAGGAAGTGCTGAAGGATCAGGGCTACGGCGTCGAGGGCGATCTGAACGACCGTCTGAGCGGAAAGAGCCTCAGCGAGGTGCGGGGCATCTGCCCCCATTTCGCCATTCTGGAGCAGCAGTCCGGCGCGGGCGGCTGGGTCAGCCGTATGGAGGGCCCGCAGCCGAGGCCCGGTCAGATCCGGCTCTGGGCCATGCAGAGCGTGGCCCACGGGGCGGACTTCGTCTCCTTCTTCCGCTGGCGGACCTGCAGCTTCGGCACGGAGATGTACTGGCACGGTATCCTGGACTATGACGGCCGGGACAACCGCCGCCTGCGCGAGGTCGCGGCTTTCGCATCGGATCTGAAGAAGCTCGCGCCGCTGTGCGGCTCTGAGTACGCGGCCCCGCTCGCCATCGTCAAGGACTATGACAACGCCTGTGACGCCGAGGTCGACGTCTGGCATGGCCGCCTGAGCTTCCCGGATGATTCCGCGATCTATCAGCAGGCGCAGCTGAGCCACGTCCCCTGTGACTATCTCCATCTGGCGGACGATTCCGCACTCGAAGACCTCCGCCGCTATCCGGTGCTGATCTACCCGCATCCGGCGATCATGACCGGGGCGAGGGCGGATCTGCTCAAAGCGTACGTGGAGCAGGGCGGCACGCTGATCCTGGGCTGCCGCACGGGCTACAAGCAGGAAAACGGCCGGGCCATCCTGCTGCCCCCGCCGGGCCTTCTGCGTGAGCTCACCGGCAGCACGGTCCGGGAATCCGGCTTCTGGCACCCGGCGGAGCCCACCGTCACAGTGGAATGGAACGGCGAACGCTTCGAGGCTCCCCTGTTCCAGGATCAGCTGGAGGCGGAGGGCGACGCCGCGGTCCTGGCCCGGTATGACAGCTCCTGGTTCGCGGGAACGCCCGCGCTGATCGAGCACAGGCTCGGCGCCGGCCGCTGCCTCCACTGGGGCAGCACCTTCTCCCGGCCGCTGCTCAAAGAGCTGTTTGCGTATCTGGGCTTGACCGGCCGCTTTGACGAACTGCTGGACCTGCCGGAGGCCGTGGAGATCGCCGAGCGGCGGAAGGACGGACGGCGCTTCCTCATGCTGCTCAACTACCTGCCGGAGGCGCAGGAAATCCTCCTGCACAGGGAAATGCGCGATATGCTGGAAGACAGGCCCGTCTCCGGGAAAATCAGTATGCCGCCCTTCGGCGTTCTCGTTTTGGAGGCATGATATGAATCTCGGTCTGTATATCGCTCGTTTGTTCGTTCATCCGGAAAAGGCGGATCCCGGCCGCCGGCGCATTGCCTGTATCGGCGACAGCATCACCTTCGGCGCCGGCGTGGCGGCAACCCGGAAGACCGACGCCTGGACCTATATTCTGCAGAACCGGCTTGGCGACAGCTTCCAGGTGCTCAACTACGGCGTCTCGGGAGCGACGCTCCAGCGGGAGGGTGATTTTCCGTACCGCAGGATCGGTTTCCTGAAGAGGCTCAAAAAAGCGCAGCCGGAGCTGATCGTTCTGATGCTCGGCACCAACGACTCCAAGCCCTACAACTGGAACGCGGAGCGCTTTGGCCGGGAGTATGAGGCGCTGGTCAGGGAGCTGATCGCCATGCCCTGGCCCCACCGTCTTGTCCTGATGACGCCGCCCAAGGCATTCCCGGAGGAGAAAACCGGGGTGATCGGCTACGACATTCAAAACGAACCGATCCGGGACGTGATCCGCCCGCTGGTTTTCTCCCTCGGTCAGAGCTATGAACTGCAGGTGATCGATCTCTATGCCCTGACAGAGGAGCACCCCGAATATTTCTGTGACGGGGTGCATCCAAATGAGCTGGGAAACCGCATCCTCGCCGAGCAGCTTGTCAAGGAGCTCGCATTGGGCTGAGCAGAAGCAAATCGCAAAAATGCTTTTCACGAACAGAGCCCGGAGCAGACCGCTTCCGATCGCGAAGTCAGGATAAGAAAAGCGAATATTCACCCGTTCAATGCCATTATTTCTGCTATAATGGAAGCGATAAATGGAGCGAAGCGGCAGGGCTCCGTCTGACCGGGAAGCGGCCCGGCGGCGCCGGCGGCAATCGGATGAGGAGAGGAATTTTAAAATGGATCTGAAAAACAGTCAATGGATCACCACAGCGCGGGACCTGGGCGGCGTCTGCCCGGTTTTCCGAAAGCGCTTTTGTGCGGAGAAGGAGATCCTCTCCGCCACTTTGGAGATCACCGCCCTCGGCGTCTATGAGGCGGAGCTGAACGGCCGGCGTGTGGGCGACTTCGTCCTGGCCCCGGGCTGGACCAGCTATGACCACCGCCTGCAGGTACAGAGAACGAGCTGCGCGTCACCGTGGGGCGCGGCTGGTTCCGCTCTCCCATGCCGGGCTTTGAGGAATCGGAGGATAAGCAGCGCCGCTTCCATCAGCCCTGCGGCCTGATCGCCCGTCTGGAGCTCCGCTATGCCGACGGCAGCGCGAGCGTTCTGGGTACCGATGAGAGCTGGGAGTTTGCCGAAAGTCCGGTCCGCTTCAGCGAGATCTACGACGGCGAGCGCTATGACGCGGCTTTTTCCCCCAAGGATTGGGAAAATGCCGCGGGGCTTGCCTGGTCGAAGGACATCCTGATCCCCCAGGAGGGCGAGATCGTCCGGGAGACGGAGCGGGTGGCCGCCAGGGCCGTACTGCATACTCCTGCCGGGGAGACGCTGATCGACTTCGGCCAGGAGGTCACGGGCTACGTGGAATTCTCCGTGACAGCCCGTGAGGGCGATGAAGTCCGTTTTACCCACGGAGAAATGCTGGACGCTGACGGCAATTTCTACAATGCCAATTACCGCAGCGCCAAAGCGGAGCTGTGCTACCGCTGCAGGGAGGGACGCCAGACCTGGCATCCCCGCCTGACCTTCTTCGGTTTTCGCTATATCAAGCTGCTCTCGTGGCCGGGAGAGCTCCGGGCCGAGGACTTCACCGCCCTCGTCGTCCACTCGGACATGAAGCGAACCGGCTGGCTGGAATCCGGCGATCCGATGCTCAATCAGCTCTTTTCCAATATCGTCTGGGGCCAGCGCGGCAACTTCCTGGACGTGCCCACCGACTGCCCCCAGCGGGACGAGCGCCTGGGCTGGACCGGCGACGCCCAGGTCTTCGTCCGCACCGCATCCTATCTGTACGACGTGGAGCGCTTCTTCCGCAAGTGGCTGCGGGATCTGGCCGCCGACCAGCGCGCAAGCGGCGAGGTGGGCCAGATCATCCCGGACGTGATGCCCGCGGCTCCCGGCAGCGCGGCCTGGGGCGACGCGGCGGTGATCTGCCCCTGGACGATCTACCAGACCTACGGCGATCTGTCCGTGCTCGAGGCGCAATACGAGAGCATGAAACAATGGGTGGATTACATCTCCGGGGACGGCTGGGAGGAACACTTCCACTTCGGCGACTGGCTTGGTCTGGACGCTCCCAGCGGCAGCTACAAGGGCTCCACACGGGACGGCTTCATCGCCGCCGCCTTCCGCCTCCACGCCATCGAGCTGCTCTGCAGAGCGGGACGCCTGCTGGGCAAAGATATTTGCGGCTACATGGACCTGTACGAGGGCTTTGCCGAACGCTTCCGGGAAGATTATCCCGACTATCGCACCCAGACAGAGCATGTGCTGGCGATCCACTTCGGCCTGGCGGAGAATCCGCAGAAGACCGCCGACGCCCTGGCCGCTCTGGTCTGCGCCGACGGAAAGCAGCTGCGCACCGGCTTCGTGGGTACGCCCTATCTGCTGCACGCCCTCACCGATTACGGTCACGCGGAGCTGGCCTGGGATCTGCTGCTGCGCAGGGCCTACCCCGGCTGGCTCTACTCGGTGACCAGGGGCGCCACCACGATTTGGGAGCACTGGGACGGGGCGAAGGAGGATGGCAGCTTCTGGAGCACCGACATGAACTCCTTCAACCACTACGCCTACGGCGCGGTGGCGGACTGGGTCTTTGAAAAGGCCGCGGGCATCTGGCACGAGGAGAACGCTCCGGGCTTCTCGACGCTGATCTATGAACCCCATCCCGATCCCCGGATCGGATTTCTCAAAGCAGCGCTGGAGACCCGTCACGGGACCATCCGCGCGAGCTGGCGCTATGAAGGCGACGGCATTCGGTACGAGCTGGAGACGCCGGTTCCCGTGACCGTCCGCCTTGACCATACCCAGCGGCAGCTGGAAGCCGGAAGCTATACCTTCTGGACTGCGGCAAAATAAACGGAGCGGCAAAGGAGGCATTATGTATCACGCTTTTTATCCCGGTCGGGAGTGGCTGGATACGGAGGGCAAGCCCATCCAGGCCCACGGCGGCTCTGTGATCTATGTGAAGGATCGCTATTACTGGTACGGGGAGAATAAAGAAAAGACCGACGGAAAGAACGGAATCTGGCACTGGGGAGTCCGCTGCTACAGCTCCGCGGATCTGTACAACTGGAAGGACGAGGGCCTCATCATCCCTCCGGATCCGGAGGATGAGACCTCGCCCCTGCATCCGTCTGCCTGCATGGACCGGCCGCATATTCTGTTCAATGCGCAGACCGGGAAGTTCGTCTGCTGGCTGAAGATCATGGAGAAGGACGGGCGCCAGACGGAGACCGTATTGACGGCGGACCGGATCCTCGGCCCCTACACCATCGTGAAAACCGGGCTGATGCCCCTGGGCATGAGCGCCGGGGACTTCGATCTGGCGGCAGACGAGAACGGAAAAGCCTATTACTTCTTCGACAAGGTCCACAGCGAGATGATCTGCGCGGAGCTGACGGAAGATTACACCGACGTCAGCGGCGTATTCAGCCGCCATTTTCCCCGCAGCCAGCCGCCCTATGTGCGGGAGGCCGTCGCCCATTTCAAGCGCGGCGGTCTGCACTATCTGATCACCTCCGGCACCACCGGCTACCTGCCGAACCCCTCGGAGCTGGCGGTTTCCGAAGACTGGCACGGGCCCTACCGTCTGCTGGGCGAGGTGCATCCCGGCGACGAGAGCCATACCTCCTTCCACAGTCAGGTTTCCTGCGTTTTCAAGGTGCGGGAGAGAGAGGACCTGTATATCGCCATGGCCGACCGCTGGGTACCGGACCGGATGGATCTGCGCTACGAGGATTACGCAGAGTGGTTCCGCATCCGCTTTGCGCCCGGGTCCACGGACGAGGAGCTGGCGCGTGCGGAGGAGCTGGGCAAGCGCCTGCCCGCCGACGGGGAGATCAGCACCGCCAAAGCCCGCTACGTCTGGCTGCCGTTCCGCTTTGACGGAGAACAGGCCGTTCTCGACTGGCAGGACGAATGGACATGGTAGGGAGACCCGCGGGCGCGGGATTTCAGGAAGAAAAACATCATGCTGAGAAAGATCATAAAAATCCAGGAAGAGCGCTGCAATGGCTGCGGCCTGTGCGCCAATGCCTGTCATGAGGGCGCCCCAGGCCTACTATCAGCTCCAGTACAAGCGGAAGCTCAGCGCCCAGGCGGACAGCTTCCGCAGTCTGAACGGAACGGTGCGGATGCTCGCCAGCTGCGATACCCTGCAGGTCAGCGACTACAGCAGGTTCAGCATGGCCGGCTTCGACGCCGAGCACAAAAAGGCCCACCACGAGAAGCAGTTTCCCCTGGACCTGGAAAAAGCCCGTCAGATGGGCGCGGATCTGGTGCGCCTGGGATAGGCCGCCCTGTACCCCGATTCTCGCGCGCAGCCGCTCGGAACTCGAGCCGCTGCGCGTTTTTCTGCCCTCCCGTACCGGTATCAAAATGCGTACCAGGTACAGGAAATCTGTGTACTTGATTTCAAAAACAGATATGGTACAATAAATATACTTGTTTGAGGCAATGAGTCCGGCCCGGGAGGTGATCGAATGCAGCTGGAGGAACTGACGGCCTACGCCAGAGAAAAATATCAGATCGAGGAAGAGCACAAGTGGGTGGATTTCCCCGGCTTCTCCGTGCTGTGCCATCCCGAGACGGGAAAGTGGCTGGCCCTTCTCATGCGCCAGTGGGATCCCGATTCCGGTACCATGCTCCAGCGCTGCGATCTGAAGTGCGGAGACGACAGTCTGCTGCGGGCGCGGCAGGACTTTCTTCTTCCTCCCCTTCGGATGCGGGGCCGGCAGTGGCTCGGGATTGCCTTCGACGATCGGACGGACCCGGAGCTGGTTTTCCGGCTGTTCGACCGGGCAGTGGCTGCCGGCAGGCCCCAGGGCTATACCATCGTGCTGGGCTCCCCGCCTCCGGACCGGGAGACGTCCTATCGGGACACCGCTCTGCCCTTTACCCCCGGAACCCGCCGGGCGGAACGGGAAGAGCTCCCGGACCGGCTGCGGGAGATGCGGCGGCTCTATGAATACGGCCGGGAGACTCCCGCCGCCAAGGCCAGGAACTTCTACCGGCAGGCCATGTTCATGCGGGACTATGAGGACGATCTGCCCTGGACCGGGGACTTCAACTGCTACTTCCCCACCTACCACGATATGAACACCCGACAGCTCCGGGGCTACTTCACCTGGCGTACCCAGCTGCGCAAGGGCAATGCCCAGCCGATCCCGGAATCTGCCGCCTACCTTTACCTCTACGAGCTTCTCAACGGCGCAGGCGCGGCCTCGCCTCAGGAGAGTCTGGAGAAGCTGCGGGAATTTGAAAGGCTCTATCTGGACGCGGGCTTTGGCAGCAAAGCCATGGGCGCCAATCTCCGGCGCTGGATGCTGGAGTTCGCGGTGCTGAAGGACCTGCCGCCGGAGCTGGCCCGTCAGGCGGCGGACCCGGCGATGATGGAGCTGGACTCCGCCCTGTCCGCTCTGCGCCGGCCCGAGAGCTATCTGGACGCGGAGGTATTCTCCGCCCTGTGCCTGCTGGGCGGCAAAAAGCTCGAAAGCTCGCCGGTTCTGGGCCCCGACCCGGAGAGGGGCAAGGCCCTGTTCGCAAACTGCTGGCGGGCGGCCGCCCGGGGAAAGGAGCTCTTCTCCCTCTGCTTCGGGCAGAAGACGCTCCGGCGCTGGTATCCGCTGGTCAACGCCGTCTATTACGAGCAGGCGGCTCAGCGAAACCGGGAATACCGGCTGAGCCCCTGCCGCAGCTATCTCTATCGGAACGGGCTCTGGCAGGTGGAGGCTTACGACAAGGCAAACTTTGACAAGAACCGGCTTCAGGCCTTTCTGCACGAGTGTGACGCCCGGCTGCGCCGCTATCTGAAAACCGGCCGAAGCCTGAAGGAGAATCCCTCCGACGCTTGGGTCATCCCCTATGTGGACGAGGCGATCCGGGAGGATAAGAAGGCGCTTTTGGAGGCCAGGCGCGCCCAGGTCCGGATCGATCTGAGCGGGCTGGACCGGATCCGCCGGGACGCGGCGGTGACCCGGGAGAGCCTGCTGACCGACGAGGAGCGGGCGGAAGCGGAATCGCTCGCCGCGGCGCCGGAGCCGGAGCCGGTCCTCGCGCCGGAGCCGGAACCGTCCGGGGTGAACCTGGACCCGACGGATCGGGAGCTGCTGCTGGCGCTGCTGGCGGGACGGGAGACCGGGCCGATCCTCAGGGCCGCTCACCGGATGCCCTCCATCGCCGCCGACGCCGTCAACGAAGCCTTCTTCGACGAGATCGGCGACACCGTGGTGCTCTGCGAGGGGGACGCGCTGGTCCTGGTGGAGGATTATATCGAAGACATTCAGCGTTTGCTGGGAGGAAACACCAATGGATGAACAGAAAAAGGTGCCCAAGCGCATCGCGCAGACGGTCCTGAACTCTCTCAAGGGCGGCGTCGTGCCCCGGATCGGCCTGCCCTATATCGCGGTGGGGCGAAAGAATGAGATCGAGGCCCTGCTGCACGACGTGGACATCATCTCGGAGGGCGGCGCGTCCTTCCGCTTTATCGTGGGCCGCTACGGCAGCGGCAAGAGCTTTCTCCTGCAGACCATCCGAAACTACGTGATGGACCGGGGCTTTATCGTGGCGGACGCGGATCTCTCTCCGGAGCGGCGGCTCCAGGGCACCCGGGGCCAGGGGCTGGCCACCTACCGGGAGCTCATCTCCAATCTGTCCACCAAAACCAAGCCCGAGGGCGGCGCTCTGACCCTGGTGCTGGACCGCTGGATCAGCGCGGTACAGAGCGAAGCCATTCGGGAGACCGGCCTTTCGCCCGACGATCCCGCTCTGGCTGCCGCCACCGACCGGAAGATCTACGCCGTCACCGCCTCGGTCAGCGAGCTGGTCCACGGCTTTGAGTTTGCACGGCTCCTCTCCGCCTATTACCGGGCCTATCTGGAGGGCGACGACGAGACGAAGGCCAAAGTCGTTCGCTGGTTCCGGGGGGAATACGCGCTGAAAAGCGAGGCCAAAGAGGCCCTGGGTGTGAATATCATCATCACAGATGACGACTGGTACGACTACCTGAAGCTCTTTGCCGTCTTCTTCCGGCAGGCGGGTTACGCAGGCATGATGATCATGGTGGACGAGCTGGTGAACATCTACAAGATCCCCAACACCATCACCCGCCAGTACAACTACGAGAAGATGCTGACCATATACAACGACACCCTGCAGGGCAAGGCCCGGTATCTGGGCATCATTATGGGCGCCACGCCCCAGGCCCTGGAGGACAAGCGCCGGGGCATCTACAGCTACGAGGCCCTGCGCTCCAGGCTTTCGGAGGGGCGCTTCTCCCGGCCCGGCGCCAGAGACCTGCTGGCCCCGGTGATCCGGCTGGAGCCTCTGACCGCCGAGGAGATGCTGGTGCTGTGCGAGAAGCTGGCGGAAATGCACGCCGGGCTCTACGGCTATTCCCGCCGCGTCACCACCGAGGACCTGGTCGGCTTTCTGAAGATCGAATACGGCCGCATCGGCGCTGATCAGAACATCACGCCCCGGGAGGTGATCCGGGACTTCATCGAGCTGCTGGACCTGCTGTACCAGAACCCGGACATGGGCGTGGGCGCCCTGCTGGAATCCGAGGAATTCAGCTACGCCAAGTCGGAGGCCCTGTCAGATGAGGCCGACCCTGGCTTTGTGGAGTTTACGATATGAACGTGTTCGAGCGCTACGCGCCATTTATTCAGGACTATATCTACCGCTCGGGCTGGCAGAGCCTGCGGGCGGTGCAGAACGCCGCCGGGGACGCCATCTTCGGCACCGATCAGAACGTGCTGCTGACGGCCTCCACCGCCTCGGGCAAGACGGAGGCCGCCTTCTTCCCCATTCTGACCCTGCTGGACGAGGAGCCCTCCCGGACCGTGGGAGTTCTCTACATCGCGCCGCTGAAGGCGCTGATCAACGACCAGTTCGGGCGCCTCAATGAGCTGTGCGAGGAGCAGGGCATCGCCGTCACCCGCTGGCACGGGGACGCGTCCCAGTCCCGGAAGCGGAAGCTCCTGAAAAAGCCCTCGGGGATCCTGCAGATCACCCCGGAGTCCCTGGAATCGCTGATGATCAACAAGCACATGGAGATCCCCTCCCTGTTCGGAGATCTGCGCTTTATCGTCATCGACGAGATCCACTCCCTCTTGCGGGCGGACCGGGGCCTGCAGACCTTCTGCCTGATCCAGCGGCTGTGCCGGCTGGCCGGCTGCGATCCCCGGCGGATCGGCCTGTCCGCCACCATCGGCGATCCGGAGCTGGCGGGACAGTTTCTGGCCGCCGGCAGCGGCCGGGGCACCGTGATCCCCCGCTTCGACGGGGGCAGAGAGGTCTGGCGGCTGAGCATGGAGCACTTCTACAACGCCGCGCCCCAGGCGGACGAGGGCAAGCCCGCGCCGGACTCCACACCCCCGGTGGAGGAGCCGAGCGACACCGCCCCCAAGGCGGCGGATCCGGGCATCGGCTATATCTTCGAGCATACCCGGGGCAGGAAGTGCCTGGTCTTTACCAACTCCCGGGAGGAGTGCGAATCCGTCTGCCAGCAGCTAAGGCAGTACTGCGAGGTCAATCATGAGCCGGACCGCTTCCTGATCCACCACGGCAATCTCTCCGCCTCCTACCGGGAGAGCGCCGAGGAGGAGATGAAAGACGACGAGTCCCTGATGTCGGTCTGCGCCACCGCCACTCTGGAATTGGGCATCGACATCGGCCGGCTGGAACGGGCCTTTCAGATCGACGCGCCCTTCACCGTCTCCGGCTTTCTCCAGCGCATGGGCCGCACCGGGCGGCGGGGCGATCCCTCGGAGATGTGGTTCGTGATGCGGGAGGACCATCAGGAGGCCCGGGCCATGCTGCCCGACGCCATTCCCTGGTATCTGATCCAGGGGATCGCCCTGGTGCAGCTGTACATCGAAGAGCGCTTTGTGGAGCCGCCGAGAATGGACCGGCTACCCTACAGTCTGCTGTATCACCAGACCATGAGCACCCTGGCCTCCCACGGGGAGATGAGCCCGGCGGAGCTGGCCTCCCGGGTGCTGTCTCTCAGCTGCTTCCATAGGATCACCCAGGACGACTACCGGCTGCTGCTGCGGCACCTGCTGGAGATTGAACACATCATGCGCACGGAAAACGGCGGCCTGATCCTGGGACTGCCCGGGGAGCGGGTGGTGAACAACTATAAGTTCTACGCCGTGTTCCAGGAGAACGTGGAATACACGGTCCGCTCCGGCTCCGAGCAGCTTGGCACCATCGTCAAGCCCCCTCCGGTGGGCGACAAGATCGCCATCGCCGGCCGGGTCTGGGTGGTGGAGGAAGTGGATCACAAGCGGCGGGAGCTGTTCTGCACCCTGGTCAAGGGCAATATCCCCGCCTACTTCGGCGACGTGGCCGGGGATATCCATACCCGGATCCTGGAGCGGATGTTCCGGGTGCTGGGCGAGGACCGGCAGTATCCCTACCTGATGCGCCACGCGGTCTGCCGCCTGGCCGACGCCCGGGAGACCTTCCGCAAGTCCGGTATGGCCGGTCGGCCCCTGGTCCATCTGGGCGGCAAAATGTGGGCGCTGTTTCCCTGGCTGGGCAGCTACGCCTTCCTGGCCATGGAGCGCTTTCTGAAGCTGCGCTGCGCCGAGGCGCTGGGACTCAAGGGGCTTCAGTCCTCCCGGCCTTACTATATGCAGTTTACCATGCAGGCCACGGAGGAGGAGTTCTATGAGGTCCTCAGCCGGGAGGCCGCCCGGGACTTCGACCCCCTGGAGCTGGTCTACCCCAACGAGGTGCCGGTCTTTGAGAAGTACGACGAGTATGTCCCCGAGGAGCTGGTGCGCAAGGGCTTTGCCTATGGCGTGCTGGATCTGGAGGGCATGCGGCGGCGGGTCCTGAGCTGGAAGGAATTCGGAGGTGAGCAGGATGAGCGGTGAGGCCATGAGCTATGAGGAATATCTGGTCAAGCTGAAGAACGGCATCGTCACCCGGGACGGCAACTGCCCGGTGACCCCTTTGCTGCTCATGCTCCAGGGCCGGTGGAAATCCCAGCTGATGTACGAGATGTGCATCCATGATACCGTGCGCTTCGGCCAGCTCAAGAGGGACCTGCCCGGCATTACCAACACCATGCTGACCAAGGCCCTGCGGGAGCTGGAGGAGGACGGGCTCATCCACCGGGAGCAATTCAACGAGATCCCACCCCACGTGGAGTATTCCCTGACCGAGATGGGGCGGGACCTGCAGCCCGTGTTCTACGCCATCATGAACTGGGGCTTCCGGCACGAGAAGGAATTATATGGCAAACCCTGAGGTGATGACCCTTGCATGATATCTGGAATCCCTGGCACGGCTGCGTCCGATGCAGCGAAGGCTGCCAGAACTGTTATATGTACTTCCTGGACGCCCAGCGTGGCAAGGACGGCGGCGAGATCTACCGCACCAAGGCGGGCTTCCGCTATCCCCTGTCCCGGGACCGGGAGGGACGGTACAAAATCAAAAGCGGCGAAATGCTCCGGGTCTGCATGACCTCCGACTTCTTTCTGCCGGAGGCCGACGCCTGGCGTCAGGAGGCCTGGGACATCATCCGCCAACGGCCGGACGTGAAGTTCTTCCTGCTGACCAAGCGGCCCCAGCGGGTGGCAGACCAGCTCCCCGACGACTGGGGCGAGGGCTGGGAGAACGTGATGTTCAACGTCACCTGCGAGAACCAGCGCCGGGCCGACGAGCGGATCCCCCTTCTCCTGTCCCTGCCCTTCAAGCACAAGGGCATCATGTGCGCGCCCTTCATCGGGCCGGTGAGCATCGAACAATACCTGCCCGAAGGTCAGATCGAGCAGGTGCTGTGCGACGGGGAGAATTACGGCGGGGCCCGGCCCTGCCGCTACGAGTGGGTCAAGGCCCTGCACGATGAGTGTGCGGCCCACAACGTGACCTTCGTCTTCTGCGGCACCGGCCGGCGCTTCGTGAAGGACGGAAAGACCTATCACCTGGAGGGAAGCGTTCAGTCCGAGCAGGCCCGCAAATCCGGGCTGAGCTTCCTGGGCAGGCCCATGGACTTCAAGCTCTGCGATACCTGGGGCTGTCCCATCCCGAAGGAGGAGCTGTACGTGCCCCGATACGGCTCCCGGTGCGAAAAATGCGGCATGCAGCTCATCTGCAACGGCTGCAGTCAATGCGGCAAATGCGGGGAAGTCTGAGCTCCGCAGCCTCTCCCGACAACGAAAAAAGGCGGCTCCGACCGGCACACAGCCGGGTCCGAGCCGCCTTTTTCTGTTTCTTCGGTTTTTCCCCGCTCAGCCCGCGATCAGCACGTACAGGATGGGGCCGATAAACACCGCATATCCCAACAGGGACCAGATCAGAAACCGACGGGTCAGGAAGATGGCGATAAACTCCCGGATCAGGGCAGAGGGCCAATAGTACAGGGCCACATCCGCGCCGATGCCGGTACACTTCAGGCCCGCTTCCCGGGCCAGGCGCAGGCAGCGGTACACATGATAGTTGCTGGACACCAGCGCCGTCCTCTTCCGGCCCGGCCGGGCATCAATGATCTCCTTGGAATACAGAAGGTTTTCCCGGGTGGTTTTGGACCGGTCCTCCGGCAGGATGCACTCCTCGGGGATCCCGTGCTCCAGCAGGTACTTCTTCATGGCCTCCGCCTCGCTGAGCTTCTCGTCGTCGCCCTGTCCGCCGCTGGGGATGAGGATGGGCTTCCGCCGACATTTTCGCCAGATCTGGATGGCCTTGTCCACCCGGTTGGAGAGGAGCTTTGTCATCCGTTCTCCCCCGGCCAGACCGCAGCCGTGGATGATCACATAGTCGAAATTCATCCTGTGCGGCATGATCTGGATAAACACCGTGTAGATGACGAAGCTCAGCACCAGAGAGCTGAAATAGAACACCGTAAAGGTAATGGCCAGAAACCAGGGCTCCGGCCGCCCTAGGCCGCTGAAATCCCGCAGCCCCAGCACATAGGCCACCGCCGCCAGCTCCCCCAGCCCCACCACGAGGCCCAGTGCCAGAGACAGCAGGTGGGCGGGGCTCAGGCCTTCCCGGCGGATCAGCTGGATCCCGTTGAGGATCAGCAGCACCGGCGCCAGCAGAAGGCCCAGCAGAATGAGCAGGACGCCGGCCAGCAGGATCCAGGGACCGATCCTGTCCCCGAACAGTCCGGCCACAAACACCAGGGTGACCAGCAGGGCTCCCAGCAAAAGGAAGCTGTTCAGATACCGCTGGGGCCGGAGCAGCGCGCACAGGATCGTCACGACCCAGACCCCGGCAAACACGGGGCCCATGGTCCGAAGAAATTCCGACAGTTCCGTCATTCGCTTCCGCCCCTCATTTCCGGATCAGGGTAGCGCGGCAGGGCGCTCCCTCCGCGCCTGCCAGATTCAAGGGCGCCGCGTGCAGGAAGCAGGCTCCCTCTTCCACCGCCCCCAGCCGGATCCCCTCCAGCAGAACGACCCCGGCGCCCAGCAGGATGAGATGCACCTGCATCGGGGCCTCCTCCGGTCCCACGGTCTGGGATTCGTTTCCAAAGAGCCGGATCCCTCCGGCCGCGAAGACCCGGGCCCCTTCCTCGGTCAGGAAGGCTTTCCCCTTTACGAGGATCCGTTCCTCCGTCCCGGGCCGGCGCTCCCGCGCCTCGCGCAGGATCCGCCCGGCGTCCTCCGCCAGGATCGGCCCCTCATGCTCCGCCACCCAGGCCGGCCCCACAAAGCTCTCCAGCGGCAGCTGATCGATGCTCTTCCCCTCCCGGAGGAAGTGCAGCGGCGCGTCCACGTGAGTACCGTTGTGGGCGCACATAAAGAACGCGCTCAGATTGCAGTTCTCGCCGTCCTCCATCCTCTTCAGAGTCTTCCGCTCCGGTTTCGGATTCCCGGGAAAGACCGCACAGGAGAACAGCTCCTGGGAGATATCATAAATCTTCATCTTTTTCCACTTCCTTGTCGAAATCGCTCTCTCCGCTCCCTGCCGTCCCGGGCTGTCGACGGCCCGGGGGGCGGCGTCTCCAGTATAGGCGGGAGGGCCCTTCCCGTCAAGAACCGATCGGGCGGATCGCCCCGGCCTGAGCCGGGCCCGGCCGCCCGGGCCCCTCTCCCTACTGTACGCAAAGGGCGCGCGGATCTGCGGGATCGCGCTTGATAGGCGCGCTTCCCTTCTATTACTTCGGCGAGGCCTTCTGCGCCGCGCTCCCGGAATACGAGGCTCTGTACCCGGCGATCCTGTACTATGCCTTTCGGGAGCTGAAGGACGATTCCGGGCTTGGGATCGCCATCTGTGACGGGAACGCCGGAGAGATCGAGGCGCCGCAGGCGTTGGCAAAGCCGAGCGCATCGGCGTGGGAGGCGCCCCGGAGGATCTCGGAGGCAAAGCCGGCTTTGTACTAATCCTCCCAGGGGGGAAGATGTGTATAATGATGGCACAGAATCACAGAAATCAGGACGGAGAGGATCACGATGAAATTTACGAGAGCATGTCTGGTCGCGCCGAGAAAGTTCGGCTTTTTTGAAGTGGACGAGGAGCCGGGAGAAGGACAGGTCCTGCTGAAGATCGCAAGCTGCGGGCTGTGCAACTGGGAGCTGAACTTCTGGGACGGAAACATGAAGCTGGGCGAGTATCCCATGAAGCTGGGCCATGAATTTGCCGGTGAGGTGGTCAAGCTCGGCCCGGGCGTCAAGCGTCTGAAGGTGGGCGATCGCGTCAGCGCGATCCCCGACGGCCTGAACTTCGGCGGCTTTGCCCAGTACCGGGTGACCAGTGAAAAGGAGTGCCAGCTGCTGGCTCCCGGGATCGACCCGGTTTACGCCCTGGGTGAGCCGCAGAAGTGCGTGATGACCGTGCTGCGGGCTACCGCGCCCGAGCCGGGAGACTTCGGCGTGGTTCTGGGCGTGGGCCCCATGGGCATGTGGTGCGTCCAGACCCTGGCGGGCAAGTCTCTGGCCGGGCTGATCGCCATCGACATCGACGACGCCAAGCTGGCGATGGCAAAGCAGTTTGGCGCGACCCACGTCATCAACAGCAAAACCGAGGACGCCCAGGCGCGGATCCGGGAGATCACCGACGGCCACATGGCGGACTTTGTGATCGAAGGGACCGGCATCAACGCGGTGTTCAACGCGGCTCAGGACTATCTGCGCGCAGGCCGGGGGCGTCTCATTCTGATGAGCAGCCACCACGACAGCGGCGAATTTGATTTTCGCAAGGCCATCGACCTCTGCGCCGAGATCATCGTCCCCCATCCCGGTTTCTCTCAGGATCCCTGGGACGATTTCCGCCGGACCGTGCAGCTGATCAACAACGGGACCTTTGTGACCAAGCCTCTCGTGACCCATGAGTTCAAGCTCAGCGAGATTGAAAAGGCCTTCGACATGCTGGAGCACAAACCGGCCGGCTTCAACAAGGGCATTGTGATCCCGGACTGATCCGCTTCAATAGAAAAGCCTTTCATCCCGAGCGCGAGCTCAGAATGAAAGGCTTTTTTCATATTACATTGTGCTTACTGCTGCGCGGCCTTACGCTCCGCGATGATTCGCTGATCCTCCCGGATGCCCTTCTCCACCGTCAGGAACAGAAGGATCACCGCCAGGATGAGCTGGGCGGGGATCTCAAAGCCCAGGAAGAAGAAGCTGGCCACCGAGCGGGGGGCAAAGACGCCCCCGTCATAGAAGAGGTTGAAGAACGCGATGGCAAGGCCGTTGACCACGGTAAGGATCGTGCTGTACACCGACATGGATACGCCGTCCACCCGGGTTCCGAAGCGCGCCTCCAGATGGTCAAGCACATCGGCGAAGAGCGCCATCATGATATAGGCCCCGGGGATGGAGGAGAAGCCCTTCACCACCTGCCCGATGAGCAGGATCCAGATATTTCCGGGCCCGAGCAGACAGATGATACTGCCCAGCACCGAAAGGATGCAGCCGAGGATCATAAAATTCCGCTTGCCCATCTTGTTGGCCACCGGCCAGGCAAAGAGCATGCCCGCCGCCAGCGGCACGCCGCCGACCAGCGCCACCAGGGCCTGTACATTGTCCGCCGCCACCGTATAGCCGAGCAAATGTACCCCCTCGGTATAGAACTCATGGCAGAAAATGTTGAACACGTAGCCGCCCTTGAACATGACGCCCATCTGGTAGAGGGCATAGAACACCATGACGATCCACCAGAATTTGTCGCTGGCCGCGTTTTTGAGCTGCACGGCGCTGGGGACCGGCTCCTTCTCCTCGGGGGCGAGATCCGCGGAGATATCCTCCTCGGTGATGCGCTCTCGGGTATAGCGGTATTCCAGCAGGCAGCCGATGAACGCAAGCACCGCGAAGATCCCCATGACCGTCTGCCAGCGGTTCTGCACGATCATCTGTCCCACGTCCACGCCGTCCAGCACCCGGGGCGCGCTGTTGATCCAGCTGAGCACCACGGGCATCAGGATGCTGGAAATGAGCCCGTTCCCGGCTACGGCGGGGATGTTCGCCACCACCGAGAGCTTGCCGCGCTGATCCAGATTTCTGGTGGAGAGCGACACCATCAGGTAGTGCGCGTTGCTGTAAACCGGGTTTGCCACGGCGGCGAAGATATTGTAGGTGATCGCCATCCAGGCCAGGCGGAAGCCCAGGCTCAGATACGGGATCAGGAACATCACCATGCCCGACAACAGCAGGAGCGGCGCGGCGGTGAAGAGCAGCGGGCGCGCCTTTCCCTGGCGGGTCTGGGTCCGGCCCAGGATCACGCCGACAATGATATTCGCCAACGCCATGGGGATGACGGAGATCAGGGGCAGGAGCACCAGAAAGGACGAGGCCCTGCTCAGGATATCGTCATAGGTGCGGTAGAAGGTCAGATAGTAGGTGCTGATGACCGTGGTCATGGCCAGCACCAGGAAAGGGCCCAGGAAGTAGCCGAAGATCATTTCGCTGAGCGTCACATCCGAGGAACGGATGCGCGAATCCATGACCGGAAGGTCCCACAGCTTCAGTCTTTGTCTGGTTTCGTTCATGTTCAGAAGTCCTTCGGATCCAGCCAGCCGTTTTTCAGGCAGCGGCTCAGATCCCAGCTCTGCTTCCAGGTTTCGTCCGTAGGCGCCTCGCGGTCGCGCAGAAGCTGATAGTTCCAGTAGAACCAGCCCGCCGTCTCCCGCCAGGCGTCCAGCTCGATCTTGGCGATCTCGCGGTAGCGCGCAGCGCAGAGCTCCTTGTCCGCGTAGACCTTGTCCGCGTACTTGTTGCAGATGCACCATTCGCCGGCAATGACGGGGATATCCTTCTGGGCGGTGCGGATCTGGCTCATGACGCCCGCCAGATACAGCTTGTACACCCAGGGGCGCGGAATGGGCACAAAGTTCTCCATGGCGAAGATATAGGGGTGCGTATCCAGCGCGACGTTGGTGAACTTTGCTTCCCGGAAGAATTTGTTCCAGGAGGTGCAGCGGAAGCCGTCGTGGAACACCACGGTTTTTTCCTCGCCCATATGCTTGCGGACGCGGGCATAGGCTCTGGTGTAGAAGTCCCGCAGGAAGGGCAGCGGCACATAGCCGGAGCCCTTGGCCTCTTCCTTGTCCACGGCTTTGCCGGTGGAGGGCGCGGTGAGATAGACGATCCAGCTGATGGGCTCGTTGAGTACCTCGATGCCGAACAGGCCCGGACGCTTTCCGTAGCGCTCCGCCAGGCGTTCCAGCACGGTGAGGGCAAATTCCACCTCCTCCGGATGCTTGTACCAGTGGCAGACGCCGGTGAGGCCGCCGTTGTCGTAGCCGTTCTGGCTGTAGGGTACCGTGTGCAGATCCAGAAGGATCTGCAGGCCGTACTTCTCGGCCCAGTCGAAGGCTTTGTCGATCCACTCCACACAGCCGACGAAGGGAGGCCGATCACCAAAGGTGAAGTACGGTACCGGCAGGCGGACCGTGTTCAGTCCGTGTTCGCTGATAAACTTGAAGTCCTCTTCGGTCACATAGGTATCCCGGTGCTTCTTGATGACGGCGGCGAACTCTTCGGCGGGCAGCTTCCGGCTCAGCCAGGTCTCGTCCTCGGTATGGGTGCTTTCAAACAGATCCGGCTTCATCCATTTTTCCAAAACGAGCCAGTTGCCCAGATTGGTTCCTCGAATCGCTTTCAAACTACCATCTCCTTTCGGAAAAAGGCGCGGCAGAGCCGCGCCTTTTCACTTGTTTCATGCGAAGATCGCGGGGTCGATGGTGTACTCGCCGGTGAGCTGATCGGGAGCGCCCGAGTAGCCGTAGTGCAGGTGCAGAGTCTCCCCGTCCGCGGTATACTGAACGGCGTTTACGTCCGTCAGGGTCAGCACGCCCTTCTCGAAGGTCCAGGTACCCGCGTCCAGAATGCCGTAGGAATCGAAGGTGAACAGGTAGGTCCCGTCCTCAAAGAAGCTGATATTGGTGCCGAGGTCATCGCTGGGAATGCTGGTGCCGGAGGCCGGGAAGGGGAAGGCGCCTGTGGGGATGGTGTAGTCGCCGGTCAGCTGCTCCGACTGGGAATAGACGTAGTGCAGCTTGTAGGGCGTGCCCTCGGCCCGGATCACCTTGCCGTTTGCGTCCGTCAGGCTGAGGACCCCGTCGGCGATCTGCCAGAGCCCCAGATCCTCGATCTGGTAGGCCTCGAAGAAGAAGCGGTAGCTGCCGTCCGACAGGAAGCTGATGGTGGTGCCCCGGTCGTCGCTGACCACAGTCAGGCCTTTCAGCTCCTCCCCGGCCTGGAAGGCCAGCGCCTCGGCCGGGATCGTGTACTCGCCGGTGAGCTGATCGGGCGCGCCGGAATAGCCGTAATGCAGCTTGAGGGGATCGCCCTCGGCGGTGTACGCAACGCCGTTTACGTCCGTCAGCGTCAGCACGCCGTCGGCATAGGTGTAGGTGCCCGCGTCGGAAATACCGTAGGCGGCAAAGTCAAACTGATAGGTGCCGGTGGGATAGAAGGTCATGGTGGTGCCGCCGTCGTCGCTGACGATCTCCACCCCCTCCACGGCGGGAGCCACGGGGAAGTCAAAGGTGCTGGCCGGGATCGTATAATCGCCGGTGAGCTGGTCGCTCTGGGAGTAGACGTAGTGCAGCTTCATGGGGTCGCCCTCGGCGGTGGTCTGCGCCCCGTTGGCGTCGGTGAGAGTCAGCACGCCGTCCTCATAGGTGTAGGTGCCCAGATCCTCGATGCCGTAGGCCTCGAAGAAGAAGCGGTAGCTGCCGTCGGGAGAGAAGGTCATGGTCGTGCCGCCGTCGTCACTGGTGATCGTCACGCCCTCCGGCGCGGCAGCCGGCTCCTCGGTCTCCTCCGGCTCCTCTTCCGCTTCGGCCACCTGATAGGCCGCGATGCTCATATCCGCGCCCAGCGTCCAGGTCGCCTCGGGCACGGCATCGAGAACCGCGGGGTGCTCGGCGGAATCGTAGGTGCCGTCCGCGTCCAGGTCCCCGATCTTGTATTCGGCCGGGCCGCGCATCTGGCTGGAATAGGTGTCAAGAGCGAGCTCAAACACCGCGTGCGTCGCCGGAGAGGTGGTCACGGTGCCGTCCTCGTTGAAGACGTAGGTACCCTCGGCGTTCATGGTGGAGATCATGCCCAGGCCGGTCTCATCCCCGATCTCCGCGCGCTTGCCCGCCTCGATGCAGTAGGCGTCGGAGAACAGGGCATAGGTGCCGTCTTCGTTCAGCGTCAGACTCAGGGTCAGATTCAGGCGGGTGTCATAGTTCATCAGGCCGAGCAGGTTGGCGCACTGGAACTGGACGTCCTGCACCAGATCCACATTGCCCTCCGCGCCGGAGAAGGTGGTCGTGTAGGTGCCGACGCCGGCCACGGGCTTGCCGTAGGCTTCGATGGTGCCGTCGCCCAGCGTCCAGGTCGTCTCGGGCACGGCGTCGAGAACCGCGGGGTGCTCGGCGGAGTCATAGGTGCCGTCCGCGTCCAGATCCCCGATCTTGTATTCGGCCGGGCCGCGCATCTGGCTGGAGTAAGTGTCCAGCGCCAGCTCGAACACCGCGTGGGTCGCCGGGGAGGTGGTCACGGTGCCGTTTTCATTGACCGTATAGGTGCCCTCGGCGTTCATGGTGGAGATCATGCCAAGGCCGGTCTCGTCCCCGATCACCGCGCGCTTGCCCGCCTCGATGCAGTAGGCGTCGGAGTTCAGGGCGTAGGTACCGTCTGCGTTCAGCGTCAGACTCAGCGTCAGATTCAGGCGGGTGTCGTAGTTCATCAGACCGAGCAGGTTGGCGCACTGGAACTGGTAATCCTGTACCAGATCCACGTTGCCCTCCGCGCCGGAGAAGGTGGTCGTGTAGGTGCCGGTGAGGGATGTACCGCCGCCCGCGCCTCCGGGGGCGGAGGCCTTGGGCGCAAAGACGCCGCCCAGGGCCAGGGACGGGATCAGGATAGCCAGCAGCAGGATCGCGCCGGCAGCGGAAAGGCCGATCTTGCCGCTCTTGCTGACGGGTTCATCCGCGCCGAAGGAGCCGATGATGTTGAACACCATGGCGGCAAGCCAGGCGATGGAGGCGCCCAGGGACATGTAGATCGCCTCTTCGCCGCCGTGGCCGGAGTCGTAGTCGGTCAGGATGCAGATGCCGATGCCCTCCACGCGGTCGCCGATCAGGGTCATGGCCGCGTAGGCCAGCAGCGCCGTCACGCAGAAGCCAAGGAGCTTCGGCCACCACTGCTTATCCAGCTTCTGTCTCAGAATCAGCGCGGCGCAGGCGATCACGGCGGCCGCGATGGCAGAAGCGAGAACCGCTTTGGAATTGAGCTGTCCGAAGGTGTAGTAGCCCGTCGAAAAGTTGAGGGCAAAGAGCAGGATGCCGAGGATCGTCAGGGCGATCACAACGAGGGAGCAAAGCGCCTCTCTGGTCAGCTTGGTGTTTTTCATGGTCACGCCCTCCTTTCCTTGCGTTCAGCCAGGACATACAAGACCGTCAATGCCATAAAGCCTACATAGCCCGCGCCCATGAAGATCTTCATCACCGTGAGCCACACGGGTTCCGCGCTCTTTGCGGCGGTATCGGCCTTGATGCCGTTCATGACCGCGCTGTTGACATGGACGAAGAGCTTTCTGTGGTAGCTCTCGCGGATACTGGCCTGCAGGACGATGTCCTTGGAGACCTCAGACTCGCTGAGGTTCCAGACCTTTGCGTTGTTCGAGGCGCCGAGCATCTGATCGTTGCCGGCCACGGCGCACTCCCGGGGGAGGAAGTAGGCGGAGGACTTGACGGAGTCGGTCATCATAAAGCCGTTCCAGCCCCATTCGCCCCGCAGGATATTGACCATCAGGGCTTTGGAAGCACCGACGTGGGTGCAGCCGATGCGGTTGAAGGCGGACATGAGGCCCTTGATGCCGCCGTCGCGGATGCCGATCTGGAAGCCGCGCAGCTCGTTTTCGCGGGCGGCCTGCTCGTTGAGGAAGACCGCCAGACCGTCACGGTTGGTCTCCTGGTCGTTGAAGGCAAAGTGCTTGACGTTGGTGACCATGCCGTATTTGTTCAGCGCCTGATGCACATAGGCGCCGGTATTGCCGGTGAGGACCGGGTCCTCGGAATAATAGCAGATGTTTCTGCCGTTATAGGGGGTGCGGTGAATGTTCATGCCGGGGCCGAACCAGACCTCATAGCCGCTCCAGAGACCGTCGTTGCCCACCAGGCGTCCGTTTTCATACTGGAGCAGCGGGCTGAAGGTGGCGGCCAGAACGGGGCCGGCCTGGTAGATATCGGTGTAATGCCGGTAGGCCGGATCATCCTGGGAGACCGCGTACAGGCCCTTGCTGCGCTGGCCGATAAAGCCGATGATACCCAACGGAGAGTCGGCGCGGTTTTCCACCGGCATGGTGATCTCCTCGATCTCCTCCAGGTAGGAAATGTACTGATTGATGAGATCCTGCAGGCTCATCTGATCGAGCACCTGCTCGTAGAGCGGATCGTCATAATCCAGCCCGATGAGGTTGGCCGCGGTGAGTCCGTTCTTCGCGCCGTAGGTGAAGGATTCGGGGCCGGTATAAGCCGCCGCTTCTCCTTCGGCGCTGTAGATCTCGTTGCGGAGCATGAAGATCATCTCATCCGTAGCGGTGAGGCTGTCCACACTCTTCGGGAAGCTGTTGAGCCAGTCACTGCGGGTCAGATACCTGGCCTGGATGCCGAAGCTGTTCAGATCGGCCTGGCCAAGCTGGTTCTGAATCACCGTGTCGTTTTCGCCGTGGGTTTTGAAGCTGTCCGCAGCAACGGTCTCCTTGACGGCTGTGCCGCTGGTCTCGGTGGGCAGGCCCATCGCGGTCAGGGCCGCGTTCAGCGCGTCATGGGCGCCGTTGCCGGTGGCGAAATAGTAGTCGCCGGTCTCCAGGATCCACGCGCCGGTCACGCCGTCATGCTCATAGCTCTTGTCGTAGGAGTAGAGATCCGTGGCGTTGAAACGGATGGTGACTTCCTCGGATTCCTTCGGCTGGAGCAGCACCACGTCCGCATAGCTCTGCTCCTGAGCCTCGCCGGTCTTGGCGTAGCCGATGAGCTGAATGGCGCTCTTTTCAATGCCGTTGGTGCGGTCGCGGTCGGTATAGGGAACAGACACATAGAGCTGCACCGCGTGCTTGGCGGGGACCGAGCCGGTGTTGGTGACCTTGACGGTCACGGTGGATTCGGTCTCGCCGCTCCAGGCGATGTTCGTGGAGGTGATCTCCTCCGAGAAGGTGGAGCCTTCAACGCCGTAGCCGAAGCCGTAGCTGACTTCCCTGTCATACTCCCAGGTCGCGCCGTCCACACTCTGGCCCTTGGCGGCCTTGGCGGCG
Organism: Oscillospiraceae bacterium; assembly: GCA_902787755.1. Taxonomy (GTDB): domain Bacteria; phylum Bacillota; class Clostridia; order Oscillospirales; family Oscillospiraceae; genus Limivicinus. The sequence goes on from CADAHL010000025.1 coordinate 29,115, forward strand.
TTGCCCTGGTTGGCCAGGGTGTCGAAGTAACGGGTCTCATAATACTTATAGCCCTGGTAGATCCCCTCCAGCTGCACCAGATACCAGCTGGAGCGCAGACCGTTGTTGTTGGTCGTCTCGATGTCGTCGGCGTTGTCAAAGACATAGATGCCGTAGTTCTGGGCGGCGGGAGAGAGTGCGGAGTTGACCGCCCAGGTGTCGGGCAGGTGGCCGGAGGGCAGCACAGAGCCCTTCAGCAGCTGCGCAATGCCATAGGTGCCGTAGCAGCCGGGATTGCCGATCCAGAGGATGGCGTCCACCGCCTCGTCCTGCTTGAGCTCCTCGATCTCCATGGAGGTGCCGGAGTTGAGCAGCACGACGATCTTTCCGAAGCCCTGCTCCTTGACCCAGTTGACCAGGTCGCGCTCGTCGTTGGACAGGGACAGGATGTTGCCGGTGGGGGAATCCGTGAACTCCGCCGGCTCACTCAGGCCGTTTGCTCCGGGATAGAAGCAGGCCGATTCGCCCGCGTCGCGGCCGAAGACGATGATGGCCGCGTCCTTGTAATTTCCAAGCAGGGAGGCGTCCAGCTCGCTGACCGGCACCTCGCCGATCTTGGCGCCCTGGTTTTCATAGGAGCTGATCACGTTGCCGCCGGAGGCCTGGGTGGGCGCGTAGGTCGCTTCCCGGTCCTGATAGAACTGTACCATTGCGGGGTTCACTTCGAAGCCCTCTTTGGTCAGGGCCTCGGACAGGGTGACGGCCTGAGACGCTTCGATCAGCTCGCCCATGGAGCCGCCGAACTGCATCTTGCTGCCGCTGCGCATACCGAACAGCGTGACCTTGCTGCCGTCGATGGCGGGCTGGCCCTTCAGAGCCACGCTGCCCTCGGCGGAGACACGGGTCGCGTAGGCGATCTCCGCGGTGACCAGGTCACTGGGGTTGGTGAAATCCGACTGATAGCGATAGTCGGCGGGATCGAGGCTGCGCTCGATACCGGTTTTGGATGTGCCCAGAAGCTCGTCCACCTTGCCTGCCCACGCGGTGGCCACCGAAGCGGCCACAGAGAACAGGACGGCAACGGCAAGGAAGATGCTTCCCAAGCCACGGTACAACCGTGTTTTCTTCATTTTACCACTCCTTTTTTGCCTTGATTGGACGCTTTGATATGGGTTTGCCAGCTACGATCGTGTTTGTCTCTCACTCTCGTCCCCCTTCTGTCTGTTTTCTCGAGGAATTATAAACGCCGCTGCTCAATAGCAGCAATTTTCTCGCCATTTGCTCCGGCGGTATCCGATCACTTGAGGACAGCCAGGAGCCGATCAGCCAGGTGCAGCCCGCAAAAATGAACTGAAACTCTTCCGGGATCTCCTGCTCGCCTTTCTCTTCAGAGGCCTCTTGATGCACCACCCTCTCATAGGCCAATCGACAGGCGCGAACGGGAAAGGCCGGGTCGCCATTTCGGCTAAGGATCGCTGCAAAGACTTTGCGATCTGTCAGCATCACTTTAAGACGATCCGTCAGACTTTCCTCATTGCTGGGGGAAAAACCATCCATGATCTTCTCATAGAAGCGTTTCTCCAGCTCGTGGAGCACATCCATGGGTTCGGTATAGTGCAGATAAAAGGTGCCTCTGTTGAGCCCGGCCCGGTCACACAGCTCCTTGACCGTAACAGCGCCGATCGCTTTTTCTCCCAGCAGCTCTACAACAGCCTGCTGAAAGCGGCTCTTGGTATATTGAACGCGGGTATCGGGATTTTCCATTTGCCCCACCCTTTCTGAACACTGTGTTGATGTATTTACACAAAAGAATTCTCTTGTTATCTTGTTGATTCTATATTATCATAGCATTCGGAAACCCGCAATAGTTTGAACAAAAATTTGTTCTTTCTCTCCCCCGATAATTGGGCAGACTAAATAGACTGGAAAAGGAGAAATCCGTCATGCGTTTTACCTACAGGATCAAGCTGGATACCGGCACCTACGACAGCGACTTTACCCAGACCGTAGAGATGAATGAGGCTTTTTTTGACACGAAGGAATGCCAGGTGGTCAATCTCTACCCGGAATACACCTTTGAGCAGTTCGAGGGCTTCGGCGGCGCAGTCACAGAGGCGGCGGCCTATAACTACTCGCTGATGAGTCCGGAGCAGAAGCGGCAGCTCATCCACACCTATTTCTCCCCGGAGGAGATGAACTACCGCCTGGTGCGCGTGCATATGGACAGCTGCGACGCCAGTCTCGGCCTGTACGAGGCCGTATCCGATCCGGAGGATACGGAGCTGAAGAGCTTTTCCTTCTCCCGGACGGAGAAATATATTCTTCCGATGCTGCGGGATATTCAGGCGGAACGCAAGGGCGATCTGCAGCTTATGCTCTCTCCCTGGTCTCCCCCGGCCTTTATGAAAACCAACGGACAGCGCTGCCACGGCGGCAAGCTGAAGCCCGAATACCGGGCGATGTGGGCCGCGATCCTCTGCCGCTATATCAAGGAATTCCAGGCCCGGGGCTTTCAGGTACAGCGTATCTCCATACAGAACGAGCCGAACGCTACTCAGATCTGGGATTCCTGCCGCTACACGGCGGAGGAGGAGAAGGTCTTCCTGCGGGACTTCCTCTGGCCCGAAATGCAGCGGCAGGGCCTGGGCGAGGTCGAGGTCTTTATCTGGGATCACAACAAGGAGCGGCTGTTTGAGCGCGTCCGCGACACGGTGGACGACAGCACCAAGGGCATGGTGGCCGGCGCCGCCTTTCACTGGTATTCCGGCGACCACTTTGAAAATATGGACCTGGTCAAGCGCCTGTACCCGCACATGAAGCTCATCCTGTCGGAGAGCTGTCTGGAGTACCGGATCATCGAGGGTAACGCCATTGAGGAGGCCGGTCTGCGCCTCTGTCATGAATATGTGCAGGATCTCAGCCACGGCACCCAGGCCTTCTACGATTGGAATCTGCTGCTGGACGAGCGGGGCGGCCCCAATCACGTGAACAATCTCTGCCACGCGGCCTTCCTGTATCACACCAAAACCGGCGAGCTGATGCCGCAGAAGATCCTGGACTACCTCTCCGCCCTCTCCCGCGCTGTCAGGCCGGGCTCCCGGCGGATCCTGTTCTCCAGCTTCTCCGATCGCTTTGAGGTCGCCGCCTTCCGCACGGGCGACAGAGAAGTGACCGCGCTGGTGCTGAACCGGAGCGACAAGCTCTCCCCGATCAATCTCCGGATGCACGGCAAGGGCGGCGCGGCTATCCTGCCGCCGAAAACTCTGGGCGTGTTTGTCGTGGAAGAGTAAGCAGATCGACGCTGAACGGTTCCCCGTTAACTGACCTTATATATTCAAGCCGGGCCGGAGCAAAATTGCTCCGGCCCGGCTGTTTCTGTTTTGGGTTCCGTTGTTTCGAGTGTTGCGCTGAACGAAGGTACCGGTCACTTGACCGGGATCTCCGCCGTTCCCGTCATGCTCCGGTCGGCCGCTTTTATCGTGATCGTGCCGCTCTCGCCCGCGCGGACGATGGCAAGCGCACGGCCGTAATAGGTGGTAAAGCAGCCGGTGTGGTACTGCTCTTCGGTACAGGGGTTGGCGCTGCCAAAGGCCAGCAGCTCGCCGCCCTCCACCGTGACCGTCAGCTTTCGGTCGGCATTGGATTCCACAAGGCCGTTGCCGCCCTCGATGTTCACCGGAACATACACGATCTCGCCAGGCTTGGCCTCCGTCTTTTCGGGACGAACCGCAACGCCGAAGGGTCCCGTTGCGGAGGACAGCTCGCTCCTGCCGGTCTCCCGCCCGGAGGCGTCATAGGCCACCGCCGTGACCGTGCCGGGAGCGTACCTGACCTTGAAGAGCGCCTTGCACTCCTTCACTTTCTTCCGTCCAACACTCTTTCCATTGATCAGCAGCTCTACCTGGGACTGGTCGGAGTAGACCTCCACCTCGGCCTTGTTGCCCTCGCAGCCCGCCCAGCTCCAGCTCAGGATCGCGTTGGTGCCGCGCCAGATGGATTTGGACACCCGCACACCCGGGTGATTCACGGGTTTCACCGCGATCACGGGGTTCTGCTCCAGCCCCCAGACCGTGGCGGTATATTTGCAGCTGCCGTCGGGAACGCCCAGAATGTCGATGACGCCGGCCCCGGCCAGCAGCCAGGGATAGGGGCGGTTGAAGGGCATGCCGCCGGTATAGCTCCAGGCGCCGATCCCTGCTTCACCTAAGTAGTCCCAGCTTGTCCACATGAAGTCGCCCACCAGGTAGGGATACTTCTTTACCATCTGCCAGTTCTTCCAGATATCCTGAGGGAAGGTCTCGCTGCCGAAGACGACGCGGTTGGGGTGCGCCTTCTCCTCAAGAGGATAGCGGCCGGAGGCATAGTTGTAGCCGGCGATGTCCAAGCTGTCCAGGAAGGGCGTGGTCACTTCGTCGATCTGCCTGGAGTTGCCGCTCTTGTTCATACCGCTGCCGATAAAAGACGCCATGATATTGAAGGCCAGACTTGCGTTGCCGTTTTCTTTCTGGGGCTTCTGCTCGCCGCCGGGCTGTTCGCCGTCCTTATACAGGGCGTTGCCCTTGGCCGTCCTGCCCATGATCATCAGGTTGCTGCCGCAGGTGACGGGACGGCTGGGATCCAGCCTGTGGCAGAGCTCGATCATCTTTTTTCCGTATTCAAGTCCCTTGGCCTCAGCCGGCTCGCCCACCTCGTTGCCGATGGAATAGAGGATCACCGAGGGATGGTTGAAGTCCCGCTCCACCATGCTCGTCACGTCCGTTTCCCAGCATGCCTCGAAGTCTTTTCCGTAGTCGTACGGATTCTTGCGGTTGTACCACATGTCGAAGGTCTCGTCCATGACGTACATGCCGAGCCTGTCGCAGGCCTCCAGCATGGCCTTGGAGGCGGGGTTGTGGGCCGAGCGGATGGCGTTGAAGCCGTTTTCCTTCAGGATGCGCACCCGGCGCTCCTCACTCTCGGCATAGGTGGCGGCGCCCAGGATGCCGCTGTCGTGGTGGACGCAGCCGCCCCGCAGCAGGGTCTCTTTGCCGTTAAGAAACAGGCCCTTGTTGGACCAGGTGATCTGACGGATCCCGAAAGGGATCTCCATGGTATCGCCCTCGCCGGCTGTGATTTTGGCGGTATAGAGAGTTGGCGTCTCGTCGCTCCAGAGCCTGGCGTCGGGGATCGTCAGTTCAAAACTCGTCCCCTCGCCGCAGATCCCGTCCACCTCCGCCTTGACGGAAACGGGGCTTTCGATCTTCACAACAGCAGGATCGATGGAAACCGTGCTGATCTTCACGCTCTCGGGGCGCAGGCCGCCCTTCTCGCAGACGTACAGCCACGCGGGACGGTAGATGCCGGAGCCGGAGTACCAGCGAGAGTTGGGCAGCTTGGAGTTGTCCGCCACCACGGTGAGGGTGTTCTCTCCGCCATAGTTCAGCCCGTCCAGCTCAACAAAAAAGCCGGTATAGCCGTAAGGATGGAAGCAGAGTTCTTTCCCGTTGAGGGAGACCGTCGCATTCTTATACACGCCCTCGAACTCAATAAGAATGTCCTTGCCTTCCCACTCCTGCGGAGCGGTAAAGGCCTTTTCATAGGTATAAACGCCGCCGGGGAAATAGCCGTGGCCGCCGTTGGACACGTCCGCGCCGCGCTTTTCCGAAATCTGCGCGTCGTGCGGCAGGGTCACGGGCTTGCCGTTGCAGGTCCAGTTGTCGCTAAAGGAAATCTGTTTCATTTTTCTTTCCTCCCTTATTTGCAAAGCTGTTCGGCCATGTGCAGCACACGGGTGACGTTGACCTGAAGCTGACTGCGCAGCACGGAGCCGTCGTTAAGACCTTCCTTGACGCGGTCATAGTCGTGCTGCGAGCCGGGCATGAACAGGTCGCCGCCCGCCATGTACACGTCGTGAGCGTCGGAGTTCGGGTAAAGGCAATCCAGCTCGTTTTCATAGCCTACGGTGACCCAAGAGGGCGATCTTGCCGGGCTTTTCCAGCGGGAAGCTCCCGTCGGATCTCAGCAGGACGGTACATTCGGCTCCGTGACTGCGTACGAAAGCGGCGTGTTCTTTTAGGAAAGACCGATTATTGCCGTTTTGCGCGAAGAAGCACCAGCTCCAAAATCCGTTTGGCACAGGCCTGCAGCTCCGCCAGCGTCAGCTCTTTGCTCACAGCGTTCACGATCGCGTCCACATCCGCCTGGGAGCCGGGCATGGTCAGATCGTTGCCCGCCCTGACACAGAGGGCGGCGTTGGACGAGCCGTATTTGAAGCCGGGCTTGTCCTCCGTAGTGCCCCAGTCGGTCATCACCAGACCCTTGAAGCCCCATTCGCAGCGCAGAATGTCTGTCAGCAGTTCCCGGTGGTTGGCAGAGTGGATGCCGTTGATCAGATTATAGGAGGTCATCAGCGCAAGCGGCTGCGCCGTTTTCACGGCGATCTCGAAGCCCTTGAGATAGATCTCCCGCAGCGCGCGCTCGCCACAGTGGGAATTGTTGTGATTGCGGTTGTCCTCCTGGTTGTTCAGAGCGAAGTGCTTGATGGTGGTGCCGCGGCCCGGATGGCGCTGAACGCCGCGGGTATCGGCAGCAGCGCAGAAGCCAGAGAGCAGCGGATCCTCGGAATAATACTCAAAGTTGCGGCCGCAGAGAGGATTGCGGTGGATGTTCATGCCGGGCGCCAGCCACAGGTCGACGCCCAGCGCCTCCATCTCGGCGCCCACAAGGTCGCCCGCCTCCTCAATGGCGGCGGCATCCCAGGTCTGAGCCAGCAGCGTGGCAATGGGGATGGCGGTGCAGTACTGATAGTGGTCCACCGCGCCCTCGGGACGAACGGCCGCCGGTACGCCGAGCATCTCAAAGAGATTGCCGAAGGAGCTCTCCCCCAAACCGGGGATCACGTTGCCCTCGCCATCGCTCACAAAGGATTTGGACAGGCGCAGCCCCGCAGGACCGTCGGCCAGGACCAGATTGGTAATGCCGCGGCTGTCGGCCATTTCCATCGTCGTGTCGCCCGCCGCGCCGGGGACCGAGCCAGAGGCCGCGCCCACCGTGGAGACGCTGCCAAGGCCGCCGCGCTCGGCGCCCACCGTGAGCGCCGCGAGTTCCCGGATCGTAAGCTGCGCCGTCAGGTCGTCCAGCGTGGCTTTTCCGTTCAGCACGTCGTCGAGTGTGACTGCTTCGGTTTTCTCTGTGTGAAGCTCCGCAGGCTCGGTGCTGTAATCCGCCGTCCGGGTGGGGATGGTGGCGGGAATGATCTCCAACCGGAGAGCATTTGCCTTTTCGGCAGCTTCGGAGAGATAGGTGTAGAATTGATCCGGATTTGCGTGAACGACGTTCAGCTCACAGTCGAGTCTGACCTTGTTCTGCAGCTGCTCGGTGACGACGGTCTCATCCAGCTCCAGCGCGGCGGCGATATGTGTGTCGCGGGAATGGGCGCCGACGCGGATGTAGTAGATTCCGGCTTCCAGCACCCAGGCCGCGCGCTCCTCGTCATAGGAGGAAAGCGAGCGGATGGGGAAGCTCACCTCCACGGTCTCTTCCTGTCCAGGCTGAAGCAGCCCCGTTTTGGCAAAGCCCGCCAGCACCTGGTACGGCTTGTCCAGCTTTCCCCGGGGCTGGGAGACGTAAACCTGCACGGTTTCGCGTCCGGCATAGGTGCTGCCGCTGTTTTTTACCGCGGCGGTGACACGAATGGATTCGCCGCAGATCTCCGTCCGCTTGACAGCCAGTTCGAAGTCCGTATAGGACAGGCCGAAGCCGAAGGGATAGGCCGGGCGGATGCCAAAGCTGTCAAACCAGCGGTAGCCCACATAGACGCCCTCGTTGTAGTACGAATCGTCCAGATCTCCGCTGAGATAACTGAAAGGCTCAGCGCAGGGATAGTCGGCGTAGTTTTCCGCCCAGGTGGTGGTCAGACGCCCGCCCGGCGTCACTTTACCGGTGAGCACGTCTGCCAGCGCCCAGCCGCCGGCGCAGCCCGGCTGGCTCATGAGCAATATCGCGTCGACACCCTTCTGCGCGCGGAGGAATTTAGTGTCGATCACGCCGCCCACGTTGAGGATGACGATCGTGTGCTCATAATGCGAGGTCAATTTCTTCAGATTTTCGATCTCCCGCTCCGACAGCTCATAGTCGCCGGGGGCGAGCTTCCGGTCGGCGCCCTCGCCGGAGGTGCGGGCGATCACATAGATCGCAGCGCCGCGGTCGGTTTCCTCCACATCTTCCGGCGTGATTTCCGGCACGTCCGGGTCGCGGTAAGGGTTCTCCAGCGCCCAGTTGACGCCGGCAAAGCCCTGTTCCTTCAAAATGGCCGCAAACTCACCCATATACTGCGCGCCG
>CADAHL010000026.1 GCA_902787755.1 Oscillospiraceae bacterium
TCTCTCTCCTTCTATCTTCCAATCCTTCCAGACAGCTACCAAGTCATTTTTGCTTCAAAACTCTCTTATGGGTGTTGGCACAAGGCCCTCCCCTACGTCTTTGGGCCGTCATTTCAGATCGGTTCTTCTGTTATGGGGCATCTCCTTCACAGGTGTTTCCGATTCCGGATCCATCGCCGGAACCAGCGCTTCCCTACAGATACCGTCCGGTGATGCTTTCCGGGTTAGCCCGAATCTCCTCCGGCGTTCCCGCGGCCACGATCCGGCCGCCCTCCCAGCCGCCGCCGGGGCCCATATCCACGATATAGTCGGCGGAGCGGATCACGTCCAGGTCATGCTCGATCACGATCACCGTGGCCCCCAGATCGATCAGGTGCTGGAACACTGCCAGCAGCGTTTTCACGTCCAGCGGATGCAGCCCGATGGTGGGCTCGTCAAACACGAAGACCGAGCCCGTCTGGCCCCGGCCCATCTCGCTGGCCAGCTTCAGCCGCTGGGCCTCGCCGCCGGACAGTCCCGGCGTCTGCTCCCCCAGCGTCAGGTATCCCAGCCCCAGATCGTGGAGCATCTGCAGTCTGCTCTTCACGGCGTTCAGATCCGAGCATTCCTCCAGCGCCTCATCCACGCTGCGGGACATCAGCTCCGGCAGGGACAGTCCGTTTCCCTCCTTCCGGGTCCGCCGGATCTGCCAGGCCTCTTTGGCGTAGCGGGAGCCGCCGCAGTCCGGGCAGGGAATGTCCACGTCCGGAAGAAACTGCACGTCCAGGCTGATCTGCCCGGTGCCGTCGCAGGTGGGGCAGCGGAGACTTCCCGTGTTGTAAGAAAAATCGCTGGCCTTCCTCCCCTGGGCTTTCGCGTCCTTCGTTCTGGCATAGACCTTCCGCAGCTCGTCATGGACGTTGGCATAGGTGGCAACGGTGGAGCGGACATTGACGCCGATGGGCGTGGCGTCGATGAGCTTCACCTGGGAGATCCCCGGAGCCTCCGCCTTCCGGACGTGGGAGGGCAGCGCTCTTCCCTCCACAGCAGCCTCCAGGCCCGGGACAAGGCTCTCCAGCACCATCGTGGTCTTTCCGGACCCGGAGACCCCGGTCACAACAGACAGTCTGCCCTTCGGAAAACTCACCGACAGAGGCCGAACCGTATGGAGTTCGTCGGTCTGCAGTTTGATGGTTCCGTCGGCAAACAGCTCGTCCTTGCCCGCCTGCGGTCTCCAGCTGCCGTGCCCGTTCCCCGACAGAAAAGGTCCGATCATCGACCGGGGAGAATCCGTCAGCTCCCTGACGGTGCCCTCCGCGATGACCTGTCCGCCTCCGGCCCCTGCCTCGGGCCCCAGTTCGATCAGCCAGTCGGCATGCTTCAGCACCTGAGTGTCGTGATCCACCAGAACCACCGAGTTGCCGTCGGCCACCAGATCGTCCATTACCCCGGTCAAACCCTCCAGATTGGACGGATGCAGGCCGATGGAGGGCTCGTCCAGCACGTACAGAACGCCGGTGGTCCGGTTGCGCACCGCCCGGGCCAGCTGGGTCCGCTGCCGCTCCCCGGTGGAGAGGGTCGCCGCGGCCCGATCCAGCGACAGATAGCTCAGGCCCAGGTCCACAAGTCTCTTGGCCGTATGCCGGAACGCCTCGCAGATGCTCTCCGCCATGGGTCTCATCTCCTCCGGCAGGGAGGCCGGGACTCCGTCCACCCAGGCGATCAGCTCCGACAGCGTCATGGTGCAGACCTGATCCAGGCTGAGTCCCCTCAGGCGCAGGGACCGGGCCCGCTCCGAGAGGCGCGTGCCGCCGCAGTTCGGGCACAGATCCTCTTTCAGAAAGCGCTCCACCCGCTTCATGCCCTTTTCGTCCTTGACCTTGTTCAGCGCATTCAGGACCGTAGCGGTGGCGCTGTAATAGGTGAAATCCAGTTCTCCGGCGGTGACGTTCTCCGCGTTTTTGGGCTTGTAGAAAATGTGCTTTTTCACCATCGGGCCGTCATAGACGATCTCCTTCTCCTGGTCGCTCAGTTCCCGGAAGGGCACGTCGGTCCGCACCCCCATGGCCCGGCACACGTCTGTCATCAGAGACCACATCAGGCTGTTCCAGGGCGCCACAGCCCCTTCATCGATGGTCAGGCTGTCATCGGGGATCAGGCTTGCCCGATCCACTGTCCGAACCGTGCCGGTTCCTCCGCAGCGTTTGCAGGCGCCGCCGCTGTTGAAGGCCAGATCCTCGGCGCCGATGACCGGAACCGGGGCTCCGCACACCGGGCAGCACACGTCCTTCTCCGCCGCGAAGTTCATCGTGGGCGGGACCTCATGCCCGTTCGGGCACCGATAGACCGACAGCCGGGAGAACATGAGCCGCAGACTGTTGAGCAGTTCCGTCATGGTGCCGAAGGTGCTGCGGATCCCGGGTACGCCGGGTCTCTGATGCAGCGCCAGGGCCGCCGGCACGTAGCGCACCTCGTCCACCTGGGCCTTTGCGGCCTGGGTCATTCTTCTCCGGGTATAGGTGGACAGGGATTCCAGATAGCGGCGGGAGCCCTCTGCGTACAGGACCCCCAGGGCCAGCGAAGACTTTCCCGATCCGGACACGCCGGCGATCCCCACGATCTGATGCAGCGGGATATCCACATCCACGTGTTTCAGATTGTGTACACTCGCTCCCCGAACCTCGATTTTCTCCGGTCTGCTCTGTTTACCGCCCATCGTTTCGTCTCCTGCTCTTCCTGTATTTCTTGGAATATTTTACTATAGCCTCCGTCCGGTGTCAATGAATCCGGATCTTCGACGTATTTGGGTTTCCGTGGGGATACGGGCTTGATTTTGTCCCTGTATGTCCGTATAATGCAGATAATCTGATTGAGAGGGAGATCACTATGAGAAACGATTTTGCCTCACGGCTCGCTCCGCACCGCCAGGAGCTGGAGTCGCTCTACCTGGAGCTCTATCCGGGGCAGCAGAAAGCCCTTCAGGGTTTCCTGCGAATGCTCAGGCGCAGTCTGCAGGAGCGTCCCGCCTTTATGCGCAAGGCCGATAAGGCCCGGCTCTCCGATCCCCATTGGTTCACGGGGAACCACATGCTGGGAATGCTCATGTACGTGAAGGCCTTTGCCGGAACGCTCCAGGGCGTACGGGAAAAGCTGGACTACGTCCAGGAGTGCGGCGTCAATTACCTGCATCTGATGCCTCTGCTGGAAAGTCCCGAAGGCCGCAGCGACGGCGGCTACGCCGTTTCCGACTTCCGCCGGGTCCAGCCGGAGCTGGGCACCATGGAGGATCTGTCCGCCCTGGCCGAGGAGTGCCACGCCAGGGGCATTGCCCTGTGCCTGGACTTTGTGATGAACCACACCAGCGAGGATCACGCCTGGGCCAAAGCCGCCAGAGCCGGCGACCCGGAGGCCCAGAGCCGTTACTTCTTCTTTGACAGCTGGGAGATCCCCCTGGAATACGAGAAAACCGTTCCCCAGGTGTTCCCCACGACCGCGCCGGGAAATTTCTCCTGGTGCCGGGAAGCGGGCAAGGTGGTCATGACCACCTTTTACCCCTATCAATGGGACCTGAACTACGCCAATCCCGTGGTCTTCAACGACATGACGGAGAACATGCTCTATCTGTGCAACCAGGGCGTGGATATCATCCGTCTGGACGCGGTGCCCTACATCTGGAAGCAGCTGGGAACCAACTGCCGGAATCTGCCCCAGGTCCACACGCTGGTACGGCTGATGCGCCTGGCCTGCGAGGTCGTCTGCCCCGGCACGCTGCTGCTGGGCGAGGTCGTCATGGAGCCCAGCAAAGTGGTCCCCTACTTCGGCTCGGTGGAAAAGCCGGAGTGCCATCTGCTCTATAACGTGACCACCATGGCCAGCACCTGGCACACCGTGGCCACCCGGGACACCCGCCTTCTCCGACACCAGCTGGGGCAGGTCTTTGCCCTGCCAAAGCAGTACATCTTCCTCAACTATCTGCGCTGCCACGACGATATCGGCTGGGGCCTGGATTACCCCTTCCTCGGCCGCTTCGGTCTGGAGGAGGTGCAGCACAAGCGCTATCTGAACGACTATCTCACCGGCAAGTGGCCGGGAAGCCCCGCCCGGGGCGAGCTCTATAACGACGATCCCAGTCTGGGGGATGCCCGTCTCTGCGGAACCACGGCTTCCCTGTGTGGGCTCGAGGCCGCCCGAAGCCTGCAGCACCCCGCCACGCTGGAATGGGCCCTGCGCCTGGACCTGATGCTCCACGCCTATATGCTCTCGCTCAGCGGGATCCCGGTGCTCTACAGCGGCGATGAGATCGGGCAGGAGAACGACTATACATATCATGACGATCCTCTGAAGGCCGAGGACAGCCGTTGGCTGCACCGCGGGGATCTGAACTGGAGCAAGGCGGCGGCCCGGAAGGATGAAAGCACTCCCGAGGGCAGGATCTTTCACGGCCTCCGCAGACTGGAGACGCTCCGGGCCTCCCACCGTGTCTTCGACGGGCAGGCGGACGTATGGCTGGTGGACACCCGGGACGACAGCGTGCTGGGGATCGGACGATACTATCAGGGCGAGAAGCTGGTGGGGCTGTATAATTTCTCCGAAAGCGAACGGGTGATCACCGTGCGTGAGATGGGAGAATTCCGGGATCTGCTCACCGGTGAGCCGGTGGACAAGCTTCTGGTCCGGATCCCCTCCGGCGGCTTTGTCTGGATGCTCTGTGATTTCACTCAGGGCTGAGACCGCGCCATCCTATGAAAACCGCGGGCAACGAACGACGCTTCGGTGCCTGCGGTTTTTCATTCCCGCAAGCAGGCCGCTCCTATCGCTCGGCCGGAGCGTTTGATTCCGGCCACCCCGTCATTCGGTTCCTCTTCGACCCGTCCGCCGCCGATCCGCTTCTTTCCCGATTCCCGGCTTGACAGAAGCCGTCATTTTCAATACAATAGAATGCCCCTTCGGGGCGACGGAAAAAAAGCACAGAAAAACCGTTCTTTTCCCTACCCAGACGCGGATTTCTGTGATATACTCGTCGAGATGAGATTCAATTGGAGGCAAACCATGGAAAGAGATTGGAACCGGGAACTGTTTTCCTTTATTGAAGCCAGCCCCACCGCCTTCCACGCTGTAAAAGAGCTGGAGACTATGCTTGAGAAAGCGGGGTATCAACGGCTCAGAGAGGGGGAGCCCTGGACGCTTTCCTTCCCCGGGAAGTATTTTGTGACCCGAAACGGCTCCTCGCTGATCGCGCTGGATCTGCCGGAGCACTTTGACCGCTATATGATGATGGCCGCCCACACCGACTCCCCCAGCTTCCGCATCAAAGCAGACGGCGAGGAAAAGGTTCTGGGCCTCTACAGCCGCCTGGGTGTGGAAAAATACGGCGGCATGCTCTGCAACACCTGGATGGACAGGCCCCTGTCCATTGCCGGGCGCGTCATGGTCCGGGAGGGGGACAAACTGGTCTGCCGCCTGGTGAAGTTCGAGCGGGATCTGGTTCTGATCCCCAACCTGGCCATTCACATGGACCGCTCCGCCAATGACGGCAAGGCCTTCAACGTCAACGAGGATATGATGCCCCTGATCGGCTCCTTTGAGCTTCAGCGCAGTGTGAACAGCCTGATTGCCGAGGAATTGGGGATCCGGGCGGAGGATATCGTCAGCCGGGAGCTGAATCTGTATGCCCGCACTCCGGGTACCGTGTGGGGCGCGGATCGGGAGTATATCTCCGCTCCGCATCTGGACGATCTCATGTGCGTGTTCGGCTGCCTGCAGGGCTTCCTGTCCAAAACCGCGCTCAAACAGGCCGCCGTCTTTGTTGCGTTGGACAACGAGGAAGTCGGCAGCAGCACCCGTCAAGGCGCCGACTCCAGTTTTCTGGAGGATACCCTGCGCCGGGTCTGGTCCGCTTCCGGCCGCAGCGACGCGGAGTACCGACAGGCTCTGGCCGGCAGCTTCATGGTCTCTGCGGACAACGCCCACGCAGTCCATCCGAACCATCCGGAGTTCGCCGACCGGAACGCGCGCCCGACCATGAACGGCGGCATCGTTCTCAAGTACAACGCCAACCAGCGCTATGTTACCGACGCTGTTTCCGCCGGGGTTTTCACCGAGATCTGCCGCAGAGCCGGTGTTCCGGTACAGCACTACTCCAACCGTCCCGACCTGCAAGGCGGCGCCACCCTGGGCAATATCAGCCTGACCCATGTGGCCGTCCGGGCACTGGACATTGGTCTGGCCCAGCTGGCCATGCACTCGTCCTACGAGACCGCCGGCGCAAAAGACACCGAGTACCTGATCCGGGCAGCCCGCCTGTTCTACAGCAGCTCGCTGCTCTGGCAGGGCGGCAGCGTAACGATCCTTTGACCTCAGGAGGCAGATGACCCATGAAAAACTCCCCTTTGCTGAAGCTGCTCTGCCTGCTTCTTTGCCTTCTCCTGTTGCCCGTCCCTGCGGCCATGGCCGCAGAGTCTGTTGCGGAGCCGGAGTATGAGCTGATCGATCCCACAGCCCTGGATGAGATGGTTGACGATTACCTGTCTTCTCATGGTGTGAACTCAGACGCGGTGAGCATCGGCTATGTGTATCTGGAGACCGGAGACACCTGGTTTCACAACCCGGACTACTGGATGTACGGCGCAAGCACCTATAAGGTGCCGCTGATGATGCTGTTCGGTCAGCTGGAGGCGCAGGGGGAATTGACGCAGGACTCGGATATCTTGGGGCTCACCCTCAGTCGGGCCGAGGATCTGATCCTGGTCCACTCGCACAACGATTACGCCCACATGGTGATGAAGTATTTCGGCACCGAGCCGGAATGCGTGGAGCTGTTCAAACAGTTTTCGCCTCTCCCGGAGGACTACTACGCGGAAAACTTTACCGAGTGGCGCTATTTTACCGCCCGCTATCTCACCGACGTTCTCAAAACGCTCTACGCCGAGCCGGATCGCTTCCCTCACATTATGGAATGCCTTCTGCGCGCCAACCGCGGAGAATACTTTGACGCGGTCTGGAGCGGACAGTACGACGTCGCCCAGAAATACGGCAGCCTGACCACCGATTATACCGACGTCAACCACACCATCGGCATCATCTATACGCCTCATCCCTTCATTCTGGTCGTCATGACCGATCACGTGGGCGGTCCCTGGACCGTGATCCGGGACATGGCCCGGATGTTCGGCGATTATACCCTGAGTCTGGAGGACGCCCTTGCGGAAAAGCAGGCGGCAGAGGAGGCTGAGCGGCTGCGCCAGGAAGAGGAGGCCGCCCGTCTGGCCGAGGAGGAACGGGTCCGTCGGGAGGCCGAAGCCAACCGTCCCCCCGAGGAGGAACAGACCGGCACCATTACCCTCTCCCCGGATCCCGACGCCACTCCCCGGCCTGCGCAGACGGATCCCCCGCAGAACGCCGGGAACAATATCCGTCTGTGGGTCATACTCGGGGTTGCCGTCCTGCTTCTGGCCCTAATCCCCATCGCCATTCGCTCCCGGCGCAGAAACCGCGTCGGTGTTTAACAGCATTCCAAAGAAACTGGTGATATTCTCATGAAAAAATTCCTCGCGCTCCTGCTGGCTCTGCTTCTGTGCCTGAGTCTCTGTGCCTGCGGTCAGAGCGGCAGCTACGGCGTTCAGACCGTGGTCACTCTGGTGGAGCAGGATTATTCCATCGCCTTCCGCACCGGGGACCCCACCTCCGGCTATGTGGTCAGTGCCCTGGAGGCTCTCTCCGCCGAAGGCCGGGTGGATGAACTGGCCATGAAATGGTTCGGTGAGCGGATCGTGAATATCCGCAAGAATGACAAGACCTTCAACTCCATTCCCTCCATCGAACCGAGAGACCTGATCATCGGCGTGGATATCGACTCCTTCCCCATGGCCTATATCGCCAACGGCAGCTACTGGGGCTTTGATGTGGAGCTGGCCATCGACGTCTGCGACAAATTGGGCTGGAACCTGAAGATCCAGCCCATCGAAAAAGAAAACGTATATATCGAACTCTCCTCCGGCAACATCGACGTGGCCTGGGGCGGGATCGCCCTGGATCCGCAGGAGATCGAAGAGGGCAAGTTCATCCAGTACGGCCCCTACGTCCACAACGACATTGTGATCGCCGTGCGCAGCGGGACCTTTGTCCTCAACGAGCTGATGCTCTCCGGCAAGCGTCTGGCCATGAGCTCTACCCCGGAAGCCATGGACGCCCTGAATACCGACCCCAAGCTCATCAAGCGGCTCAAGCAGGTCACCCGTCTGGCCGGCGGAACCACGGAGTGCTTCGAATACCTGTATGCCGGCAAAGCCGACGCGGTGCTCACAGACTCCACGGCGCTGTATTATTTCAATTGTCATTGATAACATCGGGGGGACCGAAACCGGCCTCCCCCTTTTTTGACCGGAGGTTAAGCTATGAAAAACACCTCTCTGTGCTACCTGGAACAGGACGGGAAATATCTCATGCTCCACAGAGTCAAAAAGGCCGTGGATGAGAACCGGGACAAATGGATCGGCATCGGCGGCAAGTTTGAGGAGGGAGAAAGCCCGGAGGAATGCATGCTCCGGGAGTTTCGGGAAGAGACCTGCCTCCGGCTGCTTTCCTGGCGCTACCGGGGGATCGTCACCTTCGTCTCCGACGAATGGGGTACGGAATATATGCACCTGTTCACAGCCGACGCATTCGAAGGAACGCTGTCCCGGGACTGTCCGGAGGGAGATCTGGAGTGGATCGGCAAGCATGATCTGCTCTCCAAGCCCATCTGGGAGGGAGATAAGGTCTTTCTTCGGCTGCTGGACTCCGGCGAGCCCTTCTTCTCTCTGAAGCTGCGCTATCAGGGCGATCGGCTGGCGGAGGCGAAACTCAACGGCGTTCTGTTGCCGCTGTGACCGATACCATAAAAGACACCGGGCGATTGGCCCGGTGTCTTTTCCTGTATGGGTATTTAATCCTCGGTGAAGGGCAGAGAGCAGGCCCCGGTTTCGCAGGGATAGTAGGTTGGCTTGTTCTCTTTCCGCACAAGATCCGCGGTGAACGGGGCAAATCTGCTCAGCTTCGGATCCTCTGGCTCCTTCAGCAGTACGGACAGATCCGGACCGGAACGCCGCTGGATCTCCCGCAGCAGCTCGGTTGGGCCTTCGTTGACCAGAACCAACTGTTTACCCGGATAGAGGCGATCCGCCAGCGCGATCCAGGCATAGCACAGCCCGGCCGAAGCGTTGCCGGAACGGCCGGCCAGATCGTCCAGCTGCTTTGCTGCCGCCCGGCCCCTTTTTTCCTTGCCGCTGAGCAGGTACAGCTTCTCGAACAGCAGAGCCGCCGCCGAGTTGCCGCTGGGGCTTGCTCCGTCAAAGATCTCCTTGGGTCTCTTGATGAGTTGCTCCGAACGATCCGACGTGCGGAAGAAGCCGCCGCTCGGGTCGGAGAAGTGCGCCAGAACATAATCGGCCAACTGTTCGGCGGCCAGCAGGTACAGGGAGTCCAGCTCCAGCTGGTAGAACTCCAGAAGCCCGAGGGCCAGGAACACGTAATCGTCCAGCTGGGCGGGATACTGCCCAAGGCTCTGTTTCCCGTAATAGACCGACTGCAGCTTCTCCGGCTCGTATCCGCCGCAGAGCTCCAGCAGCACCCGGCTGAGCCGGAAGGCGTGTTGGTAATAGTCGGAGTCATTGCCCGAAAAGACCAGCGCAGCCCGGGACAGGGCCATCAGCATCATCCCGTTCCAGGCCGTCACGAGCTTCGGGTCTCTGCCCGGCCGGGCGTTTTGCTCGCGATCGCTCAGCAGCCGCTTTCGATCCTGCGCATGGGCCTCGTCGGCCAGATGCCAGCGGTCGTTCAGCAGCAGGTTGGGAATGCTCCTGCCCTGGAAATTTCCTTCCGGAGTGACGTCATAGGTCTCGCAGAAATGCCGGGCGCGCTCCGGTCCCAGGACCTTCTCCACCATCTCCGGCGTCAGGAGATAGCTTCCCCCTTCGACGCCCTGACAGTCTGCGTCCTGGCCGCTGCAGAAACCGCCCGGTTCGATCCACAGCTCCCGCAGGCAGTAGTCCAGAGTCTCACAGGCGATACGGCGGTACAGGGGGAAGCGCCCCTGCTGATAGGCCTCGGTATAGCACAGCGCCAGCAGCGCATTGTCATAGAGCGTCTTTTCAAAGTGAGGCTTGAGCCACTCCCGATCCGTGGAATACCGGCAGAAGCCGCCGCCGATCTGGTCATAGATCCCGCCCAGAGCCATCTTCTTCAGCGTCAGCTCCACCATGTGCCTGGCCTCTTCGTCGCCGGTGGCTCTGGCATAGCGCATCAAAAAGAGCAGATTCTGCGGGGCCGGGAACTTGGGCGCCGCGCCAAAGCCGCCGTATTCGCCGTCAAAGCTCTGCTTCAGCTGCCCGAGGGCCGCCTGGATCGTCTTCTCCGAAGCCGCGGCGCCGTCCGCTTCCCGCTCGCGCTGAAGATAAGCGGTGATCTCCTCCCCCGCTTTTTCCAGTTCTTTTCTGTCGCTGCGCCACTTTTCCGCCACCACCAGAAGCAGAGCCCGCAGTCCGGGCTGCCGCCCCCGGTTTTCCCTGGGCAGATAGGTTCCGGCCCAGAAGGGCTTCTTTTCCGGCGTCATGAGGATGGTCATGGGCCAGCCGGCGCTGCCATTCAGCGCTGAGCAGACCTCCAGATACACCGCGTCCACATCCGGCCGCTCCTCCCGATCCACCTTCACCGCCACATAGTGCCGGTTCAGGATCTCCGCGATCCCCTTGTCCTCAAAGGATTCCCTGGCCATCACATGGCACCAGTGACAGCCGGCATAGCCGATGGAGAGAAACACCGGCTTCTGTTCCCGGGACGCTTTCTCGAAAGCCTCGTCGCCCCAGGGATACCAGTCGATGGGGTTCTCCGCATGCTGCTCGAGATAGGCCGAGTGCTGGCCGGACAAATGATTGCTCATCGAAACACTCCTTATTTACACCCGTGAGGATTTGTTTTATAATGTCTGTATTATACATCGCAGAGGCCGATTTTATCAAGCGCCCTGCAGGAAAGAGAGTATCTGATATGAAGCTCCAATGGTTGGGCCACGCCTGCTTTGCCATCACCCACAAGGGCTATACCATCGTCATCGACCCCTACAACAGCGATTACACCGCCGGATATCCCAAGCTCCGCATCAAAGCAGATATGGTTCTGGTCAGTCATGAGCACTTCGGGCATAATTACCGGGAAGGCGTGATCCTTTCCGGGCGTCCGGAGAGCGACTGTCCCTTTACCATTACCAAACTCCGGGTGCCTCACGAATTCAAGATGGGAAACTGGCGCGGCTTCTGTGACATCCACATTCTGGAGGCCGACGGGATGAAGCTGGTGCACATGTCCGACCTGGGCACCCAGCTGGACGGCGGACAGATCTCTCGGCTCTATGGGGCCGACGTGTGCATGATCTGTGCCGGCTCCGCCACCGCTCTCCCCTCCCAGGAGGCCAAGCGCGCCACCGACGAGATCATGGCCAAGGTCATCATCCCCATGCATTACCGGGACGAGAACCGGGGCGCCCACCGCCTGGAAAGCGTGGAAGAGTTTATCAACCACTTCGAATCTCCGGAATATATTCACCGCTACAACACCGATACGCTGGAGATCCGGCCGGATCTGGAGCCGCAGGTCGCTGTTCTGAAATATCAGGGGCCGTCGGGCTGGGGAGATCTGATCGCCCCGGAGGAACGGAAGGAAGGAAATTCTTTGCTGAAGAAGCTGTTCGGGAGGAAGGGAAAATGAAAGAGCTGACCGCCGGGATCACCGGATCCGCCGAAACCACAGTCACCGGGGAAAACACCGCGCTGCAGATGGGCAGCGGCAGTCTCTCCGTGTTTGCCACCCCGGCCATGACCGCTCTGATGGAACAGGCCGCCTGGCAGTCCGTTCAGCCCTATCTGGATCCCGGCCAGGGAACCGTCGGCACCCGGCTGGAGATCAGCCATCTGGCCGCCACCGCTCCGGGCCGCATCGTCCGGGCTGAGAGCGAGCTTTGTCAGATCGACCGGCGCCGACTGGTGTTCTCCGTGCGGGCCTATTGCGATGGGACGCTGATCGGCGAGGGCATCCACGAGCGTTTTATTGTGGACGAGGCAAAGTTCCTGTCCAAGCTGACGCAGCGATAAGCCCCCTGAGCATAAAATTTCCCCGGGCCGGAGTCGATGGGCTCCCGCCCGGGGTTTTCTATGGTCTGCGATCTTATGCGATAAACAGGTCCCTTGTCCTGAGGCCGATTTCTCAGCAGCTGCGCCGGGATCCTGGAAGACGGTCGTCAGATACTGTCTGTGCTTCTGACGCCGGGTCTGCTCTCAAAGAACAGGGCTAAGGCCCCAGGACCCACATGAGAGCCGGTGACCGGCTCGTACTCCACGACCAGGATCTCCTTCGGCGGATGATTCTTCTTCAGCAGCGAGGCCAGCAGCTCCGCATCCTGGCGGCAGCCCGCCTGGGCGATGCCCACGATCTGACGTTCCGGTTCTGCCACCAGCTTATCGTACTGGGCGGCCAGAGTCTCGATGGATTTCTTCCGGCCCCGGACCTTGGCAAAGGCCACGATCTTGCCCTCCTCATTGCCTTTGAGAATGGGCTTGATGTTCAGGACCATGCCTACGATAGCTGCGAGGTTGGACAGGCGTCCGCCCCGACGCAGGTGCATCAGATCGTCCACCGTGAACACGTTGAACATCCGCTCCACATGCCGGTTCAGAAGCTGAGCCGCCTCTCCGGTAGCCATCCCCTGATCCCGGTAATCCGCAGCCAGCAGGGCAATGATCCCCTCGCCCAGAGACGCGCCCCGGGTGTCAATGATCTCGATCCTTCTGGCCGGGTACTCCTCCAGCAGCATGACCGCTCCGATTCTGGCGGAATTGCAGGAACCGCTGATCCCGGAGGACATGGCCACGAAGATCACGTCTTCTCCGGCCTCGATATAGGGCCGGAAAAAGTCCGAATACTGCTGGGGGCTGATCTGGGAGGTGGTCACCGCCAGGCCGCCTTTGATGCGGGCATAGAAATCATCTCCGCTGAAGGACTCGGAATCCAGGCAGGTATGCTCCTTCCCCTCAAAGAAGTACGGGAAAGGGATCACGCCAAGCTTTCGTTCACGCACCAGACTGCTGGGCAGATTGCCGGAGGTATCCGTCAAAACAGCAAAGCTCATGGATATAGCGCTCCTTTATTTCTTGTTCCGCTTCATGATAAACCCGTATCCCGGCAAAGGCAAGCTACACTCCCGGAAACCCGATTCTCCCTTCCGCCGAGCCGCGTTCTACCGCGGCAGAACCCAACTCTACTCTCCGTAGAATCCCGTAATTTCAGGCTTTTTCGCTCATTCTTCCCGGAGCTTTTCCATCTCGTCCACCAATTCGCCGAACAGTTTCAGCGCAGCGTTCACCGGCTCCGGAGAGGACATATCCACCCCCGCGATCTTCAGCAGGCTGATGGGATCGGTGCTGCCGCCGCCGGACAGGAAGCGCTTGTAATCCTTCACGGCCGGCTCGCCCAGCGTCAGGATCCGCTCGGCTATGGCCACGGCGGCGGAGAAGCCGGTGGCATACTGGAACACGTAGTAGTTGTAGAAGAAATGCGGGATCCGGGACCACTCCAGCCCGATCTCCTCGTCGGAGATCATCTCGGGTCCGAAATACTTCTCATTGAGAGCCTTGTACTTCGTGCAGAGCGCCTCGGCCGTGAGCGTCTCTCCCCGCTCGGCCATCCGTCCCATCTCCAGCTCAAACTCGGCAAACATGGTCTGACGGAACACCGTGCCCTTGAATTTGTCCAGGAAGTGATTGATGAGGAAGGCGCGCTGTGTCTTATCTGTAGTGCGGCCCAGCAGATAGCGCATCAGAAGCACCTCGTTGCAGGTGGACGCCACCTCCGCCACGAAAATCACATAGTGACTGGTGCACACAGGCTGATACTTCTGGCTGTGGTAGCTGTGCAGCGCATGGCCCATCTCATGGGCCAGCGTGAACATATTGTCCAGCGTGTCCTTGTGGTTCAGCAGCACGTAGGGATGCGGCAGCGAGGTTCCGGTGGAATAGGCTCCGCCCCGCTTGCCCCGGTTCTCATAGACGTCGATCCAGCGGTTTTCAAAGCCCTCCCGCAGTACGTCGGTATAGTCCTTGCCCAGAACCGCCAGAGCCTCAAGAACCGTCTTCTTCGCCTCGTCGATCGGCGCTTTCCATTGAAGCCCGCCAACGATCGGCGCGTAGACGTCGTACATATGCAGCTCATCCACTCCCAGCAGCTTTTTGCGCAGAGCCACATAACGGTACATCGTATCCAGATTGGCATGCACCGCGGCGATCAGATTGTGATAAACCTCCTCCGGAACCTCCGTGGCATCCAGCGCGGCCTGCAGCGTGTTGTCGTACTTTCTGGCTTTGGCGTTGAAAACCAGCGTCTTGAAATGCGCGTCCAGCGTGGCAGCCACCGTATTCCGGAAAGAGCCCAGCTGCTCATAGTAGGTCCTAAAGGTGTTCTCCCGCAGGACACGGTCGGAGCTTTCCAGCAGAGGAACAAAGCTGCCGCCGGTCAGGGTATGCTCCTTTCCGTCCGCGTCCCGGACCGTCGGGAAGCGCAGGTCCGCATTGTGGAACATGCTGTAGATCCGGGAGGGTCCGTCCGCCGCCTCCTCCATGGCGGAGAGCAGCTTCTCTTCCGCGGGAGAGAGAATGTGAGCCGCCCGGCGGCGCAGCTTTTCCAGAACGCGGCGGTACTCCTCCAGCGCGGGCTGCGCCACGTAGAACAGGTTCAGGCGGTCCTCCTCAATGGCCATGATCTCGGGAGAAGCAAAGGCTCCCGCGCTGCTCACGGCCACAATGATGCTCATGGCTTTGCCGCGCATATCCTGGTACCGGCTGTTTCCGGTGTCCTGATCGCCCTTGCAGTTGGCGTAGCAGTGAAGCTTGGAAAGGCGTACGCTGATCCCGTCCTCCAGGCGCAGGTATTCCAGCAGCGTTTCGGCGCTTTCCGCAAGCCGTCCCCTGAACGAAGCGACCTGGGCGGGAATGCCCTGCAGCGCTTCAAACTCCTGCATCCAGGCTTCATCTCCGTCATACATATCCTCCAGCCGCCAGGTGTACTCCTCCGGGACCTCTTCCCTCGTCCAAATTCGATCCTTATCCATACGCGATACGCTCCTTTCAATGTTTGTCGGATGCTCCAAGTATACCATAAAGCCTTTTCCGGCGCAACGAAAAAGCCGGGTTATGGGAAATCCCAAGTCAAAAGTTCCGGAAACCCGGTACTTTTTCTTGCTTTTTACAGGAAATATGGTAAAATAAAAGAGTTCGTGTTCTTCTCCGAACGCATTACGCATTTGCGGGAGTCATTATGAAACTGATCCGTCTGGCCGCAGCAGGTCTTGTCCTTAGTCTGCTGCTGTGCCTGATCCCCTGCGCCCGGGCTTCCGAGTCCCCGGACGAGAGCTATTACAAGGACAAGACCTGGGAAGAAGTGATCCAGGATCTGATGGATAAGTATGGCGCCGATCTTGACAGCATCGGAGTCGGCTACTACAACACCGTCACAGGCGAGGAACACTACCTGAAGCCGGACGAATATCTGGTGGCGGCCAGCATGTACAAGGTGCCGCTGAACATGGTGTTCACCGACCGGGTGGTTCGGGGCGAAATGGATTGGGACACCAGTATCTCCGGTTATCCCTATGAATCGGCCCTGGAGGAGACCATTATCAACTCCAACAACACCATCGCCACCAATATGGTTCGCTGGGTCCTCGGCAACGGAAACTGGCAGGAGGGCAGGCGCTTTCTGGCTCCTTACTGCGGTCTGGACCCGGAGACGGTGGACTACAAGTTTCTGGAGAACAATTTCTTTACTCCCCGGCAGTTCATCAGCTGTCTCCGGCTGCTTTACGAGGAGAATGAGCGCTTCCCCAGAATCATCGAGACCATGCAGCGGGCCGAACCGCATAATTACTTCAAGCTCCGCGAGCAGCGCTTCAACATCGGTCACAAGTATGGCTTCCTCCAGACCGAGTATCATCTGTACATGAACGACTGCGCCATCTGCTACACGGATGATCCGATCCTGCTGGTACTGTTTACGGACAACACTCTGAAGGCCTACGACGTCATGACCGAGTTCTGCACCCGGATGTGTGATTACACCCAATATCACACCGCCGAGCGCAAAGCGCAGGAGGCTGAGGAAGAGGCCCGGCTGAAGGCCGAGGAGGAAGCCCGCCGGAAGGCCGAGGAGGAGGCTGCCGCCCGGCAGCAGGAGGAAACTCCCTCTCCCCTGCCCACCGGGACCATCCGTCCTTTGCAGGAGACGCCGACTCCGGAGCCCGCCGTCCCCTCTGATCCCGGGCAGCCCGCCCTCTCTCTGATCCCCGGGGCGATCCTTCTGGGGCTCACCGTACTGGCGCTTGTCGCCCTGATCATCGCAGGCCGGAAGACCCGCCGTCATCCCTTCTTTGTCATACTGCTTGCCCTGATCCTGGGCGGCGGCGCTCTGTATCTGCAGTACGCGCCGGAGCTGCTCACCCCCAGGGAGGATCCGGTACAGACGGCCTCGGCTCTTCTCAACGCCCTGGAAAACGGCCGCTATGAAACTGCCTACAGCCTGCTGGAGGGCAATTCCCGTCTGGGTCTGGAGACCCCCCCGGAATCGGAGCTGGGTCAGGCTCTGGCAAAAGCGCTGCAGGACAACACCACCTTCTCTCTGTACGGGGACTGCCAGGTCGATCGAACCGTGGCCCACCAGCTGGTGGAAGCCCGGTATCTGGACCTGTCCCGGCTGATGCAGGATCTGGACGGAGAGACGCTCAGCGTTCTGACCGAGTATGCGCAAAACCGATCCCCCTCTGAGCTGTACGGCGAGAGTGGCGGCTATAAACCGGAGCTGCGGGAGCAGGCGGCCCTGCAGGCCCTGTCCCGGCTTCTGGAACACAAAGAGGACTATATGACCTCCACCGGGCTTCAGCTGGAGCTGCGCTACCGGCAGGAAAGCTGGCGGGTGGTCATGAACAGCAATCTGCTGCGAGTCCTGAGCGGCGGACTGAGCGAAGGAGGCAGCGCGGCATGAGCAACACGACCGGCTACGATCTTGACGATATTCTGGCGGAGTTTCACGCGCAGGAAAAGCAGGCGCAGGAACCCGCTCCCGGGGAAGCCCGGGCATCCCGGGAGGATCCCGAAGTCGGAAAAACTACGGTTTTCGGCTCCGTCAACCCCGATCCGCGGCGGTCTGAGCCCCGGGATCCCGGTTCCGCCGGGATCGACTACGACAAGCTGCCCCGGATCCACGCAGAGGCCCCATCGGCGCGGGCAAACCCGAAAGAAACTTCTCAGCGGATCCCCCCGCTGTCCGATGAGGATGCTGAAAAGCTCCGGCGGCAGAAGCGCAGGCGCAGTGCCGCGGCCTTCCGCCGGGCGGCCTTCACGATCCTGTTGGCGCTGACGCTGCTGTTGGGCGGAACGCTTCTGTTCTTCCGCAGTCGGCAGCAGGAGGCGCCCGCCCCTCAGGGCCTTACTGTGAACCTGAACGAGACCATCGACGATCTCAGCCAGGATTTCATCCTTGGTCCCTGAAACGGATAAAGCCGGGGATCGGGAAATAGTATCCCGATCCCCGGTCTCTTTTTCAGCCCGGCAGATACCGAAGCGGATCTACCGACGCGCCGTCCATGGTGATGGAAAAATGCAGGTGGGTCCCCTGCCCGACTTCGCACAGAGCGGTGTCGCCCACGGCTCCGATCACGGCGCCCAGTTCCACCCGGTCGCCGGCCTTCACGGCCGGAGTATCCGCCAGATTGGCATATACGGTTCTGGTGCCGTCCCCGTGAGAGACGGTAACCACCGTACCCATCAGATCATCCTGCTCCACGCTCTCCACCGTTCCGGCATGGGACGCGTATACCGTGGTGCCCAGAGGCGCCAGAATGTCCATGCCCTCATGGGTGCGCCAATCGCGCATCGTCACGTCATATCCCAGCACATCCGGGGAGTGGCTTCTCTCGATCTCCCCGGTCAGGGGCCACAGATAGGCTCCGTCCACCGGTTTGACTTCCTCTGCCATCACCGGGACCTGTTCTTCCGCCGGCTCCGCCATGACCTCCACAGGCTCCTCGTAGAGCTCATCCACAGGCTCGGTCGAGGGCTGGGTGGGCAGGATGACGGTCTCCACCCGGTGCTGGTCGAGCTTCTGATGCTCGCTGTCTTTCAGATCCTTCTCCATAGTCCGCTCCCCCGCCGCCATCATCCAGGCAGAAATCCCGATGACTGCAGCGCACAGGAACAGGACTATGTAGAAGCCCTTTCCCGTAAAGAATGCCTCCAGCTTTCCGCCGGAGCTGTTGCTGTTCATACCATTGACCTCCGTGTACAAAAATAGGTTTGCGATCCTATTCTTGCCTGCTCCGGGGGCTTTTATACATTCTCAGGAAAAAAGCGGGCTTGCAAGCGCTTTGCAGGAATGGTATGATAGAGCAAAGGACCATGAAGGAGGTTTTTCTGATGTCGAAAAAATGGAAAGTGATCGCTCCGCTGGCCCTGGCTGCCGCAGGTGCCCTGGCCGCCGGGATCGCCACGCTGCTGAATAAACCCCAAACAGAGGATACCCCGAAAAAAGCCCCGGCTGCCCAGGCAGGCCCGGCGAAGGCGCCCAGGGCTCCGCAGAATGTGATGGCCGGCGCTTACAGCTTCATCTCCGGCTTCCAGGACGCCGTAACCGTGGAGATGACAGTGAAATACGACGCGGACAAGTTCAGCTACGCCGTGGTGGAGGATGAGTTCATCGCCTCCTCCAGCGATTCCCATGTGGCCATCCTCTGGGGCGAGAGCTTCAATATGCAGCTGGAGTACGGCGCCTATTACCAGGGCGAGGACTTCCAGGGGCTGAAAAAGCACTTGAGCGAAAGGTATCCGGAGCTCAGACCCGCGGTATACGGTGCAAACGAAGGACTCCAGTTCCAGGAAGGCGACGACCTGTGCATGGTCTTCCCGGTTCCTCAGGACGCCCACAGCTATATTCTCGTCACCCTGGTCAAGGCCAAGGACAATGACGACGAGCTGGCGGCGCTGGCAGACTACGAGGACGTGAAGTTCATGCTCTCCTCCCTCGGCTTCGAGCGCAGATAAACATTCTCCATATACGCATAAAGGCGGACCCGCTTTGGGTCCGCCTTTCCTGTTTCTGTTCAGTTCCCGTACTCGCAGACATAGCCCATGCTGCCGCTGTACCAGTCGGGGAACTCTCCCGCCGGGTCCTCGCGGCTGTCATTATAATACCAGCCGCCGTCCCGGAGCCAGAGCATTACGAAATTCTCTTCTTCCCCGTCGTAGCTGTCCCAATAGGAGGGCTCCCCGCCCTCGTGGTCCCAGATATCGAACTCGGGATACTCATCCGTCTCGAAGACCAGGTTGCCGTTCTCCCGGTGGCAGCCCACCCACAGGCGGGTGACGCCGGCCTCCTCGGCCAGAGCAATGATCTGGTCCAGCTCCTCCCGGTCGGAGATGACCGCCAGGTGCCCGCCGGAATTCCTGCAGGCCACTCTGGCCTCGGTCCAGCTGTCGTCAGATACTACCACCCGGTACGTGCTGACTACAGGGGTCGGATCCGGCGTGGGTTCGGGGGTCGGTGTGGGGGTCGGGATCGGAGTCGGTGTGGGAGCGGGCTCCGCATCCTCCACAATGATCTGATTCTCCTGATTGTGCTTGAGGATCAGATTCGCCGCCACCGCGCCGACCAGCAGCAGGCCGCACAGGATCAGCACCACCGCCAGCGGCCGCATCTTGCGGCTCCGTTCGGCCTTGGCCTTTTCTCTGGCCTTGGCTTCCCGTTCCTCCGCAGAGGGACGGGTGTCCTCGATCACGATGGGCTGGAGGATGGGATTCTTCTCCTCCCGGAGCACCGGGATCCGCCGGCCCTTCCCCGGCTCATAGACCCGAACGTCCTCCGGATCGTCTCTGGGAGCGGGCGGCTCCTTCACCGGGATCATCTGGGGCTTGGGCTCTTCCGGCTCATCGGGCTTGAGCATCTGATCCACAAAGGCGTCGGTCTGGGCATCCTCTTCCTCGGAGCGGGCGGCTGTATCGGCCTTGGATTCCTCCACGCCCTGGATGATGTTGACCATCATCTGCTCCATCTCGCTGAGCTCCTGCCCCTCCTTGCCAAACACAGCCCTGCCGCTGTCAGACCCGGCCAAGTATTGATTGTCCGAACAGCTCTCCAGCATGATCTGCAGCTCTCCAGGGCTCTGATACCGGTCCTCCGGCTTGAAGGCGCAGGCTTTGGCGATCACCTCGCCCAGGCGCTGCCCGGCGTTCTCCGGGGCCGGGATAGCCTTTCCGCTGACTCTGGTGAGCTGAGCGTTGGGGCTGTCCCCCTCAAAGGGCAGTTTGCCGCCGGAAATCCCGTACCACAGGATCAGTCCCAGGGAATACACGTCGGAAGCCGGGGTGGCCGTGCCGTCCCAATACAGCTCCGGGGCGATAAACTCCAGCTCCTGGCCCTTCCACTTTTCCAGCTTCCCGGGGCCGATGCCGAGGCTGCCCTCATCATCCCGGCTGATATTCTCCGGGAATAGGCCGCCGCGGTATTTCCGGGCTCCGACCTCGGCCTGGATCGTCAGACACAGCTTGCCCACAAAGGCGCACAGCTCATCCCGGTTCATCTCCAGAAGCTGTTCCCCCAGGGCCCGCTCCGGATCAAATGCGATCAGTTTCATTGCTTTCCTCCTCATCCGGGGCGGATATTTCCGCAATTCGCCCCGGCTTGGGTCTCTTAGTAGGATAACACAGGAACTGTGCTTTCGTCAAGAAAAGTCACTTTTCCATTTTCCTGGTCAGCTTCTCGACAGCATCCGCGAAGCTGCTCAGCTCCCGATTGGCGTGTCCCTCCAGACCTCTGGCCGTCTCCAGCAGCTTCTCCGCCGCCGCCACCAAGCGCAGGAAGGCCGGGCTGGTGCTGCGCTGTTTGGCCTTCTTCTCCACAGGGATCCCCTTGGTCACCCGGGTAAACTGGCCGGTCAGAAGATCAAATTCCGTGCCGCTGTAAGGCGCAAAGGCATGGTAGCCCAGTTCCTTCTCCAGACAGGTGACAAAGCTGTCGGAGACCAGCGGATCTCCGTGGTTGACAAATACCAGCTCCGGCTTCTCGTCAAAGCCCTGGAGCCAGCGGATCAGACCGTTCTTGTCTCCGTGCCCGCTGACGCCGGGCAAAACGTCGATCTGGGCCGCCACCCGGATCTCTTCGCCGAAGAGCTTCACCTTCTTGGCTCCGTCCACCAGGATGCGTCCCAGGGTGCCGACGGACTGGTAGCCCACGAACAGGACCATGCTCTCTTCCCGCCACAGATTGTGCTTCAGGTGGTGCCGGACCCGGCCGGCGTCGCACATGCCGCTGGCGGAAATGATCACCTTCGGCGTCTTATCATTGTTGATGGCTACGGACTCCTCCTGGCTCACCGTCAGCTGCAGGCCGGGAAAGACCAGGGGATTGACGCCGGTACGCATCACGGCGCGCATCTGATCGTCCAGAAACTGGGTGTCACACTGGAGGAACACGCTGGTGGCCTCAACCGCCAGCGGGCTGTCCACGTAGACGGGGAAATCCCCGTGTCCCTTTACCAGGCCCCGCTCCTTGATCTCCCGGATGAAGTACAGCATCTCCTGTGTCCGGCCTACGGCGAAGCTGGGGATCACGATGTTCCCGCCCCGGTCCAGCACCGTCTGGATCCGGGAGGCCAGCTCCGCCACGTAATCCACCTGCTTTTCCGCGTGGAGCCGGTCGCCATAGGTGGACTCGATCACCAGATATTGGGTCTCATGCACGAACTGCGGATCCCGCAGGATGGGCTGATTCACGTTGCCGATGTCCCCGGAGAAGGTGATCTTGCGGGTCTCGCCCCCCTCTGTCAGCCAGACCTCGATGGCGGAGGAGCCGAGCAGGTGCCCCACGTCGGTCAGGCGGATGCTCACCGCCTCGTTGACCTGGATCACCTCGCCGTAACCGCAGGGCCGCATGCAGCCCAGCACCCCGACCGCGTCCTCCAGATCGTACAGCGGCTCCACCGGCGCTTCTCCGCTGCGCTGTCCCTTCCGGCTCTGATACTCCGCCTCGGACATCTGGATATTGGCACAGTCACGCAGCATGATGTCGCTGAGGGAACAGGTGGCGGCGCTGGCATAGACCGTGCCCCGGAAGCCCTGCTTATACAGCAGCGGGAGCTTTCCCGAGTGATCCACATGGGCGTGAGTCAGCAATACGAAGTCGATGTCCTTTGCCGGAACCGGCAGTTCCTCATTGACGAACAGGTCCTTCCCCTGCTCCATGCCGCAGTCTACCAGACCCTTTTTGTCGCCGACCTCGATATAGGTGCAGCTTCCGGTGACCTCATGGGCCGCGCCGAGAAATGTGATCTTCACTCCGCTACCTCCGTATGTTTTCCCTTTTCCGGACTATTTTATCGCAATTGCGGGTATTTCGCAAGATTGTTCAGAATTCTTTAGTTTTCCTCGGCAACCTGACGGAAGAGCTCGGCGAAAGCGCCGTTCTTCTTATAGAACACCGGCGTCTTTCCCAGAGGGGCGGGGATGCGATAGCTGTTGTCGCCGTCATATTCCTTCCCGGTCCAGAGCAGTACCCAATCTCCCTCGGGCAGGTACACCCGCCGGGACCGAGCCCCTTCCCGGATCACAGGGCAGACAAAGAGCTCGTCCCCCAGGAAATAGGAATACATATCCCGGCTCTCGCCGTAGTCGAAGGCCTCCCAGAAATCCGGCCGGATCTGAGGGATCCCCTGCTGAGCCTGGCGGATGCAGGCGGCGATATAGGGCTTGAGCTTGGCGTGGATCCCCGTCAGACGCACGGTATGCTCCTTCACCTTCTCCGCGTCAAACTGGGCGTTGGCCCAGGGGCGGATGGATTCGTGACTGCGCATGAGAAGGCTGAAGGTGGACATCTCCATCCACCGGGTAAACAGCTCCTGGCTGCGGTGCATTTTCAGGAAGGAGAAGAAGCCGCCGATATCGCAGTGTACCAGGGTCACACCGGAGAAGCCCAGGGAGAAGCTGGCGGGCATCACGCAGGGCATGCCGTAGTCCCGGGTGGTGTCCGTGTGCTGGTCGCCGTTCCACATGATGGGGGTATAGGCCTGTACGCCCACATAGCCCGAGCGGGTGAAGAACATCACGTCCTCCCGACCGGCTTCTTCAATGGCCTCCCGGTTGATCTTCGCCCAGAGCACCGGCCATTCGTTGTGGAGCTTGGCGGGGTCTCCGTCGTGGAGCACGCAGTCCACCGGCAGATATTCCCCGAAATCCGCCATCCAGCCGGAGACGCCCAGATCCAGCATATTCTTTTTGATCAGAGTATCCTTGATGTAACGCACCGCCTCGGGATTGGTCAGGTCCAGCATTCCCGCGTCAAAGGTGGTGGACTTGATGTGGTAGACGCTGCCGTCCCGATGCGTAATGAGATAGCCCCGCTCCCGGCAGTACTCATACAAACGGCTGTCCTTGACCAGATACGGATTGATATAGGCCAAAAACTTCACGCCCCGGGCGTTGAGCTTTTCGATGGCTCCCTTCAGATCGGGATACAGGTTCTCGTCCGCCTCCCAGTTCCACCATACCTGGTAGCCCATTACCGTCCGGTTGCAGCCGGACCAGTCCTGACTCCAGACGCCGCAGATCTTCGCCCCGGCGTCCAGCATGGCAAAGGCCTTGTCCAGAATGGTCCGGGTGCCGCCCTGGATGCCCAGGATCATACCGTCCAGACACCAGTCGGGCAGGTACTGCCGGTTGGGCAGCTCCCGCGCCAGCAGTCCGGACAGCTCCGGGAAGCTGCCGCCCTTCTGCAGCGTCAGAGCCGCCGGGCAGGCGTCATAGGAAAACACATACCAGCGATCCCCAAAGTCCGCCGTTCCGTCGGAGCTGGTCTCAAATCGGATCAGCCTGCCGTGATCGGTCACGAAGATGGGCATGGGGGCGTAGCTGCCGATGGCCGAGTGGGGCTTCGGCCGATAGGTTATCCGGGGCTGCAGGCCCTTCTGAATGACCGTCGCGGCCTTGATGTGCTCGGAGACGAAATTCACCACACGCTCGCCCCGGAGGTTGGTCTGACGGTATTGCTCGCCTCCGCCGAAGACAGCCTCGTCCTCCTCCGCCGGGATGCGGAACTCATAGGCCCAGCCCTCTTCTCCCGCAAAGCGCAGCCGGATCCCCGCCGGCATCTCTTCCGTGGTCATATACAGCCGGTGTCCGCTGCCGGAGAAGCACAGGCGCTCCCCTTCTCTGCGGATCCGTCCCAGGCCGATGCGCTCACACTCCCGGACCGTGGTCCTGACTGTGCCCCGATCGGCCAGATAGACCTTCTCCCGGCGCACCGCCGTCACAAAGGGCTGCGCGGGACTATGCTCGATCATCAGCTGTCCGTCCAGGGACAGGGACCAGAAATCGGCCACCAGCTTCTGGCTTATCATTGGCGTGTCCTCCCCAAAATTGTTCCGGTTTTTTTCGGTTCTATTTTATTGTTCCTCACCCGTTCCGTCAAGAGATTCCGGGCTCATTTTTCCGCTTTCCACTCCATCTTGTGCCCAGAGGCCTGGCAGTCTCGGGAAAAGCCACAAGAAAACCGGTCTGCGATCCGGGCCCGGTCCGGGAGATTGACAGCAGTTTGCACAAAATCCAAGATTCTCAGGTCTTTTTTTCAAGTTTGTCTTTCTTTTTGGGAAAGCTTGGGTTATAATAAATCGATCCGAATTTTATAGGAGGTCACTATGAAAGAATACTTTGAAATCGTAGATGTCATGGCCCGCGAGATCCTTGACTCTCGCGGCAACCCCACTGTGGAAGTGGAAGTCACCCTGGACGACGGCACCATCGGCCGCGCCGCTGTTCCCTCCGGCGCCTCCACCGGTATCCACGAAGCCTGCGAGCTGCGCGACGGCGACAAGGGCCGTTTCGGCGGCAAGGGCGTTCTGAAGGCTGTTGAGAACGTCAACGGCGAGATCGCCGAAGAGATCATCGGCATGAACGCTCTGGATCAGGTCGCTGTGGACAAGGCTCTGATCGAGCTGGACGGCACCCCCAACAAGACCCGCCTGGGCGCCAACGCCATCCTGGGCGTGTCCCTGGCCACCGCCAAGGCCGCGGCTCTCGCCACCGGCAACAGCCTGTACAACTACATCGGCGGCGTCAACGCCAAGACCCTGCCCGTGCCCATGATGAACATCCTCAACGGCGGTGCTCACGCCTCCAACAGCGTGGACATCCAGGAGTTCATGGTCATGCCCGTAGGCGCCAAGAGCTTCCGTGAAGCCCTGCGGATGTGCGCCGAGGTCTTCCATCAGCTGAAGAAGACCCTGAAGGAGAACGGCACTCCCGCCGCCGGCGTTGGCGACGAGGGCGGCTACGCTCCCAACCTGGCCGCTGATGAGGACGCTCTGAAGGTCATCGTGAAGGCCATCGAGGAAGCCGGCTACAAGCCCGGCGACGACTTCCGGATCGCCATGGACGCCGCTGTGTCCGACTGGTTCGACAAGGAAGACGGCAAGTACCACCTGCCCAAGCGCGGCACTGTCATGACCAGCGACGAGATGATCGACATGTGGGAAGACCTGTGCAACAAGTACCCCATCATCTCCATCGAGGACGGTCTGGGCGAGGACGACTGGGAAGGCTGGCAGAGGCTGACCGAGCGTCTGGGCAGCCGCATCCAGCTGGTTGGCGACGACCTGTTCGTCACCAATGCCGAGCGCGTGCGCACCGGCATCAAGCTCCATGCCGCCAACGCTGTTCTGATCAAGGTCAACCAGATCGGCACCCTGACCGAGACTCTGGACGCCATCCAGACCGCCAACCGCGCCGGCTACACCGCCATCGTTTCCCACCGCTCCGGTGAGACCGAGGACACCACCCTGGCCGACCTGGCCGTGGCTGTCAACGCCGGCCAGATCAAGACCGGTGCTCCTTCCCGTACCGACCGC
The DNA here is from genome assembly GCA_902787755.1 of Oscillospiraceae bacterium. GTDB lineage: Bacteria > Bacillota > Clostridia > Oscillospirales > Oscillospiraceae > Limivicinus. Next base: position 25,940 of record CADAHL010000026.1, read on the forward strand.
GTGGCCAAGTACAATCAGCTGATCCGCATCGAGGAAGAGCTGGACGAGGTCGCTCAGTACCCCGGCATCGACGCCTTCTTCAACATTCGCTGAGTTTAGCCCCAAAAAAATCCCCCCGCTCCGAAAGTGAACCGAACCAGATTGTGCGGACAGCACAAAAAAGACCCGAGATGTAGGAGAGTAGAATTAAGTAACGAACTGGCATCGCAACTCTAGCGGTGTCA
>CADAHL010000027.1 GCA_902787755.1 Oscillospiraceae bacterium
TGGCTGGTCATGCCGCCGCGCACGGTCAGGATGCCCTGAGCGGCCTTCATGCCCTCGATGTCCTCGGGGCTGGTCTCCAGACGAACCAGAACCACCTTCTCCTTGCGGGCGGCCCAAGCCTTGGCGTCCTCAGCGGAGAAGACGATCTTGCCGCAGGCGGCGCCGGGGGAGGCGCCCAGGCCCTTGCCGATGGGAGTGGCAGCCTTCAGCTTGCCGGCGTCGAACTGGGGGTGCAGCAGGGTGTCCAGGTTCCGGGGGTCGATCATCAGGACGGCCTGACGCTCGTCGATCATGCCCTCGTCCACCAGATCGCAGGCGATCTTCAGAGCGGCCTGGGCGGTACGCTTGCCGTTGCGGCACTGGAGCATGTAGAGCTTGCCGTTCTCCACGGTGAACTCCATGTCCTGCATGTCGCGGTAGTGGTCCTCCAGGATGGCGCAGACCTTGACGAACTGCTCAAAGGCCTCGGGGAACTTCTCTTCCATCTGGGAGATGGGCATGGGGGTACGCACGCCGGCGACCACGTCCTCGCCCTGGGCGTTGGTCAGGAACTCGCCCATCAGCTTCTTCTCGCCGGTGGCGGGGTCGCGGGTGAAGGCCACGCCGGTACCGGAGTTGTCGTTCAGGTTGCCGAACACCATGGGCATGACGTTGACGGCAGTGCCCCAGGAGTAGGGGATGTCGTTGTCACGACGGTAGACGTTGGCGCGGGGGTTGTCCCAGGAGCGGAACACGGCACGAATGGCCTCGTACAGCTGCACCTTGGGGTCGGAGGGGAAGTCCTTGCCGATCTGCTTCTTGTACTCGGCCTTGAACTGCTCAGCCAGCTCCTTCAGGTCGGCGGCAGTCAGCTCCACGTCGTAGGTGACGCCCTTCTTGGCCTTCATCTCGTCGATCAGCTGCTCAAAGTACTTCTTGCCCACTTCCATGACCACGTCGGAGAACATCTGGATGAAGCGGCGGTAGGAGTCATAAACGAAACGCTCGAACTTGGGATCCGGGTTGCCCTTGATCATGGCGGCCACGACCTCGTCGTTCAGGCCCAGGTTCAGAATGGTGTCCATCATGCCGGGCATGGAGGCCCGGGCGCCGGAGCGCACGGAGACCAGCAGAGGATTCTCCAGGTCGCCGAACTTCTTGCCGTTGATCTTCTCCATGATCTCGACGTTCTTCATGATTTCAGCCATGATCTCGTCGTTGATCTTGCGGCCGTCCTCGTAGTACTGGGTGCAGGCCTCGGTGGTGATGGTGAAGCCCTGGGGAACCGGCAGGCCGATGTTGCTCATCTCGGCCAGGTTAGCGCCCTTGCCGCCCAGCAGCTCGCGCATGGAAGCATTGCCCTCGGAAAACAGATAGACATACTTTTTGCTCATGTTTTCGATCCTTTCTATAGAAAAAATGGATTTCTCAGCCAGCAATTAGAATACCACAATCTACGGGAAATAATCAATACATTTTCCTCACAAAACCGGGAAATTTCCCCCGGAGATTTGATCCGCGATTTTTGCAAATCCACCAATGGCCACCCGCTCTCCCCGGATCCGGGGATCCAGGCCGCAGGAGAGCAGCACCGCCTCGGCCTGTTCCTTGCTCAGGCCCTCCACCCCGGCGCACATGGCGTTCACCAGCGTTTTGCGCCGCTGGTTAAAGGCCGCCCGGATGATCCGGAACATCAGCCGCTCATCCCGGACCGGCACCGGCGGCGTCCCGCGGCGGCGAAGCCGGATCACCGACGAGGTCACCTTCGGCTGGGGCACGAAGCAGGAGGGGGGCACGTCGAAGAGCAGCTCGGTCTCGCAGTGCCACTGGACAAACAGGCCGAAGGCGCCGTAATCCGCCGTACCGGGTCCGGCGCAGATCCTTCTGGCCACCTCCCGCTGGATCATCACGGTGACGGTCTCGAAGCAGTCGGCCTCCAGAAAGGCGGTGAGCAGCGGGCTGGTGACGTTGTAAGGGACGTTGGCGCAGACCACCGGGCGCAGCCCAGGCAGTTTTTCCCGAACCAGCTCCTTCAGATCCTGCTTCAGCGCGTCGCCGAAGAGGATCTCCACGTTGTCCCGGCCCGCCAGAGTCTCCTTCAGCACCGGGCGCAGGCTTTTGTCCATCTCAATGGCCAGCACCTTTCCGGCCCGGAGGGACAGCTGCTCGGTCAGGCAGCCCACCCCGGGGCCCACCTCCACCACGCCGGTGTTCCCGTCCAGCCCGGCGCTGTCGGCGATCCGCTCCGGCACCCAGGCGGCGGTGAGAAAGTTCTGCCCCAGGGATTTGGAAAAGCGGAAGCCATGCCGGGTCAGAAGGGCGCGAATGTCGTTGTAGTCGGTCAGATTCATAGCCGCCCCTACCTCTTTAAAATCTTCTCATAGGCCTGTCTGGCCGTATCGTGGCCCGGCTCCACCAGGACCTGGATGTTGCCCCGGTAGCGGTAACCCGAATCCCGCAGCAGGCGCTGCATGGGCTTGTTTTTCCGATGGGTGTCGGTGCGGATGCAGCGAAGGCCATAGGCCCGGGCCTGCTCCTCCACCGCGCGCATCAGCTTGTCCGCCATGCCGCTGCCCCGGTATTTGGCGGCCACCGCCGCCCGGTGCAGCACGCAATAGGCCATGCCCTCGGTCCACTTGCCGTCGGTAATGCCCGCGTAGGTCTTCTCCTCCCGGGTGGACAGGGTGAAGAAGGCGGCGATCTCCTCCCCGTGCAGGAGCACAAAGCACTCCCCTCGGTCCAGATCGAAGCGGAAGGCCTTCTCGTCGGGATAGGGGCCCTGCCACTGGTCCACGTGAAACTTCCGCAGCCCCGCCCGGGCCTGCTCCACGATCTCCAGGACAGCGGGCAGATCCGCCTCGGCGGCGGGGCGGCAGGTCACCGGCTCTGTGAGCTGGATCCGTCCGGTGCTCTTCTCGATCTCCCGGAGGATCTGAAGGTCCTCCGGCTCGGTGACCCGGAGCTTCTCGTACATGTCCGGGCGCTTCCGGCGGGTGCGCTCAAACTGCTGGCGACGGCGCCAGCGCTCCACCTTGGCGTGATCCCCCTGGAGCAGCACCTCGGGCACCGCCCGGCCCTCCCAGACCTCCGGCCGGGTATACTGGGGGTATTCCAGCAGCCCGTCCCAATGGCTCTCGCCGGTGTAGCACTGCTCGTCGGCCAGGACCCCGGGCACCAGGCGGCACACGGAATCGGCCACCGCCATGGCGGCGATCTCCCCGCCGGTGAGGACGAAGTCCCCCAGGGAGAGCTCCTCGTCCACGCAGGCTTCGATAAAGCGCTCGTCCACGCCCTCATAGTGGCCGCAGACCAGCACCAGGTGGTCATAGTCCCGCTGCAGGCGCTTGGCGGTCTCCTGGGTATAGGTCTGCCCCTGAGGGGACAGGTAGATCACCCGGCGGCGGCGCTCTCCGGCCTGACGGATCACCGCCTCCAGGCAGCTTTTCAGGGGCTGGGCCATCATCACGCAGCCGAAGCCCCCGCCGTAAGGATAGTCGTCCACCTGGTTCTGCTTGTTCTCGGTGTAGTCCCGAATCTGGACGCAGTTGATCTCCACCGCGCCCTTTTTGGCCGCCCGGCCGAGGATGCTCTCGTGCAGGACGGCGTTCACCGTGTCGGGAAACAGGGTCAGAATATCGATCCTCATGGCCTTACATCCCCTCAATCAGGCGCACGGTGATGACTCCGGCCTCGGCGTCGGTAGACAGCACAAATTCCGGCACCGCGGGGATCAGATGCTCGCTCTCGCCCTGCACCACGTACACGTTGGAGGCGGGTCGCTCCAGCACCTCGGTGAGCACGCCGATCTCGGTCCCGGCCTCGTCCACCACCCGGGCGCCCAGGATGTCCTGGAGAAAATAGGTTCCCCGGGGCAGGCGCACGTCGTTCCGATCCACCCGCAGCTCTTTTCCCTTCAGCGCCATGGCGGCGTTCACGTCCTCCACGCCCTCCAGTTTGGCCAGCAGGAAGCCCTTGTGGGCCCGGGCGCTCTCGATCCGGTATTCCCGCTCGCCCAGAAAGATCCGGCCGAAGCGCCGAAGAAACTGGGGGCTGTCCAGCCAGACCTCGATCTTGACCTCGCCCTGGACGCCGTGGGTATTCACGATCTTCCCGGCGGGGATATATTGCTGTTTTTCCATAGGGGACCCTCCGAAGTTGTAGTAACACTTTATTTTATCACAGATCCCGGGTTTTCACAAGGAAAAAGCCTCCGATCCGGCGCTGCCCTCTCTCTTCTCTTTTCACTCTTCCCTTTTCTCTCATTTTCCTGTATATTGGAGAAAAAACGTCGGATGGTGGGGAACATGAGTGAAAAGCGGAAGTCCCGGTCACTGCCCCTGATCCTGGCGCTGGGACTGTGCCTGGCCTACGGACTGTGGCTGCTGCTCTGGGCTCAGGGCTTTTCCTCCGGCGCCGGGGCGCCCGCGCCGGACCGCATGTCTTCCCGGGAGCTGGCCATGGTCGGGGGAGACGAGGGCGGTCTGCCCACCGAGCTGCTGCCGGGCCAGATCCTGGATCTGAACCGGGCCACAGCGGAAGAGCTGCAGCTGCTGCCGGGGATCGGGGAGACGCTGTCCCGGGCCATCGTGGACGACCGGGAACAGAACGGTCCCTTCGGCTCCGTAGAGGAGATCACCCGGGTCCCGGGCATCGGCGAGAAGAAGCTGGAGGCCCTGCGGGATCTGGTCTATGTGGACTTGACGGACCCCGACACTTTTGATTGAAAAAAGGCACTTGTACGGGAGGGCACGCATATGAACTACGATTTCACAACGATCCTGGACCGGCGGGGCCGGGACTGCATCGCCGCCGACTGGATCCCCGTTCCCGGCGCGCAGGTGGACGAGGGCGTCGACCCCATCCCCATGTGGGTGGCGGACATGAGCTTCCCCATCGCCCCCTGCATCCGGGAGGCCCTGCATCAGAGGATCGACTATCCCTTCTTCGGCTACTTCCCGCTGTCCGGGGACTACCACCGGGCGATCCTGGACTGGCACCGGACCCACAAGCCGGTGCCGGGGCTGGAAAAGGAACACCTGGGCTACGAGAACGGCGTGCTGGGCGGCGTGAGCACGGCGATCCAGCTGCTGACCACACCGGGCGAGCCCATTCTGCTCCACGCCCCCACCTACGTGGGCTTCACCCACGTGCTGGAGAACACGGGCCGGGTCGCGGTCCACAGCGATCTGAAGCGGGATGAGGCCGGGATCTGGCGCATGGACTATGAGGACATGGATCGGAAGCTGAAGGAGCACAACATCCACCTGGCCATTTTCTGCTCTCCCCACAACCCCACGGGACGGGTCTGGGAGCGCCGGGAGATCGAAAGGGCCATGGAGGTCTACGCCGAAAACCAGGTCACCGTGATCTCCGACGAGATCTGGTCCGACCTGATCCTGCCCGGCCATACCCACATCCCCACCCAGGCGGTATCCGAGGATGCGAAGGCCCGCACCCTGGCCTTTTACTCTCCCAGCAAGTCCTTCTCCCTGGCCGGGCTGGTGGGCTCCTATCACGTGGTCTTCGATCCGGCGCTGAAGGCCCGGATGGACCGGCAGGCGGCCCTGACCCACTACAACAGCCCCAACATGCTGAGCATGCACGCGCTGATCGCCGCCTACGACCGGGGCGGCCCCTGGCTGGAGGAGCTGTGCCGGGTGCTGGATCAGAACATGGCCTGGGCCTGTGATTTTATCAGCGAACATTTCCCCGGTGTTCGCGTCATGCGGCCCCAGGGGACCTATATGCTGTTTCTGGACTGCGGAGACTGGTGCCGGGACCACGGCGTTCCCATCGGCCAACTGCTGGGTCGGGGCGTGAAGGCCGGGGTCATCTGGCAGAACGGCGAGGATTTCTTCTGGCCCTCCAGCATCCGCATGAACCTGGCCCTGCCCCACCAGCGGATGAAGGAGGCCTTCCGCCGCCTGGAGCAAAGCGCTTTTGTGTAACGCTTCGCCCCCGCGGATCTGATTCCGCCAAGGCCGGGACGCTGTCCCCTGTCGCCCCTTCGGGGCACTTCCCCCAAAGGGGAAAACAAGAAAACCGGAATGGTGCGTGGTTTTGAACACGTACCATCCCGGTTTTTCATGTCTGAACTTGAAGTACGATCAGCCGACCAGCTTGTAGCCGAAGCGGGGCTCCACCGTCAGATCGGCGGTCAGGCCCTCCAACCACTCGGTCATATAGGTGTTCAGCAGGCTGTTCCTGGCGATCACGTCGGAGTACTGCTCGCCCTCGCCCACGAAGTAGACCACGTGATAGCCGGCGTAGCTGCCGCTCTCGCCGTAGACGATCTCCACGTCGCCGGGCTGACGGTCGCCGAAGCAGAAGTCATTGAACTCGGTGACCATCTCGCCCTTGTAGATTTCCTCGTACAGGCCGCCGTTGGTGTTGGAGCCCTGATCCTCGCTCAGCTCGTTGGCCAGCGCGGCAAAGCTGTCCTCGGTGGCCTCGCCGGCCTTCCACTGGGCCAGAATGTCCTCGGCCTTGGCCAGGGCGGCCGCCTTGGCCTCGTCAGTATAGGTCCCATCCTCGGAAGCCTCCGCTTTCACCAGGATGTGGCGCACGGAGACGGTGGGATAGTGGTTGTCCTCCCGGCTCAGGAAAACAAGGACCGTGACCCCGTCGCCGGTGGCGTCCTGGACCATCATGTTGTCGCCAGCCTGGCGGCTCTCGTCCATCATCCACTCGGAGTACAGGCTCTCCAGGCTGCTGCCGGAGACGTTGGAGCGCAGGGTGGCCTGGGCGCCGGGGATCTCATGGTCCACCGCGGCGTTCAGCTCGTCCATATACTCGTCGCTCTCCCGCTCCTGGAAGCCCACAAGGATCGCCTCGGCGGTAGCCCGGGCCTCGGTCAGAGCCTGGGCTCTGGCAGCCTCGTCCGCGTCCTCGGCGACATCGGTGGCCACGTAGTAGCTGGCATAGGTAAACAGATCACGGCTGCCGGCATAGCTCTGATACTCGGCCTCCAGCTCCTCGGCACTGTAGGTCTGGGCGTCGGACACAGACTGGTAGGCCTTGCCGGCCAGCTGACGCTCGGTCATGGCCTGACGGACCACAGAGCTGTTCACACCCCGGCCGTAGATGGCCGTCAGATAGCGGTTCAGGCTGGGATATTCGTATTCCTTGGCGGTCTGCGCCATCTCGTCCATGACGGCGTCGATATCGGCCTGATCCTCATCGTCCAGGCTGATGCCGTTGGCGGCGGCATAGTCGCCCAGGGCGTTGACCTGGATCAGATCCTGCCCGGCGGCATCCAGGAAGTAATCCCGCCAGGTGCCTTCCTCTGTCATGGGGCACTCGGTGCTGGCCAGGCCGGCATAACCGGTGCTGGGATCCAGCCCCATATAGGAAGCCATGTAGCCATACTGGTTGAGCAGGTTCATGTAGTCGGTGCCATAGTAGTAGTTCATGGTGGCGGCAGAGTAGTTCTTTCCGTCCACGCCTGCGGCGGGCACCGTGCGATAGAACAGGCCGGAGTTGAAGAACAGGATCGCGCAGATCAGCACCAGGATCCCGATGGTCCCCAGCGTCCAGCGCAGCTTGCTCTTTCTGGCCTTTTCCGCCGCTTCCTTTGCGGCGATGGTCTTCTTATCCGTGCCGGCCTCGCGGGCGGCGGCGCGGTTTTTTCTTTCGGTCGATGCGCTCATACGTTCATGTCATCCCTTATCCATAGAATATGATTACTCCTCAACACGGGTCCTCCCGTGGAAAAGCAGCAAACAAGCCTGAGTATTATACCCCAAAGGCTTTCCTGTTTCAAGAGTTTTACTCCTAAAAACTATAAACTATACGCTAAAAAACAGTCCGCGGAAACAGGTTCCCGCGGACTGTCTGTTTACTTGGCGTAGTCCACCGCTTTGGTCTCGCGCAGAAGATGGACCTTGATCTGACCGGGGTAAGTCAGCTCTTCCTCGATCTTCTTGGCAATGTCCCGGGCCAACAGAACCATCTGATCCTCGCTGACCTCCTCGGGCTTGACCATGATGCGGATCTCGCGCCCCGCCTGGATGGCGTAGGAGCTGGCGATGCCGGGGAAGCTCTTGGAGACCTCCTCCAGCTTCTCCAGACGCTTGACATAGTTCTCGATGTTCTCGCGCCGGGCGCCGGGGCGGGAGGCGGAAATCGCGTCCGCCGCCTGGACCAGGCAGGCCTCCACGGTATGGCACTCCACGTCGCCGTGGTGGGCCTCCACCGCGTGGATCACGGCTTCGGATTCCCGATACTTGCGCAGCAGATCCACGCCGATGGTGACGTGGCTGCCCTCCACCTCGTGGTCGATGGACTTGCCGATGTCATGCAGCAGGCCCGCCCGCTTGGCGGTGTTCACGTCCACGCCCAGCTCGGAGGCCATCAGGCCGGCGATGTGGGCCACCTCGATGGAGTGGTTGAGCACGTTCTGCCCGTAGCTGGTGCGGTAGCGCATCCGGCCCAGGAGCTTGATGAGCTCGGGATTGAGACCGTGGATATTGGTCTCGAACACGGCCCGCTCGCCCTCGGACTTGATGACGGCGTTGACTTCCTTCTGGGCCTTGGCCACCATTTCCTCGATCCGGGCCGGGTGGATGCGCCCGTCCTGGATGAGCTTCTCCAGGGCAAGTCTGGCCACCTCGCGGCGGACCGGATCAAAGCTGGAGACGGTAATGGCCTCGGGGGTGTCGTCGATAATGAGGTCGCAGCCGGTCAGCGTTTCGATGCTGCGGATGTTCCGGCCCTCGCGGCCGATGATGCGTCCCTTCATCTCGTCGTTGGGGAGAGGTACGACGGAGACGGTGATCTCGCTGGTGTGGTCGGCGGCGCAGCGCTGGATGGCGGTGGCGACGATCTCTCTTGCCCGATCGTCCGCCTCATCCTTGAACTGGGCCTCCAGTTCCTTGATCTTCATGGCCATCTCGTGGGTCACATCATCCCGCACGGTGGCGATGATGTAAGCCTTGGCCTCTTCCACGGTAAAGCCGGAGATCTTCTCCAGCACCTCCAGCTGGCTCTTCTTGACCAGAGCCACCTCGGCCTGCTGGGCTTCCACCGCGGCGATCTTGTTGGACAGGGTCTCGTTTTTCTTCTCAATGGCGTCGGTCTTGCGGTCCAGGCTCTCCTCTTTCTGCTGAAGACGGCGTTCCTGCTTCTGCAGCTCAGCCCGGCGGGCTTTCTCCTCCCGCTCGTATTCGGAGCGGCGTTTGTGTATTTCTTCCTTTGCCTCTACAAGGGCTTCTCTCTTCTTGCCCTCTGCACTCTTGATCGCATCATTGATGATCTGCTTGGCTTCTTCCTCGGCGTTGGCGATGCTGCGTTCCGCGTTCTTCTCACGGGTCACGAAAAAGACGGCTGCGCCGACCGCGCCGATCAAAAGCCCGATAATGAGCCATACAAATCCAGGCATCGTAAGTAAACACACCTCCATTCTTTCAGAATTTTTCGGTGCATCCCTTGATTCACTTTTGAATCTAAGAAGAAAATGATCTCCGCCGGACGCCAGGTCAAGCAGCGCCCTTCGGGTCTCATTGCAGTAAATATAGGATGTTTAACAGGCGTCTTCCCCGGGACGCCTCCAAATTATCCGATTTATTTTAGTCCTTTAACCGAGTTATGTCAAGTAAAACCGCTTTCTTTTTTATTCCGTCCTTTCCTGTGCAAACAGAGCCCACTCCTCCGGCGTCAGATGCAAATAGCTGTCCAGCCGCCGGACGCAGTAATTCTGCCAGTCCTGGGCGGTAATGATCCTCTCCAGGCGCTCGATCTCGTATTCCCAGGAGCTGAGCGGGTAGTTCCAGCGCTCCCGATCCCGGCGGATCTCCGGCTCGATGACGGCCCGGAGCCGCTCAATGGTCTCCAGGATGCGCTCGTTGGACAGGTCCGTGTCGAAAACCCCGGCGTAGCGCCGGAGGAAGCGCGCCCGGAACTGCGGGCTTTCCAGCAGGGACTCAAGCAGGGCGGAGGCGTTGGAGTTGAAGTAGCCGCCCCGGGCCTCGTCGTAGAACAGGCACTCCCAGGTATAGTTGCCGTTGCCCATGGTGTTGTCCAGATCGAACAGGCACAGCTGATAGCCCCCCTCCCGCTCGGTGGAGCGGAAAAAGCGCACGTTGCGGAACAGATCGAAGTTCCCGCTGACTCCCTCCAGGATCACCCAGTCGATAAAGCTGTCCACATCCAGCAGCTCGCAGGCCCGGCGGTAGTTCTCCTCCCGGCTCAGATCGCTGCTGCGGATGAAATCGTACATCTCCAGGTAATCGTCGGTGTCGGTCACGTGGGGGATGGTGTTCAGGACGCTCTCCCGGCTGACCCCGGCCCAGCGGGCGTACATTCCGGGGGAGACGTTCTCCTTCAGCACGTAGATGCCGTAATACTGTCCGTTGACATAGACCACGCAGTATTTGCTGTGCTGGGTCATGACACTCCGGCTCATCTCCAGGCACAGCTCCTGCCAGATCTCGGTGCTCATCAGGCGGAAGGAGGAATCCTGCCCCGCCCGGAGAATGAAGGAATCCGCGTCCGGGACCCCGTCGCCGAACAGATCGTAGTTCAGAGCGCTGTCGCCGTAGGCGCCCCGCAGGTTCACCTTGACGTTTCTCTTGGAGGACAGCTCCACGCTGGTCAGGCCCGAAATGGACAGGCCGCAGCCGGTGGAGAAGGCCCGCTGTCCGTTCTCATACAGGCAGACGGCGCCGGGCAGCTCGATGTGCTTGACGCCCCGGTCCAGCATGTCCTCCAGCCGGCTCCGGCTGTCTCCCATCAGGCTGACCACCGGCATGGTATGGCCTTCATTGATGATATAGCTCAGATTCAGGGCCCGGCTGGGCAGCGCCCCCTCCCGGATCGCCACCGCCCGGACCACGCAGGTCTTCTCCAGCCGCAGCGGTTCGGTATAGACCGGGCTGTCGGCGGTGGGCAGGCCGCCGTCCAGGGTATAGTGCAGCTCTCCCTCTCCACAGAGCGTCACCGTCACCTTCTCCACGCTCTCGAAGACGCCGTCGGGTTCCGAAGCCCAGGGCGTCTCCGCGATCTGTCTGGCACAGACGCCGCCGTTGGGCGCGTCCAGACTGGCCTTTGCAAAATAAAAGAAGCCCTCTTCCCCCTCCAGGCGGCCATAACTACCGTCATAGGGGATGTCATGCAGGGACACATAGTCGCAGATCTGCCCGTCCCGGCTCAGATACAGGCTCTCCCTGGCGGAATTGAGGGACAGGTCGATCACCGGCTCGTCCCAGAGGCCCTCGCCGCAGCGGATCACCAGCCGCTGGCCGGGGGTCAGGATCCGTTCGGGCAAGGGGCATTTCCCCGGCTCGTCCCGATCGTCGGACAGGGCAAAGCCCAGGGTGCTCACAGAGGCGTCCCCGGCGTTGTACAGCTCCACCCAGTCGCTGTCCGGCTCGGTATCCAGATACCCGGCCCCGTAGGGCGAGACCTTCACTTCCCAGATCCTCAGGTCCTCCGGCACAGCCCGTTCCCGCTGGAAGGCGTCGAAGCCCGCCGGGCTGTTGTCATAGCCGGGGCTGGGCCAGGCCGTAACCGCAAAGTTCTCTCCCTGCCGGATCAGGGCGCAGTCGTCCTCCAGCTGTCCCAGCTCCAGCGCGTCCAGAACCTGTCCGTCCCGGCTCAGCAGCCGGAGGCTTTCCCCGTCGGAGAGGCGGAAGCCCACGTGGGGCTCCTCCGCCGTGCCGCTTTTCCCGTCGGCATAGACCAGAAGATAGCCTCCCGCCGGGATCCGGCAGTCGGGCAGGGGGCTGGCCTTCCCGGCGTCCCCGCTGTCGGCCAGAAGCAGGCCGGCGGTGGACACGGGCTCGTCCGAGGGATTATACAGCTCGATCCAGTCCGGGAAGCTGCCGTCCGGCGCCATCAGCGCGGCGCGGTTATGGCTCATGACCTCAGAGAGAAGGACGGGGGAGGCCTCCTCCCGGCTCACCGCGGGGGAAGGCCGCGCCGGATCGGACGCCGGAGGGGCCGGGGCCGCGCCGTCCTCCTGTCCGCAGGCGCAGAGGCAGAGGGCCAGCGCCAGGATCCACATTTTCAGGCCGTTTCGCTTCATTCTGTGCCCTCTCCTCCTTCTTTTTTGTAGGAAGGATAGCACATTTCGCCCGCTCCGTCAACGCTGTCCGGCACTTCGGCAGACCTGCAGCCGCAGGGTGCCGTCCTCCACCGCCGCCAGGATTTCATCGCCGGGCCCGGCCCTGCCCTCCAGCAGCAGCTCCGCGGCGGCGTCCTCCAGCCTGTGCTGCAGCACCCGGCGCAGGGGCCGGGCGCCGAACTTCTCGTCGCAGCCCTCCCGGGCCAGCCAGCGCTCCGTCTCCTCCGGCACCCGCAGACTCAGCCCCAGGGCGGCGAAGCGCTCCTTCACCTCCTCCAGCAGGCTCCGGGTGATGGCCTGCAGCTCCGGCTGGCCCAGCCGGCGGAAGATGATGGTCTCGTCCACCCGGTTGAGAAATTCCGGCCGGAAGGTGGCCTTCAGCTCCTCCCGCACCTGCCGCTCCATCTCCCCCTCATCCCCTTGGTCGGCCCGGAAGCCCAGGGGGCTGCGGCGCTCGGTGATGGCCTTGGCCCCGATATTGGAGGTCATCACGATCACGGTGTTGCTGAAATCCACCCGCCGGCCGCCGGAATCGGTCAGGTGTCCGTCGTCCAGGATCTGCAGCAGGATCCCCCATACGTCCTCGTGGGCCTTTTCGATCTCGTCCAGCAGCACCACCGACCAGGGCCTGCGGCGGACCTTCTCGGTGAGCTGGCCGCCGTCCTCATAGCCCACGTAGCCCGGAGGCGATCCGATGAGCCGGCTCACCGAGTGCTTCTCCATATACTCAGACATGTCCAGTCGGATCAAGGCCTTCTCGCTGCCGTAGACCGCCGCGGCCAGAGCCCGGCACAGCTCCGTCTTGCCTACGCCGGTGGGTCCCAGAAACAGGAAACTCCCCACCGGCCGCCGGGGATCCCGGAGCCCCACCCGGCTGCGGCGGATGGCCCTGGCCACCGCCGATACCGCCTCCTGCTGGCCGATGATGCGCTTTTTCAGCTGCTCCTCCAGATCCCGGAGTCTGCCCCGCTCGCTCTCGGTCAGCTCCGTCACCGGGATGCCGGTCCACTGGCTCAGCACCCGGGCCACATCCCCCTCCTCCAGGATCCGGCGCTCCGAGCCCGGATCCAGCCGGAGGCCGGAGGCGGCCTCGTCCACCAGATCGATGGCCTTGTCGGGCAGAAAGCGGTCGTGGACGTAGCGGGCCGACAGCTCGTAGGCCGCCCGCAGCGCTCCGTCTGTGATCTGCACCCGGTGGTGCTTTTCCAGCGCCGGGCGCAGAGAGCAGAGCATTTCCAGCGCTGCCCGGCGGTCCGGCTCTCCCACCCGGACCGGCTGAAAGCGCCGCTCCAGAGCCGCGTCCTTCTCAATGTGACGGCGGTATTCCTCCGGTGTGGTGGCCCCGATGATCTGCACCTCGCCCCGGCCCAGGGCGGGCTTGAGGATATTGGCCGCGTCAATGGCCCCTTCGGCCGAGCCCGCGCCGATGATGGTGTGCAGCTCGTCGATAAAGAGGATCACGTCCCCGGCCCGCTTCACGTCCTTCAGCACCGACTTGACCCGCTCCTCGAAATCTCCCCGGTACTTGGTCCCGGCCAGCAGCGCCGGAATATCCAGGGAGACGATCCGCTTTTTCCGCAGCTCCTCCGGCGCCTCGCCCCGGGCCACCCGGAGCGCCAGTCCCTCGGCCACGGCGGTCTTGCCCACGCCGGGTTCGCCCACCAGGACGGGATTGTTCTTGCTGCGCCGGGACAGGATCTGCACCGCCCGGCGGATCTCCTCGCCCCGGCTCACCACCGGGTCGATGTCCCCGGCGGCGGCCATGGCGGTCAGATCCCGGCTGTACTGGTCCAGGGTCCGGGTCTCGGGGTGGCGCTGGGTCAGCCTCAGAGCTCCGGGCTGGGTGCGTCCCCCGGAGCTGGGGTTTCCGAAGACGGCGGCGATCTCCGTATAAATCCGGTCCGGATCCGCCCCCAGCAGTCGCAGAAGCCTGCTGCCGCCGCAGTCCGGCTGCCGCAGGATCCCCAGGAGCAGATGCTCCGTCCCGATGAAGGCCTGCCTCAGCTGGGATGCCTCCCCGGCCGCCCGATCCACCGCGAGTTTGGCATGCTCGCTCAATTCCGCCTGACCTCGTCCGGCGGCCCCGACCCCGTCCATGCGCGCCAGGCAGCGCCGGACCGTCTCTTCCTCCAGGCCCTGGCCGCGCAGGATCCTTGCCCCAAGACCCGCCGTCTCCTCCAGGATCCCCAGGAGCAGATGCTCCGTGCCCACAAAACCATGCCCCAGCTCTTCCGCCGCCCGCCTGGCCCGGTCGATGGCCAGCTCTGCCAGCTGCGTAAACTTCTCGTTGCTTTTCATGTGTCGCCTCCTCCGGACGCCGGCCCCGCCGGTCCCGCGGCCTCTATTATCGTCCAACGGCCGCGCCGATTCCGGCGAAACGGAGCCGTCCGGAAAAGTATCGCCAGTTTATCCGGGCTTTAACGGTGGCGTAAAAATTTTCGTTGCTTTTTATTCAAGTTGTGCTACAATGGGCGCGAAGAGACCGTGAGGTCGAAAAAAACGATCAAAATGGAGGTATACCCATGGCTTATGTGATTACCGACGAGTGCCTGTCCTGCGGTTCCTGCGCCGCTCAGTGTCCTGCCGAGGCCATTGATATGGGCGATCTGCACTACGAAATCGACCCCAGCAAGTGCCTGGAGTGCGGCGCCTGCGCTGCCCAGTGCCCTGCCGAGGCCATCGAGCTGGAGTAATCCAACAAAACGAAAAAGGACGAGAGCATTCTCGTCCTTTTTTTATTTCGGAAAGGAGACCGCCATGCCCTCATTCAGCCCCCTCTGGCCCGGCGGGCCGCTGTTCGCTCCGGCCAGGCACGCCCCTCTGAGCACCGACTCGGTGCTGCTGGCGGACTTCGTGCGCCTGTCCGGCGTCCGGCGGGGGATCGACCTGGGCTGCGGCTCCGGTATTCTGGCGCTGCTGCTGCTCAGCCGGTCCCAGCGTCTGGAGATGACCGGACTGGAGCTGCTGGAGGAGGCCGCCTCCCTGGCCCGGGAAAATCTGTCCGCCAACGGCCTTGAGGCCCGGGCCGGGATCCTGACCGGAGACGTCCGGACGGTGCGGGAGCGGTTTCGCCCCGGCAGCTTTGATCTGGCGGTGTCCAATCCTCCCTATTTTCCCACAGGCTCCGGCGCCCTGTCCCCGGACCCGGACCGGGCTCTGGCCCGGAGCGAACAGAGCTGCAGCCTGGAGGAGCTCTGCGACGCCGCCGCCTGGCTCTGCCGGGAGGGCGGGCGCTTCTGCCTGGTCCACAAGCCGGAGCAGCTCAGCCGCATTTTCTGCACCCTGAGCGCTCGGGGCCTGGAGCCCAAGCGTCTGCGCCTGGTCTGCCCCAGGCCCGGCAGTGCCCCCAGCCTGGTGCTCATCGAGGCGCGCCGGGCCGGTAAGCCCGGCCTGGTCATCGAGCCGGAGTTGATCCTCCGGGACCCGGACGGCCGGGAGACGGAGGAGGCCCGCCGGATCTATCACAGAGACGCCCCGGAAACGTGAACGCAGCATAAGCGCAGGATGCCAAGGCCGCGGCCTTGGCATCCTGCGCTTTTATTCTGTTCCTCCGCCGAGGATCTGTTCTCCCAGGGCCATCAGCCCCCGGGTATCCAGCAGCTCTGTCAGGGACACCCCCTCCAGATAGGGCTTGACCACCAGCTCGTTGCTCTCGGGGAAATACCAGGTCGGGCCGCTGTAGAAGCCCACCGATTCCCAGGTATCGGTCTCCACCAGGATGCACACCGCCTCGGTATAGATGCCGTCCGCAATGAGCATCAGCCGGTCGCCGGGAAGGGCAAAAACGCTCAGCCGGTCTCCCGCCGCAAAGCCCAGGTTTCGCTCCCCGTAGTCCGAGTGGTGCAGGATCTGTCCCGTCTCCACATCCAGGATCTCCATTTCGCCGGTCTCGCCGAGGACGAACAGCAGGCTGTCTCCCTGTGCAAACTGCAGGCGCTTGATCACCTGGAGGGGGACGCCGCAGGACAGGGTCCTTTCCGTCCCGCTGCCGCGCAGATCCGTCAGGCGGATCTGTCCCTCCTCCGCCAGGGCCAGCCAGGGTCCCGTCTCCGCCAGCGCCCTGGCCTCCGGGATCTCCGTCAGAGGCAGCGGGTACCAGCAGTCCTCGGAGATGCAGTAGGCGGCATAGCTCCGCTCCCCGTCGTCCAGCTCCGCCAGAACGAAGTCCGGGCTCAGCCCCAGCACGCTCCAGCTGCGATAGCCGGAGGACGCCGACGGAGCCGGAGCCTGGGCCCGGCGATAGAAGTCTCCGTCGATCCACAGCTTCAGCGCCTGGGCTTCTCCGCCGCCGGAGCCTCCGAAGGCCGCGGTGACCAGACGTCCGTTTTCCCCGTCCCAGCAGGACCTCGCCTTCATCCGCTCGTCCTGCTCGTTCTCTTTCAGGATCCGGCTTTCCTGGCTGTTCAGGTCCAGCAGCGCCCCCTGAATGATGATCTGCCCCTGATCGGTGACGAACACCTCATTGTTGTCATAGTAGAGGCCCTCGACCGCGGGGATCCGGAAGGGCCTTGCTCCCTCTCCCGTCCGGCGGTCCAGCCAGACGCCCCGATATACTTTCTCGTCATAATCCCGGTACAGGCAGACCAGGACCTGCCCGGAGGGGGAGGCAAAGAGTCGGGAGCCCCGGATCACGCTGTCCGCCTCGAAAATCGGTCTCAGCCGGGGGTTGTCCAGCTCCCGGACCAGGGTCACCCGGTTTTTGTGTTTGTACGGCACCAGGGCGAACAACGCCTCCCGGTGCTTCTGCCCGCTGATCTCCCCCAGGCTCAGAGGGAAGTCGCAGGCCAGGCCGTACATATCGTATTGGTAGCTCAGAAGCCCCTCGCCGGTACAGCCGGTGACCACGCCGTTGGCCAGCAGCAGGCTCATGCTGCCGTTCCGGTACATCCTCCCGGCGCATAAGGCGTCCGGGAGCTGCACATGGGCCAGGACCTGGCCGGAGCTCTCCTCCAGGATAAAGAGATTCTGCCGGCTGCCAAAGGCGATATGGCCGCTCCGGGCGGCAAAGAGCTCGATGGATGCGGTATAGAACAGCCCCTTCCCGAAGCTCGGGTCTGTCTCCCGCACCAGCGCGGTCCGATAGCTCTCCTCCCAGCCGGAGGAGCGGTCATAGCGTTTCACATAGGCCTCGCCGCCCAGATAGTCGTAGCCCAGGAGGAGATCTCCCGAGTCAGAGAAGGTCAGCGCGTAGACGTCGGACAACATGCTGGCGCTCTTCAGCGCGTCGAGCTCCAGGATGCGGTCCTCTTCCGTCTCCCAGAGGAACAGACGGGCGCCCGCCTCCTCTCCGTAGCCGTAGCCCTCGCACAGCACGGCGGCCAGGCTGCCGCTCCGATCCAGGGCCGCATACTGGAGATCGGGCAGTCCGTCCTCTCTCCGGATCTGATGCAGCGTCCGGCCGGTCTCCAGATCCAGCAGGAGCAGAAGCGCGTCCTCCTCGTCGGAGATCAGGACGGTCTTTCCATCCGCCGAGACGGCGCGCAGTCTTGCTCCCTCCCGCCGCCAGAGCTCGGCGCCGTCCGGACAGGAGATCAGGCTGACGCTCTTGAGATCGGCGGCCAGCACCGCCTCCGGGCCCTCCGGGAAGCAGACCTGCGGCGACAGGTACAGCTCCCGCTCCCACAGCTTCTCCCCGGTCCGGGTCCGGAACAGCCGCAGCACGTAGTGTCTGTCCACCGTGGCCACATACGCCCCGTCCGGCGACACCGCCACCCGGGAGATGGCGGTATCCTGCTGCAGAGAGCCGCAGAAGGCAAAGATCCCATCGCTGTAGGGATACAGCTCGTCGGCCAGTACGTACTCCGCCCGGGGCACATAGGGCCGGTCGTCCTCCTCCGAGGGCAGGGCGGCCAGGGCGTTTTCAATGGCGCCCCGATAGTCCCCGTCCTCAAAGGCGCTTTCGGACAGCGCGGCCAGAGCCCGGGATTCATTGTACCGGCTCAGCTCCAGCTGCCGCCGGATCTCGGCGTTGCGGTTCAGGAGCAGGCCGATAAAGCCCAGGGCCACCAGCGCCGCGGTCCCCAGGGCCAGGGCCGCCCGGCGGCGGCGGTAGCGCTGCTGCCGGCGGTACAGGGCGTCGAAGGGACAGCCGATCAGCGCCGCCAGGATCCGCAGGCTCTCCACCTGCAGGAGCCGGTCCCGTTTGCCCCGGCTGTCGGCCACGATGTTGGCCGCCAGGGGCTCCACCCGGTCCAGCAGGTCGCCGCCCTCGCTGCGCAGCTCGGTCAGCTCCGGCGGGAAGGCCTGTTCCGGCTCTCCGTCGGCCAGCACCGCCAGCACGTGGTCCCGGTCATGATGCTCCAGAAAATAATGGATCTCCTCCAGCACCCAGCGGGATTTCCGGGTCTCCGGGGTGCAGATCACGATCAGAAACTCCGAAGCGTCCAGGGCCAGGCGGATGTTGGCGGACAGGTCGCTGGCGATGGGCAGCTCGTCCTGATCCCGAAACACGGTACCCGGGTGCTTTTCCCCGTTTCTCCGCAGGGTCCGGGGGATCAGGAAGCGCTCGATCCGGCGGTGGAGCTTTTTGGCCACATCCATCTCCAGGGGCAGATGCCGGTAGCTGATGAAGGCTTTATAGTGTCTGTCCATAGGTTCCGCTCCTCACAATAAAAAACAGGCTGTGACGGTGGTCACAGCCCTTCGGTCAGCTCCAGCAGCGTCTGAGTAAAGCCATAGCGGGCGCACAGGGACCGGGCCAGGTCCCGCCCGGCGTGAGAACGCCGTCCCGTTCGTTTAGCCCGGAGCATCAGGTTCTTGGGGGAATTCTCCAGATCCGTAAACTCGATCACGTCCACCGTGTAGCCCAGGTCCTCCAGGATCAGGGTGCGGATCTCATCGGTGAGCAGGGCCGCCATCCGCTCCCGCACCACCCCGTGCCGCAGGAACACGTCCAGCTCCCCGCCCTTCTTCATGGCGGCGTTCAGCTCGTGCTGGCAGCAGGGGACGGAAAAGATATAGTCCGCGCCCTTGCCGACGGCGTAGTTCAGAGCGTAGTCCGTAGCGGTGTCGCAGGCGTGCAGGGACACCACCATGTCCACCCGCTGATCGTAGAGCGTATCCCGGCTCACGTCGGCATGGTGGAAGCTTAGGCCCGTGTAGCCGTACTTTTCGGCGATGGCGTTGCAGTGCTCCACCACATCCTTCTTCAGATCATAGCCGATGATCTTCACCGCCATACCCTTCTTCACCGCGAAGTAGTGGTAGAGGATGAAGGTCAGGTAGCTTTTGCCGCAGCCGAAGTCCAGAATGGTGATCTCCTTCCGGGGATCGGCCCGGAAGGCCTGATCGATGAGCTCCACAAAGCGGTTGATCTGCCGGTATTTGTCATACCGGGCCTTGACGATCCGGTAATCCGGGGTAAAGACCCCCAGATCCACCAGAGCGGGGACGGCCTCCCCCTCCTCCAGCAGATAGCGCTTCTCCCGGTCGTTGCCCCGAGGGGATCCGGGCCGCTGCACCGCCGCCGAAGCGGTGCGCCTGTAGCTGCCGTTGGTCTTCAGCGTAAACTGGGCGCTCTCCGTCTCCGTCACGATCAGCGCCTGGCGAAAGCGGCCGTCCAGCTCCTGCTGAAACAGCTCCATGAGCTGCCCGGCGTTCAGATTCTGATGAAAAGCCTGGGTCCCCCGGATGGCCTCCACCTGGAAGGCCCGGCCGCCGCGGCTCTGAAGGGGCCGTATGCTGACCTTCGAGGCCCCGGTTTTATCCACGGGCTGGCTCAGCACCGCCTTGGACAGGGTGTCCAGGGCGGCCTCCAGCTCCTGACTCAGCCGGCTCATGCCCGGTCACCGAAGAGCTTCTTCAGCCGCAGGGACGCGGCCTTCAGCTCGTTCTTGCTGTAGGAATTGTTCTCGTCCTCCAGCACCGCCGCCACCGCCTCCTTGGGGGACAGGCCCCGGACCATGGCGTCCACCAGCATGGCCTCCGGCGAGACCAGGTGCTCTGTCTTCCGGAAGCGGTAGTCCTCCTCCAACTCCAGCGCCAGGGCGTATTCGCCCTTCTCGTAGTTGCCCTTTAGCAGCAGCTGCTCCTTCACCTGGGCGGGCGTGCCCCGGAAGCTCATTTCATGGAGCTTGGTCATGTCGTTGCACAGGCACAGGCGCACCCCCGCCTGCTCCCGGATGAAGAAGTCCACCAGGTCCATGACGCGCTTGGGGCTCTCGTACAGGGCGAAGGTTTTGGTGTCGGCCCGGCGGATCTGCTCCAACAGGCGGCGCCGCTCGGCGTTCTCCCGGGGGAAGAAGCCCAGGAACTGAAAACTGGACAGGTCGAAGCCGGAGATGGCCAGGGCGTTCACCGCCGCGCAGCAGCCCGGCACGCCCACCACCCGGATGCCCTCCTCCACCGCGGCGCGGATCAGCTCGTTGCCCGGGTCGGAGATGCAGGGGGTGCCGGCGTCGGTGATCACCGCCACGCTCTTGCCTTGCTTCATCTCATTGATGAAGAAGCGGGCCTTGCCGTACTCGTTGAATTTGTGGTTGGAAACCAGGCGGTTGCGCACACCCAGCTTGCCCAGCAGGACCATGGAGCGCCGGGTGTCCTCGGCGGCGATCATGTCCGCCTCCTCCAGGATCTGCTTTCCCCGGGGAGACATGTCCCGGGAATTGCCGATGGGGGTGGCCACAATGTACAGGGTGCCGCTGCCCCGGACCGTCTCCGGTCCCTCTTCCGTCTCCTCCTCCAGGATCGGTTCGAGCTGGTTTTCGATCTTCTCGTCCATGATGCTCTCCTGTCTGTTTTGATGCTTGCTATTATACCGTTTCTGCCGGGCTTTGGCAATCCACATCCCGGAAAAAGGGCAGGAAAATACCCGCCGATTCCCAGAACGGCGGGCATTCCCGTGTTTGAGGCAGAGCCGAAGAGAAGGAACCTCCGGCGCTTTCCTCAGAACTTGTCATCGTCACCCACAGACAGAACAGGTGAGCTGTCCGTGACGATGTCGTTCCGCTCGAGGAACACAAGCTCGAGCTTCGGTTCGGTGTAAGTCATGCCGTTGACCTCCTTCTATCGATCCACCGGAGCCGACGGCGGGGCCGGGCCCGGGCAATCGCCTGATAATGCGGAAGCATTGCCCCTTCCGCCGGGATTGGGTCTTTCCTGATTTCAGTATTCTAATCCGGAAAAGTCCCAGTGTCAATACTTCCCACGCACTTTTCTTCGTAAAAGCGCCCCTTCCATTCGGGAAGGGGCGCTGCTTTTCACGATAGAGCAGGGGCGTGTGTCAGGGTTCTGCGTCGTTGAGCCAGTCGGCGATCTTCTGCTCGTCCAGACCCAGACCGGCGGCCAGGAAGGCGGACATCTCGTTGAAATCCAGGTCTTTCATGTGCTCGAAATTGCTTTTTCCCTTCATGGAAGCTCCCACGTTCCTTCCCTCGATGTATCCGCAGTTGTAGCACATCTGAAGGGAGATCTTCCGGTGGGAATCCTGACTCATTTCGCTGCCGCAGCGGGGACATTTCATGGGCTTCGCCTCCTAAAGTTCGTTCGGGAGCTGTTGATTTCATGTTACCTCAAGCCGGCGGAATTTTCAAGAGTCGGAGCAAGTTAAGTTGCTGACAAAGCTTTTCCCCGTGGAAAAACCCGGGCGGTGATTTCTGTCACCGCCCGGGCCGGGAATCCCTCGGTAAGGCTTATTCCTCGCCGTCGTCGCAGATCAGGCCGTAGCCGCCCTGTTTGCGCTTGTAGACCACGGCGATCCGATCCTCCGCGTCCATATTCCGAAACACAAAGAATTCGTGCCCCAGCAGATTCATCTGCAGGATGGCCTCCTCGGCGGACATGGGCTTGATGGAAAAGCGCTTGCTGCGCACGATCCGGAAATCATCGACCTCTTCCTCCTGAGGCGCAAAGGCAGGCACGGCGTCACGCTCCGAAAGGGCGCCCTCCCGGAGTCTCTTCTCCAGGCGGGTCTTGTTCCGGCGGATCTGCCGTTCGATGGCGGCCACACCGGAGTCGACGGAAGCGTACATGTCATTGGTCAGTTCGCTTGCACGGTAGTACATACCGTTGTTATGGATGGTGATCTCCGCCAGGAAGCGCCCGCGCTCGATGCTGAAGGTGACGAAGGCTTCGGCCTCGTTCTTGAAGAACTTGTCCAGCTTTCCGATCTTCTTTGTGGCGTAGGCCCGCAGATCCTCGGAGGAATCCATCCGTTTCTCTGTGAAAGTGAACTTCATTGGTGCCAACTCCTTTCAGTTTACCGTTTGCCAGAGACGGACACCCGTCTCTCTGTGGAGTATCATACCACAGAACCCGGGAAAAAAGAAGTCCTTTTTGTGAAATCGTCATAACACACGGAGGCCGGAGGAAAATTTTGTCAAGGTTTACAAAACCCGTGGGGAATCCAAAAGCGGGAGAGGCGGGAAAACCGGATCCTTTGGGAAAAAGTGCCGGGATCGGCCCGGGAAAAATTCTTGCAAGTGGGGGCTTTGCGCTGTATAATGTAAGTTGAGGTATTTTGATTCCCGTGCAATTTTGGAAAGTGAGGCGATCCTATGGATCAAAAACGCCCTCAGGGCCGTCAGAGAAACGTGACCGGCACAGGCAAAAGCGTGTCCCGCCGGGGCTCCGGGCTGAACACCGGGCCCGTGGGCCAGAGCTCTGCCCCCGCCGGAGGCTCTCAGCAGCGCTCCGGCTCCGGCACCAGGGCCGGCGGCACCCGGCTGCCCCTGATCGTGATCATTCTGGTCCTTCTGCTGGGCGGTGGCGGCGGCATTTTCGGCTCCGACCTGCTGGGCGGCGGCGACTCGGTCAGCTCCGATCCCGTCATCAGCCAGCCTGTCAGCACCCCCGCGCCCACGCCGGCTTCCTCTTCCTACAGCGGCCTGAACGACGCTCTGTCCGGTTATCTCGGCGGCAGCTCCGTCAGCCCCTATGCCAATCTGATCGGCGGCAGCAGCGCCTCCGGCTGGACGGAGACGGCTAACGTGGAGAGTCTGAACGACTCTGTGGCCTCCGGCGCCAGAGCCAAGTACACCCAGCTCAAGGGCGGCGGGAAGGACACCGTGACCATCATGGTCTATATGTGCGGCACGGATCTGGAATCCAGAAGCGGCATGGCCAGCTCCGACCTGCAGGAGATGACCCAGGCCAGGCTCAGCGACAATGTGACAGTGCTGATCTACACCGGCGGCTGCACCCAGTGGCGCAACACGACGGTCTCCTCCAGCGTCAACCAGATCTATTCCCTGACCTCCGACGGTCTCCGCCGGGTGGTCTCCGACGCGGGCAGCGTCTCCATGACCAAGCCCGACACCCTCTCCTCCTTCATCAAGTGGTGCCATGAGAACTATCCCGCCGACCGGGAGGAGCTGATCTTCTGGGATCATGGCGGCGGCTCGGTCAGCGGCTACGGCTATGACCAGAAATTCCCCCAGAGCGGCTCCATGAGCCTGGCCGGCATCAACACCGCCCTGAAGGACGCCGGCGTGAAGTTCGACTTCATCGGCTTTGACGCCTGCCTGATGAGCACCATGGAGACGGCGCTGATGCTGGACTCCTACGCCGACTACATGATCGCCTCCGAAGAGACGGAGCCGGGCATCGGCTGGTACTATACCGATTGGCTCACCGCCCTGAGCCGGAACAGCTCCATGACCACCCTGCAGCTGGGCCGGAACATCGTGGACGATTTTGTGAGCACCTGCGCCTCCAAGTGCCGGGGCCAGTCCGCCACGCTCTCTGTTATCGACCTGGCGGAGCTGAGCGCCACCGCGCCGGGGCCCATGAAGGCCTTCTCCCAGTCTCTGACCGCCATGATCCAGTCCGGGGAGTATCAGAAGGTCTCCTCCGCCCGGAACAGCAGCCAGGAATTCGCCCGCAGCTCCTCCATTGACCAGATTGACCTTGCGCACTTTGCCGGCAACGTGGGCAGCAGCGAGGGCCGGGCTCTTGCCGAGGCCATCCGGGGCGCGGTGAAATACAACCGCACCTCCTCCAACATCGCCAACGCCTACGGCCTGTCCATCTACTTCCCCTACCGGAAGGCCAATAAGGTGGACGCGGCGGTGAGCACCTACAAAGCCATCGGCATGGACGACAGCTATTCCCAGTGCATCCGGGAGTTTGCCAGCCTGGAGGTCAGCGGTCAGGCCGCCTCCGGCGCCGATTACAGTCCGCTGTACTCCCTGTTGGGCAACGGCTATTCCGATACCGGCAGCAGCGATCTGATCAACGGTCTGCTCTCCAACTTCCTGGGCGGCGATTTCTCCTCGATCCCGGGCCTGTCGGGCTCCAACACCGATTTCTTCTCCGGCCGCTCCCTGAGCCAGGAGGAGACCGTGGATTACCTGACCGCCAATCACTTTGACGCCAGCGCCCTGGTCTGGACGCAGAACGCCAACGGCGAGACCGTGATCTCCCTGCCGGAGGATCAGTGGGCGCTGATCGAGGGGCTGGAGCTGAACCTGTTCCTTGACGACGGCGAGGGTTACATCGACATGGGCCTGGACAACGTCTTCGACTTTGACGAGTTCGGCAATCTCCTGGCTCCGGCCGAGAACGCCTGGCTTGCGGTGAACGATCAGCCGGTCGCCTACTATCACGAGTTCACCCTGGGCCTGGGCGAGAACGCCATCATCTCCGGCCGGATCCCCGCCTTCCTCAACGGCCAGCGTGTGGATCTGCTGGTGCAGTTTGACTCCGAGCATCCCACCGGGGCCGTCATGGGCGCCCGCCCGGTCTACGCGGACGGAGAGACGGACACCGTGGCCAAGGCCCTGATCGAGCTGGAGGACGGCGACGTGATCGACTTCATCTGCGACTACTACCGCTACGACGGCAGCTACGAAAACAGCTATCTGCTGGGCGACCAGATGATCTACGACGGCGAGCTTCGGATCTCCGACGTGCTGCTGGAGGACGCGGTGCGCATGAGCTACCGCTTTACCGACCTGTATCAGCAGAATTACTGGACCGCGCCGATTTCCTGAGCCCGTCTTAAGAACTTTTATGTTTTCTTTTTCGACAGAGTATGCTACAATGTTTTCTCAGAAAGAGAAAACAGGAGAAAACTAACATACAGGAGGAATTCACCGTGAAGAAATGGACCGCACTGCTCTTGGCTCTGGTGATGCTGCTGGCGCTCTCCGCCTGCGGCCAGAAGACCCAGAGCGAGAACGACGTCGTTTATGACTTTGATCAGCAGGAGAACATCGTGGTCGTGGAGACCCCGCCTGCCGACGCCAACAGCCAGAACGTGATCATCACTCCCTTCCCCGCTCCCACACCCACTCCCGCCGGAACCAACAATAACAGCGGCAGCACCGGCAGCAACGGCAGCAGCGGGAACAGCGGGAACAGCAGTGAGGGCGGCACCGTCAGCGTTACCCCCACTCCCACGCCGACTCCCACTCCCACCCCGGCGCCCACCTCCACGCCCGCGCCCGATTACCGCAACAGCCTGGATTACACCGCCACGGCCACCGATGCGGAGATCGCCGACGGCAGGACGGGCTACATCACCGGCGACGGCGTCAATTTCCGCGTGGGTCCCGGCTCCAACTACAAGATCATCAACAGCTATGAAAAGGGCAAGGAGCTGCTGATCCTGGGGACCAACGGCGGCTGGACCAAGGTGCGCATCGACGGCGTGATCGGCTATGTGTACTCCAACTACGTCTCCGAGGTCCGTCCCGGCAACTCCGGCAACGTGATCTATGACGATCCCACGCCCGCCCAGACCACCTCTCCCTCCGATCCCACCCCGGCTCCCGGCAGCGGCGGCGATATCATCATTATTCCCTGACGCTTCAGAGGCTTTGAAGAACGCGTTCTTCAAAGCCTCTGTTTTTTTTGCAAACATGAACCGGGAGGATCCGCATGGATTTGCGTGAACCGAACCAGATTGTGCGGACAGCACAAAAAAGACCCGAGATGTAGGAGAATAGAATTAAGTAACGAACTGGCATCGCAACTCCAGCGGTGTCAG
>CADAHL010000028.1 GCA_902787755.1 Oscillospiraceae bacterium
AAAAAGAACCTGATCCTTGTATGTGATTATCAATACTGGATAAGGCAAAGAAGTCAGCTGATAGGAAAGCTGCTGGCAGTGGCGGAACCACTTGATACGGAGAATTAACTGTTTTCATTGCGAGATTAACTGGATAGACTAAATACTTCACGCACCCAACGCCAATTCTGGAGTTGAGTGCGTGTTGGTTTTTCTTTGAACCGCTATCTGCTGTCGTCTTTTTTCCAATATATCCATATAAATCCAAAATCGTGACCCGTCACAGACGACATTGGAGGAGTGGCAAAAGTTCGGCTTTGCCATGTTGGATTTGGCCAAAAGGATGGGGTGGGAATAGTACATATTGACGGAAAACGGCTGTTTTACTGTGCATATTCGAGAGGGATCAAGGGAGCCCCCATCGGTAAAATATGCGTTTTGCTGATGGGGGCACTTAGTTTCAAGTCAACATTCCGTCTCATCTTCCCGTCGAAAGGCAAGAATGGAGTCAAGATTATCAGCAATGTACGCCTGTGCGTTTGGTTCCAAAAAGACGCCGATGTATTCAATGCCGGACGCATTGGTTCGCCTCCCTCTCTTGATTCCGTGTTCGTTGCCCTGGTTGGTGGGAATCATGATGATAGCGGTGCCGTCCTCAACCCTTACTAAATCGCCAGACGCAACCAACCAGGAAGAAACATCTGCATAACGGAGTTTGTCTTCGTTCGAAATGTGTGCGGATAACCTCCGGGCAAGCTCGGATGATTCAAGAAGAGATGCGAAAAAGTGTGAGATGAGGTTGTGTTGGTTTGTCAACGTCTGCAGAAACTCCCATGCCAAACGTATAAGAAAAAGCCTCCTGCAAATACTATCTGAGACAACAGATAGAAATTCAGGAGGATTTTTCATATGAAAGCAACCGGAATCGTGCGGCGTATTGACGACCTGGGCCGGGTAACGACCTGGGCCGGGTAGTGATCCCCAAAGAGCTGCGCCGCACCATGCGCATCCGCGAGGGTGACCCGCTGGAGATTTTTACGGATAAGGAGGGGGAGCTGATCTTCAAGAAGTATTCCCCCGTCGGGGAGCTGTCGGACTTCGCCGGGCAGCTCTGCGACAGCCTTCGAAAGTCCACCGAAGCGATTGCCGCCGTCTGCGACCGGGACAGCGTGATCGCCATTGCCGGAGGCGGCCGGCGGGAGCTTCTGGACAAGCCCGTCAGCCAGGCCCTCACCCAGATCATGGAGGAGCGGCACACCTACCGCCATCAGAACGGTGGCAGCAGCGTTCCGGTCGTCTCGGAGGACGAGCGCTTCTGCCTGTCGGTAGCGGCTCCCATCCTGTCCCAGGGGGACGTGATGGGCTGTGTGCTGTTTCTCTCCCCCAGGGGCAGCTCTCCGGGCACCGAGGTGGAGCTGAAGCTGGCACAGACCGTGGCGCTGTTTCTGGGTAAGCAGATGGAGGGCTGAAGTCCCGGGGATGGGAAGAGATCTCTTCCTGTCCCCGGGCTTTTTGCGTTCCGAAATATCATGCGCCTTCTTCTCCCCGCCTCCGACAGCCCTTGCATTTGGACGGCTCCGGGCCTATAATCGGTGGGAACAAAGCTGAAATGGAGGCGACTGCATGACCGAGACCTGCCGCCGGATCCTGGAGGAGTACCAGGTCCGCAAAAGCACCAAACAAAAGCTGCGCTTTATCGAATTTCTTCAGAGCCGCTATCCCGAACTGCGGTTGGAGGAGGGCGGCTGGCCCCGGTGCCGGAACCTGATCCTGGGGGATCCGGACAGCGCCCAGGTGATCCTGACCGCCCATTACGACACCTGCGCCCGGCTGCCCTTCCCCAATTTCATCACCCCGAAGAATCTGCTGATCACCCTGGCTTACAGCCTGGTGATCACCCTGCCCTTCTTTGTGATCCCCTTCTTCCTGGAATTTCTGGCGGTGCGCTATCTCCCCGGAGATCTTTGGTGGTCGCCTCTGGTCGCCCTGGCTCTGGGCCTGTTTCTGGTGTACTATGTGTTCATCGGCGGCCCGGCCAATCCCCATACCGTCAACGACAACACCTCCGGCGTGCTGACTCTCTGTCTGCTGCTGGATACCCTGAGTCCCGAGCAGCGGGCCAAGGCCGCCTTTGTATTCTTTGACCACGAGGAATCCGGGCTCTTTGGCTCCTCCCGCTTCGCCCGGCTCCACGCCAAGGGCTTAAAGAACAAGCTGATCGTGAACTTCGACTGCGTCTCCGACGGGGACCATCTGTTTCTGGTGCAGAGCCGCCGGGCCCGGAAGCACTGGGGCGAGCGCCTGGCGGCGGCCTATCAGCCCCGGGAGGGCAAGGAGATCCGGCTGGAGCGTTCGGCCTTCTGCTTCTACCCCTCCGACCAGATGAACTTCCCCTGCGCAGTGGGCGTGGCGGCCCTGCGGAAGGCGCCGGTCATCGGCTACTACATGGGCCGCATCCACACGGCCCGGGATACGGTAATGGACGAGCGAAACCTGGAGATCCTGGCGGAGGGTACCGCAAGACTGCTGGAAACCGTCCAGGCAAAGTAAAGGAGACGGACTGTGCGCAGGCTGGGAGACGTGTTAAAGGAGCAGTACGGGGAGAAGGTGTACAAGCTCTCCCTGTCCTCCGGCTGTACCTGTCCCAATCGGGACGGAACTCTGGGCTTCGGCGGCTGCAGCTTCTGTTCCCAAGGCGGCTCCGGGGATTTCGCCGCGGCGCCCGCTCCCCTGGAGGAGCAGCTCCGGGAGGCAAAGGCCCGGATCGCCGGCAAGACCGACGCCCGGCGCTTTATCGCCTATTTTCAGTCCTTTACCAATACCTACGGGGATCCCGGGCGATTGGAGGCCCTGTATGCTGACGCCCTCTCCCGGGAGGAGATCGTGGCTTTGTCCCTGGGCACCCGGCCGGACTGTCTGGGGGAGGACATTCTGGCCACGCTGTGCCGGCTGCAGCGGATCAAGCCCGTGTGGCTGGAGCTGGGCCTGCAGACCGTCCACGAGGACAGCGCCCGGCGGATCCGCCGTGGCTATCCTCTGCAGGTGTTCGAGGAGAGCTATGCCCGGGTAAAGGCCCTCGGCTTTCCGGTGGTGGTCCATGTGATCTTCGGGCTGCCCGGAGAGAGCCGGGAGCAGATGCTGGACACGGTGCGCTATCTGGCCGCGCTGAGCCCTCCCCCGGACGGAGTGAAGCTGCAGATGCTCCACGTGCTCCGGGGCACCGCGCTTGGCGAGGAATACGAGCTCTGTCCCTTTCCCCTGCTGAGCATGGAGGAGTACGCGGACCTGGTGGCGGAGAGCCTGGCGATCCTGCCCGAGGAGACGGTGATCCATCGGCTCACCGGAGACGGCCCGGGAAAGCTGCTGCTGGCCCCGGACTGGACGAGAAACAAAAAGCGGGTCCTGAACGCCATCCAGCGGGCGATCCGAAACCGAGAGGCCACCGTAAACTGAGGGCGGCGCCATCCAGCGCCGCCCTCTCCTTTTCGCACTTTCCGTTTATGCCGCCTTGGCCCCGGCGGGAATGACGATCTCCGGCACCGCGTTGAACCCGGACAGATCCATCGTGACCGTGGCTCTCTCCAGCTTCAGCTCCGGATCCAGATCTCCCAGACCATAATCCGCCAGCAGTCCCGCCATGGCCATGCTGATCACGCCCTGCATGACCTCCGTGGGCTCCATGGTGTAGCGCACGATGTAGCCGGATTTGTTATCGATCCAGACCGAGGCCGGGATGCTTCCCATCTGCCCCAGTTCCTCGCCATCCAGCGGGATCCCGAGGGCCTGGCTCAGCGTATCCAGCGCCCCGGTCAGGGCCAGGGCCCGGCTCACGTACTCGCTCTGGATCACGCCGTCATAGCGGGTGGCGGAAAATTCGCCCACCGTTTCGGTCCCGACCTCGGTAAAGCTGTCGGCGCAGTCCTTGAAGATCATCAGATCCTCCATGTCCAGATTCAGCTGTCCGGGCAGCTCTTCGGCCTCCACCAGCTCCTTGACCCAGGTTTTGCCCTCATTGGAGCTCAGGTACATGACATACTGCTCTCCGGCCTGCTCCAGATAATAGAGCAGATCTTTCTCCGCGCCGAGAGCCGAGACCCGGAGCTGCGCCTTTGTCAGCAGCGGTCCGAAGCTGCTGTCCACACCCCCGGACACGGCCACGTCGATGGGCAGGCTCTTTCCCAGGAAGGTGGGCATGCTCATGTCCAGCTGCAGGTCCATGTCCATGTGTATGCTTTCCAGCTTGCTCATTTTTCCGGCTGCCCGGGCCATTTTCAGCTCAAAACCGCCGCAGCCGCTGAGACTCAGCAGCATCGCCGCCGCCAGAGCCAGGGCCAAAAATTTCTTCATCGCCTTCATGTCTCGTCCCCCTTCTCATTCGTATTTCATTCCTATGCCCGCGGGAACGGTTTTAATCCTCCCGCATCCGGGATTGAGACGTTTTTCATCGGCGAAAGTTCCCGCGCTCCGGATCCGATCCCCAGGCATAATTTTTCCCGCCGGCGCATACTCTTTCTCCGGGGGTGAGAATATGCCTGAAACACAGGGACAGAAGCTGCCTGCCCGCCGGCACCGGATGGCACTGGAGGGCCGGGAACGGCTGAGCGTGGAGGGAGTGGAGGACGTCAGCGGCTTTGACGAAAGTCTGGTGGCCCTGCGCACACCGCTGGGCGAGCTGAACATCCGGGGCGAGGGCCTGCACATCGAACGGATCGACCTGGAGCAGGGCCAGCTGGAACTCCGGGGCAAGATCGTGGAGCTGGGCTACGACGAGCCGCCCGAGGCCCGGTCCCTCTGGTCCCGGCTCTTCGGCTGACTATGACGGACGAAATACTGCGCCTGGGTCTGGCTGCGCTGCTGGGTCTGACCCTGGGTTTCTTCTACGATCTGCTGCGCCCGCCCCGGCGCCGGGTCGGGGCGATCGCCGGGGCCCTGCTGGACCTGACTTACGCCCTGACAGCCGGCGCGGGCTGCTTTTTCTTCGCCATGAGCGCGGGAAACGGCCGAATGGGGCTCTGGGAGCTGGTCTGCGTGCTGCTGGGTCTGCTGGGGTATTGGCAGCTTTTCAGCCCCGCTGTGCTCGGATCCTGGGAGGGCCTGCTGCGCAAAGGGTGGAGCATCATCCGTTTTTGTAAAAAAAGACTGAAAAAATCCGGTGTTTTTGTAAAAAAATACTTTCAAAATTTAAGCAAATGAATTATGATAGTGCGGTGGACGCAGGCCCGCCGCCGAAAAGGGGGCGGACCCATGCGCAACCACGAAATGATCCTGCGGATCGTAGCCTTGGCGCTGCTGCTGTATGCTCTCGGGAGCTTCGCGGCATCGGAGCTGAGGCTGCGGCAGACGGAGGCTGAGACCTCGGCGCTGGAGCAACGACTGCTCCGGCTCCGGGAAGAAAACGCCGAGCTGCACACAGCGCTCGACCGCGCCGGTTCCGAGGAGGAGATCCTTCGCCGGGCCCGTGAGCGGCTGGGGCTGGTGCTTCCCGGCGAAACGATCTTTTGCTTTCCGACGGCGGATCCCGGGCACTAAGCAGACAGAGAGGGGCATATCATGGCGCTGGAAATCGGAAGTATCGTAGAAGGAAAAGTCACCGGCATCACCAAGTTTGGGGCTTTTGTGGCCCTGCCGGAGGGAAAAAGCGGTCTGGTACATATCTCGGAGATCGCCAACACATTTGTCAACGACGTGGCCGAGCACGTCCAGATGGGCCAGGCCGTCAAGGTGCGGGTGCTGAACGTCACCCCGGACGGCAAGATCAATCTGTCCATCAAGAAGGCCGTGGATCCCCCCGCACGCCCTGAGCGCCGTGTGAGCGAGCCCCGTCCCGCCCCCCGTGCGGCCGAAGTCATGGCGGAAGCCGTGGCGGACGGCCCCAGCGGCAACAAGGAATTTGAGGACCGGCTGAAGAAATTCATGCAGGAGTCCGACAGCCGCATCGCCGATAACCGGCGCTATGCCGAACATAAACAGCGCCGGCGGAGATAGGAGAAAGAAAAAATGGATATCGTGAGCCTTTATGCCCAAAAGCGGGTCTCCCCCCAGGAGCTGGCCTCCCGGGTGGAAAACGGGTGGCGCCTGGGAACGGACGCGGCCCTGGCGGCCCCTCCCGGATTCTTTGCCGCGCTGTCAGAGCGGGCCAGACAGGGAGCTTTGACTGGCGTGACGGTTCAGACCCTGCTGGACGTCTATCCCTTTGATTTCTACGTGGATGAGACGCTCAAAGGGAAGGTTACCGGCGTTTCCTGGTTTTCCGGCGGCTTCGCCCGGAAGGCGGTAAACGCGGGCCTTGCCGATTTCATTCCCAACTATTACCGTGACACCCCCAGCCACATTCTGCGCAGCTACGACTATGACGCCGTTTGCTTCTCCGTGTCCCCCATGGACAGGCACGGGTACTTCAGCCTCTCCACCACCTGCTCCTATACCCCGGCCATGATCCAAAAGGCCAGGCGGGTGTTCGTGGAGGTCAACCGCAGACAGCCCAGGGCCCTCTGCGGCGGCCAGATCCATATCAGCCAGGTGGACGCGCTGACGGAGTTTGACTGTGAGCTGCCTACCTTGCCGCCCACCAAACAGGACGAGGTCAGCCTGACCATCGGCGGCCTGATCGCCGAGCGGATCGACGACGGCTCCTGCATCCAGCTGGGCATCGGCGCCATCCCCGACGCGGTGGGCGCCGCCCTGAAGGACAAGCACGACCTGGGCATCCACACCGAGATGTTCACCGACTCCATGGTGGAGCTCATTGAATGCGGTGCGGTGAACAACAGCCGCAAGCAGATCCACCGGGGCCAGAGCGTCACCACCTTCGCCTTCGGCTCTCAGCGGATCTACGATTTCATCGACGACAACCCGGGCATCGCCATCATGCCGGTGGACTACGTCAACGACCCCAACGTGATCTGCAAAAACGACAATATGATCTCCATCAATGCCGCCCTGGAGGTGGATCTGATGGGTCAGGTCTGCGCCGAGAGCGTGGGTACCCGGCACATATCCGGCACCGGCGGCCAGGTGGATTACGTCCGGGGCGCCTGCCAGTCCAAGGGCGGCAAGAGCTTCATCGCCTTCTCCTCCACCGCAAAGAACGGCACCATCAGTAAGGTTAAGCCCATCCTGACCCCGGGCGCGGTGGTCACCACCAGCAAGAACGACGTGGACTACATCGTCACCGAATACGGCGTGGCCCATCTGCGGGGCGAGACCCTGTCCAGCCGGGCGCGCCAACTCATCGCCATCGCCCACCCGGATTTCCGGGACGAGCTGCGATTCGAGGCGAAGAAGCGCGGCATCCTGATCTGATCTCAAAAAGCAGCGAACCCCTGCCTTTTCCGCTCACAGTGGAAAAGGCAGGGGCTTTTTTCTGTTTTCCGTCAACCCGCGGCCCGGGCCAGATTGATGAAATAGGCGTTCATCTGGGCGAAGGTGATCAGGTCGCAGCGGACGGTGTAGCCCCGGACTCCCTCCGGGGTCTCCCAGCGCAGATTCACCAGGGTGTTGTCCACACGGATGAACCACAGGCGCTTCTCCCCCAGGATCAGCACGATGCTGCTCTTGTCCGGCTCCAGAGCTTTCCGATCCAACACCGCCGTGCCCTGATCCAGCAGGACCTTGTCGTAGTAGTCCAGGTCGAAGGCGCTCAGGGGCAGCCGGGTCTCGCCCCGGGCGATCTCCCGCCCCTGGGCGGGGCAGGTCAGGATGGCGTCATTGACCTCCAGGGCGAAGGCCCGATATTCGGTGCGCAGCGCCAGGGTGTACACGAAAAAGCCGATCAGCAGAAGCGCCGCGCCGACGGCCAGTGCCCCGCCCAGATAGAGCAGGATGGTCTTCCGTTGGTAACTCTTGTACATGGTCCTCCTCCCGGCCCGCAGACAATTCCATCTGTCCCCGCAGGGGACGCCTCAACTCTTCCCTTTTCTCTTTTCTCACCCCGGCCGGTATTCGCAGCTGCCCAGCACGTTGCCGGAGGAGTCATATTTCATAAAGATCAGGCTGCCGCCGTCGTTGATATACACGAAGTAGTGGTAGGGCCCATCGGAGAGCATGAAGCGGTTCTCTCCCTCCAGCTGGGGCAGCTCGCCCCGGAAGCCGGGACCCTCCTGGCCTTCCATCACCAGTACCGCCGTCTCGTCGACGATCTGGACCCGGGAGGCAAAGGCATAGCTGGCGTCGCTGCCGCCCAGGGACAAGGGGATCAGGGTGGGATCGCCCGTGCCGAAGACCCAGCCCGAGCACCAGGGCAGCAGGCGCTCCAGCCGGGACTGCCAGGTGCTTCTGAGATTCCAGGTCCCCTCATAGGCCTCCAGCCAATCCAGGCCGGCCTGCAGCTCGCCCTCCTCCAGCAGCTGGAAGAAGGGGATCAGCTCCTCATCCACCGGGAGCTCCACCGGCTCCGGGCTCTCCTCGGGCACAGGCTCGGTCTGCTCCGCTTCCTCCGGCTCCGGCGCTTCCTCCGGCACTTCCTCCGGCTCCTCTGCGGGCGCCGCCGTATAGTGGGCCTGGCTCTTCTCCGCGCTGTCCTTATAGTCGCCCAGGGAGGCGAACAGCTCCCGCACCGCCGCGTCCAACGGCGTCAGGCTCCGATCCGGAACGTCCTCCAGGCGGATATCCACCAGATCCTCGCCGCAGGCCCGTCTCAGCTGTCCCAGGAACTGACTGGTCAGCTCCATGGCCAGCTCCCGGTTCAGAGAAAAGACGCTGGTCCCCTCCGGTTCCACGGAGAGCGAGGCGTAGATCTGTTCGGTCCGATAGCTGCCGATCAGGCTCAGCAGCCCGTCCGCCTTCCGGTAGACGCACTCCAGAGCCATGTCGGCGGCGTCCTCGTAGTCCCCGAGAGCCAGAAACTGCTGCCTGGCCTGGGAAAAGCTGCCGTTTTCCAGCAGTTCCAGGGCCCGGTCGTAGTCGCCCTGGAGCAGGTCCCGGCGGGCCTGCACCGCTCCTTCGGCACAGCGCTCGGCCAGGTCGGCACTGTCCAGATAATCCCCCAGGGCCAGGAAGCGCTCCCGGGCCGCGGGGAACAGCAGCATGGCCGCCGAGGTGTGCTCGTCCAGATCGCTGTAGGCCTTGCCGATCAGGGGCAGGGCAGAGGAGTCGTTTTCCAGCGCCTTATCCATCAGGGCCTTGGCCTGGAGATAGGGGATGTGCTTCTCCGCCATCTCCCGGCTGTCCCGGTAATTGCCCAGTACCGCAAAGCGGGCCAGGGCCTGCTCGTATCGGCCCTGCTCCAGCAGCTCGGTGGCCTCCCGGTAATCCCGCCGGTGCTGCAGCGCCCTTGGCACTGTCAGCAGCAGGGCCAGGACCAGCAGCGCCGCGGGGATCCCGATGGCCAGGCGGCGGATCCGGCGCTTCTTCTCCTTCTCCGCGCTCTCCCGATCCCGCTCACGGCGGCTCTCGTCGTTCTCCCGGCGGTCGTTTTTCTCCCGGTGCAGGGACTTGACGTTGACGGTACGCAGGGCGCTCAGGCTCCGGCGGCAGCGATGGCAGCGGCTCTCGTCAATGTGGTTATAGGCCCCGCAGGTGCACAGCCACAGCTCCCCGTCGGTCAGGGGGGCATAGCGGCAGTCGGCGCCGTACTGGATCCGATACTGCTCGGCCAGGTCCGGGTCCCCGTAGCTCTCCTCCAAGGTCCGGGGCTTTTTCAGACTGACCCAGGGCATGGCGCCCGGCCGCCAGGAGCCGCCGTCCAGAAAGCCCACCTCGGTGATCTCGGCCTTGAAGCTCCGGGTTTCAGGAAAAGGCAGGACGATGGCGCTGCTCTTGCCATATTCTTCATCCCGGCGGAGCATCAGATCCGAAAAGCGGTGGACCAGAGGCTCGCCCAGGTCCTGCCCCTCCTCGCTCCGCATGGTCACCGCCACCTGCACCGAACGCACGGTGCGGGAGCTGATGTTGCGAAACCGGATCTGGCACAGGAGCTTGCCCCGGTTGGTATCCTCCAGCAGGCTGCCCGAGGTCAGGATCAGCGGGGATCCGGCGGTGTACAGTCCCCAGTCCCGGCGAAATCGACTCTCATAGCGCTCACGCATGGCCCACAACTCCTTCGCTTCTTTTTTTCTTATTATAAGCGAGCTTTCGGCCAAACACAACCGCAAATCCGAGATTTTCCAGCACCGGCAACGTCTTCTGTCTGTATATGTCTCAGAGCAGGATTTCGTTACAGAAAATCGGTTTTTCCGGCAAAACGGTTTTCCGCCCTTGCGGCTTTGGGCGCTTGGTGGTACAATGAGTTGATAATTTCTGACAGGAGGCGGGATCATGCTTGGAATCGGCAGTGATCACGGCGGCTTTCAGCTGAAGCAGGCCATCATGGCCCATCTGCGTCAGCGGGGCATCGAATACAAGGACTTCGGCACCTACACGGAGGCAAGCTGCGACTATCCGGAATACGGCCGGGCGGTGGCCCTGGCGGTGGCCGCCGGGGAATGTGACCGGGGGATCCTGATCTGCGGCACCGGCATCGGCATCTCCATCACGGCCAACAAGGTCCCCGGCATCCGGGCGGCCCTGTGCTCCGACTGCTTTTCCGCCGAGGCCACCCGCCTGCACAACGACGCCAATATTCTGGCCCTGGGCGGCCGGGTGGTAGGCGAGGGCCTGGCGCTGAAGATCGTGGACACGTTTTTGGATACTCCCTTCTCCGGGGAGGAGCGCCATGCCCGGCGCATCGCGAAGATTGAGGGATAGGAGCAGACTTTGGCAAGATATACAGAATTTTATCGGGGACGGAGAAAGCGGCGCAACTACGCCTTCATCCCCTTTGTGATCGCCCTGGCGCTTGTGGCGGTCGTCGTAGTGCTGTTCTACGGCATGCAGAAATACGCCGTCATCACCAAGGACGGCGTGGACGTGGTTCTGCCCGGCATGGAGCGGGAAGAGACCGTTCTGGGCGGACCGGACGGCGAACTGCCCGTATTCGACGAGGTGCCCGTCACCCTGGTGATCGAGAACCCGGATTATTCCGGGGTCAAGGCCGTGGCCGGTAAGGATGTGGAGCCCCTGCGGGCCATCTTCATCGCCTCGGAGGATCTGAACTCGGACAATCTGTTCAGCCGGGCGGCCCAGCTCAACAGCGGCAACGCCCTGGTGCTGGAGATGAAGCCCCGGTCCGGCTATCTGAAATGGACCTCCAACGCCAAGCTGGCGGTGGACTACGGTCTGACGGAGCAGAACGAACTGGCCGACAACTGGAAGGCCATGATCCTGGGCCTGCAGCAGTACGCCGGGGAGCAGGAGAAGGAGATCCGGCTGGTGGCCCAGATCAGCTGCTGCGTGGACAGCGCGCTGGCCACCCGCAGCGCGGATTTCGCTCTGCGCAATGCCGCCGGCTTTGACATCATCGACGACACCGGCTACTGGCTGGACCCCTACAACACCCAGCTGCGCAGCTACATCGTAGAGCTGGTCCGGGAGCTGTACGACCTGGGCTTTGACGAGGTGGTGCTGGCGGACGTGGCCCACCCGGTGGTGGAGACCCCGGAGGGCCAGGATCCCATGCAGTTTATGTACTCCAAGGAGATGTCCACCGTACCCACGCCGGAGAACGCGGTGTGTGGCTTTGCCCTGTATGTGGCCAACGAGCTCTCCGACCGCACCGGCGGTCTGGGCATCTACACCGGCACCCGCCGGTCCCTGGTGGGCCTGGACGAGGGTACCGGCCAGAACGCGCCGCTGTTTCTCAAGGTCTATGACCGGGTCTGGTTCCGCACCGACCGCTACGAGTACACCTTCAACTACCAGGATATCGAGAAGCACGTGTCCATCGGCAGCGCCAACGACC
This sequence comes from Oscillospiraceae bacterium, assembly GCA_902787755.1. Classification (GTDB taxonomy): domain Bacteria; phylum Bacillota; class Clostridia; order Oscillospirales; family Oscillospiraceae; genus Limivicinus. Next base: position 11,756 of record CADAHL010000028.1, read on the forward strand.
GCTTTATGCCCGTGGTCATCAACTATCTGCCGGACAACAGCTCCTGGGTCTATATTGAGGATCTGGAGGCCCTGAACGGCTGAGCCGTTTCCGCTCTCCCATCCGCATAAAAAAGGCTGTGACGCGTTGTCACAGCCTTTTTCGTTTGGAAATGGTGAAGGAATCACCAGCGGCGGAAGTACCTCTTGATCTTAGCCCAGTCGTAGGTAACCGTCTTGGTGACAGTGGTGACCGTAGTGACGACGGTGGTGACCGTGGTGGTCACAGTCGTGGCGCCGCCGGCCACAAAGTCCAGATCGTCCTCGTCCAGCTCATCGCTGTTGTTGAGGGAAGAGGAGAGGCCGTTGCTGATGGAATGGATCTCGTCGAGGGACAGATCGACACCCTTGGCGGCAAACAGAGCCTGAACCTGCTCGGGCTCCTCGCAGGCCAGCATTTTTTCCACAAAACCCTTTTCCTCTATAATGCTTTTAATCTTTTCGTCCATGGTCTGAGCTCCTTTTCAGATGATTTTGGAAGAGGCATATTGCCTTCTGCTCTTGTATAACCGGAAGCGCAGCTATCGTTACAGATATTTTCCGATCCATCCTCCGGAATTGATCAGACCCTGAACCAGATCGCCTTACACGGCCACAGCGCCGGGAGGATCGGTTCCTCCCGGCGCTGCGCTTTGTTGTTCTTATTGATTGGCGCTTTCTTCTCAGAAGATGGGGACCACGGCGCCGTTGTAGGTGCTGTTGATGTAATCGCGGACCGCGTCGGACTGGAGAGCCTTCAGCAGGGCCTGGACCGCCTCGCTGTTCTCGTTGCCGGCCTTCACGCCCAGAAGATTGGCGTAGGTCTGGGCGGCGTCGCCGGAGGCGTCCTCGATGGCCAGGGCGTCGGTCCCGGCGTTCAGGCCGGCGGCCAGGGCGAAGTTGCCGTTAATGACCGCCAGGTCCACATCCTGCAGGGAGCGGGCCAGCTGGGCGGCGTCCAGCTCGGTGATGACCAGGTTCTTGGGGTTCTCGGCAATGTCGAAGATGGTGGCGTTGGAGGAGGCGTTCACGCCCTCCTTCAGGGTGATCAGGCCCTCCTGCTGCAGCAGGAGCAGGGCCCGGGTCTCGTTGGAGCCGTCGTTGGGGATGATGAGCTCGGCGCCGTCGGCCAGAGCGTCCAGAGAGGCGGTCTTGCCGGCGTAGATGCCGAAGGGCTCATAGTGAATGAGGCCCACGGAGACGATGTTGGTGCCGTTCTCGGCGTTGAAGCTGTTCAGATAGGGGGTGTGCTGGAAGTAGTTGGCGTCCAGCTCGCCGCTGTCCACCACCAGGTTGGGCTGCACGTAGTCGTCATACTCCACGATCTCCAGCTCGTAGCCCTCGGCGGCCAGAATGTCCTTGGCGACGGCCAGGATCTCGGCATGAGGCGTGGGGGAGGCGGCGACGCGGATCTTGCCCTTGGAAGCAGTGCTGTTGGTGCTGCCGCAGCCGGCCAGCAGAGCGACCACCAGAACGATGGCCAGGACGAGAGCGAGTTTCTTTTTCATTTTGTTTTCTCCTTTTCCTTATAGTTCAGGGGTGGAAGGTCCCTGTCTTTATCGCCCGGAGGCGCTAAATACGATCAGCGGATACGCTTGTCGGATTTCTTCACCAGCACGTTGCCCACGCCCTGGAAGATCTGCACCAGGATCACCAGCAGGATCACCGCGAAGTACATGACCAGGGGCTGGTAGCGGTTGTAGCCGTAGTTGACGGCGATGCGGCCCAGGCCGCCGCCGCCCACCGCGCCGGACATGGCGCCATAGCCGAAGATGGTGATGAGGGCCACCATGAAGTTGGAGATCAGGGCGGGCCGGGCCTCGGGGATCAGCACCTTGAGGATGATCTGCCAGGTGCCGGCGCCCATGGACTGGGCCGCCTCCACCACGCCGCCGTCCACCTCCCGGATGGAGGTCTCCACCAGCCGGGCCACAAAGGGGAAGGCCGCAATGACCAGAGGGGCGATGATGGCCTTGGTGCCTACGGTGGTGCCCACCAGCAGTCTGGACAGGGGCAGCACCACGATCAGCAGGATCAGGAAGGGCACCGAACGGAGAATGTTGATAACGAAGTTCAGCAGCTTCATCAGCCAGCCGGGCAGGGGGTGGATCCCCTTCTCCTCCCCGGTCACCAGCACCACGCCCAGAGGCAGCCCGATGACAAAGGCCAGGATCGTGGGCACGAAGGTCATCAGCAGGGTCTCCCCGATGGCCTTCCACAGCCCGTTCTGAATGATATTACGCAGCAGCTCCCATTCCGATTCACTGAACATACTCGGTCACCTCCTCGGCGGTCACGCCCTTGAGCTCCCGCAGATACAGAAGCGCTCTGGCTGCCTCCGTTTCGTCCAGGGGCAGGCCCAGGACCATATTGCCAAAGGTCCGGTCGCCGATGGAACGGGTATCGGCGGAGAGAATATTCAGCAGGATCCCCTGCTCCCGGGCAAGTCTTGCCACGATGGGCTCTCCGGCGGAGGCCCCGTTGAACACCAGACGCACCAGCCGGTTCTCCGGCAGGACGTGGATCTTCTCCCCGTCCGGCAGCACCAGGCGCCGCCCTGCGTCGGATTTGGGATTGGAGAAGACCTGGGCGGTGGGCCCCTCTTCCTGGACCTGGCCGTGGTCCAGAATGGCCACCCGGGTGCAGATCTGCTCCACCACCCGCATCTCGTGGGTGATGACCACCACCGTGACCCCCAGCTTCCGGTTCAGCTCCTTGAGCAGCTGCAGGATGGACTGGGTGGTTTTGGGGTCCAGGGCGGAGGTGGCCTCGTCGCAGAGCAGGACCTTGGGATCGCTGGCCAGGGCCCGGGCGATGGCGATGCGCTGCTTCTGTCCGCCGGAGAGCTGGATGGGATAGGCCTCAGCCTTGTCCGGCAGCTCCACCAGCTCCAGCAGCTCTCTGGCCCGCTTCCGGGCCTCGGCCTTTTTCACGCCGCTGAGCTCCAGGGGGAAGCAAATGTTGTCCAGGGCGGTGCGCTGCATCAGAAGGTTGAAGCCCTGGAAAATCATACTGATGCTTTTTCTCGCCTGCCGAAGCTGGCGGGGACTCATGGCGGTCAGATCCTGACCGTCCACGATCACCTGTCCGGCGCTGGGTCTCTCCAGAAGGTTGATGCAGCGGACCAGCGTGCTCTTTCCGGCGCCGGACAGGCCGATCACGCCGTAGATCTCACCGTCGGGGATGGTCAGATTCACATCCGCCAGCGCCGCGACCTGGTTTTCGCCGGAGGAGAAGGTCTTGCTCAGATTCCGGATTTCGATCATTCTTGTTTACTCCAACAATCTTTCTGAAAATATCTGTCGGGGGAGTTCAGAGGGGATCTCCCCTCTGATTTTTCGCCTCGCAAGGCGAAAAAAGTATCAAATCCGTTTTTTCCGGGGGCGTGTACCTCGGAAAAAACTCTTCTCGCGGAGTGAGTGTGCGAACGATCCCCCGCGAGTGAGTGCGCGAACGGAGTGCTTTCTTATTTACTTTTTAGCCCCGCCAGGGGGTAAAAAGTCCAAAAAAACCGCCCTTACAACTTGTAAGGACGGGAGAAACCTCTCGTGGTACCACCTTGCTTCGCGGCCGGAGCCGCCTCAGAAGCGTACTGACATACGCATCGTCTGTAACGGGACTTCCCGTCGGACTCTTGCGTTCCCGCTCGAACCCGCAGCTCCAAGACCATGTTCGCCCGCCCTCCGCCTGTCCCTTTTCAGCTGCCGGGACTCTCTGTTGAGGTTTCCGTCGGGGTACTCTTCTCTTCTTCGCCTTTGCTTTTACCTATTGAATTGTCTGCAATATAGCACGAGGGAAAAGATCCTGTCAAGGCTTTTTTGGCGTTTTGCAAAAGCTCTATGTTTACCACAAATCGTTTCGGAAAAATTGGGGAAAATTTTGTTGATAATGTGGAAAAGTGACAAATTGTCATCAGATTTGTCGGCGCCGGGCTGCATCCCCTCCGTCAAAAGAGTCCGCAGGACTTTTTTGACGGCCAAAAAACGGTTCCGGAAAGACTCCGGAACCGTTTTTGGCTTTGTTCTTTGTGCACTCTGCTCAGCGCAGCTTCTCCAGGTACTCCACGATCTTGCGGACGGTGGTCAGCTGAACGGCGTCGTCGTCGGAGATGGCGATACCGAACTCGTCCTCCAGGGACATGATCAGCTCCACCACGTCCAGGGAGTCGGCCCCCAGGTCGTCCATAATGTTGGTGTCCATGGTGATGGTCTCGGGATCCAGCTCAAACTGGGAAGCCAGAGCGCTCTGTACTTTTTCAAACAACATATTCATTTCCTCCGATGTGCCGATGGCACATAAAGTGATTACAGCACTCAGGCCCACTCGCGGCTGGTGGGCTTATTGCTGGCGGACGTCTTGGGCTGCTCGGGAGCGGGAGCCGGGGCGGCGGGCTTTCTGTCGCGGTCACGGCCGCGGCCTTTCCTTTCGCCGCTTCTCTCGCTGCTTCTTTCGCCGCCCTCGGGCTTTACGTAGGAGACCACCACCCGGCGGTTGGGTTCGGTGCCGGTGGAGCTGGTGGTGACGCCCTCATAATCCTGCAGGGCCGTATGGATCACATGACGCTCATAGGAGTTCATGGGCTCCAGCGCCATGCTGCGCTTGTACTTGATGGCCTTGGCCGCCATCTTCTCGGCCAGGTGGGCCAGCTGCTCCTCCCGCTTGCTGCGGTAGCCCTCGGCGTCCACGCTGATGTGCAGGCGCTTATCCGTGTCCTTGTTGACCACATAGTTGGTCAGGTGCTGGATGGCGTCCAGGGTCTCGCCCCGACGGCCGATGATGGCGCCCATATCGTCGCCGGACAGCTCCACGATCACACCGCCGTTCTCGCGGGGACGGATCTGCATCTCGGCCTGGACGCCCATGCGCTCCAGCAGGCCGGTCAGGAAGGTACGGATGGCGTTCAGATCCTCTTCCTTGGGCTCAACGGGGGCCTTCTCCTGCTTCTCGGCCTTGGGGGCCTTCTCGGGCTTGGGCTGCTTGGGGGCTTCGGCCTTCTTCTCCTGCACGGGAGCTTCCTCCTTCGCAGGCTTCTCCTGTCTGGGCGCCTCAGCCGCAGGGGCTTCCGCTTTGGGTGCCTCGGCCTTTTTCTCGGGCTTGGGCGCGGCGGGCTTCTCCACCTTGGGCTGTACCGGCGCAACAGGCTTGGGCTCGTCCGGGACGAAATAGGTCACGCGGACCTTGGCCGGCACGGCGCCGATGCCCAGGAAGCCGGATTTGGGCAGCTGCATGACCTGGACGGTCACGTCCTCCCGCTCCAGACGAAGCTCCGCCAGGGCGGCGGCGATGGCCTCGTCCGTGGTGCGGCCGGTCTTCTCAATAAATTTTTCCATTCGAAATGTACTCCTGTTATTCCTCGCTGTTTTCAGACAGAGGGTGGTCGGCCTCGGCATAGCGCTCCGGATCATAGGCGCGGCCCCGGGCATAGCGGCGGTTGCCCACCTGGGAAGCGGGCTTCTCCGCCTCCTCGATGCCCAGACGCTCCCGCCGTGCGGCGCGCTCGGCCCGGTCCAGAGCGGCTTTGCGCTCCTCGGCCTTCTGCTTCTCGCCGGCTTGGATCTTCTTCTTGCTGGTGTTGGCGTTCTGCTCGGTTTTCCCCTCGCTGCGAAGACGCTCCGTCTCCTCCCGACGTTCCTCGATCTCCTGCTCTCTGGCGCTGCGGGCGGCGATCTTGTCGGCGTCCTCAACGTCCAGCTGATGCTTGTAGACCTTGGTCAGGATGTAGTCTCTGGCCATGCCGAACACGCTGTTGGCGATCCAGTAGATACCCATGGCGGCGGGCATGACAAAGCAGATCCAGACGCTCATCAGCGGCATCATCAGGTTCATGGTGTTCATGGAAGCCTTGGTCTGTGCGTCTGTGGCGGTCTGGGGATTGGTCTTCTGGCTGATCATCATGCTCAGATAGGAAAGACCCGCGGATACGAAGGGGATCAGGAACAGACCGATAGCGGCCCAGGTATAGGGGCCCTGCCACAGGGTGCTGACCTGAGGCTGATCGCCCAGGTTCAGGCCCAGGAAGCTGAAGTTGATGTCCATCAGCCCGTCGATCCGTCCGGCCAGATCCTTCTGCACCGCGTCCCAATTCTGGTGGGCCAGATTGGTCAGCACGATCTCCACATAACCCTGGCTCCTGGCGGACAGGCCCGCCACAGCGTCGGCAAAGTACTCCTTCAGAGCGTCCACCACGGAGACGTCGGCAAACATCATGCGGGTGATGGGCTGACGGATGACGCTGTAGAGCGCGATCAGGATGGGGAAGGGAATGAGGGACCAGAGGCAGCCGGACATGGGGTTGACGCCCTCTTCCCGGTACAGCTTCTGCATCTCTTCATTGAGCTTTTGGGGGTTGCCCTCGTGCCGCTTCTGCAGCTCCTGGATCCGGGGCTGGAGGCGGGTGGAGCGCATCATGCTCTTCTTGCTCTTGGCCATGAAGGGGGTCAGGACCAGGTTCACGACCAGAGCGAAGAGGATGAGGGAAAGCCCGTAATTGCCGGTCAGGCCATAGAGCCAGACCATGAGCTTGGCAAAGGGCCAGGTAATGATTTCCCCGAATGACATAGCATACTCCTCAAAGTTATTCTTTTGCTTTGTGCCCTCGTCAGGGCACGGGATCGTAGATGCCGCGCTTTCCGTGGTAGAACGGGTGGCAGCAGCACAGGCGCTTCAGGGCCAGCCAGCCGCCCTTCAGGGCGCCGTACTTTTCGATGGCCTGGAGCGCGTATTGGGAGCAGGTGGGCATAAACCGACAGCAGGGCTGGCGCAGGGGAGAGATGCGGCGCTGATAAAAACGGATCAGGGCGATCAGCAGCTTTTTCACGGCGTCTCCTCCAGCAGATCCAACTCTCCGACACATTTGAGAAAGGCGGCGTTGAGCTTGCGGTACTCCGCGTCCACAGCCCGCATCCGGGCCACGATCACCAGATCCCAGCCCTTTTTCATGGCGGGCGCGTTCAGACGCACGATCTCCCGCAGGCGGCGGCGGACCCGGTTGCGGGCCACGGCGTGTCCCAGCTTGGTGGACACGGTATAGCCCAGCCGGTTTTCCCCGCAGCGGTTGCGCCGGCAGTAGACTACCATATAGGAGTTCACCGCGGTCTTCCCCTTGGCGTAGAGGCGCCGGAAGTCGCTGTTCTTTTTTAAGGTATAGCGCTGATTCAAGGAAAAATCTCTCCAAACACCTTAAGGGAGGATCGCTCCTCCCTGAAAAAACGGTTTACTGTTGTAAGGACCCACAGACTCTCAACATGGGCGCGATGGGATCAGTAGCTGAGCTTGGCTCTGCCCTTGGCTCTGCGGCGGGCGAGGACCTTGCGGCCGTTGGCGGTCTTCATTCTCTTGCGGAAGCCGTGCTCTTTCACTCCTTTCTTTGACCGGCGCTTTCTCCGCCCGGTCATGAATACTCAACATCGTTTCCGCCGGAGCAAAAACGAAGTAGTTGACCATAAAAGGACCCAATCGACGGCAAAGGCCGTCGATTGGGTATTATACCGTATAAAAGCCGATTCTGTCAACAAAAAAGTGCTTGGTCGCTCGTGAATCGCCAGTCGCGGGATTGCAGGGGCGGAGCGCAGCCCCTTCCGCCCTTCGGGCACCTCCCCCCGAGGGGGAGGCGGCGCACCGGTCCTGCGATCATTCCGAACTCCGAACTCCGAATTCCGAATTGGGCCGGCCCCTCGGGCCTGGCGGCTCGTTATTTCTGCAAGTCCTCGCCTCTCAGATACTTGCCCAGGGGCTTGTAGAGAAGGGCCGCCACCACCAGGCAGAGGATCATGTCGATGACCATGTAGCTGCCGTTATACAGGAAGGAGTAGAACCAGGGGGTGGTCATGGTCATGCCGAAGAAGCTCTCGGGCATGTACTCGCCCCAGACCCACACGCCCACCAGATAGTGGACCAGGAAGCGGGCCAGAGAACCAACCACGGTGCCGGTGAACAGGCCGTATTTCTGCTTGTGGAACAGGCCCGCCAGACCCAGAGCGGTGAAAGCGAAGATGTAGTCGCCCAGCATGGACTGCCAGCCCCAGGCGTAGGCGCCGTCCAGCAACAGCTGCAGCAGGCTGAACACGAAGCTGGCCAGCATGCCCGGACCAAAGCCCCAGCGGACGCAGTAGACGAAGATGGGCAGCATCGACAGGGTGATGGAGCCGCCCTGGGGCAGCTCGAAGAGCTTCAGATAGCTGAGCACCTGGGCGGCCGCCACGAAGATGGCGCCTTCCGTCAGGGCGCGAAGGGTGAGATTCTTTTTCATTATGATACCTCCCAAAAATAAAACCGCAGGCTCAAAACGAACCTGCGGTAAACTTACGCATAAAAGCCTTTTTCCTACGCCGGCATTACCCGGATCAGGTTCCATGGTTTCAGAGCATTTTGCTGCTCCTCTCTCAGCCGGGACACTACCCAGCTCCCAATATTCAGTTGACGCAATGATTGTAGCCCCAAAACCGGGAAAAGTCAAGGGGTCTCTTACCCTTCTCTCTTCAGCAGCTCCGCCTTGTCGAGAATGAACTGGCGCAGCCACTCCCCGGCCTCCTCATTCTTCAGGGCAAAGTCGATGATGGACTCCAGATAGCCCTTCAGATTGCCGGTATCGTAGCGGCGGCCCTCAAAGTCCACGGCGCACATGGGTTCATGCCGGACCAGCTCCTTCATGCCGTCGGTCAGCTGGATCTCATTGTTCCGGCCGGGGGCAGTGTGCTCCAGGATATCGAAGATCCCGGGGGTGAGCACGTAGCGGCCCAGGATGGCGAACTGGGACAGCTTTTCCTCCAGGGTGGGCTTCTCGTTCATGTCGCTGATGCGGTAGACCCGGGGGCTCAGCTGCTCCTCCAGCTTGACGGAGGAGTACTTGACGATCAGCTCGTCCGGGACCTGACGCACGGCGATAGCGCTGCACTCGTTGGCCTCCGCAGCCTCCACAAGCTGCTTGAGCACGGGCTTTTCGCTGAGCATGATATCATCGCCCAGCAGCACGCCGAAGGGCTCGTCGCCCACGAAGCTCTTGGCCCGCCAGATGGCGTGGCCCAGGCCCTTGGTCTCCTTCTGGCGCAGGAAGAACACGTCCGCCATGTCCGCTACCTTCCGGACCGTGGCGGCCTCCTTCTCCTTGCCGTCCCGCAGGAGCCGCTCCTCCAGGTCAGGCGCGTAGTCGAAGTAGTCCTCGATGGGATTTTTGCCCCGGTTGGTGATGATCAGGATCTGCTCCACGCCGGCGGCCACAGCCTCCTCCACAATGTACTGGATCACAGGCTTGTCCACCAGAGGCAGCATCTCCTTGGGGATGCTCTTGGTGTTGGGCAGAAGACGGGTGCCGAGACCCGCCGCAGGGATGATCGCTTTCCGGACACGCATGGAATACGCTCCTTTCACCCCGCCAGGCGGGGATCATGTTTTGTTGATACGTTCGATAAACTCGCGGATGACCTTGATCTTCGGCAGCTGGCTCAACAGGGTATAGCCGATCAGATACAGCACACCCGCCTCGCCCAGGCCCACGGTCAGGGCGTTGAACCCGAAGGAGGCCAGCGCGTTCTCCGGGAACTCCTGGAGCTGATAGCCCCAGGTAAGGACCGCGCCGACGATAACGGCGTTAAAGAGCACCGGCATCAGGCAGCCCAGCAGCCGGTTCTTCACCGTATTGCCCTTTTTGCCGAACCAGGCGGTGAGCAGACCGGCCAGAAGCGTAGCCAGAGAGCCGAAAACGATATCCAGCACGCTGCCGGTATAGAGATTGGCCAGGATGCAGCCCACAAAAATGCCCCATACGGTGCCGGGCATCAGGAAGGGCAGCACGGTGAGCGCCTCACTGACCCGGAACTGGACCGGCCCGTAGCTGATGGGAGCCAAAACAATGGTGAGGGCCGCGTAGGCGGCGGCGATGACGGCCAGGACGGCCAGGGTGAAGACTTTGCCGGGTTTTTGCTTGTTCATGCTTGCGTTATCCTCCATTTTATTGTTCGCCCATGGAGGAAACAGCAGAACAAAAGCCGCAGCCCGGCTTCCATTTTTTGTTTCGCCCATCGGGCAAAGCTGGGTGTGGAAACCAGCTTTTGTACAGTTTATGCGGAAGACGGCTCGGCGGCCGGCTCATTCCGTCTCTTTTTCCTCCCGCTTGTGCAGGGAGTATTCGCAGCCGCAGTAGAGCTGCTGATAGATGCCATACTGGTTGGCCAGGTCCCGGGAGCGCATCTCCCGGCCCTGCTTCTTGAAATCCGAGGGCAGCCAGGCAACGCCGAAGGCCTTTCCGATCTCCTCGCCCAGAGCGTTGATGCGCACGGCATCCTTGTGTCGGGACAGAGTCAAAGTGGTGCAGAAATAGTCGTAGCCGTAGTGCTTGCAGAGCCTGGCTGCCTCCATCAGGCGCAGGCGGAAGCACTCGGTGCACCGATCGCCGCCCTCCGGCTCGTTCTCCAGGTCCTTCACCCGTTTGAGATAGTCCTCGTGCTTCCAGGGCTCGGCCAGGATATTCACCTGCTCGGTCAGACCCATCTTCTCGATGATCTCCACCTGGGCCTGGAAGCGGCGGTCAAACTCCGCCTGGGGGTAGAGATTGGGATTGTACCACAGGATGGTCACGTCGAAGTATTGGGTCAGGTACTCCAGAACCGCGCTGGAGCATACGCCGCAGCAGGCGTGCAGCAGCACCCGGGGCACGGTTTTGCCCCGTTTCTGTATGATCCGATCCAGTTCTTTCTGATAATTTCTGTTCATGGCGAAAGTATAACACAATTATCGTAAAAAAGCTACCAATTCTTTGAGTATTGCAGGAAATGAGAAAAACGGAAAAATTCGTTGCGTTTACGCTGATTTCGTATTATGATGAGAAAAAAGGCGGAAACGCCGGGGAGGAACCGGGAATGGACAATCGGACCAGCAAGCAGAATTATTATCTGGATATCGCGGACTCGGTGCTGGAGCGCTCTACCTGCCTCAGGCGCAAGTACGGCGCCATCATCGTGCGCAACGACGAGATCATCTCCACCGGCTACAACGGCGCCCCACGGGGCCGCCGCAACTGCTCGGACCTGGGCTACTGTATGCGGGAGAGCCTGCACATCCCCTCCGGCGAGCGCTATGAGCTGTGCCGCAGCGTCCACGCCGAGGCCAACGCCATCATTTCCGCCCCCAGGCGGGATATGATCGGCGCCACCATCTATCTGGTGGGCCGGGACGCCAAGACCAACGAGTTGCTCTCCGACGCCATGTCCTGCTCCATGTGCAAGCGCCAGATCATCAACGCCGGCATCGACCGGGTGGTGATCCGGGTGAGCCAGACCGAATACCGCACCATCCCCGTATCCGACTGGATCGAGAACGACGACTCGATCTTTACCCTGTGATGAAAAAGACCTGACCGCCCGGTCAGGTCTTTTGTCACATCATGGAAAACAGCCTGGGCTTTTGCTTATACTTGACGCCTGAGACCAGGCCCATGGCCGCCAGCATGGTCATCATGGACGAGCCTCCGTAGCTGAAGAAGGGCAGCGTGATGCCGATGACCGGAGTGATGCCGATGCACATGCCGATGTTGATGAAGGTCTGGAAGGCCACGGCGGAGGCCACGCCGATGCACAGCAGCATATCGAAGGTCCTGCCGGACTTCAGGCCCACCCGGGCGCAGTGGATGATGATGATCACCAGCAGCAGCACCACAATGATGCAGCCGATCATGCCCAGCTCCTCGCCGATGCAGGAGAAAATGAAGTCCGTATGTTTTCCGGTGAAGGCGGTAAGACGGTGCTCCGAGTCCACACCGGTGACCCGGCCGGAGGCCAGGGTGACCTTGCTCTGGTAGGTCTGCCAGTTGATGCCGTCGTTCTTCGGGTCGATGCTGGGGTCGTAGGGCGCCAGCAGACGGTTCTTCTGATAGGGCTTGAGGAAGTGGTTCCACAGCAGCGGCACCACCGCGGCGATGCCCGCTCCGCCCAGGGCGAACCAGTACAGCTTCACCCCCAGGGCAAAGAACATGGTCAGAAAAATGCACAGGATAATGGAGGCACTGCCCAGGTCCGAGGAGACCACCACCACACCGCCGAAGATCAGCAGGAACAGGCCGGCCATCTGGGCCACCGCAGACACGTTGTTGATGGTGTTCTGCTCCTTGAGCCGGGTCATCTGCCCGGCGGCCAGGATGATATAGATGACCTTGATGATCTCCGAGGGCTGGATCCCGATGCCGGCAAAGCGGATCCAGGCCTTGTTGCCGGTGCCGTCGTCCTGGCCCAGCACGGCCAGGGCCGCCAGCAGCAGGGCGATGATGATCAGCAGCGCCATCCGGTTCTTGGCGATCAGGTCCGCGTCATAGATGGTCAGCACCACAAAGGCGCCGATGCCCAGAAAAATGGACAGGATCTGCACAATGACCTGCTTGTTGGTGTCCATCTCCCAGCCCGCGGCCACCATACTGGAGGAGGCCTTGTGGATCATCACCGTGCCGAACACGGCGCAGATCAGGCAGATCACCAGAAGAAAAATGTCCGCCCGCTGAAAAAACTGACGAATATATGGCTGTAATCGTTTGATCACGGATTTTCTCCTTTCCCGGAGATTTGGATATCCTTGGGAGATTCCCGACAAAAATCCATCTGTGCCGGGAATGTATTTTATCACAGATTATCTCTTTACGCAACAGGGTCAACGGTGGTATAATACCGCAAGAATGTTGAAAAACTGTAAACGATGGCAGGAAACGGATATGGCGGAGTTTTTTTCCACAAGCGAACAGGAGACCGAGGAGCTGGGCTTCCGACTGGCGCAGACCCTGAAGGGCGGCGCGGTGGTGGCCATGTACGGGGATCTGGGCGCCGGGAAGACCGCCTTTGTCCGGGGCATGGCCCGGGGCCTGGGTCTGAACTGCCGGGTCTCCAGTCCCACCTTCACCATCGTCAACGAGTACCTGGGTGAGCGGGAGCTGATCCACTTCGACATGTACCGCCTGTCCGGCGCCGACGAGCTGTTCGACATCGGCTGGGAGGACTATCTGAGCCGGGGCGCGGTGTGCGCGGTGGAGTGGAGCGAGAAGGTGGAGGACGCCTTCTACGGCGACGAGATCGTGGTGCGCATCGAAAAGTTGGGCGACACCCGTCGGAAAATCACCATTGAGGGGGCGGAGCTATGCTGATCCTGGCCTTTGAATCCTCGGCCAAGGCCGCGTCCGTGGCCCTGGTACGGGACGGAAAGCTGATCAGTCAGTACAGCCAGTGCAGCGGCCTGACCCACAGTCGGACCCTGCTGCCCATGGCGGAGGATATGCTGAAAAACACGGAAACCAGCCTGAAGGACCTGGATCTTCTGGCGGTGGCCCACGGTCCCGGCTCCTTTACCGGGGTTCGCATCGGGGTCTCCACCGTGAAGGGTCTGGCCTGGGCCGCCGAAAAGCCCTGTGTGGGTGTGAGCACTCTGGAGGCCATGGCCTGGCACGGTCTGGCAAAGGGCGGTCTTGTCTGCCCGGTGATGGACGCCCGGCGCAGCCAGGTCTACAACGCCCTGTTCGAGATCCGGGAGGGCAGGCCCGTCCGTCTGACGGAGGACCGGCCCATCGCCCTGGCCGATCTGGCGGAGGAGCTGAAGGCTCTGGACCGCCCGGCCTTCCTGGTCGGCGACGGAGCCGAGCTGGCCCGGCGTTATTTTGAAGCAAACAGCGTCCCCTGCGAGGTCGCGCCGGAGAATCTGCTCTGGCAGAGCGCCTGGGGCGTGGCCATGGCGGCCGCGGACAAGACCCCCGGCAACGCCGACAGTCTGCTGCCCGTGTATCTGCGCCTGAGTCAGGCCGAGCGGGAGCGGCAGGAGAAAATGAAGAGCGAAAAGTGAAGAGTGAAGAGTTACAGGGTCCCGCTGTGCGGGACAGATTGAAAACGGGAATCCTTCAATTCAGATAAAGGAGAAAGAAACATGAGCAAAGTATGCGTATTCGACCATCCCCTGATCCAGCACAAGCTGTCCATCCTGCGGGACAAGAGCACCAGCGTCAAGGTCTTCCGGGAACTGATCTCTGAGATCGCCATGCTGATGTGCTTCGAGGCCACCCGCGACCTGCCTCTGGAAGAGGTGGACGTGGAGACCCCCGTGGCCATGGCCAAGTGCCATCGGATCGCCGGCAAGAAGCTGGCTGTGGTTCCCATCCTCCGTGCCGGTCTGGGTATGGTGGACGGCATGGTGAGCATGATGCCCAACGTGAAGGTCGGTCATATTGGTCTGTTCCGGGACCCCGAGACCCTGGAGCCGGTCAAGTACTACTACAAAATGCCCCCCGATATCGAAGAGCGTGACGTGATCGTGGTCGATCCCATGCTGGCCACCGGCGGCTCCGCCTCCGCTGCCATCCGTTTCCTGAAGGAGACCGGCGTCAAGCACATCAAGCTCATGAGCATCATCGGCGCCCCCGAGGGCGTGCAGAAGATGCAGGAGGATCACCCCGACGTGGACATCTACGTGGCCGCCCTGGACGATCACCTGAACGATCACGGCTACATCGTTCCCGGTCTGGGCGACGCCGGCGACCGGATCTTCGGCACCAAGTAAATTTTCAGGCAAAAGAAGCACCGCGACTTTTTCTCGCGGTGCTTCTTTTTCAGTTTTGCGTTTTCAGATACCGGAGCGCCGCCTGCAGATCCGGCAGAATGACCTCGGCCAAAGCGCGCATCTCCCCGTCCGGCTCCAGCAGATCCGGCACCATGATGGGCCGCATCCCGGCGGCCGCGGCCGCCCGGACGCCGTTGTAGCTGTCCTCGATCACAAAGCAGTCCCCGGGCTTTACGCCCAGAAGCTCCGCCGCGGTGAGAAAGATCTCCGGGTGGGGCTTGCTGTTTTTCACCATGTCTCCGGTGACCAGCACGTCGAAAAACTCCAGCAGGCCGGCCTCCGAAAGCTCCCGCCGGACCGGGCCCTGATCGGTGGAGGAGGCCAGGGCCAGGGGAACGGCCCGCTCCTTCAGGGCCCCCAGGATCTCCCGGGCGCCGGGCTTCACCGGCAGGCCCTCCGCCCTGATCCTCTCATGGAACAGACCCACCGCCTCTTTTTTGAACCGCTCCACCGGAAAGGCTTCTCCGTAGGCCCGGCGCAGAATTTCGTCCGAGGCGCGCTGGTTCACACCGATGCACAGGCTGTAGACCTCACCCATGCCCTCCAGGCCCTCCCGGTGGGCGATGGCGATCCAGCAGTCCCGGAGCATCCGCTCGGAATCGAAAATCACCCCGTCCATATCGAAGAGGACGGCAAAGGGGGCGCTCATTCCTCTGTCTCCGCCGGGCGAATATCCAGCATCTTCTCCTGGGCCACAGGACCCAGGCAGCGGTCGTAGAAGTCGTAGATCACCCGATGGATCACCGGGCTCAGATCGGTCCGTCCCTTGATCTGCTTCAGACGCAGCTCCACCGGCGCGCCGCCGATGGTATAGCGGCAGGGCAGGGGCTCATAGCCGAAGCGGCCGAAGAATTTCTGCAGCTTCTTCATGGTCTGGCCCTCGTCCTCGGGATCGAAGACCGTCAGCTCCGCCAGGATCCCCTGCCGGTCGGCGTAGTACCGATGCAGCAGGCGCATGGCCTGCACGCCCATGCCCTTTTCCCGGAACCAGGGCAGCACCCCGAAATACTTGAGCAGCACGTAGCCGTACACGCTGCGGCAGAAGCTCAGGGCATAGGCCACCACGATTTCGCTGTCCTCGTCGTAAATGAGCAGCAGCTCCATGTCGCCCCGGAGCATGGCCTTGTGGATGGCCAGCTTGGGCAGCAGCTCCCGCCGGTCAAAATCCATATCGAACAGACTATAATAGCGCTCCAGCTCCCGATGGCTGGCTTTCCGTAATTTCAGCATATTTCTCCTCCATCCGATAGTTGCTGAGCCCGGCAGAGAGCGGCATAGGCGCCGTTTTTCTCCATCAGCTCTCTGTGGCTGCCCAGTTCGATGATGTGCTCCCCCTCCACCACGGCGATGCAGTCGGCATGGCGGACGGTAGACAGGCGATGGGCGATGATGATGCTGGTCCGGCCCACGCTGAGCTTGTCCAGGGCCGCCTGGATCCGCTGCTCGGTGACGGTATCCAGGGCGGAGGTGGCCTCGTCCAGGATCAGCACCTTGGGGTTTTTCAGAAAGACCCGGGCGATGGAGATCCGCTGCTTCTGGCCGCCGGAGAGCATCACGCCCCGCTCCCCGATATAGCTGTCGTAGCCCTCGGGCAGGGCCATGATCTCCTCGTGGATCTCGGCCAGCTTCGCCGCCTCCACGATCTCCTCGTCCGTGGCGTCGGGCTTGCCGTAGCGGATATTCTCCCGGATGGTGCCGGCAAACATGAACACGTCCTGCTGGAGAATGCCGATGTTCCGGCGCAGGCTCTTTTGGGTCACGTCCCGGATATCCGTGCCGTCCACGGTGATGCTGCCGCCGCACACGTCGTAGAAGCGGGGGATCAGCTGGCACATGGTGGTCTTGCCGCCGCCGGAGGGGCCTACCACCGCGTAGCAGCCGCCGGCGGGGATGTGCAGGTCGATGTGGCTGAGCACCGGCACGCCGTTGTCATAGTGGAAGCTCACGTCGTTCAGATCCACCCGGCCCTGGATGCTGCCCAGCTCGATGGCGTCCGGCTTGTCCCGGATCTCCGGCTCGGTGCGCATGATCTCCAGAAAACGGCTGAAGCCCGCGGAGCCCTGCATGTACTGCTCGGCAAACATGACGAGCTTGCGCAGGGGCGAGACAAAGGTGGAAACGTACAGGGTAAAGGTCACCAGATCCACATAGTCCATCCGCCCGGCCATGATGAGCAGGCCGCCCACGGTGATGACCAGCACCTGCATGACCCCGGTGGTAAACTCCATGCCGCTCATGTACAGACCCATGCTGCGGTAGTATTCCACCTTGGCGCCCTTGAAAACGGCGTTGGCCTCGTCGAATTTGCCCGCCTCCAGATCCTCGTTGGCGAAGGCCTTGGAGGTGCGCACGCCGGAGATGCTGGACTCGATGGCGGCGGTGATCTGGGCGGTCTTGCGCTTGACCTCGATGTTGGCGGTCTTCATGCGCCTGCGCTGGGAGATGGTGAACCACAGGCTCAGCGGCAGCACCACGCTCAGCACCAGCGCCAGCTCCCAGCGCATGGTGAACATGACGATCAGGGCGCCCAGAATGGTCAGGCTGCAGATGATCACATTCTCCGGGCCGTGGTGGGCCAGCTCCGTCACCTCAAACAGGTCGCTGGTCACCCGGCTGAGCAGCACGCCGGTGCGGTTCTTGTCATAAAAGCCGCAGCTGAGCTCCTGCATGTGGGTGAACAGATCCCGGCGCATATCCGCCTCGGTGAGAACGCCCATCTTGTGGCCCAGCACGGTGATCACATAATACAGGCCCGCCTTGATCACGTAGGCCAGGATCATGATGCCCATGACCGCAAAGAAGGTGGCAAACAGCTTTTCCGGCAGGAGTCTGCTCATGGACAGGCGTGACACATACGGAAACACCAAATCGATCACCGCCACCAAAGTGGCGCAGATCATGTCGATCCAGAACAGCTTCTTCTGCCGGGAAATGTAAGTAATGAAGGTTTTCAGCGGGTGTTGACTGTAATCCATAGGATCGCCTCAAGCGTTTTGATCAGGCAAACTTTTCTCGTTCGGACACCGCCAGCGCGTCGCAGCGGTTGTTGTATTCGTTTTCGGCGTGGCCCTTGACCCAGTGATAACGCATCTCATGCTGTCTTGTCAGGTCCAGGAGCATGGCCCACAGATCCGGATTCAAAGCGGGCTTCTTGTCGGACTTGATCCAGCCCTTTTTCCGCCAGCCCCAGGCCCAGCCCTTCTCCAGCGCGTCGATGACGTACTTGGAGTCGGAGTACAGCTCCACGGTACAGCTCTCCTTCAGGGCCAGCAGGCCCTGGATCACCGCCGTGAGCTCCATGCGGTTGTTGGTGGTCTGCGCCTCGCCGCCGGAGAGTTCCCGCTCCGTACCCTTGTAGCGCAGGATCGCCGCCCAGCCGCCGGGACCGGGATTGCCGCTGCAGGCCCCGTCGGTGTATAGCTCTACTGTTTTCATATCCATTTTCCTTATAGGCTCCCCTGTGTAAGGGGAGGCTCTGGGATTCCGCCTCTGCGGTACAGGACGTTCCGGCACGCCGCTCCACAACCGAATCGATATAGGTGCAGACGCCTTCAAAGTTTTGATTCACTGCATTGTTGGGAATTCGCAAAACAAGCAGGTCGTAATTTTCAAGAAAGGAACTTCTGATGGAATCATAAATCTGTTCGCTCTCCTCATAGTGCTGAGAACCGTCCAGCTCCACCACCAATTTGGCCTTGGCGCAGTAAAAATCAGCAATATAGTGCCCCAATATTTTTTGACGATAGAAGCGAACCGGATACTGACGAAGAAAGTCATACCACAAATGCCTTTCTTCTTTCGTCATTTCTTTTCGCAGCTTTCTGGCAAAGGGGACAAGACTGCTGTTATTTTTTCTCTCCATGGCAGACAAGCCCTCCGCCCCTTCGGGGCACCCCCCTTTAGGCAAGGGGAGGCATGGTCGGATCTCCGCAGCGCGAATGATCAGATCCCCCGCTCGAAGCGGTCGTGGAGGATGCGGTATTCCTCCCGATCGATGAGGCCGATCTTCAGCCAGTCGTCCAGCTGTCTCAGGCGCTGGGCCTTGTCCCGCTGGAAGTGATCCTCGCCGGTGTGGTCACAGACCACGCAGTAGGGATCCGGCTCGGAGAAGCTCCGGGTCCGGGGATCCGGACGCTGAACGGCGGCGCTGGTGCGGCCGGACCGGGTAACGGGTCTCTCCTCCCGCTTTTTCTTCGCGGAGCTTGTTGCGACCACGATCACGAACACCACCACGACCACCGCCACCGACATCAGGATCATCGGCAGCTCGGTGGGCAGACCGTTTCTCATGGCCCAGTAACGCAGCCGGGAGAAAAAGCGCTGAAACGCAAACTCCAGGTCTCCGTCTTCCATCAGCTCAAAGAGCTTGGGAAGAAGGACCACGAGCAAAAAGATCCAAAAGAATCCAAAACCGCTGCTTTTCTTGTTTTTTCCGTTGTTCTTCTGCTGGACTGCCATACGATTCCCTCCTTTGGATGCGATGGCCTGCCTCTTGCTTCTTTTTCCCGGCTTTGGGATCGAACACGCTTCTCAGACTCCCGCCTTATTCCTCAGCCGGCTTTTCGGAATCCTCCGCACTCTCCCGTTCGGTCTTCTCCATGTCGATGACCCGGCTGCCGGGGGTGGGCCGCATGACCCGAACGCCCTGGGTGGCCCGGCCCATCAGACTGATATTCTCCGCGGCCAGGCGGATGATGGTGGCGTCGTCGGTGATGAGGAGAACGTCGTCCTCGGCCTTCACCAGTCTGGCCGAAGCCACGGAACCGGTCTTGTCGTTGATGTTGTAGTTCTTCAGGCCCAGACCGCCCCGGCCATGGACGCTGTATTCCTCGATCCGGGTGCGCTTGCCGTAGCCGTTCTCGGTGATGGTCAGAAGCGTGTCGCCCGCACCGGAGGCGTCGGCGCCGATCACGTAGTCGCCCTCTCTCAGGCGGATGCCCCGGACGCCTACGGCGTCACGGCCCATGGGCCGCACGTCGCTCTCCTCGAAGCAGACGGCCATACCGTCGTGGCTGGCGATCAGGATCTTCTCGCTGCCGTCGGTGGGCAGAACGGTGATGAGCTCGTCCCCCTCGTCCAGCTTCAGAGCCCGGATGCCGCTGGAGCGGATGTTCCGCAGGGCGGCCTGGGTGATGCGCTTGACGGTGCCCTTGCGGGTGACGAAGAACAGATACTTGTCCTCCTCCAGGCCCCGGCCCCGGATCATGGCGCTGACCTTCTCGCCGGCGTCGATCTGGAGAATGTTGACGATGTTGGTGCCCCGGGCGGTCCGGCCCGCCTCGGGGATGTTGTAGCCCTTCTTCAGGTAGACCCGGCCAAGGTTGGTAAAGAAGAGAATGTTGTCATGGGTGGACGCGGTGAACACCGTCTCCACATAGTCCTCCTCCTTGGTGGCCATGGCCCGGACGCCCTTGCCGCCGCGGCCCTGGGAGCGGTACTCGCTCACCGGCAGACGCTTGATATAGCCGCCGTGGGTCAGGGTGAAGACACACTGCTCCTCCTCGATCAGATCCTCGATATCGATCTCGTCCACCAGGTCCTGGATCTCGGTCTTGCGGGCGTCGCCGTACTTGTCCCGGAGAGCGATCAGCTCGTCCTTCAGCACGCCCTTGATCTTCTCGGGGTCGGCCAGCAGTTCCTTGAAGTACTGGATCTTTGCCTCCAGCTCCCGGTACTCCTGCTCCAGCTTTTCCCGGTTCAGACCCTGCAGGGCAATGAGCCGCATGTCGCAGATGGCCTGAGCCTGTACGTCGTCCAGGCCGAAGCGCTCCATCAGATTCTGCTTGGCGTTGTCGTAGCTGTTGCGGATGATATGGATGACCTCGTCGATATTGTCCTGGGCGATCAGCAGACCCTCCAACAAATGGGCCCGCTCCTCGGCTTTGCGCAGATCGTAGCGGGTGCGCCGGACGATGACCTCCTCCTGGAAGCTAAGATACTCGTCCAGAATGTGCCGCAGGGACAGGATCTTGGGCTGGGTCTGGTTGTTCACCAGGGCCAGCATATTGATGGAGAAGCTGGACTGAAGCGCCGTCTGGGCATAGAGCCGGTTCAGCACCACCTGGGGATTGGCGTCCTTCTTCAGTTCAATAACGATGCGCATGCCGTTGCGGTCCGTCTCGTCCCGCAGATCGGAGATACCCTCCAGGCGCTTCTCGTGGACCTGATCGGCAATGGCCCGGATCAGGGCCCTCTTGTTCACCTGATAGGGAAGCTCGGTGACGATGATGCGGGTGCGGTTCTGACCGTGCTCCTCAAACTCCGCCCGGGCCCGGACGATGATCTTGCCCCGGCCGGTGGCGTAGGCCTGGCGGATGCCGCTGCGGCCCATGATGATGCCCCTGGTGGGGAAGTCCGGCCCGGTGATGTGCTGCATCAGGTCGGCCAGAGTGGCCTCGGGATTTTCCAGCACACAGACGCAGGCGTTGATGACCTCGGTCAGATTGTGGGGCGGGATGTTGGTGGCCATGCCCACGGCGATGCCGCTGGAGCCGTTGACCAGCAGGTTGGGGAAGCGGGAGGGGAGCACCCGGGGCTCCTTCCGGCTTTCATCGAAGTTGGGATCCCAGTCCACGGTCTCCTTGTCGATATCCCGCAGCATCTCGTTGGAGATTTTGGAGAGCCGGGCCTCGGTATAACGATAGGCCGCCGGGGGATCGCCGTCCACGGAGCCGAAGTTGCCGTGGCCGTCCACCAGCATGTAGCGCATGGAGAAGTCCTGAGCCAGACGCACCATGGCGTCGTACACGGAGGCGTCGCCGTGGGGATGGTAGTGACCCAACACGTCGCCTACGCAGGTGGCGGACTTTTTAAAGGGCTTGTCTGAGGTCAGGCCACCCTCGTACATGGTATAGAGAATGCGGCGGTGCACCGGCTTCAGACCGTCCCGCACGTCGGGCAGGGCCCGGCCCACGATGACGGACATGGCGTAGTCGATATAGCTGGTCTGCATCTCGCTGACCAGCTCCGACTCGGTGATCACCTGATTGGGAAACGCGATATCTTCGGGCTTGTAGTCTCTTTTATGTGCCATCTTCCAATATTTCCTTCCTTATAGGCCCCCGGCAGGGGGGCTGTCCGGCGTCAGCCGGACTGGGGGACTTTTCCTTATAGGCTCCTTGCCTTTGTGCCCATCATGGGTAAGTGGGGGCTTTGGGCTTCTGCCCTCAGACAAGTGGAGGATGATTCTCGTATCCCCCCGGCCTCGCTTCGCTCGTCCACCCCCCTTTAGGCAAGGGGGCTATGCGGGTATTAAATATCCAAATTCACCACGTATTTGGCGTTTTCCTCGATCCAGTCCCGGCGGGGCTCCACCTCTTCGCCCATGAGGACGGTGAAGACCTGGTCGGCCAGGATGGCGTCGCCCAGGGTGATGCGGCGGAGAGAGCGCTGCTCCGGATCCATGGTGGTCTCCCACAGCTCGTGGGGGTCCATCTCTCCCAGACCTTTGAAGCGGCTGATATCCACCTTCACGTTGGGATTGTCGCCCCGCATCTCGGCGCTGATCCGGTCCCGCTGCTCGTCGGAATAGGCCACCCGCTGCTGTTTGCCCCGCTGCAGCTTGTACAGCGGCGGCACCGCGGAGTACACATAGCCCTTCTCGATGAGCGGGCGCATATAGCGGAAGAAGAAGGTCAGCAGCAGGGTACGGATGTGGCTGCCGTCCACATCGGCATCGGCCATGATGATGATCTTGTGATAGCGCAGCTTTTCGATGTTAAACTCGTCCCCGATGCCGGCGCCCAGGGCCACGATCAGAGGATAGAGCTTATCGTTGCCGTAGATTTTGTCCGCCCGGGCCTTCTCCACGTTGAGCATCTTGCCCCACATGGCCAGAATGGCCTGGAAGCGGCTGTCCCGGCCCTGGATGGCAGAGCCCGCGGCGGAGTCGCCCTCCACGATGTAGATCTCGCACAGGGAGGGATCCCGCTCGTTGCAGTCCTGGAGCTTGTCGGGCATCTGGCCGCTCTCCAGCCCGGTCTTCCGCCGGACGGACTCTCTGGCCTTCCGGGCGGCCTCCCGGGCCCGGTTGGCCATCATGGCTTTCTCCAGAATGGCCTTGGCGGCCAGGGGATGCTCCTCAAAGTACACCGTCAGCTGTTCGGTGACGATGTTGTCCACCAGGGTGCGGATATAGGCGTTGCCCAGCTTCTGCTTGGTCTGACCCTCGAACTGGGCC
The DNA here is from genome assembly GCA_902787755.1 of Oscillospiraceae bacterium. Classification (GTDB taxonomy): domain Bacteria; phylum Bacillota; class Clostridia; order Oscillospirales; family Oscillospiraceae; genus Limivicinus. The sequence goes on from CADAHL010000028.1 coordinate 34,529, forward strand.
TCGGGCAGCTTCACGGAGATGACCGCGGAGATGCCTTCCCGCACGTCCTCGCCGGAGACCTTGTCGTCGCCCTTGATGATGTTGTTCTTCTGCCCGTAGGCGTTGATGACTCTGGTGAGGGCCGTCTTGAAGCCGGTCTCATGCATGCCGCCCTCGGGGGTGTGGATATCGTTGGCAAAGGAGACCAGGGTCTCGTTGTAGCCGTCGTTGTACTGCAGGGCCACCTCCGCCATGGCGTCGCCCTTGGAGCCGCTGAGATAGATGACCTCGGGGTGGATTGGGCTCTTGTGCTTGTTCAGATAGGAGACAAATTCCCGGATGCCTCCCTCGTAGCACATCACGTCCCGCCGGGGCGTCTCTCCGCGCAGATCGCACAGGGCGATGGTGAGGCCGCCATTGAGGAAGGCCTGCTCCCGCATGCGGGTGTGCAGGATCTCATAGTCGTAGACGGTGTCGTCAAACATCTCCGGGTCCGGCTTGAAGCGCACGGTGGTTCCGGTGCGGTAGGCCTGGCCCACCACCGTCAGCTCCTCCGTGATCTCGCCCCGGGCAAACTTCATCTGATAGACCTTGCCATCCTTCTGGACCTGGACCTCCAGCCATTCGGACAGGGCGTTGACCACGCTGGCGCCTACGCCATGCAGGCCGCCGGAGACCTTGTAGCCTCCGCCGCCGAATTTTCCGCCGGCGTGCAGCACGGTGAAGACGACCTCCAGAGCGGATTTTCCGGTCTGCTCCTGAATGTCCACGGGAATGCCGCGGCCGTTGTCGCTGACCCGGATAATATCGCCGGGTTCGATCACGACCTCGATCCCCGTGCAATATCCCGCCAAAGCCTCGTCGATGGAGTTATCCACAATTTCATAGACCAGGTGGTGAAGTCCGGAGGAGGAGGTGGAGCCGATGTACATGCCCGGCCGCTTTCTCACCGCCTCCAGTCCCTCCAGCACCTGGATCTGGGAAGCGTCATATTCCTGTGTCACTTTTTCGATCTGATCTGCCATTTATGTCCTCCATAGAAGTGAAAGGATAAGAGGGAAACGTTTTTCACAGCGGCGCCTTATCTCTTCACTTTTCACTTGTTTCCTCTTCATTGATGGGATTTCTGGTACGCTTTAACAGCGTGGAGCTGGCCATCTGACTCAGATACAGGGTGGTTTTTCCGCCGCTTTCACAGACGATGAAGGATTTCGGAAGATCCTCCGCGGCGTTGACGACCTGCCCGGCTCCCTGCGCCATAGCCAGATATTTTCTTGTCAGGTGGGATTGAGAGGTAATATCCAGGTCAAAGATTCCAAGGATCTCGCTTTCCCGGATCATGGTCCCCTTTCCCAGGTGTAGAAACATCATTTGATTTTCCCCTGCTCCACGAAAAGGACCTTTCCGCCGGTCCGGCGGGAAATGTCGTCGTCCTCGCAGCAGCTGATCAGGGTCTGTCCCCCGCCGATGCGGTTGAGAACAAATTCCTGCCGCTTCTGATCCAGCTCGGAGAGCACGTCGTCCAGAAGCAGAATGGGATACTCCCCGGTCTCCTGAAGAAAGATCTCCCGCTCGGCCAGCTTCAGGGAAAGGGCGGCGGTACGGGTCTGGCCCTGAGAAGCAAAGCTCCGGGCCGGCCGGCCGTTGATGAAGATTTCCAGGTCGTCCTTATGGGCGCCGGTAAGACACTGGGCGCTGTCCAGCTCCGCCTGGCGATGGGCCTCCTGATGCTCGCAGATGTCGTAATAGATCTCCCGGGCCGGGGCGAAGGGGTCCCGTACGGTGCTGACGGTCTTGTAAGCCAGCTCCAGCTGCTCTCCGCTGCCGGAGAAATCCCGATGAATGGGCGGCGCCGCCTCGTTCAGCCGGGAGACAAAGGCCGCCCGATACCGGATCAGCTGGGCCGAGGCCCGGGCCATGCCGTCGGAAAACTCGTCCAGCGTCTCCAGAAGGGAGGGCTTTTCCCGCCAATCCTTCAGGATCCGGGTCTTATGCTCGTAGAGCCGATTGAACTCCGACAGAAACTCCGCATACCTGGGGCGGATCTGGCTGATGGCGTTGTCCAGCATCCGGCGCCGCACCGCGGCGCCCTCCTTGATGAGATTCAGATCGTCCGGACAGAACAGCACCACGTTCAGAAGCTCCGACAGCTCCGTCGCCGTCTTTCTCACGCCGTTGACCTGGATCTTTTTGGCCGTGCCGGGATGAAAGCGGATCCGTACCGTCTGCTGCCGCTCGTGGCTGAAGATCTCCGCCAGAAGCTCCGCCTCGCTGAAGGCGAAGTTTACCAGTTCCCGGTCGAATCGGGTACGAAAGCTGCGCCCGGTGGCCAGCAGGTACACCGCCTCCAGCAGGTTGGTCTTCCCCTGGGCGTTTTCTCCGGAGATCACGTTGGTGCCGGGAGCGAAATCCACGCTCTCCCACTCGTAATTTCGAAAGCCGTTCAGGGCCAGCTTGTCGACTCTCATGCCTTCTCCACCAGAATTGTAAAGCGGTCAAAGCTCACCCTGTCGCCGGGGTATATTTTTTTCCCCCGCTGGGTGCAGACCTCGTCGTTGACTTTCACCAGACCCTCTGTAACGGCGATCTTTGCCTCGCCCCCGGTCCCCACAAGGGCCGCGTATTTCAGCAGCGCGTCCAGCTTGATAAAGTCCGTATGAATACTAATTTTTTCCATAATCAAACCTTTTTATGAACATTGGCTGATTGCTTTTTCTGTTTTTTCACAGTCTGCCTGTAATTTTCTTTTTCAGTCCCCGGCCCGCAGACGAACGGGCAGGATCATATAAGTGAAACTGGTGCTGCCGTCCGCGGCCTTGATGACGCAGGGGGAGGAGGCGGTGTTCAGGCACAGGCGCAGCTTATCCTTGCCGGAGGCCTTCAGCGCATCCATCAGATACCGGTCGTTAAAGCCGATCTCCAGATCGTTGCCGCTGCCCTCGCAGGTGCAGATATCCTCCGCCTTGCCGATGGGCGTGACGCAGTAGCAGTCGATATTGCCGTCATGGAACTGCATTCTCACAGGATTGGAGTTTTTCTCGCTGATGATGAGAGCCACCCGATCGATGACGGAGGTCAGCTCGGCGCGATCCACTTCCACCTCATAGCGGAAGTTGTCGGGAATGGACTTTCGATAATTGAGGAAGTCGCCTTCCAGTCTCCGGGAGATCACGACGGTCTCCCCGATGGTAAAGGAGATGTGCTTGCTGCCAACGGAGATGCTCACCGGGTCGTCACTGTCATCGCAGATCCTTTCGATATCCGACAGAGCGGAGCCGGGAACCACAAAGCTGCAGCTTTCCATCTGGGCTCCCTCCAGCTGTTCCGTGCGCTTGGCCAGACGATAGCCGTCAACCGCCACCAGAGTCAGCTCCTTTTCCTGGACCTCGAAGAGAATGCCGGTGTAGATGGGGCGGATATCATTGTCCGCCACGGCAAAGAGGGTCTGATTGATCATACTGCGCAGGATCTTCTGGGGCAGCGTGATATGGTTGAGACCGTCCACATCCGGCATCTCGGGATAGTCCTCTACGGCGATGCCGACGAAGTTAAACTCGCTTCGGCCGCACTTGACCTTGATTTTGTTGCCCTCGTCGGCGGTCATCGTCAGATTCCCGTCCGGCAGACGGCGCAGCAGCTCACCCAGGAAACGGGCGCCGATGATCACCGAACCGGGCTCTGCCACATTGGCGCCCAGCTTGGTATAGATCCCCTCTCTCAGATCGTAGCCGGTAACCTTCACGTCCGCTCCGGCTTCGATCAGAAGCCCCTCCAGAGCGGGGATCGGGCTCTTGGACGCGGCTGCCCGGGAGGCTGTGGCACAGGCGGACTGGAGAAGATATTTTTCACAAACAAATTTCATGTCGTTCCTCCGTGATTTTTCTGTCAGTATATATATTTCTTTCTATTCTTTTTGTTTTAGTAGTTATTAGAGAAAACCATGTGGAAAAGCGGTCGGACCTGCTGAAAATCCTAGGTTTTTTTTGTTTAAAAAAATGTGGAGAAAAAAGGGAATTTGAACAGCGAAACGAAAATTCTGTTTTTTCCACCGTGATTCACAAATTATCAACACCCAAAATTGTGGAAAAGCCTCAGTGTCCGCTGGTGCTGGTGGTGATGTTGGAGGTGATGTCCCGGATCACACCCGCCATGGCGGGATCCTTTTTGATCAGATCCTCCACCTTGCGGATCGAGGAGAGCACCGTGGTGTGATTTCTGCCCTCGTATTCCTCACCGATGGCCTGCAGGGAGAGGTTGGTCAGTACCCGCATCAGGTGCATGGAAACCTGACGGGCCATGGCCGTGTTCTTGGAGCGGCTCTGTCCCCTCAGATCTTCTTCCGACAGAGAGTAGTATTTGGCGGTCTCCCGGATAATGATATCCGGCGTGGGGATCACCGTGCCGTCACGGATCACGTCTTCAATGGCGTTTTTCACCGTTTCGATGGTGATGACCTCTCCCAGAATCTCCTTATAGGCGGTGATGCGCTTGATGACGCCCTCCAGCTGCCGGATGTTGGCGGTGATCTTCTGGGCGATGTATTCCACCGCGTCGTCGGAGAGAATCAGGGCCAGCTGGGCCGCCTTGTTGCGGATGATGGCCATTCGGGTCTCCAGATCGGGAGGCTGGATATCGGCCATCAGACCGCCCTCAAAGCGGGTGCGCAGCCGGTCGTCCAGCAGGGACATATCCAGAGGCGGCCGATCGGAGGTGATGACGATCTGTTTTCCTGCCTCGTAGAGATTATTAAAGGTGTGGAAGAATTCCTCCTGGGTGGAGCGCTTGCCGGCGATGAACTGAATATCGTCCACCAGAAACAGGTCCACGTTCCGGTACTTGTTGTGAAAATCCTCCACCGTGCCGTCCTTGATGGCCTTTACCATCTGGATGGTGAACTCGTCTCCTTTGATGTAGGCAATCTTCGCATTGGGATTTCTCTCATGGATCGCCTGGCCGATGGCCCGCAGCAGGTGAGTCTTGCCCAGCCCGGAGTTTCCGTAGATGAACAGAGGATTGTAGATATGTCCCGGCTTGTCGGCCACAGCCACCGCGGCGGCATGGGCAAATTTATTGGAATTGCCGACGATGAAGTTGTCGAAGGTATAGCCCGCCATCTCGGGCAGGGAGGTGTCCTCCTCCTTCTCCGGCAGATACTCTTCATCCTCAGCCAGAATCTGCAGTTCAAACTCTGTGGAAAACAGCTCAGCCAGAGCAGCCTTGATGGCGCTCCCGTACCGGGAGAGAATGATCTTGCGGCGAAAATCCCTGTCGGTGCGCAGAACCAGGCAGCAGTCCTCAATGGCGATGGGCTCGCAGGCGGAGATCCAGGTGTTCATGGTGGTGGTGGTCAGCGTTTGAGAGAGGAGCTTGAGTACCTCCTGCCATACGTCGTTGACGGAATTCATAATGATTTCACCTCATGTTTACAGACTCATCCTAACTATACAATTATAGCAAAACTTTATAGGGATTGCAATAGCTTTTGTGGAGAATTAAATATATATAAGGTAGACTCGGAAGAGAGTAAAAAACAGCCCGATGCGAACATCGGACTGTTTTCATAAATGAAAAAAATTTACTTTTTCTTGATTTCATCCAGGATGCTGGCCAGCAGTTCCTCGGTGGTGGGCTTGGGATCCTCGGCGGGAGCCTCTTCCTTGGCCTCTTCTTCCTTCTTGGCGGCCTTTTCCGCCAGTTCACGAGCCTTGTTGAAGGCCTTGATGACGCTGAACAGAACCAGGGCGATCACCAGGAAGTTGATGATGGCGCCGACAAAGGTGCCCAGACCCAGAACCAGGGCTTCTTCGGTCTCAGTGGCGGCACGAAGGGTGATATTCAGAGCGTCGGTGTTGGGAGTGCCGAAGATCCAGGCCAGCAGCGGGGTGATCACATTGGCCACCAGGGAACTGGTGATGGCGCCGAATGCGCCGCCGACGATAACGCCGACCGCCATATCCAGAACATTGCCCTTGGAAATGAAGGTTTTGAACTCCTCAAAGAACTTTTTCATGCTTTTCTCTCCTTTTTATTTATTTGGTACGAGAACTTTCGTCCCGCCCATATACGGACTGAGCACCTCCGGGATGGTCACGCTGCCGTCGGCCTGGAGGTGATTTTCCAGAAATGCGATGAGCATTCTGGGAGGAGCGACGACGGTATTGTTCAGGGTGTGGGGCAGATACATCTTGCCGTCGGCGCCCTTGACGCGAATCTTCAGACGGCGGGCCTGGGCGTCGCCCAGGTTGGAGCAGGAGCAGACCTCAAAATACTTCTGCTGCCGGGGGGACCAGGCTTCGATATCGCAGGACTTGACCTTCAGATCGGCAAGATCGCCGGAGCAGCACTCCAGCTGACGTACCGGGATCTCCAGAGAGCGGAACAACTCCACGGAGAAGCGCCACATTTTTTCGTACCAGGCCATGGAGTCCTCGGGCTTGCAGACCACGATCATCTCCTGCTTCTCAAACTGATGGATCCGGTAAACGCCTCGCTCCTCAATGCCGTGGGCACCCTTCTCCTTGCGGAAGCAGGGGGAATAGCTGGTCAGAGTCTGGGGCAGGGTCTCCTCGGGAAGGATCTGGTCGATGAATTTTCCAATCATGGAGTGCTCGGAGGTACCGATCAGATAAAGGTCCTCCCCTTCAATCTTGTACATCATGGCGTCCATATCGGTCTGACTCATGACGCCCTCTACCACGTTGCCGTGGATCATAAAGGGAGGAATGCAGTAAATAAAGCCCTTGTTGATCATAAAGTCACGGGCATAGGCCAGGACGGCGGAGTGCAGCCGGGCAATATCGCCCATGAGATAGTAGAAGCCGTTGCCGGAGACCCGCCCGGCGGCGTCCATATCCACACCGTTGAAGCTCTCCATGATCTGGGTGTGGTAGGGGATCTCAAAATCCGGCACCAGGGGCTCGCCGAAGCGCTCTACCTCTACGTTGGCGCTGTCGTCCGGACCGATCGGGACGGAGGGGTCGATGATATTGGGAATTTGAAGCAGGATGGCGTGGATCCTGGCGGCATAATCCTCTTCCAGAGTCTCCAGCTCGGCCAGGCGCTGATCGTTGGCCTTTACCTTGGCCATATTGGCGTCGATCTGGGCCTGGATGGCGGCCTTTTCCTCTTCCGTCGCCTTTTTCAGCTTTCCGAACAGAGGGCCGTTTGCCTTGCTCAGCTGATTGCGCTGGGCGCGCAGATCACTGGCTTCGGTAATGGCAGCCCGGTTTTTCTCGTCCAGCTCCAACAGCTCGTCCACCAGGGGGAGCTTGGCGTCCTGAAACTTTTTCCGGATGTTTTCCCGGACAATTTCCGGGTTTTCTCTGATAAAACGAATGTCCAGCATATGTATTCTCCTATTACAACTGTAAAGATTTGAGTGCGCGGATCAGGCGTTCCCGGTCTTCCGCATCGTAGAACTCCAGCTCGATCCGACCGCTTTTCCGTCCGGAGATCAGCCTGACTTTTCTTCCCAGGACTTTCTCCAGATCCGCGGCGGCCTCGGCCGCATAGTCCACATAGGGCTTGGATTCCTCCAAATTTTCTTCGGCTTTGGCAGCGTCGCGAATGAGTTTTGCGGCCAGCTGTTCTGTTTTTCTTACGGATAAGGACCGGCGGATCACTTCTTCCGCTGCGCTTTTCTGAAGAAGCGGGTCCTCCAGGGAAATCAGGGCCCTTGCGTGACCTGCCGAAAGCTGACCGGATTCCACCAGGGAAAGAACCGGTTCACTGAGCGTGAGAAGTCGCAGAGCATTGGCAACCGTTGGCCGGGAGCGTCCCACGCTTCTGGCGGTCTCTTCTTGGGTAAGACCGTAATCTGACATGAGGCTCCGGTAGCCTTTGGCCTCTTCGATGGGATTCAGGTCCTCCCGCTGCAGATTTTCCACCAGCGCGAGCTCGGCGGTCCTGCGATCGTCCGCTTCAATCACCCGAACAGGGACCTCTGTCAGCCCAGCCATACGGCTGGCGCGCCAGCGGCGTTCGCCGGCAATGATCTGATAATAACCGCTTTCCAATTTTCTGGCAACGATCGGTTGAATCAGACCGTACTGTGCGATGGAGTCGGAAAGCTCTTCCAAAGCCTCCTGATTAAAGGTCTCGCGGGGCTGCTCCTTCCGGGGCTCCACCTTTTCTATGGGGATGACCAGAAGTTCAGAGTTCTGGTCATCCCAGTCATCGCTGCCGAACAGCACATCCAGTCCGGTACCGAGGGCTTTTTTCTCTTTTGCAGCCATGTTCCCTCCTTAATTTTCAATGCGGCGGAGAAACTCCTCTGCCAGAGCCATATAGGCCTTGCTTCCTTTGTTGGATTTGTCATAAAGAACGCCGGGAATTCCGTGACTGGGGGCCTCGGAAAGACGAATGCTCCGGGGAATGACGGTCTCATAGACCTTATCATTCAGATGCTTGCGCAGTTCGCCCGCTACCTGATTGCTGAGATTGGCCCGGGCGTCGTACATCGTCAGAAGGATCCCTTCCACTTCCAGCTTCCGGTTGAGCTTTCTTTTGCAGATCCGGATACTGGTCATCAGGTCTGCGATTCCCTCCAGGGCGTAGTATTCGCACTGCATGGGGATCAGGACGCTGTCAGCAGCGGCAAGGGCATTAACGGTCAGCAACTCCAGGGAGGGAGGACAATCCAGAAATATGTAATCGTAGTCGCTGTAAAGGCGCATCAGGGCATTTTTCAGCAGAAACTCCCGTCGGGGAATATCAATCATCTCTACCGAGGCGGCGGCCAGTTCTTTCCCTGTTGGAATGCAGTCCCCGTATTTGGTATGAACAACACAGTCATAGGGTTCGGTGTTATGAATCAGCAAATCGTAGGTATTGGGGCGATGACTTTTACTGACACCCATGCCGGAACTGGCATTTCCCTGGGGGTCGCAGTCCACCAGTAGAACCCGGCGGTTCTTCAGATGCAGAGCGGCGCAGAGATTGACACAGGTGGTCGTCTTCCCGACGCCGCCTTTTTGATTGGTAATCGCAATGATTTTAGCCATGGTACTCTCCAGAAAATGATCTACCGACTTAAGACGGGAGTATTATAACAGCATCATCCTTGAAAAGCAATGTTTCACGTGAAACTTTCTGGAAGCGCACAGCAACCAAAATGTTTCACGTGAAACATGCTATCCAAGAAGAGAAGCGATTTGTTCCAGGTCCAGATGGGGCTGCAGCGCCAGATTGATGCCGTAAGCGATCACCCTGGCAGCGAAGCGAACGTCACTGTCGATGGTACGGGGAGTGACAAAAAGAGAGCGGAGGCCGGAATCCGGGGAAAGCGAGGCCGCGTCCAGCACCGTGGGTACGCCAATGGCAATGACGGGAATCCCAAGAGTTGTGGAGGAAAGGGCCTGCCGGTCATTGCCCACACCGGAGCCGGGAGAGATGCCGGTATCGCAGATCTGAATGCTGCGGCAGAGACCCTCCGGATCGGTGCCGGCCAGAGCATCCACTGCGATCACCAGACCGGCGTTCACCTCCCTGCAGAAGGCGGAAATCTGACGAGCGGACTCCAGTCCGGACAGACCCAGAACCCCGGCCCGGCAGAGCGCGGTGGACGAGAAGGAATGAAACAGCGGATCCCCGCTTTGCTTCAGATGCCGCGTGACCAGGATCTGAGAGGCAGCAAGAGGACCGAGAGCGTCCGGCGTGATATCGGGGTTGCCCAGCGCGGCCACACAGACACAATCGGGCAGACCGGCGGGCAGAAAAGAACGAAGCTGCCGTGACAGCAAACGGGAGGCATGGGAAAAGGTATCCGGATCCGGGGTGGAAAACTGCAGGGTCACGTACTGACCCTGAGGCTTTCCCAATCGGCGGGAGCCCTCCGGATCGGTAATCTCAACCCTACAGATGTGACAGCCCTCCTCCCGGGACTGCTGCATCCGGATCCCGGGCAGGGCACGAGCGCCGGCGGCCTGATCCAGAGAGAGCTGCAGGGATTCGCTGGCAAGATCAGTTCTTCCAGAAATTACCATAAATGATTCGTTTCACCTCAACATCTTGTGGTCATGCTTCAAAAGAAGTATTCCCGGCAACAAGAAGAAAAAAACCTGATTTTTTTGTGAAAAAATGCTTGATTTCCGGCCTAACATTTGCTATAATCTCTAAACGCTGATTCAGTTAGCAGAATTTTGTAGGAGGAGGTGGCGTTGAAACATGGCCAACATTAAGTCTTCTGCCAAGAGAGACGAGAAGTCCAAGCAGCTCAGAGCCAAGAACCGTGCTGACAAGACCGAGCTCAAGACCATGATGAAAAAGTTTGACGCAGCTGTTGCCGAAGGCAACCGCGAGACAGCCGTCAGTGCCTATAAAGTTGCTGTTAAGACTGTTGACCGCGCG
>CADAHL010000029.1:0-22841 GCA_902787755.1 Oscillospiraceae bacterium
TCCCCAGTTCTACTTCCGTACCACCGACGTGACCGGCGTCATCTCCCTGCCCGAAGGCGTTGAGATGTGCATGCCCGGCGACAACGTCGACATGGACGTGGAGCTGATCACCCCCATCGCCATTGAGAACGGCCTGCGTTTCGCTATCCGTGAGGGTGGCCGCACTGTCGGTTCCGGCGTTGTTATCGGCATCAACGAGTAATTTTTCCCCGCATTCCAAGCCCTGAGGCGAAAGCCCCGGGGCTTTTTTGTATGCTCAGGCCCCCTCCCGCGGCGCTGTTCTTTGCTCTGAACTCTTGTTTTACCACGCCCGGGGATCCCCCAGGGGACTCTCTCTTGCCGCTTGGCGGCAATTCACCTTGAGCTGCCCCCAGGGCCGAAAGGGAAGTGCGGTTTTCTGCGATCCGCGCCTGCTGCGCATCTGTTTTTGATCCGTCAAGGCTTCCTACCGCTGCGCTTTGCGAAAAATTGCAAATACTGCTTGTCATAAAATGTGGTCTATGATAAAATACTTCAGTATGAGTTGTGCTCATCGTGATAGAAACAACAGTTGAGGTGCTTTTATGACAGATAGAGAGATGGAGCTTCTGGAGGAAACCCAGGAGGAAGAAAAAGAGGAGCTCAGCCGGGAGGAGAAGAGAGGCCGGCGCCGGGCCAGAGCCAGAAGGGCCGGCGTGGTGATCGACCGTATCTTCGGCTTCTTCCTCGCTGTTGGGATCCTGTTCGGCGTGGCCGGACTGGGCGTGGAGTATATTCTGATCGACGGACCCTCCCCCGCGCTGAGAGAGACCTTCGTGATGACCATGCTGGAGACCCGGCGCTTTCGCTGGATCCCCAATATTTTCCTGAGCACGGAGCAGTTGAAGCAGTACACCACCCGCGACGTGCAGACGGTGGATACGGTCTCCGACCCCTCTCTGATCCAGATCCACGGGCAGGACACCCAGATCGGGTCCCTGGCCGGCGAGAAGGAGGAGAGCGATTCCTACGGTCTGGTGGATGAGGACGGCGACGGCATCATCATCGACGAGGTCAAGGGCCGGGGCTTCTCCGGGAAGATGATGATCGTTCTGGATCCCAGCCGCTGCTTTATCGGCGACGGCGGCGGCGGACTGACCATCAACTCCATTGCCGAGAAGTATGGGGCCACCGGCGGCATCAACGGCGGCGCCTTCTTCGATCCCAGCGGCGGCGGCTCCGGCGGTCAGCCCGAGGGCCTGACCATCTATGACGGCGTGGTCCGCCACAACCCGGGCTATGCCTGCTCCATTGCCGGCTTCAACTCCGACCACGTGCTGTTCGTGGGCTGGTTCACCTACGAAGACTGTGTGGCCAACGACATCGTCTCCTGCGTCAGCTTCAGCCCTCCGCTGATCATCAACGGCGTGCCCAACGAGAATCTGGTCAGCAGCGTCAACCCCCGGACCTCCATCGGCCAGCGGGCGGACGGCGCGGTGCTGATGCTGGTCATTGACGGACGTCAGGCCTCCGGTATGGGCGCCACCTACGCGGATATGAGAGACGTGATGCTCCAGTACGGCGCGGTGAACGCCTGCAACCTGGACGGCGGCTCCTCCAGCGTGATGTATTATCAGGGCGAGATCATCAACATGCCCTCCTCGGCCAGCGGCGCATCCCGTTGGCTGCCGAACGCGTTCCTGTTCAAGTGAGCGTGGAGGTGAGAGATATGGCAAAAGCAAGGAAAAAAAGAAGCGGAGTCGGCTCCGCGATCTATGCGTTCTTTATGATCCTGTTCGTGGTGGCCGTGGGCTACGGGATCTTCTGGGTCTGGGGCAAGCTGTGGGTTTACGCCACGGAATATGAGGGATCTCAGTCCAGGCCCGTGATCGAGGCTTATATGGACCGCCTGCGGGAAAACCTCTGGGACGACAGCATCGCCGAGACGGTGTCCAGCATGCCCCATGAATTCCAGACCGACGAAGAGTGCGGCGAGGTCATCCGGGAGCTGCTGCGGGACAATCTGAGCTACACCCGGGCCGCCGGCGGCGATTCCGAGACCGAGGTATATAACCTGCTGTGCGGGAAGAATCTGTTCGGCAAGGTCACGCTGGTCCAGGACAAGTCCCGGGCCGACGAGCTGGAGTTTGCGGAGGAATACGGCCTGTATCCCTGGAAGGTGTATAAGGAAGAATTCTACTTCGACGGCCTGTACACCGGCGCCCAGATCACGGTCCCCTCGGAATACACCGTGTCCATCAACGGCCATGAGCTGGGGGAGGAATATCTGGTGGAGACCGGGATCCCCTATGACGTGCTGGCCGAGTATTATCAGGAATTTCCCAATCTGCCCACCAAGGTTACCTACCGGGTGGATCAGATCATCGGTCATGTGGATCCGGAGATCTTTGACGCAGATGGCAATCCGGTGACCATTGATCCCGAGCGGGACGATTCTCAGTTCATTCCCCCGGTGGACGAGGCGACCCTGCAAGGCCTGACGGACTTTGCCTGGGCCTTCTCCGACCGGTATCTGGCCTTCAGCACCGGCGCATCCGATATGTCCTACCTGTTCAACGAGCTCAAGCCCTATGTGGTCGCCGGCAGCGATCTGGAGTCCCGCATGAAGGGCGCTGTGGAGGGCTATGTGGGCTATCAGCACAATTCCCAGTATCAATTCGGCGGCGCCTGGCTCAACGACACCATGAACCTTGGAAACGGAAACTATGTTCTGTATATCGGCGCCACGGCCTCATCCCATCAGCCCCAGGGCTATGTGAACGTGGAGAGATATATGAAAGTCCTGGTCGTAGACTCGAACACCGGCATCCGTGCCCTGAGCGTAGAGGACTACGAGCCCGGGGAATGATTCGAGGGCGCCTATGTCAGAAAACTTCAACTGCCAGCAGCGGCTGGCGATCGTCCTGCCCTCCCTGGACCCGGACGCCAAGTTCCTGGGCGTGGTCCGGGGCATGGTGGAGGCGGGCTTCCGGCAGATCGTGATCGTGGACGACGGCAGCGACGAGGCCCACCAGGAGCTTTTCCGGCAGGCAGAGGGCTATCCCCAGTGCACAGTCCTGCACCATGACGTGAACAAGGGCAAGGGCCGGGCACTGAAGACGGCCTTCCGCTACGTGCTGGACAAGCTGCCGGAGGCGGAGGGTGTGATCACCATCGACGGCGACGGACAGCATCTTGCCCAGGACATCATCGCCTGTGGTGAGCGGATGCTGCGGGAACAGGATCGGGTGATCCTGGGCTGCCGGGACTTTGACCAGCCCGGAGTTCCGCCCAGGAGCGTGGCCGGCAACAAGACTACCTCCCGGATGTTCCGGCTGTTCGGGATCCGCCTGTCGGATACCCAGACCGGCCTGCGGGCCATCCCCCGGGCGTATCTGGAGCTCTTCTGCGAAATCGAGGGGGAGCGCTTCGAGTACGAGACCAACATGCTCCTGCAGATGAAACGGCAGGGGATCAGCTTCTCCGAGCAGCCCATCGCCACCGTTTACGATCCGGAGGATTACAGCTCCCATTACAACGCCGTAAAGGATTCTCTGCGGATCGCCAGGGTCATGCTCCGGTTTCTGCTCAGCGGGCCGGGCTTCCGCTATCTGGTCAGCGCGGTCCTGTCCTGGGTGGTGGACAATGGTCTGTACCTGCTGCTGTTTACCGTCCTGGGAGGTTCTCTGGCCGCGGCTGCGGCCTCTACCGCGGCCCAGGTCATTGCCAGGGTCCTGTCTTCTCTGTTTAACTTCCACATGAACAAGTTCTTTGCCTTCCGCAGCAGGGAACCCTATTGGGCAGCCCTGGGCAAGTACTACTGTGTGTGCGTGCCTCAGACCCTGATCTCCGTGCTGGCCCTGACCTCGCTGGTGGCGGCGCTGAGCATTGCCTCGCCCATCCTGGCCACCGGAGTCAAGGTGCTGATCGAGATCGTGCTGTTCTGCCTCAGCTATCTGATCCAGAAAAAGTGGGTCTTCAAGAAATAAGAGTACATAGACAAAGCCCCTGGCGATCGTACAGTCGTCAGGGGCTTTTTCACTGGTATGGTTCAGGAAATGAGCTTCAGGAAGCCCTGCAGGGGAGAAACTTCCACACGGTCATAGTGGCCGGGGAACTCGCCGTCCACGGTCCAGTCCAGCGTGGGGGGATTTTCAATCACGATGTCGGAGGCGCGGAAGAAATCCACGTAGGGACTCTGATAGTCCTTGTTCACCGCCACGGCCAGCAGAATGCTCTCCAGGTCCATGATGGTCTTGGGCTCGTGAATGAGGAGCACCTCAAACAGACCGTCGCAGGTGTCCACCCGATCTCTTGGCAGTTCCAGCGTTCCAGCGATGGAGGTACTGTTGCACACCGCGCCAAACAGATAGTCGCCCTCATAGACTGTCCCGTCGGCGGTCATACGGACGTGGTAGGGCTTGACCTTGGGAAGATCCTTGATGCCGTCCAGAATATAGGCGGTGTGGCCCAGCACGTTTTTCAGGTTCTGATCCGTGGTGTAGGACAGCCAGGAGAAGGCTCCGAAGGCGGCTACGTAGGAGAAGTAGTGATCCCCGAAGCGGCCCACGTCATACCGGGTGACCCGGCCATGAGCGATGGCTTCCGCCGCGGCGAGGATGTCGGAAGACAGACCCCGGGAAACAGCAAAATCATTGGTGCTTCCGCAGGGGATATAGCCAACGGGGACGGAGAGGCCCTTCCGGGCCAGGCCGGTGAGCACCTCGTTCAAAGTCCCGTCTCCGCCGGTGCATACCACCAGATCATGGGCCAACGCGTACTCGGCGGCATAATCTGTGGCCTCACCCTGGGCGGCGGTGACCATGGTGGTCACAAGATAGCCCGCATCCATAAAGATGCGGACCACCTGAGGCATATAGCGTAGAAACATTTTTTTCCCGGATACGGGATTGACGATCAAAAGTAAACGTTTGGAAAACATATGCTCTCCTTAGTAAATACCTGCGATGTGCAGACAGATGAATGCAGTGGGAATGGCAAAGAGCAGACTGTCGGCCCGGTCGAACATGCCGCCGTGGCCGGGGATCAGATCGGAGAAGTCCTTCACGCCGATCATCCGCTTGATGAGGGATTCGGCCAGATCGCCGATCTGGCCCATGCTGGAGGAGATCAGGGCCGTCAGCAGGGCCACGGTCAGCGTCACGTTGGAGAACACCGGCAGCAGCCAGAGGATCAGGCCCACGAACAGAGAGCTGAGCGCGCCGCAGACGCAGCCCTCGACGGTCTTGTTGGGGCTGACCAGAGGGGCCACCTTGTGCTTGCCGAAGCGCATGCCGCCGAACAGGGCGAAGCTGTCGCACACCCAGGTGGACAGGCAGCCGAAGGCCAGCGTCTCCAGCCAGATGGGGCTGACGGAGATCATCATCAGCAGACCGAAGCCGAAGCAGGGATAGGTGATGCCGGCCAGGGTGTACATGGCGCCTTTGCCACTGACCTTGCTGTGGAGGATCCCGGAGAAAAGCGCCAGGTAGATGCCTCCGGCGATGCCGGCGATATAGGCGATGGGCCCCAGGTGAAACAGGGCCAGCAGGGCCTGAACGCAGATATAGACGTACATGACCCAGGCGCAGCAATAGACCTCCAGCTTCTCCAGGGCCCGGCTCAGCTCATAGGCGCACAGAAGACCGGCCACGGCGAAGAACAGGACTCTGGTGAGTTCGGACAGGAAAACACAGCCGAAGGCGATGGCCAGAAGGACCACGGCGGAAATGACTCTCTTTTTCAAAGGGCATCCCTCTCTGTTTATGGCTTCAAAAATCTTAACTATAAGATACCACAAATTCGGAAGCCGCTCAATATACATTTCCCTGCATTTGGGAGAAAAATAAGCGCGACCCGGGAAAATTCACATTTTATTCACCGATTTGGACGGACAAAAAATGCACCCGCCGGACGGTGATTTTTTGTTGTAACCGGGGAAAAGCTGTGATATGATAGACTTTAGAAATGGAAGGCGGCAGCGCCTTAAAATAAAACCGGGAGGTCGTTCTATGTACAGCGAAGGTAAGATTTGGCTTGCGCAGTCCGATAAAAACCTGTTTCTCCTGCCGTCCATGGCCAACCGCCATGGCCTGATCGCCGGCGCCACCGGTACCGGCAAAACCATCACCATGAAGGTCATCGCCGAGTCCTTCTCCGATATGGGCGTGCCGGTGTTCCTGGCGGACGTGAAGGGCGACCTCAGCGGTATGTGCCGTCCCGGCGTGGATACCGAGGATATGCGCGCCCGGATCCAGCGCTTCGGCATCGAGGGCTTCCAGTACCAGAGCTACCCCACCCGCTTCTGGGATATCTTCGGGGAGAAGGGCATCCCCGTGCGGGTCACCGTCTCCGAGATGGGCCCCACCCTGCTGGGCCGCCTTCTGGGCCTGACCGAGATCCAGACCGGCGTTCTGAACATTGTCTTCCGGGTGGCGGACGACCACGGTCTGCTGCTGCTGGATCTGAAGGATCTGCGGGCCATGCTCCAGTTCGTGGGCGACAACCGGGCGGAGTTCACCACCATGTACGGCAATGTCTCCGCTGCCAGCATAGGCGCCATCCAGAGAGCGCTGCTGGCCTTCGAGACCGAGGGAGGCGAACTCTTCTTCGGTGAGCCGGAGTTGGATATCCGGGACTGGATGCGCACCGGGCTGAACGGCCGGGGCTTCATCAACATCCTCTCCAGCCAGCGCCTGATCCAGAGCCCCACGGTTTACGCCACCTTCCTGCTGTGGATGATGACGGCTCTGTACGAGAAGCTGCCCGAGGTGGGCGACCTGGAGAAGCCCAGAATGATCTTCTTCTTCGACGAGGCCCACCTGCTCTTCACCAACGCCAACAAGGCCCTGGTCCAGAAGATCGTCCAGGTGGTCAAGCTGATTCGCTCCAAGGGCGTGGGCATCTATTTTATCAGCCAGAGTCCCTCCGATATTCCCAACGACGTGCTGGCCCAGCTGAGTAACCGGGTGCAGCATGCCCTGCGGGCCTACACCCCCGCTGAGCAGAAGACCCTGCGGGCCGCCGCCAAGGCCTTCCGCGTCAACCCCGCCTTCAATACCGAGGAGGCCCTGTCCGAGCTGGGCGTGGGCGAGGCCCTGGTCAGCTTCCTGGACGAGAAGGGCGTTCCCACCATCGTGGAGCGGGCCAAGATCCTGCCGCCCCAGAGCATGATGGGCATTGCCGACGAGAATGCGGTGAGGACCGTGATCGCCACCGACGAGTTCGACCTGAAGTATCGGGAGGCCGTGGACCGGGAGTCCGCCTTTGAGATCCTGATCCGGGCGAACGAGGAGCTGGAGGCCCGCCGCCAGCAGGAGGCCGAGGAGGCCGCCGCCGAAAGGCAGCGCCAGAAGGAGGAGGCCGAGGCCGAGAAGCAGCGGCTGAGAGAAGAGGCCGCCGCTCAGAAGCAGGCCGAGAGAGAAGCCGCCGCCGCTCAGAAGCAGGCGGAGAGAGAGGCCGCTGCCGCCGCCAAGCAGGCGGAGAAGGAGGCCCTGGCCGCCCAGAAGGCCGCCGAGAAGGAAGCCGCTGAGAAAAAGAAGGTCGCCCAGAAGGCCGTCACCAGCGCCACCTCCTCTGTGATGACCGCCGTGAGCCACAACATCGTAAACTCCGTCACCGGCGGCAAGACCACCAGCGCCGGCACCATCGCCAAGCGGGCTGCTACCAACGCCCTGAGCTCTGTGATGCGCTCCGGGGCCAGCTCTATCATCCGCGGTCTGTTCGGCAACAAGAAGTAAAGCTATCCGAAAATACGAACGATCCCCGGTTGAACCGCCGGGGATCGCGCTTTTTTGCTTTTTTATTCAGTTTTGTGTGGGGGAAGGCTCCAAGGATTTGCCTCAGGCTGGTTCATAACTGCGGCTGATCTCGTTGCCGTCGGCGTTAAATTCCACGTCCTCCATCAGAGTGGGATCCACCCGGCTGCGACGCTTGATGACCATACCCTCGCCCTGATTGTTGAAGACCCAGATCTTGTAGCCCGGGTAGGCCGGGTCGGGCTTGTTGAAGGCGCCGCTCTCGTTCAGGCGGCAGAATTTGCTGCGCCCCTCGGCGGTGTCCAGCAGATCGCCGGGACCGGCGTAGTACAGCTCGTCCTGAGCGGCCCGCTTCTTGAACTCCTCCCAGTCCTCCGGGGCGACTTTGTTCACGTCATTGGGTTGGATCATGGTTTTTCCTCACTTTCCCTGTTGTTTACACCAGGTGTCCATAATAAAGCCGGTGGGAAGATGCTTGACCAGCTGCACCTGGATCTGTTCGGGCAGGCCCAGTACCGAGGTGGCCTTGCCCTTCTTCATGTCCTTCAGCGCCTTGGCGATGACCTGCTCGGGCGGGTAGAAGCGGTTGTAGTAGGAGATGGTGTCGTCATGCACCGCGTGTTCGAAGAACTCCGTGGTGATCCAGCCCGGGCACACCGCCATCACCCGGATGCCGCGGCCCTTCAGTTCCCGGCCCAGGGCTCGGGAGAAGGAGAGCACATAGGCCTTGGAGGCGCCGTAGACGTTGATATAGGGCACCGGCTGCCAGGAGGACATGGAGCCCATGTTATAGATCTGGCTGCCCCGGGACATGTAGGGCAGGGACAGATAACACATCCCGGTCAGGGCCCGGTCGTTCAGGTCGATGATATCCAGCTGGGTGTTCAGATCCATCTCTGAGAAGGTCCCAAACAGGCCGAAGCCCGCGGCGTTCACCAGCACCCGGATCTCCGGCTGCTCTTCGGCCAGCAGGTCCCGGTACCGATCCAGACTCTCCCGGAGAAGCAGGTCCCAGGGCAGCGGGCGGATCCTGGCCCTACATTTGGGCTTCAGCTCTTCCAGGCGCTGCTCCCGCCGGGCGATCACCCAGATCTCGTCAAATTTCTGCTGCTTGTCCAGCGCGTAGACAAATTCCCGGCCCATGCCGGAGGACGCGCCGGTGATCACTGCGATTTTCATGGGCATCCAACCTTTCTACCTTACAATATCACAAGGCCGGCCGGAAAACAAGCACACAAGTCGGGAGCTTTTTGCACGGATTCCGGAAGAAAGGATAGACAAGTTCAAAAGTGTTTGTTATAATATCGTTTGCGCAATTTAACTGGATAAAAAATGGAAATAGAAGGAGAAGCTCCTTATGAATAAACCGGTCATCATTACCGCAGACAGCACGGTGGACCTTTCTCCCGAGCTCCGGGAGCGCTTTGGAATCAGGGTCATCCCCCTGATGATCACTCTGGGCGAGGATCATTTCATGGACGACGGGCAGAGCTTTACCCCGCTGGACATGTATGCCCGTTACCACCGGGACGGCACTCTGCCCCAGACCTCCGCGCCGGGCTATCAGGAACTGTTGGATTTCTTCAAGCCTCTGGTGGAGCAGGGCTATGAGGTGGTCCATCTGGATATCAGCTCCGAACTGTCCAATACCTTCAACGCCGCTCATCTGGCCGCCTCCGAGCTGGAGGGTGTCTATGCCGTAGACAGCCGCATGCTTTCCACCGGTATCGGTCTGCTGGCGATTGAGGGCGCGGAGTGCCGGGATCGAGGCATGAGTGCCAGGGAGATCGCCGAGCACCTGACTTCGCTCACCGACAAGGTGTCCACCAGCTTTGTGCTGGATACCCTGGAATTCATGTGGAAGGGCGGCCGATGCTCCGGCGTGGTGGCTCTGGGCGCCAATCTCCTGAAGCTGAAGCCCGGCCTGGAGATGAAGGACGGTAAGCTGCAGGTCTATAAGAAATACCGGGGCAATATCCACGCGGTCTATCGCCAGTACATTCGGGAGCGGCTGGAGGGCAGGAAGATCCGGCCCGGCCACATCTTCCTCACCGAGTCCGGTGAGGTGGAGCCGGAGATCGTGGAGGAGCTGATCGGGCTGATCCGGGAGCTGTCCGGCTGCCGGGAGGTCCACCACACCATGGCCGGCTGCACCGTGGCCACCCACTGCGGCCCCAAGACCCTGGGCGTGCTGTTTATCGAGGAATAAACGCTATCAAGAACCCTCACGGCTGAAAACCGTGGGGGTTTTGTCTTGCCTTGTGTTGCACGAGGGCGAAAACTGTGTTAAATTTGTTATACTGGAAAGCTATGTGAATCATGCTGCTCTGTACCCCGAGAGGAGGCCGGATATGAAAACAGATCCGTTTCAGCTGACCCGGTCTTTACGGCCCGGCCATCTGAGAGAGCTGCGGCTCTATCGGGCCCTGGGGGTCAAACGCCTGCGGGATCTGCTCTTTACCCGGGAGCGGCGGTGGAGAGGGGAGCGGGGCAACGTCAATTACCACCTGAGCGGCCCCGGCCTGGAAGACGCGAGAGCCTATATGGGCTACGTGCTCTACCACTGCCTGCTTCATACGCTGAGCCTGCTGCTGGCGATCACGGCGATGCTCCTCCTTCCGGGGAACCGGGCAGGCCACCGGCTGACGATGATCTTTCTGGTGCTGCTGTGCCTGGGAAATCTCTGGTGTCTGATGCTGCAGCGCTATACCTATCTGCGCCTGCGCAGGGTCTGCTCCCGCACCCGGGAGCGCCGGAGGCGGGCGCTGAGTCCGGCAAGCCCGGACCGGGTCCGGGCCCTGTCCGCCGGGGAGCGGGAGACAGCCCTGCGTCTGGGCCGATGGATGGCCCGGGAACTGTCCGCGGGGCGAAGCGTTCCGCTGGGAGAGCGGGAGCTGCCCGCGCTGGAGCTTCTGGCCGATCTGTGGACGGAACCAGAGCAGACGCGCTGGGCGCCGGAGGGAACGGAGCTGGCGCCGGAGGGACCCTACGGCCCGTTGGAGCGCCGGGCGGCCCGGCTGCTGCGCCTGACAGGCAGCGGTGTACGAACCGGCTGGCTTGCGGTGATGACGGAAGACGAGAGGACGGAGAGGGCCTTCCGCAGGCTCGCGGGCACCGGACGGCTGGAGGAGCTGGAGGCAAGACTGGCGCTTCTGATCGCGGGATTGGAGGCGGAGCAATGAGCGGTTTTGCGGCGGCGAGGGAACAGATCGAACGCCTGTTTCCCCGGGATCCGGCGCTGCGCCTGGATTTCTGCGCCCTGCCACGGCCCGTGGCGGGCGTTCTGCGTTGGGGCTCCCGGGGAGAACTGGTGGTGTCCGTCAATCTGACGCCCATTTCCCGGGAAAACTATGGGGAGGAAGGGAACTTCCGGGCCGCTTTTTCGGTCTATTTCCTGGAGGAGCGGATTCGCCACCTCCGATTCCCCGGAGATCGGGATCGCCCGGGCGGGTCGAAGGAAACGATATGGCTGCCTCCGATGGCGCCGCTGGGGCGGATGCACCGGCGTCTGTGCTTCGGACCGGAGGATCTGACGGCGGCCTGTGTGGCCATGGGACGACTGTACGATGAGCGGGGCGAGGAGCGCTTCCGGGAGTGGGAACGGCTGTTCGGAGACCTGGCGGCGCTGCCTGTGATCGCCTATCGGGACTCGGATCTGCCCTCCTGGTCGATCAGGGGAGCCCCCTTGGCGGCGCTGATGGACTGCCTGATTGCGGGAAAAATGGTCCCGGAGAGCCTGTATGAGAGCGCCGCCGCCTTCCGGGAGGAGAGCCTGCGCTTTGCGCTGCGCTATTCGGAACGCCCCGAGCCGCTGATCCGGGATCAGCTGTATGCTCTGGGGAAGCTGAACCAGGCGCTGGACCGGCTCTGGCCGGGACCGCCTTCGGGGCAGATCCACGCCTTCGGGCGTCTGGGAGAGAGCAGAATCAGGCCGGGAAACCGGCAGGGAGGATATCGATGAGCAGTGGAGCGGAATTCGGCGGCGTGATCGCCGCGGCGGTGGTCGGCACCGCTGGGATCGCCCTGGGGGCCGGCTGGATGCTATGGAGCGCGGGGAAGCTGGTGGTGGACGCCAACCGTGCCATCGACGAAGACATTCGACGGACCAAAGAGCTGCAGCGCCTGGAGCAGGAGCAGCGGCGGGCCATGGCCCTGAGGGGCCGGCAGCAGCTGGAGCAGCTGTGCCGGAGTCAGAGACAGGCGCTGTCCACGGCCCGGCCGGGAGAGAGCGACGCCGATCGCCGGGAGAGGGAAGAGCTCTGCCGGGAGCTGGATCGGATCCTGGCTGAGGAGCCGTCTGCGGACAGCCGGATGCTGGAGAGCCGGAACGCCATGCACCTCAACCAGGTGGAGAGACTGCTGAGCCGGTATGAGGGCGGCCGGGCGCGCCGGTCCCGGGTCGCGGCTGGGGATCAGGCCCTGACCGAAAAACTGGAGTGCCTGCGCACGGCCTTCGCGGCGGCCCGCCTGGAGGAGACCCGGGGCGAGGACGCGGCTGCTCCGGATCCGGCGGTGCTGGAGCGGGCGGAGCTGAACCGCAGGCTCATCCCTCTCGGCGCCCGGGTCAATCAGGCGCTGGGTCTGCTGGCGGAGTTCGAGCGGGACTTCGGCCTCTCTGAAGCCAACCGGGCCTGGTATCACAGCTGCTTTGACGGCGTGGATCGGGAAATCGCCCTGCTGTGCGATCCCCAGACCGACAACACCAGGCTGAAAACCGGCCTGAGGCGTCTGGAGGAGATCCTGCGCCAGGCGGAGATGCTGCTGCCCGAGGTGCAGAAAGAGATGGACCGCTTTGCCGCCCTGTATCCGGTGTACCGGCAGGCGGCCCAGGCGCTTCTGGCGGATGTGCAGCCCCCCAGAGCCTTCGATACGGCGGACGCCCTGGAGCGGGAGATGAAGCGGCTTCAGCAGCGGGAGAAGCAGGCCGAGAAGTGCCGGAGGATCTACGAGAAGCTGGGCCAGGCCGGTTATCTCTGCTACGCCTGGGATCAGGAGCTGCGGGCCATGGGCTATCAGGTCTACGACCGGGACGCGGTGCGCCGGATGGCGGAGAGCAGGCCCGTTTACGCCAGCCCCGAGGGGAAAAAGCTGCCCTTCTATCAATGGGATCCGGAGACCATGACACAGTTCTACCAGGTGGAGTCCGGCTGCAGTCTGCAGCTGGTGGTCCATCCGGACGGAACAACCACCATGCAGACCATCACCGAGGGAGACGAGGACCGGGCCGTGCAGACGCAGAAGAAGCACTGCGCCGCCCTGGCCGCGCTGCGGCAGCGGCTGCGGGACAACTGGTTCATCTCCTATGATCAGAAGGAGACGGCGCCGCCGGAGCTGCTGCTGAGCACCGCCGCCTGGCGGGGCAGCCGGGACAACGCCTGGCGCGGCCAGGAGGAGACCGGCATCCGGGAGAACCGTCCGGAGGAAAAAGGCAAAGAGAGGAAAGCCAAGTAAGGAGGAGAGCCGATGGCGCGAGTACCTTGTATCGTCTGCCCCAATTGCGGGCTCCATTCCGGCATTGCCGAGAAGACCTGCCTGTGCGGAGCGGCGCTGGATCGCCGGATGGCGCGTCTGGTGGAGGAGGCGGAGGCCAAGCCCCGGGGACGCTGGGACCCGAAAACCCCGGTCTACGTTCAGAAATGCTCCAACTGCGGAACTCTGAATTTTACGACCGAGGAGGAGTCCCCGGTACGGCAGTGCTGCAAGTGCCACAAGGCCAGGGTGGCCTCGGCGGCCCGGGTCCTGTATGAGGACGAGGAGGCCAGGCGCCGGGAGGAGCAGGCGGAGGAGAGCGGCCCCGCCGGCGATTCCCAGGCGGCTTCGGGCTGGGAGCAGCTGGCCCGGGGCGTGACGAACGCGGTGTCCGGCCTGTCAGACGCCCCGGCAGAGGAGCCCCGGGAGGAAAAAGAAGAGCCCGGGCAGCCCGACTACCAGGTCCAGGAGGTGGAGGACCCGCCTACGGACGATTCGGATCCGGAGGAGGTCATCGACTGGGACCAGGTGTTCAAAGAGGATACCGGGTCGGCAGAAGGCGAAGGGGAGAAACCCGGGAAAAGCACCCTGATCCTGACCGCCCTGCGCTACGGCAAGTGCGAGCTGACCCTCACCTCCGATCAGAAGGATCTGCCCTGTCAGCTGGGCCGTTCCGCCGTGCTGGCGGACTTCCTGGCCCTGGACCGGCGGGTGGGAAACCGGCACTGCAGGATCCATTACGACGGCGGCTGGGTGGTGACGGATACCAACTCCCTCAACGGCGTGGGAGTCAACGACCGGATCCTGGACATCAACGCCAGCAGCCCCCTCCGTGACGGGGACACCCTGATCCTGGGCCACCACCGGGACTCCATGGCCTTCCGGGTCACCATCCGGGAATGAGGATCGCCAGAATGATCGCCCCGGTCCACTCTCTGGGACCGGGCGAGCGGGTCTGCCTGTGGACCCAGGGCTGCCGAAAGGCCTGCCCCGGCTGCATTGCGCCGGAGCTCTGGGAGCATACAGGCCCTCAGGCGGAGGAAGAGATGCTGGCCCGGATCCTCCGGGAGACCGCCCGGCGGAACGGCTGCCGGGGTCTGACCGTCTCCGGGGGAGATCCCATGGAACAATCCGACGCGCTCCTGCGTCTGCTTCGGTACGTGCGGGAGGATTTCTCCGATATTCTGGTCTATACCGGCTGGACCCTGGAGGAAGTCCGGGACGGCCGGGCGGGAGAAGCCGGGATCGAGTGCCTGAGGCTCATCGACGTGCTGGTGGACGGGCGCTATGACAGGGAGAGAAACCGGCCCGACTGTGTGCTTCGGGGCTCGGAGAATCAGAAGATCTGCTTTTTAAACCCCGCTCTTGAGGAGGAATACCGGAGCTATATGGCCCGGGGCCGGATCCTGGAGAGCTTTACACACGGGGATACCGTGATCGTCACGGGGATCCCGGACAGGAGGATGGAAGCATGAACGAGACCATGGTCCCCAAATGGCAGCGGGAGCTGCGGGCCTTCCTGGGCGTC
Organism: Oscillospiraceae bacterium; assembly: GCA_902787755.1. Taxonomy (GTDB): domain Bacteria; phylum Bacillota; class Clostridia; order Oscillospirales; family Oscillospiraceae; genus Limivicinus. The sequence goes on from CADAHL010000029.1 coordinate 14,713, forward strand.
AAGACCGGGATCGTGCTGGAGGGGAACGTATATGACGAGTACCCGCTGTTTCAGGTGGAGGGCGGCCAGGCGGAGTTCCTGGGCACCGACAACCTGGATCAGACCATTCTGAGCCTGGTGGATCCGGGCGTCCGGGTCATTTTCTTCGACCCGGTGGAGGGCTTCTACTGCTTCGGGGACAGTCCCGAGACCCAGCGCCAGACCCTGGAGCCTCTGTTCCGGGGCTATCAGACCCGGGAGAGCCGGATCGATCACGACTGCACCCTGTGCCTGATGCCCAGCGGCAAGCGCCAGCACGGCGGCGGCGGGGCCGAGACCGAGCAGTTCATCTGGGTCAGCGAGATCATCAAGCGGGCGCTGATCGAGGGGCTGGGAGAGGAACACCCGGAGAAGCTGGTGTTCGTGCTGAACTTTGCCTCCCGGCTGGACGCCTGCAATCTGCGTCAGGCCGAGGCCAACACCATGTTCCTGAATCTGATGGCCGCCACCACCGCCCAACAGACCGACACGCTCTTCTGCAACTCCCTGATCCTGGTGGTGGACAAGTACAACGACATCCCCACCTGGGTCTATCTCAACAACCCCAACATCCGTTCGGTGGCCATCGGTCTGCCGGACCGGAACCTGCGGCGGCTGTACCTGAACAACCTCTACGGCGAGCTGGAGTCCTTCCGGGCCCTGGCCGATCCGAATTCCGAGCCGGGCAAGCAGTTCGTGGCCGAGACCGAGGGCCTGCGCCTGCAGGAGCTGCGGCAGATCCTGAAGCTGGCCTACCGCAGGCGGATCCTGCCGGAGGACGTGAGCCTGGCCTTCCGGCTGTACAAGTACGGCGTACTGGACAACCCCTGGGAGAACCTGGAGAACGATATCCTGATCCACATCCAGCGGAAGCTGGAGGACCGGGTCAAGGGCCAGGACGAGGCCCTGGGCAAGGTCAAGGCGGTGGTGACCCGGGCGGTGAAGGGCCTGTCCGGCCTGCAGCATTCCGGGGCCTCCCACAAGCCCAAGGGCATCCTGTTCTTCGCCGGACCCACCGGCGTGGGCAAGACCGAGACCGCCAAGGCCCTGGCCGAGGCCATCTTCGGCGACGAGAACGCCTGCATCCGCTTTGATATGAGCGAGTACCGCCTGGAGCAGAGCGACCAGAAGCTCTTCGGTGCGCCTCCGGGCTATGTGGGCTATGAGGGCGGCGGTCAGCTGACCAACGCCGTTCGGGACCGGCCCTTCAGCGTACTGCTCTTTGACGAGATCGAGAAGGCCTCGCCCACCATCCTGGACAAGTTCCTGCAGATCCTGGAGGACGGGCGCATGACCGACAACCAGGGCAACACCGTCTATTTCGGCGAGACCATTATCATCTTCACCAGCAATATCGGCCTGACCCGGGAGGTGACGGATCCCGGGGACTATCTGGGGACCACCCGCAGGAGAGTCCCCACCCTGACCATCGCCGATCCCCAGCAGGAGGACAGCCCGGAATTCCGCCGGGAGGTGACCGAAAAGCTCACCGAGGGCGTGAAGAACTACTTCCGGGACATCGGCCGGCCGGAGCTTCTCAACCGTCTGGGCGACGACAATATCGTGGTCTTCCAGTTCATCAACAAGCCCGACGCCGAGGCCATCTGCCGGTCCAAGCTGAAGAAGATCTGCCGGAGCATCCGGGCGGACAAGGGCATCGAGATCCACACCGACGGGGTGGAGGAGCTGCTGTGCCGCCTGGCGGTGGCGGAGCGGCCCAACGGCGGCCGGGGCGTGGGCAACATGCTGGAGCGGGAGTTTCTCAACCCCCTGGCCGGCTATATCTGCACCCTGCCGGAGCTGCCGAGGGCGCTCCGATGCAAACCGGCTGCCGACGGCGGCGTGGACTTTGAGGTGATCTGACATGAAACTGGAATTTGCCTGTGAGGTGAATATCGGCCCCCGACCCACCAATGACGACCGGGCGATGATCCTGAACGAGATCCTGGATCAGCGCTTTCTGGAGGGCGAGGCCCAGACCCCGGCGGCCGCCGTGGTCTGCGACGGCTGCGGCGGCTACGCCGGCGGCGGCACGGCAGCGGAGACGGTTCTGGAGGTGCTCAGGGCCGGCGGCCCCGGGATCTTTGAGAGCGCCGACGCCCTGGCCGATCTGCTGGAGAAAGCCCAGCGGGAGCTGATGCGGAAGAAGGCGGAGGTCCCCGCCCTGCGGGAGATGTGCACCACGGTGGCCGGCTGCCTGTTCCTGGAAAAGGGCCTGATCGTGTTCCACTCCGGGGACAGCCGGATCTACCGCTTTGACGGAAGCCATCTGGCCCGGATGACCGTGGATCACTCCGTGGTCCAGGAGATGGTGGATCTGGGGATGATCCGGGAGGACGAGGCGCTGACCCATCCCCGGCGCAACGTGATCACCCGCTGCCTGGGGATCGAGTGTCAGCCGCCGGAGATCCGCAGCTCATCCGGCCCCATCCGGCCGGGGGAGATCTTTCTGCTGTGCTCCGACGGGCTTTGGGAGGCCCTGACGCCGGCGGCGATCCGGCAGATCCTGGCTTCGCCCCTGAGCCTGGGAGAGAAGGCCCGGGCTCTGGTGCGCGCGGCGGCGGAGAACGGCAGCGCGGACAATATCACGGCCTGCCTGTGCTCTTGTCCCGGCGGGGAGCCTGCCCGGGAGGAGGAGCCGTTCATCCTGGATTGAGAAAATGATTGGGAGATAGGAGAGAACCGATGAGCTGGGGAAACAACAGGAACGATGAATACGGCAAGGACAGCCTGGATCTGGGCTCCTGGGGAAGCACGCTCAGCGACGGGAAGGACAGCCCGGAAAAAAAGCAGAAGCAGAGCGAGCCGAAACCGCAGAGCAGCCCCGGGAAGGAGCCGGAGAGAAGCCGGACGCCCCGGGAGGAGAAGCCGACCCAGCCGGATCCCGACTGGAGAAAACGCCAGGGGGCCCGGGAGGAGAAGGCCACCCAGCCGGATCCCGACTGGAGAAAACGCCAGGGGGACCGGGAGGAGAAGGCCACCCAGCCGGATCCCAATTGGAGAGAACGCCGGGCGGAGATCCCGGCGGAGCTTTCCGACGGCAGCGTGGGCGGCGGCTTCGCGGACATCAGCGCCTTCCAGGACGCGGCGGAGCGGATCGGAACGCTTCACTCCATGGCCGGGAAGGACTATCGGGTGGAGAAGACCCTGTCCAAGGAGGGCGGCGAGGCGGCGATCCTGCTGTGTCGGGATGCTAAAAATGAGCGCTTTGTCGCCAAGATCTACTTCTACGCGGTCAATGATTCCGCGCTGAAGGCACGGGAACAGGTCCTGCGCTACATGAGTACCCCGGAGGGGAAAAAGTACACCCTGGCGGTCTGCGACGCGGGTCTGCTGGAGATGGCCGGGACCCGGTACTACTATGAGATCACGCCCTTCTGCCCCGACGGCGATCTGTCGGGCCGGGGACCCATGTCCTTTGACGAGCTGGTTTCGCTGACCGGGTATCTGAATGAAGCGTTGCACAGCATCCATTCCGCCGGGATTCTGCACCGGGACATCAAGCCCCGGAACCTGTACTGGAACGGAGAGCGGGTGCTGATCGGCGACTTCGGCGTGGCCAGACTGGCCAAGTCCGGCGCCACGGCCCACACCGTGGGTACCGAGGGCTACCGGGCGCCGGAGACGGTGCTGGCCGTCACCGGAGAGGACACCGCTTACTTCTTCGATGAAAAGGGAGATTACTACTCTCTGGGCGTGACCCTGGGCAGCCTGTTCGAAGGCCGCTTCGTCTATGAGGGCATGACCTCCGCCATGATCGCCGCGGCGGTGCGCAACGGCCGACTGCCTCTTCGCCGACAGGACCCCAATCGGCAGCAGCTGGAAAATCTGCTCAACGGCCTGGTTCGTTACGATTCCCGGGACCGCTTCGGTTACGAGGAGGTCCGCGCCTGGCTGAAAAACCACGACTATGCAGGCTCTGTGCGGACGTCGGTGGACTGGCCCAGGCCCTACACGGTGCTGAATGTGGACTACTGGGACGAGCAGAGCCTGTTCGAGGGCCTGACCAAGGACCGGAAGCATTGGGATGAAGGCGTGGACATGCTCTACAGCAAGTACTTCGAGAGCTTCTTCAAGAGCTTCCAGCCGGGCTTGGCCCGGGCCGCGGAGCAGGCGGATGAGACCTGGAGGACCCGGGACAAGGACCGGGGACTGGCCATATTCCTGAAGAGCCTGTTTCCCGCAGGGCCTCTGGTCTGGAAGGGCTACACCTTCCGGAGCATCGGGGAGCTGGCGGAGAAAATGCGCAAGACCAAAACGCCCGCGGCCTATGGTGAGATCCTGGCCAAGGGGCTGGTCTCCCACTGGATGGAACGCACCCGGGGCCTGACGGTGAAGGAGGAGACCGTCGATCTGACACGGCGGATCGAGGAGCTGGGCCAGAGTTGGCCCGAAGAGGCCTGCTACTGGTTCGGAAACACCTTCTCCAAGGCCAGGGCTCTGAGCATCTGCTCGACCCAGGTTTCGGACCTGGAGGGACTGGTGAGGGTGCTGTTTGAGGACCCCAGGACCTTTTTCGGAGACGACGGCTACCAGTCCCTGATGGATCGGAAGAAGGGCGCGGCGCTCTACGGCTTCCTGGACAGCCTGGGCGCACAGGAGCTGATGAGCCGGGCTTGGGATCAAGCGGGACGGAGCGATGAAGCCGGGAAGGCCTGTCTGCTGTTCGGCGCGCTGGATCAGTTCGTGGAGAAAAAAGGACTGGATCCCGGGAGCCTGAGGCGTTTCTTCCTGCGCTACGGACCGGTGGGGATCGCCGCCTGCGTCAAGCAGCTGGCGGAGGAGGACGTGTATCAGGCCATGGACGCCCAGGGCCGCAAAGCCCTCAGCGCCGTCACCGGCTTCCACGCTCCGAAGTCCGGATCGGTCCAGGCGCTGGTACAGGCCTTTGCGCCTCTGGAGCAGGCGGTGGCCGAGCTGCGGAAGGACCTGACGGATAATCCCTTCCTGATCCGGGCCGGGGCGATCGAGCCGAAGGGCCTGGTGTGCAGAAACCTTCGCGGCTGCTTTGCCTGCAAGATCTACGGCAGGCCCGCCCCGCTGGCCTTTGAGGCCATGATCCGTGTGGGGAAAGGAGAGAGGACATGAATTGGGAACAGACCATTGACTTCCAGCCCATGCGGGAGGAGGCGGCCCGGGAATTCGGCCGCCTGACCGGTCAGCTGGATCGGACCCGTAGCAATCTGGAATCCCGGATGAACGGCAACTCCACGGGAGCGATCCTGGGCGGGATCCTCCTGAGCATTCTGTATCTGGCGGCCTATCTTTACCTGTACGGCCTGGGCCGGTATCGGATCGGGATCCCTTACCTGGCCCTTGGCGCGCTGATCTCCGGAGTGGCTCTGATCCTGACGATGGTCCTGGACTCCCTGATCCGTCTTGGCTACTACGGCGGCATTCAGCGGCATCTGGACCAGATCAATCGGCTGATCGCGGGCCTGAAAAAGAGCGAGAGCGCCCTGGATAAGGATCTGGGCGACTATTCGGTGGCGGATCACAGGAACTGGGACCTGTCTCTGAACGGAAAGGAATCCATCTCCGGTCAGGCGGCCCGGATCGAGAGCGCCGTGTCCGGCATGGAATCGCTGCACAAGGGATTTCTCAACGGACTGAAGAACGTACTGTACTACGTGACCTGTCTGGTCTGGGCAGCGGCCGGCTCTCTGGCGCTGTTCGATCTGGCCTGGCGCTTCGTGGATGTGAGCCAGGGCTGGCTGTACGCCGGAGCGGGGGTGGCCTGTGTGGCCGAGATCCTGCTGGCAAGGCTCCTCTGGAGCAAGACCGGCTGCGAGGTCCGAAGCCTGACCGTACCGGTCACCTTTGCCGGACCGCTGCTGTTTGCTCTGGTGATCGCCCTGAGCGCGCTGGTGGTGATGCTGGTGACCGCCGCCCTGTACATTATCGGCGTCATCATCGTAGGCGCGATCTTCTTCGGCATGTGCAGCGGTGGCTGAGATGGAAGCGCGTCAAAAACTGCGCCGGGCAGGGGAAGTGCTGCTGATCGTACTGATCGTAGCCCTGTCGGTGGGGATCTTCCTGTACCGGGACCGGATCGGCCAGGTGAGCCGGGTGGGATATCTGGGCCTGATGGGCCTGTGCTTCCTGGCCAACGCCACGGTGTTTCTGCCGGCGCCCAGCCTTCTCATCGCCGCCAGCTGCGCCTTCATCATGGATCCGCTGCTGGTAGCGCTTTGCGCGGCCTTCGGTTCAGCGCTGGGGGAGATGGTGGGCTATCTGCTGGGCAGAACCGGACAGGATCTGTCGCCCCGGTTCCGGGATCTGGCGGAGAAACTCCGAAGCCTGGTGAAAAACGAACTGCTCCTGGTTTTCCTCCTTGCGCTGCTGCCTCTGCCCCTGTTCGATTTCGCCGGTGTCTGGTGCGGCGGCACACGCCAGCATCCTCTGCGCTTCTTTCTGGCCTGCTTTGCGGGCAAGCTTCTGAAAATGCTGGTCTACACCCGGCTGTATGACATCCTGGCCTGGGCGGGGGAGGCCTACGGCGTGGATCTCTCGGAACTGATCCCGTAAAAAATCACGGCGTCCGAACCATTCTGTTGGTTCAGACGCCGTGATTTTTGTTCGGAGCGATCAGGCAAGCTCGGTCACAAAGCAGTGCCAGTCCTCCTGGCTGCGATGCTCCAGGATCCGGAGGCCGGCCCGGAGCAGGGCGGAGCGGACTTCGTCCTGCCGGCCCTCGATAATGCCCGAGCAGATGAACACGCCCTCAGGCTTCATGAAGTCCCGGACAAAGCGGGACAGGGGGAGGATCACGTCGGAGACGATGTTGGCCAGCACCAGGTCGTAATCTCCGCCGAAGGAGCGGCGCAGACTCTGATCCGTGAGAATATCTCCCGCGCAGACCGAGAGCCGGTCCGGGCCGATGCCGTTGAGCGCGGCGTTCATGCGCACCACGTCCGGGGCTTTGGGATCGATATCACAGCCCAGGCAGCTCCGGGCCCCCAGCACCAGTGCGCCGATACCCAGGATCCCGCTGCCGCAGCCCAGATCCAGCACCCGGGTCTCCGGCGTCACAAAGCGCTCCAGAGCGGCCAGGCACATCTGGGTGGTCGCGTGGCTGCCGGTGCCGAAGATGAGCCCCGGATCCAGCCGCAGGGGCAGCCGTCCGTCCTCCGGGATCGGCTCCCACTCCGGGACCACCACCAGCTTTTCCCCTACGGGGATGGGCTTGTAGAACTCCCGCCAGTTGTTCTCCCAATCGCTGTCCTCCACGTAGCTGACCTGCAGTCCCTGGTAGCGCTCCCGCAGGGAGCGAAGAATGGCACGGCCGTCTTCGTCGTCCACCAAATAGCACTTGATGCGGCTGACGCCGGCAAATCGGGAGGACAGCTCCTCGTCCACATAATCCCAATACTGATGGTTGTTGTCCAGAAAATCCTGAAAATCGGCCTCGTTCTCAATGACAAAGCCGCCCACGCCCAAGGCGCTCATCTGCTCACAGCGGGCGTCGATCTCCTCAGCGGGGGTGTCTACGATCACTTCGATGTATCTCATGAATCCTCCTTGTGAAAATATACTAAAATTCGACAGAAAATTTGGCAAAATCGGCGAAAAACTGTGAAGAAGAGAAAAGCTGCGAAAAGAGGAAAAAGCTGTATTGACAAAAGATTGACGGGATGTTAGTATCAACTTGTCAGTTAAATAACAAACAAACCCGGGCGCAATCAACCCGGATGCTTATAGGAGGAATCCAAGATGAAGTGTCCCTGCTGCGGACAGGAAATGGTCCTGGACGGCCACAGAAAGGTCGATCTGTTTATGTGCTACGAGTGCGGCTACATCGAGGGCCGCAGGCTGGAGCCGGTGCGCCGGAAGGCCACCAATTTTGAGCGCCTCAAGAAAATGAATATGAACGAGGCCGTCTCCCTCATCGCCCACGGTCTGGGCGTGGACGAGAAAAAGCTGGCTTCCTGGATGGAACGCCCGGCTGTCTGATTTCGAGTTTTTCTTTCCTCTCCCTCTTCCTGCTTCCCCCGCTTCTGCGGGGGATTTTTTTAGGGCGAAGGGGGTTGAACCCTTGCCGGTTTTAGCGGGCGGATTTCCGCCGACACTGCGTCAAACACCTTGAAAATACGGAAGTATTCCCTGCGGCG
>CADAHL010000029.1:22866-70737 GCA_902787755.1 Oscillospiraceae bacterium
TTTGATGCAGCTGGGCTGACGCCCAGCAAAGAAAAAAGGGCAAAAAGCGCCGAAAAGGGGCGCTCACAGGCGGTAAGTGTTCGACTCCCTTCGCCCTACCCCCAAGCCCCCGGAGAGAGGCGCTGCGGGGCCGGGACCCGGGCCTGCAGCCCCGGTTTTATTCGAGGCCGGTTTCAAACAGATTCCAGGGCCACCGGTCGGGCGGAGGGACGCCTCGGTCCACACTGCCCTTCCCATCGGGGCGGGGGAAACGCAGGCGGCAGGACCATAGGGCCAGATCGCCCCGGACGGGGCTGCCGTAGCGGCTGTCCCCCAGCAGGGGAAAGCCCCGGGAGGCAAACTGGACCCGGATCTGGTGACTCCGGCCGGTCTCCAGCCGGATCCGGACCAGACTCAGTCCCTCCCGCCGCGCCAGGGTTTCATACCGCAGCACCGCCTCCCGGACGCCCTTGCGCATCCGGTCCACCACGTAGGACTTGTTCTTCGCACTGTCCCGGAACAGCAGATCCCGCATTTCGCCCCGGTTGCCCGGATCTCCGGACACCACGGCCAGGTATTCCTTTTCCAGGCGTCCCTCGGTTATGGCCCGGGACAGAAAGGCGGCGCCCCTCTGGCTGGCCGCGTAGACCATAAGTCCGGCGGTCTCCCGATCCAGACGGTGGACGCACCAGACCTGACGGCAGCCGGCTTCCCGCAGCAGTCCGGGCATTCCCGGCTCCTCGGAGATCACGCCCGCCGGCTTCAGGCAGAGAATATAGTCCGCATTTTGCTCCAGAATATCCATAGCATCACCGCCGATATTGTAGCGCATGAAATGGGTTAATGCAAGAACAACAAAGCGGCGGCGCAAAAGCGAGGCTTTTTTGCCGGACTTTGTGGGAACTGTGTATTGCGAAGAAATTTAAGATATGATAATATGACCATAAGAAAAATTTATTTTTCTTCCTGAGGAGATCAATATGAGTTTAGCTAATATTATCAGTCTTCTGGGCGGCGTGGCCCTGTTCCTGTTCGGTATGAGCCTGATGGGAGACGGCCTGAAAAAGGTCGCCGGGAGCAAGATGGAGATGGTGCTGTACCGCCTGTCCGGCACGCCTCTGCGGGGCCTCCTGCTGGGCATGGGCGTGACCGCGGTGATCCAGTCCTCCTCCGCCACCTCTGTGATGGTGGTGGGCTTTGTCAACTCCGGGATGATGAAGCTCAGTCAGGCCATCTCGGTGATCCAGGGCGCCCTGGTGGGCACCAGCATCACCGGCTGGATCATCGCCATGTCCTCCCTGGAGGGCACCGGCTGGACCGCTCTGTTTTCCACCTCCACGCTGTCGGCCATGGTGGCCATTGTGGGTATCGCCCTGCGGATGTTCTCCAAGAAGCAGATCCATCACCATACCGGGGACATTCTGCTGGGCTTTGCGGTGCTGATGTTCGGCATGCACTCCATGAGCGGAGCGGTGGAGCCGCTGAAGAGCGACCCCGCCTTCCTGTCCATTCTGACCACCTTCTCCAACCCCATTCTGGGTATTCTGGTAGGCGCTCTGTTTACCGCGGTGCTGCAGAGTTCCTCTGCGGCTGTCGGTATTCTCCAGGCCCTGTCCCTGACCGGGGCGGTGTCCTTCGCCACCGCGTACCCCCTGATCCTCGGCATTGCCATCGGCTCTTCCTTCCCTGTGCTGGTATCCGCCGTGGGAGCCAAGGCCGACGGACGGCGCACCGCGCTGTCCTATCTGGTCATCGAGGTGATCGGCGCGGCGATCTTTGCACTGGGCTATTATGTCCTGGACGCCTTCCTCCACTTCGGCGTGGACAGCATGATCGTCAATCCCGTGCTGATCGCGGCCATGAACTCCGGCTTCCGTCTGGCTGTGGCCATCCTGCTGTCGCCCTTCGATCCGCAGCTTGCCAAGCTCACCCAGACCCTGATCCATGAGAGCGAGGAGGAGAAGAGCGAGACCGGCGAGCTGGATCGGCTGGATGAGCGCTTTCTGCAGCACCCGGCTCTGGCCGTGGAACAGAGCCGTCTGACCGTCAACGCCATGGCCCGGACCGCCAAGGACAACCTGCTGCGGGCCCTGAAGCTGCTGAAGGAATTTACGGAAGAGAGCTACCGGAAGGTGGAGAAGACCGAGGATCTGGTGGACCGCTACGAGGACAAGCTGGGCACCTATCTGGTCAAGCTCAACACCCACGAGCTGACGGTGAAGCAGAATGAGAGCGCGTCCAAATATCTTCACACGCTCAGCGACTTTGAGCGGATCAGCGACCACGCCATGAACCTGGCCCAGACCGCCAGAGAGATCCAGGAGAAGAAGATCCGCTTCTCCGGTGCGGCCGCCCGGGAGCTGGATGTGCTGACCGCCGCGCTGGCGGAGATCCTGGAGCTGGCCATCGGCTGCTTCGTGGACGAAGATCTGCAGCGGGCCTATCAGGTGGAGCCTCTGGAGGAACGCATCGACGTGCTGTGCGACGAGATGAAGCTGCGGCATGTGGAGCGGCTGCAGACCGGCGAGTGCTCGCTGTCCCAGGGCTTCGTGTTCAACGACCTGCTGACCAACTGCGAGCGCGTGGCGGATCACTGCTCCAACCTGGCGGTGGCCATGATCGAGCTCAACAGCGACGCCTACGATACCCACGGCTACATCATCGACCTGCGGGAGATGCACTCCCACCACTTCGACGAGTACTACGAACACTACACCCAGAAATACGCGATCTGATTTCTTTCAACAGAATAGAAAAGCTGCGCAGAACCCGGAAAACATGCGGGAGCTGCGCAGCTTTTTGCATTCCGCGAGGGCGTGGGCCCCTACGGCATGACTGGGACCGGCGGGCGGTTTGAAAATCGCCCCTGCGGAGAACCGAAACCGTTCCGTCCCTGTGTAGGGGCAGGGCTCGTCCCCGCCCGGCGGGGAACCTGGGAGATTCAGCAGCCTCGGGCGAATGCGAACCGCCTGGGAGGTGCCCCTTCAGTCTCGCTTTGCTCGACAGCTCCCCCAGAGGGGGAGCCAATGGTCGGCCGCCCCAACGGAAACCCGGAAGCCTTCCGTCCCCATGTAGGGGCGGGGCTTGTCCCCGCCCGGCGGGGAGACCGAAAGGATGCAGGAACCTCGGGCGAACCCGTACGACCTGGGGGAGATCCAAGAGGGGATCGCCCCTCTTGGGCGTTTCCATTAGGGTAGGTCTCGGGAGGGGAAGAAATCGCAATCTTCCCCTCCCGAGTGTCGTTTCTCTTTGGTTCTTTCTCTTTGGACAAGCAAAGAGAAAGAAGTTCCGTCCTTACCCACGATCCTTCTAAGGGACATGAAACCGTTGGATGGTCACTTCTTACTTGCTCGGTGCGCCCGTAAGAAAAATTTTGTCCAAACACTATGCAGCCAGTTAATTGTTTTGAATTCTGAGGTTTGGTAAAATGAACAACATAATAAGTTGTTCTTGGGAAGAAAGCGTTTACACAGCATCTTCAGAAGCTGCAAATAACGAGGCGGAGGGATGAAGCATGTCCATACAAAGTCAGCTGAATGATCTGAAAAGGAGCGCATTTAATCTTGGAAAGCTGCAGCATAAGAACGATACCGATGAGCAGTTGAAGGAAATCTTCGTTCGGAACTCCGGCGCCATTGCCAGAATGCCCCAGACCGAGTCAGGGATTCTCGAGAGTTACAAGCTGATGGGTGAAATGGAAGCGTGCAGCCAGATTCTCTCGGAGAGGCAGGCCAAAAAGAACCGAATCAAGGGTGCGGCGGATGCCTGGCAGGCGGGCCGAAAAGGAAAAGAGAAAGAACGTTTTCTGTATATGAAAAACGCCGCCTCTCCCAACGGTCAGTTGGTTACGGCCATCCTGGAGGACGAGGACGGAAAGACGGCAGAGGAACTGGCCACTTGGTGCGACGAGTTGGAGGAATTGCCGGAGGAGGATTTTAAGAGCCTTCTGGATGGTCTGGTAGAGGAAGGCTTTGTGGAGCGGGACGATGAGGAACGCTACCATCTCCTCGGCATCTGTACCGAGGACCCGGTGCTCTCGCCGGAGATGGCGGAGCGGCGTTCGGACCGCCACTACAGCTATGATGAAGAAGAGCGGGATAACGCGAGGCGGATCCTGTATGTCCTTCGGAAGACAAACAAGCCCATGAATCCTCAGGAGTGTCTGGACCGGTTTCCGGAATACCCGGAGCTGCGGACGGATCCCCGGTATGCCCACGCGGAGCCGTCTCCCAGCGAATTCGATGTAAGATGGACCATGAAGACCCTTGCGGAGCAGGGGATCCTGTCCAAGGAGTATTCAGTGGAGGACACAGACTATTACTGGTTCGCCACACTCGGAAAAAGGGGGTAAGAGAAGATGCGCTGTAAATTCTGCGGGAGTACATCCCTGCATCCCGATACACAGCACAAGACCTTCAGCACTGGTAAAGCGGTGGCAGGCGCTGTGATGTTCGGCGCGGTCGGCGCGGCGGCGGGATTCATCGGCAAGGATCAGAACGGCTATCGCTGCGGCGCCTGCGGCGCGTTTATGGACTCGCCCATGGACAGCTTTACGGAGATCCAGGTGAACGGCGCCATCCGGGAAGCCGAATCCGGAGGCAGACGCGCCCTCTACGATTACTACAAGGGGCAGTATCCCAACATCCAGGCCTCGCTTCCCGCGCAGCCTGCGGGGGCGTCAGTACAGGCGGAGGCGCTTCCGTCCCCGTTGCCGGCGCTGCTCCCAGCGATGGAGGATGGGGACACGATCAAGCGCAGCTACCGCTATGGCGTGTGGGAGCCGGACTGCCCGATTTATGTGGAGAGCGTCGTCCTCTACACCGGGGACCGGGAGGATCGCCTGTCCCTGATCGCCTGGAACCAGAGCGGAAAAACTCTCCGCTCGGTCTATTATACAGTCCGGGTCCTGGATGATACTGGGGACGAGGTGGCCAATCTGCGCTGTGTCTATCAGAACCTGTCTGTCCCCGGTGATCCGGAAGAGCGGGACAAGACCATGCTCCCTGCCGGAAAGCAATTCCCCCTGGGGACCGACCTGGCCTATCGGGTGGAACTGACTTGCGAGAAGGTGGCCTTTGAAGGAGATGAGGTCTGGCGTCGGCGTGAGGATGAGAAGCAGATCACCCTGCCGGATCAGCCTCTGCTCACCTCGGAGAATTTTCCTCGGATCCAGTATGTGCAGACCCTGTTTACGTATCTGCAGAGAGCGAACGCGCTGCGGGATGGGATCCCCTGTTCGCCGCGGTATTACATGCCCATGGAGGGGGAGGACTACTGGCTGTGCTGCTGCGGACACCCGGCAAAGAAAGGCGAAGCCTGCCCCTATTGCGGGGATTTCCAGTTCAATATGGAAACGGCGTTTTCTCAGAAGGAGCTCCGGGAGAGACAGCAGACGGCGGTAAAGGAGCGGGCTGCCGGCCGCGCGGAAAAGACCTGGCCTCTCTATGAAGCGGCTGTGGCGGAGAAAGCCAGGAAAGAGGAAGAAGCAAACAGCAGTGTGTATGCCAAGGCGGAAAAAGCGTGGAAGGAGAATACCATTGCTTCCGTCCAACAGGCCCAAGAGCTTTTTCTGTCCCTCGGTACATACAGAGATGCCGCTGACCGGGCGGAGGCCTGCGAAAAGCGTGTCCAGGAGTTGGAAGAGGAGAAACGCCTGGCCGAGGAGAAACGCCTGGCCGAGGAAAAGCGCCTGGCCGAGGAGAAGCGCCTGGCCAGAGAGCTGGCCGCAAAAAAGAGGAAAAAGCTTGCCGTCATCTTGAGCTCAGCCGCAGCGGCCTGCTTGGCTGTGGTGCTGTTGGCCGTCTATGTCATTGTTCCCACTATCAATTACAACAAGGCCAAAGCGCTCTTGGAAGCAGGCCAATATGAGGAAGCCATACTCACATTTGAAGCTCTGGACGGGTATAAAGATAGCGAGGAACAGATTTATAATATTGCTGAATATTACAAAGAAAACGGAAAGCTCTCCGAGGCTGCAATGGCTTTCTATATAGCTAAAGACTATAAGGATTCCTGGCAGTGTTCTTTTGAACTCTGGGGAGAGCTTGCAGCACGAGATACCATTGCAGCCGGGGGCTTCCACACGATCGGGCTGAAGTCAGATGGCACCGTGGTCGCTGCAGGATATAACGAAGACGGCCGGCGCGATGTGAGCGACTGGAAAGATATTATCGCCGTTGCAGCCAGTGATAGTCACTCGGTGGGACTGAAGGCGGACGGGACTGTGGTCGCTGTGGGCTCTAACTATTATGGCCAATGCAATGTGAGCGACTGGAAAGATATTATCGCCGTTGCAGCCGGTGATATTCACTCGGTGGGACTGAAGGCGGACGGGACTGTGGTCGCCGTGGGTTCTGACAATTATGGTCGATGCAATGTGAGCGGCTGGAAGGATATCATCGCCATTGCCGCTGGTGGCTCGCACACGGTGGGACTGAAGGCGGACGGGACTGTAGTCGCTGTAGGATATAACGACGATGGCCAGTGCAATGTGAGCGGTTGGAGAGAAATCATTGCCATTACTGCCGGAGGCTTCCAAACGATGGGGCTGAAGGCGGACGGGACGGTGGTCATCGTGGGAAGAAATAACCATGGCCAGTTCGATGTGTCTGGCTGGAAGAACATCATGCTTCCAAAGGAAAGATAAAAAGGCCTGCATCGAAAACCGACCGGGCGGGGAGCGTAAAGAACTCTCCGCCCGGCTCGTTATGCGCCTGTTTCCCAATCTTCGGGGTATTGTATTCTTCCGCCGCCAAACCACAGGAAACACAGCAGCCCCGGACATCGAATCGATGCCCGAGGCTGCTGTGCTGTTTGAGCGCTTTATTCTCTGCTCGGCAGGAAGGACAGGAGCTTGTTGAAAACGACGCGGTAGGCGTCGGCGTACATGTGCACGCCCTCCACGGTGTAATCCGCCCTACAGCACGGCCTGGACCTTTTCCCGGACCTTGTCCATGGACAGGGTGGGCTCCATGCGGCAGACGATGTTGCCCTCCCGGTCGATCAGGAACTTGGTGAAGTTCCACTTGATGGCGCCGTTGTTCTTGTAGTCCTTGTCCATCTTCTTCACCACGCCGCTGAGGACCAGACCCATGGGCCCGTTGAAGCCCTCGAAGCTGGTGCTGCTGGTCAGCCACTGATACAGGGGGATGGCGTTCTCGCCGTTGACCTCGATCTTGGCAAACTGGGGGAAGGTGATGCCGAAGCGGCCGGTGCAGAAGGTGTGGATCTCCTCATCGGTGCCGGGGGCCTGATCGGCGAACTGGTTGCAGGGGAAGTCCAGAATCTCCAGACCCTGATCCTTGAAGGCCTCGTAGATCTCCTGCAGCTCCTTGTACTGGGGGGTGAAGCCGCAGCCGGTGGCGGTGTTGACGATCAGCAGGGGACGGCCCTTGTACTGGGCCAGATCCACATCCTGGCCCTTCCGGGTCTTTACCGTGAAATCATATATGTTCATACTTGCTCCCCCTAAATAGATTTAACACAATTGAATAATACACAACTAACCGTTCCCTGTCAAGGACTTTTTATCCCAGCTCCCCGGGAAAATGGGCGGAGGGATCGAAGAGGCCCTGGGCGAACAGCCCCTGAACGGCAGCCCGGTAATCGCCCAGATTCTGGGATTTCAGGATCCGCTTCCGGCCTTTTTCTCCTCCGGGGAACAGGCAGCCCAGATAGTACCACAGCTCCTTCAGCCGGGCCAGGGTGAAATGCTCACTCAGGCCCCAGGTCAGGAAGCCTTCTTCCAGCCGGGCAAGATAGTTCTCCAGCTCCTCCGAAGAGAGCGGGGCGCCGCCCCTCAGCTGACGAAACAGACTGGGATCCGCAGCGGCGCCGCGGCCGAGCATGAAGCGCTCCAGACCGGGGACCTTCTCCCGAATCAGGGTCAGCGAGGCTCTGTCCACCAGATCCCCGTTATAGCACAGGGGCAGGTGGGCGGCCTCAGCGGCCCGGACGAAGGCGTCCAAGTCCGGGCGGCTGCGGTACATGCCCTGTCGGTCGCGGGCGTGGACGATCAGAAGCTGAATGGGGTAATGCTCATAGACCTGCAGCAGACGCTCAAATTCCGCCGTGCTTTCCAGCCCCAGACGGGTTTTGACGGATACCGAGATGGGGCATTGAGAGAAGACGCGGTCCAGAAAAGCGTCCAGAGCGTCGGGATCCGCCAGCATTCCGGCCCCCTTGTGCTTGGGCACCACGGTCCCCGAAGGGCAGCCGGCGTTCAGATTCACCTCTTCATAGCCCATGGCGACCAGCTCCCGGGACAGGTTCACAAAGGCCTCCGGACTGTTGGTGAGAATCTGGGGCGTGAGCCTCAGATCCCGGTTGTTCTCCGGAAGCAGTTCCCGAAGGGCGGAGGCCTTGCACCGCCCCTGCCCGTCCGGAGCCAGGAAGGGGGCGTAATAACCGTCGACGCCGGGGAAGCATCGGGCGTGGACCTGACGAAACACGCAGGAGGTGATCCCCTCCATCGGCGCGAAGTACAGGATCAATCCGGCTCCTCCTCTCGCAAAATTTCCTGTATCCAAAATATCACAGATCCGGCCGGAGTCAAGAGCGGAGCGCCGCAGGAGGAGGGGGGTGCCGCTTGGAGAGGAGAAAAAAGGAGCATTTGCGCTGCGGGATCGGAAAAAAGCTTCCAATAGACATAGATTTTTCACAATTATCCTGTATACTATACATCAATTACAGGAAAGGGGGAGGAGCCGTGAAGCATCCGGCATTGACAAGGGCCATGGCCGTGGTTTTGGCGGTGCTGAGTCTGGTGATGCTGTTGGCCGGCTTTGGCAGCCTGAGAGGCGCCCGGCGGGACCGGGATCGGGGCCAGGGCGACTGGCAGCGTCTGAGCGGACGGATCGATGAATACGAGCTTGCGCTGGCACAGCTTGGCAGCTCCGAACCCTATGACGACCAGAAGAAGGAACTGGACCGGGAGCAGGCGGAGCATGACCAACAGGCTACGGAGCATCGGATGAGCCTGGCCACGTACACAGCCACCCGCAGCGGCGTCCAGACCGGCCTGGAGGCCATGAACGAGGCCACGTACGCTTTCTACAAGGGGAAAGAACAGTACGAGGACGGGGTCAGCGCGCTGGAGGCCCAGGCCGCGGCCTTCGAGGAGGGCTACCGCCAGTTCCAGGAGGGACAGAAGCAGCTGGAGAGCGGCAGACAGATGCTGAACCTGATCTCCCAGCTGCTGGGAGGCCTGCGGGCCCAGAGCGACAACGCCCGGGCCATGGCCGGGATCCTGGACAGCGACGACCCGGAGGCTGCCCGGGAGCTGAGCCTGGCCGCCTATGACGGGATCCTTCAGAGTCTGGACAGTATGCTCTCTCTGCTGGACACCCTGAAGGCCCAGAACGGCATCAGTCCCGATCAGATCGCCATGCTGACCCAGCTGCTCTCTGAGCAGACGGAAGTGGAGCTGGATCTGAGCCAGCTGGAGCTGCGGGGCGTCACCGGAGAGGAGATCTCCCGGATCGAGGACGCCGTGGCCGCCGCCACCGGCATGACCCTGCCGGAGCTGCGGCAGAGGATCCAGCAGGAGAGGGATCGGGTCGCCGCTCAGAATCCGGAGGAAGGACTGAGCGAGGAGCAGCTTGCCCTCATCCGCCAGATCTACGATCAGAACCGGGAGGCCATACAGGCCGCCATGGATCAGGTGGCCGGGCAGCTGCCGGCCTATGAACAGCAGGTGGCCGAGGCCCTGGAGCAGATGAATCTGGCCCAGGAACAGCTGGACGCCATGGCCCCCATGATGGAGGCGGGCCGGGAGGGCATCGAACAGGCCCGCCAGATGCTGGCCGCCGCCGGAGAGGGCATCCGCCAGGGCGAAAAAGCGCTGTATCAGGGCAAGCTTGAGCTTCAGGAGCAGCAGCAGAAGCTGATCGAACAGGAGAAAGAACTGCGGAGGGAGAAGCGGGAGCTGGACAAGAGCTCTGTCCGACTGACTCACCGGGGAGAGCTGGCAGAGGAGCAGAAAGAAAAAGAGCAGAGAGAGACCTCTCTGCGGCTGATGCTTCTGGACCGGCAGGAGATCCGTGACCGGGTGGACGCCGGGGAGGAGCTGCTGCCCGCCGCCAGAGCGGTGGCGCAGGAGCTTCGGGAACGCACGGACCACGCCTATACCTGGCGTGTACGGATCGCGGTGCTGATGCTCCTGGGCGCTGTCCTGGGCTTCTCCGCCATCCCCGCCGCTTTCGAGCGGATCCGGAGCCGTCTGGGGCTGCTGATCCCGGGCCTGGGCTGCGCGCTGTGCGCCGCCGGGGCCGAGGTCCTCTGCCGTCTGGAGGGCAGGGGAGACGCCTATTCCGCCCTGGCCTGCGGGGTCGCCGCCCTGCTGGTCCTGCTGGCGGGAATGCCCAGGATCAAAAGAAAAGCGAAGAGCGAAAATTGAAAAAGAATACCGGCTGTGAGAGACAGAAGCCTTCACAGCCGGTATTTTTCATGTGGGCGATGGATGAAAGCGGGAAGCGGGACTCAGCCCAGGCACCGGTACCAGAAGCCGATGCGGTCCTCCACGGTGAAGCCGGCGGCGGTATAGAAGTCCTTCCGCCAGCCGAAGCAGTCCACGTAGCATTTCCCGAGGCCCAGCTCCCGGCAGCGCAGAACTGCGCCGCGGATCAGAGCGGTGCCCAGACCGCGCCCCTGCCAGGCCTCCCGGACGCTGAGCGGCTCGATCATCGCGGTACCGGACCGGGAGTCCACGTAAACAAAACAGTAGGCGCAGACCGGGTTCCCCTCCCGGACCCCTTCGTCCAGAATCAGACATTCAAAGCTGTCCGGATACATGGAGGACTGCTTCCTCGCCTCATAGGGACCCATGTCTACCCGGGGATCTGTCTCTTCCCAGTCGGGGTGGAAGCCCAGACGCAGGGCGGTCCACTTATTCCGTTCGTCCGGGTAGTCCTCTCCGAACACCAGCCGGAAGCCCTGCGGCAGTTGCGGCGGGAGCGAAGCGGAGCCGGGAGCGAGAGAACAGGTATATTCCTCCTCGGCGTATTTCTGATAGCCGAGTCCGGCCAGATGCTGTTTGGCATGCTCCAAACTGTCGCTGACCGCCGCCCAGAACTTTATGCTTCCGTCCGCCCCGGGGGAGAACAGGGGCAGGCAGTGCTCCTCACTGAAGCTCAGCAGGGCGGGAAAGAGCGCATCCCGGCCGGTTGTCAGGCCGAAGTACACGTTTTCCCCGTCCGGCAGGATGCAGCCGAGGATCCGGCTGTCCTCCTCCGCCAGGAAGATATAATCCCGGGAGCGCGTCCCGCCCTCGGCGGCTTCCTGGCCGTCCACCCGGTAAAGCAGATCGTGCAGCCGCTCCGGCAGCCAGAAGACGGGCTTTCCACACTCCTGATACCGACCCCGCAGCCAGGTCTCCAGCCGCGTAAAATCAGCCGCCGGGTCAAATTTGCGGATGTTCATGGGGAAAGCCTCCCTCTGTCTCCATATTTGTCAATCTGCGCTTTGATCCTTTTTCGCTGTATTGACCGAGGAAACAAGCATTCTGCGAAGGGAACCGCAAATATGTATGATCGGGAATACAGTATCCGAGGATACGAGCTCTGCCTTCTGCAGAAGCTCCAACCAGTATTCTGTTTCATAGCACTCTTTCAGAGCAATCTGCAATTTCGCAATGAAATCCGCTCTGCTGTGCGCGTAGTTCGCTTCCCGGATATTTGCGCCGATGCTCGTCGCCGATCGCTCCAACTGATTGACCAGGGAATAGTGCCCTTTGATCTGCTCGCACAGTTTCAAAACCTTGACTGCAAAATCGATTGAAAGGTCGGAAAGATTACTGTCCGCCATGGCAACCACCTCAAAGGCATCTTAACATATAACAGAGAGTGACACAATGGTGAAATCGTTCGCTTTGCTCACGGTGAAGTCGTTCGCTTTGCTCACGGTGAAATCGTTCGCTTTGCTCACGGTGAAGTCGTTCGCTTCGCTCGCGGTGAAGTCGTTTGCTTCGCTCGCGGTGAAATCGTTCGCATTGCTCACGGTGAAATCGTTCGCTTCGCTCACGGTGAAATGAAATCCGTCTGTCACCCCGCGAAGCGGGATTTCACCGCGCAGCGATTTCACCCGCCGTCAGGCGGATTTCACCCGTCCGCAAGGACGGATTTCAATGAAAAAGCAGTGATTTGACAAGCAAATCACTGCTTTTTCCTGGTGCGGGAGAAGGGACTTGAACCCTCACGTCTATGGTGGGACACAGGCACCTCAAGCCTGCCTGTCTACCTATTCCAGCACTCCCGCTTATAGCCGGTGCTCCGACTGCATTGAAAGCCGCTTGCACCATTTGGCATGCCACATTTAAGGCACGAGCTATTATACCAGACAATCCCTCTTTGTCAAGACTTTTTTCTGGCGGGCTGCTTTTTCCCCGGCGCGTCGCTGGTCCGGAAGCACCACAGCAGGCAGCCGAGGGTCAGGGCCAGGGCCCCGATCAGCGCTCCGGCGCCGTAGTTCATGGTCAGAAGGTACCGCATTCTGAGATAGGCGTGGTAGCCCAGCAGGGAGGCATATTCACACAGCAGCGCCGCCGGGATCAGCAGGGGAACGGCAAAGGCGGCGACCAGGGACAGAATGTCCGCCCCGAAGAAATACCGGTCGTGCATGTGGGGCAGCAGAAACGGAATACCCACAGCCAGCAGCAGGGCCGCCAGCAGCACCGCCCGGTCGCTGAGCCGGTCCCGGTTGGCCCAGCACAGGATCAGCACGTTGGCCATCAGCAGGAAGGCGGCCAGAATGCCCAGGGTGGAAGCCGTGGCCGGATCCTGCACCCGGGTGAAGATGGCGAAGACGGAGGGGGAGTTGTAGTTGAGCCCGTCGCCGATGGAGCCGGTCTGGCCGGCGTAGAGGGTCAGGGTATCCAGGAAGGGCCGACCGGCGATCACAGCCGGCAGCACCAGGAGAACGTAGGTCAGGGGAAAAACAAGGAAATGCTTCCAGTCGTACTTTTTATACATCCACAGGACCGCGCACACGGGCAGCAGGAACACCGCCTGGAGCTTGAAGCCAAAGGACAGGGCCCACATCACCATACTCAGCGCCGGCCGATCCTCCAGGGCAAAGGCCAGGCCCAGCAGCGCCAGGGCCACGTAGATGCTGTCGCACTGGCCCCAGACCGCGCCGTTGAGAAAGACTGTGGGCCAGTACAGCACCGCGAAGAACAGACCCAGCAGGCGCAGAGGACTGTCGCTCAGCCGCCGGAGGAGCCGCAGGGAGGCCCAGGCCAGCAGCACGTCGAAGAGAATGCTGGTCAGCTTGATGAGATACAGGTCCCGGATGGGGAGATAGGAAAAGATCGCCAGCAGATAGAGGTAGGGGATGTTGTAGTTGCCCACCGGGGTATCCAGGGCCTTCAGCCCTCCGTTCTGACGGTAGAAGGCCGCCCATTTGGCCAGAAAGTTCTGATAGTCCAGCGTTTCGTAATCCAGCACCCACCAGCGCAGCGCGAAAGCCAGCAGTATCAGAAGCAGGCAGAGAAGGGTGGTCCGCAGCTGATCCAGCAGTCCCTCCCGCCACAGGAGAAACAGAGCCAGCGCCGCCTCCAGCAGAAGCAGAAGAATCGTCCAGAGATCCATGGTCTTGTACCTTTCCCACAAAAAAGAAAACGGGAGCTTGTCACCCCCGCCAAACCTTGTAAATTTAACAACTTTACCCTTGACAAACGCAAAACCAGCGTGGTAAAATATCTCGCTGACTATGTTGGGGAGTGGGGACATACCACCCTCACTCTGCTGAGAGTATAGCAGGGAACCCCCAGAAAATCAATGCCACGGCTGAAAAACGTGACAACTCGGCCGGGCGTTCGCGAATTTGAATCAAGTTTGGATTTTGAATAAGGAGAGTGCGCCAATGCCCAAAGATGTTCTCTACGGCAAGACTCTGCGAAAGAGCTTTGCCCGCACCCCGGAGATCCAGGAGATGCCCAATCTGCTGGAGATCCAGAAGAGCTCCTACCGTTGGTTCCTTGAGACCGGCCTGCGGGAAGTGTTCCGGGACGTGGATTCCGTCACCGACTACACCGGCAAGCTGGAGCTGAGCTTCATCGACTTCTCGATGGAGGACAAGCCCAAGTACGACGAGGAAGAGTGCAAGGCCCGGGACGCCACCTATGAGGCTCCTCTGAAGGTCCGCGTGCGTCTGCGCAACAAAGAGACCGGGGAGATGAAGGAGCAGGAGATCTTCATGGGGAACTTCCCCATCATGACCGACGGCGGCACCTTCGTCATCAACGGCGCGGAGCGTGTCATCGTCTCCCAGATCGTCCGTTCCCCCGGCGTGTATTTTGAGCGCACCACCGACAAGGCCATGATCTCCGTCTACGCCTCCACCGTGATCCCCTATCACGGCGCCTGGCTGGAGTACGAGACCGACGGCAACGACGTCTTCAACGTGCGGATCGACAAGAACCGCAAGCTGCCCATCACCTGGTTCCTGAAGGCCATGGGTGCTTACGACGAGGCCAAGCCCGCCACCTGGCTGAGCTGTGTGGACGATCCCTACGTGGGCGCGGTCACCAACGAGCGCCTGAAGGAGATCTTCGGCGAGGACGAGCGGATGATCGCCACCCTGGACAAGGACACCGCTCCCACCCGGGACGAGTGCCTGATCGAGATCTACCGCAAGCTGCGTCCCGGCGATCCTCCCACCGTGGAGTCCGCCGCCACGCTGCTGGACGGTCTGTTCTATGACCGCCGCCGCTACGAGCTGAGCAACGTGGGCCGCTACAAGTTCAACAAGAAGCTGTCCCTGTACCCCAGGATCGCCGGCTTTGAGCTGGCCGCTCCTGTGGTTGACCCCTTTACCGGCGAGATCCTCTTTGAAGAGGGGACCGTCCTGACCCGGGAGCAGTCCCGCCAGGTGGCCGACGCCGGCGTCATCAGCGTGCTGCTGAAGGCCGACGGCAAGACCGTCAAGGTCTTCTCCAACGGCATGGTAGACATCCGCCGCTATATCGACTTCGACCCCGCCGAGGTTGGCGTGAAGGAGCTGGTCCGCGGCGTTGTGATGAAGAGACTGTGCGAGCAGTACCAGGGCGAGGCCCTGAAGGACGCCATCCGCGAGCAGATCGACGTGCTGATCCCCAAGCACATCGTGGTGGACGACATCTTCGCCTCCGTCAACTACCTCAACTGCCTGGCCCACGGCGTGGGCGAGCCCGACGATATCGACCATCTGGGCAACCGCCGCGTCCGCTGCGTGGGTGAGCTGCTGCAGAACCAGTTCCGCATCGGCTTTGCCCGTATGGAGCGCGTGATCCGCGAGCGTATGACCCTGCAGGATCTGGACATCGTCACGCCTCAGAGCCTGATCAATATTCGTCCCGTCACCGCCGCCATCAAGGAGTTCTTCGGCTCCTCCCCCCTGAGCCAGTTCATGGACCAGACCAACCCTCTGGCCGAGCTAACCCACAAGCGCCGTATGTCCGCTCTGGGCCCCGGCGGTCTGTCCAGGGAGCGCGCCAGCTTCGATGTGCGTGACGTGCACTACTCCCACTACGGCCGTCTGTGCCCCATTGAGACCCCTGAGGGCCCCAACATCGGCCTGATCAACTACCTGGCTTCCTATGCCCGGGCCAATGAGTACGGCTTCCTGGTGGCCCCCTTCCGCAAGGTGGAGAAGGGCACCTGCCGCCTGACCGACCAGGTGGATTACATGACCGCCGATCAGGAGGACCAGTACGTGGTCGCCCAGGCCTCCGAGCCTGTGGACGAGAACGGCGTGTTCATCCACGAGCGTATCACCTGCCGCCATCGGAACGATACCGTGTCCGTCAAGCGGGAGGACGTGGACTACGTGGATATCAGCCCCAAGATGATGGTCTCCATCGCCACGGCCATGATCCCCTTCCTGGAGAACGACGACGCCAACCGTGCCCTGATGGGCGCCAACATGCAGCGTCAGGCCGTGCCTCTGATGACCACCCAGGCCCCCATCGTGGCCACCGGCATCGAGCATAAGTGCGCGGTGGACTCCGGCGTGTGCGTCATCGCCGAGGAAGACGGCGTCGTGACCCGGGTGGACGCCAACTACGTCACCGTCCGTTACGACTCCGGCCGGACGAAGGATTACAAGCTCATCAAGTTTGCCCGGTCCAACCAGGGCACCTGCGTCAACCAGCGTCCCATCGTCTCCGCCGGCGAGCGGGTACAGAAGGGCGACGTGCTGGCCGACGGTCCCAGCACCTCTCAGGGCGAGATCTCCCTGGGCAAGAACATCCTGGTGGGCTACATGAACTGGGAAGGCTACAACTACGAGGACGCCATCCTGCTCAACGAGCGCCTGGTGATGGAAGACGTGTTCACGTCCATCCACGTGGAGGAGTACGAGTGTGACGCCCGGGATACCAAGCTGGGTCCCGAGGAGATCACCCGCGATATCCCCGGCGTGGGCGAGGATGCTCTGAAGTATCTGGACGAGCGCGGCATCATCATGGTCGGCGCCGAGGTCACTGCCGGCGATATCCTGGTGGGCAAGGTCACCCCCAAGGGCGAGACCGATCTGACCGCGGAGGAGCGCCTGCTGCGCGCCATCTTCGGTGAGAAGGCCAGAGAAGTCCGTGACACCTCGCTGAAGGTGCCTCACGGCGAGAGCGGCATCATCGTGGACGTGAAGGTCTTCAAGCGCAAGGACGGCGACGAGATGAATCCCGGCGTCAACCAGGTGGTCCGCGTCTACATCGCCCAGAAGAGAAAGATCTCCGTGGGCGACAAGATGGCCGGCCGCCACGGCAACAAGGGCGTCGTTTCCCGGATCCTTCCCAGAGAGGATATGCCCTATCTGCCCGACGGCACTCCGCTGGACATCGTGCTGAACCCCCTGGGCGTGCCTTCCCGTATGAACATCGGTCAGGTCCTGGAGGTCCATCTGGGCTATGCGGCTCAGGCCCTGGGCTGGAAGGTGGCCACTCCCGTCTTCAACGGCGCCAACGAGTCCACCATCCGCGAGACCCTGAAGCAGGCCGGCCTGCGGGAAGACGGCAAGAGCGTCATGTACGACGGCCGCACCGGCGAGAAGTTTGATAACGACGTCACCGTGGGTTGGGTGTACTTCCTGAAGCTGCACCACCTGGTCGACGATAAGATCCATGCCCGTTCCACCGGCCCCTACAGCCTGGTCACCCAGCAGCCTCTGGGCGGCAAGGCCCAGTTCGGCGGCCAGCGCTTCGGGCCGCCTACACCCTGCAGGAGATCCTGACTGTGAAGTCCGACGACGTGACCGGCCGTGTGAAGACCTACGAGGCCATCGTCAAGGGCAACAACATCCCCACGCCCGGCGTGCCCGAGAGCTTCAAGGTCCTGGTCAAGGAGCTGCAGAGCCTGTGCCTGGACGTCCGCGTGCTGGACGCCGATGGCCAGGAGATCGAGCTCAAGGAGGACGACGAGGACGATTTCGTTCCCGACATGAAGGACGAGTTCTACGCCGCCGACGACTCCGAGATCGAGGCCGAGGGCTTTACGATCGAGGACGTCCCCGAGGATGAGCTGGGTCCCGACGGAATGGATTTTGACGAAACTGAGGAGGAAGAGTAATGAGCTATACACCCTTTGATGCCATCCAAATCGGTATCGCTTCCCCTGAAATGATCCTCAGCTGGTCTCACGGCGAGGTCAAGAAGCCCGAGACCATCAACTACCGCAGTCTGAAGCCCGAGCGGGACGGCCTGTTCTGCGAACGGATCTTCGGACCCACCAAGGACTGGGAGTGCCACTGCGGTAAATATAAGAAAATCCGCTACAAAGGCAAGATCTGCGACCGCTGCGGCGTGGAAGTGACCAAGAGCAAGGTCCGCCGCGAGCGTATGGGCCACATCGAGCTGGCCGCCCCCGTCAGCCATATCTGGTACTTCAAGGGCATCCCCAGCCGCATGGGCCTGATGCTGGATCTGACTCCCCGGATGCTGGAGCAGGTGCTGTACTTCTCCAAGTACATCGTCATTGACCCCGGCTATGCCAAGGAGCTGCAGAAGGGCCAGCTTCTCTCGGAGAAGGAATACCGGGAGATGAACGAGAAGTACGAGGACGACATCAAGGTCGGCATCGGCGCCGAGGCCATCAAGCAGATGCTCCAGGCCATCGACTGCGAGCAGCTGGCCAAGGAGCTCCGGGAGGAGCTGAAGAACGCCAGCGGCCAGAAGAAGGCCAAGATCGTCAAGCGCCTGGAGGTCGTCGAGGCCTTCCGCCAGAGCGGCAATCGCCCCGAGTGGATGATCATCGACATCCTGCCCGTGATCCCGCCCGAGATCCGCCCCATGGTCCAGCTGGACGGCGGCCGTTTCGCCACCTCCGACCTGAATGACCTGTACCGCCGGGTCATCAACCGCAACAACCGCCTGAAGAGGCTCCAGCAGCTCAACGCGCCCGACATCATCGTGCGCAATGAGAAGCGGATGCTCCAGGAGGCGGTGGACGCCCTGATCGACAACGGCCGCCGCGGCCGTGCCGTCACCGGCGCCAACTCCCGCCAGCTCAAGAGCCTGAGCGATATGCTCAAGGGCAAGCAGGGCCGCTTCCGTCAGAACCTGCTGGGCAAGCGCGTGGACTACTCCGGCCGAAGCGTTATCGTGGTCGGCCCCGATCTGAAGATCTATCAGTGCGGCGTGCCCAAGGAGATGGCCATCGAGTTGTTCCGCCCCTTCGTTATGAAGAAGCTGGTGGAGGACGGCGTGGCCACCAACATCAAGTCCGCCAAGAAGATGGTGGACAAGCAGAAGACCGAGGTCTGGGACGCGCTGGAGGACGTGATCAAGGAGCATCCCGTGCTTCTCAACCGCGCTCCCACCCTGCACCGCCTGGGCATCCAGGCCTTCGAGCCCATCCTGGTCGAGGGCCGCGCCCTGCGCCTGCACCCCCTGGTCTGCACCGCCTACAACGCCGACTTTGACGGCGACCAGATGGCCATCCATCTGCCCCTGAGCGCCGAGGCCCAGGCCGAGGCCCGTATCCTCATGCTCTCCGCCAACAACCTGCTCCGTCCCCAGGACGGCCACCCCGTCACGGTGCCGACCCAGGATATGATCCTCGGCTCCTACTACCTGACCATGGTGCGTATCGGCTCTGCCGAGAAGGGCGCCGAGCGGCTGATCGTCGACGATCCGGGCGACACCGGCCTGACTGCCGACACGCTCATCGACGGTGACGAGCTGTATAACGCCAACCTGACCATCCGGGAGCAGAACCGCCAGATCGCCGAGGAGAACAAGCGGATCAAGGATCACAACGCCAAGCTGGCTCCCGGCGAGGAGCCGGAGGCCACGCTCAAGAGCCTGAGAGAGGCCACCTACAAGCCCACCCTGATGTACCGTGACGCCAACGAGGCCATCATGGCCTACAACGAGGGCGCCGTGGGTCTGCACGCCCCCATCCGGCTGCGTGTGACCAAGACCATCGACGGTGTGGAGGTCAAGAAGACCATCTTCACCACCGTGGGCCGCATCATTTTCAACGAGCCCATTCCCCAGGATCTGGGCTACGTGGACCGCAGCGATCCCGAGCACGCCTTCGATCACGAGATCAGCTTCCAGGTGGGCAAGAAGCAGCTGGGCGACATCATCGACCGCTGCATCCAGAAGTACGGCTTCACCATCTCCGCCGAGGTGCTGGACAGCATCAAGGCTCACCATTTCCGTGGCGGATATGACCGTGCCAAGCGCCAAGACCGAGCTGATCCGTGAGACCGAGGAGCAGGTAGTCCAGATCGAGCAGTACTACCGCTTCGGTGAGATCACCGACGACGAGCGCTACCGCCTGGTCGTTTCCGAGTGGGAGAAGACCACCAAGAAGGTCACGGACGCTCTGTCCAACGCTTTGGATGAGTACAACCCCATCTACATGATGGCAAACTCCGGCGCCCGTGGTTCCATGAACCAGATCCGTCAGCTGGCCGGTATGCGTGGTCTGATGGCCAATACCGCCGGTAAGACCATCGAGATCCCCATCAAGTCCAACTTCCGTGAAGGTTTGAGCGTGTTGGAGTACTTCATCTCCACCAGAGGCGCCCGTAAGGGTATGGCCGATACCGCTCTGCGTACCGCCGACTCCGGTTACCTGACCCGCCGTATGGTCGACGTCTGCCAGGATGTGATCATCCGCGAGGACGACTGCGGCACCACCGAAGGCGTCTGGGCCGCCGCTGTGTACGACAAGCAGGGCCAGGAGGTGGAGAGCTTCGGCACCGCCATCCACGGCCGTTTCCCCGCCGCCCTCATCACCGATCCCCAGACCGGCGAGCTGCTGTTCACCACCGATCATATGCTCATGCCTGAGGACGCCGCCGTTCTGGAGGCCCACGGCATCCACCGCGTCTATATCCGCAGCGTGCTGACCTGCGAGGCCCGCACCGGCGTGTGCGCCCGCTGCTACGGCATCAACCTGGCCATCGGCAAGCCGGTCAACGCCGGCGAGGCCGTGGGCGTCATTGCCGCCCAGTCCATCGGTGAGCCTGGTACCCAGCTGACCATGCGTACCTTCCATACCGGCGGCGTAGCCGGTGACGACATCACCCAGGGTCTGCCCCGTGTGGAAGAGCTGTTCGAGGCCCGCAAGCCCAAGAAGATGGCGATCCTGTCCGAGTCCTCTGGTACTGTCAGCATCGAGGAGGCCAAGAAGGGCGTGATGTACTCCATCACCGTCACCAACGAGGCCGAGGGCAGCACCCACGTGTACACCGTGCCCCACTCCGCGGGCATTCTGGTGCACAACGGCGACCATGTGGATCGGGGCCAGGAGCTGACCAACGGCGCGCTGAATCCTCACGACGTGCTTCGCATCCGCGGCGTCAACGACGACGAATTTGGCCGTCAGGGCGTGCGCAGCTATATCACCAGCGAGGTCCAGAAGGTGTACCGCCAGCAGGGCGTGGATATCAACGACAAGCACATCGAGGTCATTGTGCGTCAGATGATGCGCAAGGTCCGTGTGGAGGATGCCGGCAGCACCGATCTGCTCTCCGGCGCTACCGTGGATATCTCCGTGTTCAAGGACGCCAACCGCAAGGTGGACGAGCGCATCGCCGCCGGCGAAGAGGGCCTGACTCACGCCACCTACACCCAGCTGCTCATGGGCATCACCAAGGCCTCTCTGGCCACCGACAGCTGGATGTCCGCCGCCTCCTTCCAGGAGACCACCAAGGTTCTGACCGACGCCGCCATCAAGGGCAAGGTCGACCGTCTGGTCGGTCTGAAGGAGAACGTCATCATCGGTAAGCTGATCCCCGCCGGCTCCGGCCTGACCATGTACCGGGACTTCGAGGAGCAGACCGACGAGACCGTGGAATCCGAGCCCGAGGAATATGTGGATCTGTCCGCGCTGGTCAACAAGAGCAACGTGATCTGATCCCGGACCCCATAACAAGATGCAAAACGATCCCCCGGGCTGTGACTCGGGGGATCATTTTGCAGGAAAGGAACGTGCAATGGAAAAAAGGGAAAACAGAGGACTCATCGGGACGATCTTCGGCGGACTGTCCATGGGCTGGGGCAGGGTGCTTCTGCTTGCAGTTGCCGCAGCGGCCCTGACGGCGGTTTTCCTGATCCTTCCGATTTTCAGGAACAGCTCCTTTGAGCGGATGGGGGTCTACCTGGAGGCCTGGATCTTCTTCGCCGTGCTCATCATGTCCAATTGCAAAAAACCTCTGGAATCGGCCGGGAAGACCTTCGTTTTCTTTCTGATCAGCCAGCCGCTGATCTATCTGTTCCAGGTGCCCTTCTCCGCCCTGGGCTGGGGCCTGTTTCAGTTTTACAGGTATTGGTTCATCCTGACTCTGCTGACCTTCCCCGGCGCCTTCCTGGGCTGGTACGTCACCAAACGGAACTGGTGGAGCGTGTTGATCCTGGCTCCGGTGCTGGCGTATCTGGGGATCGTTGCCTGGGACTGCGGTCAGAGCTGCCTGCGGCAGTTTCCCAGGCTGCTGGTCACGGTGCTGTTCTGCCTGCTGCAGATCGGCCTGTATCTGGCGGCCTTCTGCCCCGGAAGAAAGAGATGGGCGGCGCTGGCCGTTCCGGTGCTTGCGGCGGCGGTATTTGCGCTGAGCGTTCCCGCGGTGAACGTAGACTCCGCGCTGTTTCTGCCCGGGGATCCGATCCTGACGGAAGCTGCCGCGGTGGAACTGGAAGACGAGGTTTTCCAGGTAACGATCGAGAGGACCGGGGAGGACAGCATGGTGCGCGTCAAGGCCCAGAGCTTTGGCGGGACGGATTTCACCATCCGGGACGGGGAAACGGAGTACCGCTACGCCCTCAAGGTCTATGAGGATGAGACCGGGCACACCCAGATCCGGATCACAGAGGCCGACGGAGACTAAAAAATTGGCACTCAAAGCGCGAGAGTGCTAAATTCATAGTCTGTTCATAATATCTGCTATATTTATTCATAATCGTTTGGTATTTTATATATGCAAGTGAACGAGAGACATGAAAAGCGTATCAAGAATAACAGATGAGTTGATTAAATTTAGGAGGTAATAGATTATGTTCGAACTGATTCCTTTTGGCCGCCGTGTTTCTGTGTACGATCCCTTCCGCGCCCTGGACGAAATGGAGCGCAGCCTCTTTAACAACCAGCCCGCGATGGGCTTCCGCACCGACGTGATCGACACCGGTGACGCCTACAAGCTGGACGCCGAGCTGCCCGGTTTCCGGAAAGAGGACATCCACATCGATGTGGAGAACGATTGCCTGACCATCAGCGTGGAGCGCAAGCACGAAGACGAGCAGAACCGGCCCAACTTCGTCAAGCGCGAGCGGGCCTACGGCTCCTTCAGCCGCAGCTTCGACGTTTCCGGCGTAGAGGTGGACCAGATCACCGCCGCTTATCAGGACGGCATTCTGACTCTGACGATGCCCAAGAAGGCGGAGATCAAGCCTGTCAGCCGCAAGCTGGAGATCCAGTAAGCAGGAGTGAATATGGAATGAGCGGGGCGCTTCGGCGCCCCGTTCTGACTGTCGACAAACCCAAGAAGGGAAAAGAAACGTGGACAGAGCAGCGGGGGAGCTCGAGGGGGCAAGGCCCGCCTCGAATACAATAAACCGCCAGCGAAGCGAGATTTTTCGCGAACATACGGTTTCACGAAAAATGTGGCGGCTGAAGCGTGTGACAAAGTCCTTCCGGGACTTTGTCTACACGCTAAGCGGGGCGCTTCGGCGCCCCGTTTTTTGTGTGCCTTGCAGCCCCAATTTACAGGGGATTGACAGGGCCTTTCTTTTGCGATATAAACATACTAAACGAGTGGGTAATAAGAAAGGGGAGA
This sequence comes from Oscillospiraceae bacterium, assembly GCA_902787755.1. Classification (GTDB taxonomy): domain Bacteria; phylum Bacillota; class Clostridia; order Oscillospirales; family Oscillospiraceae; genus Limivicinus. The sequence continues at coordinate 46,096 of CADAHL010000029.1, forward strand.
GTAAGTATGGAGGCGTACGGCATCATTGAGGCGGTGTGCGTCAGCGAGAGAAAGGGACAGCAGAAGCATCCGGCGGCGGAGCTGCTGCTCCGGCCCCATTGGGGAGCGGAGGGCGACGCCCATGCCGGCAACTGGCACCGACAGCTAAGCCTGCTGGGGGCAGAGAGCGTGGACCGGCTGCGGGAGAAGATCTCGATCCCGCTGCCCCCGGGAGCCTTTGCGGAGAACGTCCTTTGCCGGGGCCTGTGTCTGTATGAGCTGCCGGTGGGGACGCTGCTGCGGGTGGGCTCCGCCCTGTGCCGGGTGACCCAGATCGGCAAGGAGTGCCATGCCGACTGCGCCATCCGTCAGCAGGCCGGGGACTGCGTCATGCCCCGGGAGGGGATCTTCGCGGAGGTGCTGGAGGGCGGCGTGGCCCGGGCCGGGGATAGAGTGATCGTGCTCAGCGACCGGGAGGCCGACCGGTGAAGGAGAGAGCCCGGGGAATGATCGCCATGAGCGGAGGCGTGGACAGCTCGGTGGCTGCCCTGCTGCTCCGCCGGGAGGGCTATGACTGCCTGGGCGTCAATCTGCGGCTGTATCGGAATACGGATCTGGGGCTGGCCTGTCACAAGAGCTGCTGCAGCCAGGAGGACGCGGATGACGCGGCCTCCGTGGCCTTCCAGCTGGGGATGGATTTCGAGACCCTGGACTACACCAATCTCTTTCGTCTCCGGGTCATGGGACCCTTTGTTCAGGCGTATCTGAAAGGGCTTACTCCCAATCCCTGTCTGGAATGCAACCGGCACATGAAGTTCGACCTGCTGCTGCATACCGCTCTGGACCGGGGCTTTGACGTGCTGGCCACGGGACACTACGCCAGAGTGGGCCGGGATCCGGCCTCGGGCCGCTGGCAGCTGCGGAAGGCCAGGGATCTCAATAAGGACCAGAGCTATGTGCTGTATATGCTCACGCAGGACCAGCTGGCCCATCTGCGCCTGCCGCTGGGGGAGTACGAGAAGCCCCAGGTCCGTCAGCTTGCCCGGGAAGAGGGCCTGGTCACGGCCCGGAAGGGGGAGAGCCAGGATATCTGCTTCATCCCCGACGGGGACTACGGCGCTTTTCTGGAACGCTGGATCGGCTGCGATCTGCTCGAGGGCCCGATCCTGGATCAGCAAGGCAGCGTTTTGGGACGACACCGCGGCGCGGCCCGCTATACCATCGGCCAGAGAAGGGGACTTGATCTGCCCATGGGGGAGAAGGTCTACGTGATCGGGAAGGACATGGAGCGGAATGCCGTGACCATCGGCCCGGAGTCCGCGCTGTATCGGAGCCGGGTATTGGTGGAGGGGGTCAACTGGCTCTCTGTCCCCGAACCCGCAAATGCCTTTCGGGCCGGAGCGAAGCTCCGCTATCGGCAGGCCGAGCAGCCCTGCACGGTGGAGCCTCTGGACGGCCACAGGCTCTGCCTCCTGTTTGACGAGCCCCAGCGGGCGCCCACGCCCGGTCAGGCGGCAGTGGTGTATCAGGGAGATCTGGTCCTCTGCGGAGGGCGGATCTGCAAAGAAGAGAGACCGTCCCCGCCCCAGGGAAGGGGCGACGGAATATAAAAATATGTACGTCCCGGGAAAAGACGCAACTGTCATTTCCCGGGACGTGTTTTTATTTTGTGCTTTTGCCCCAGACCGGTGTGGTCTGTACGTAGGTCCAGCGGAAGGGCAGCTCCGGAGACCGGATCCGCTCTGCCAGCAGGGAGGCGGCCAAACGGCCGATCTCAGAGCTGGGGATCCGGGCTGTGGACAGGCTGGGTTCTACGACAGAGGCCTCCAGCGATCCGTCGAAGCCGGTGAGCATCACGTCGTCCGGAACGCTGAAGCCCAGCTGCTTGAGCGCGCTCATCAGATGAATAGCCAGGTAATCGTTGGCACAGGCGAAGCCGTCGGGGATCCCCGGCATGGCGGAAAGCCGCTCCAGCAGCCAGGCCGTATTCCCGTAGGACTCGCTGTCCTTCTCCAGAATGCACAGCCTCCGGTCGACCGTGAGTCCTGCATCGCCCAGGGCCGAGCAATAGCCGGCCCACCGTTCATAGAAGCTGTTGCAGTGGGCGATATCTCCCACAAAGCCGATGCGGCGCGCTCCGGCGTCGATCATGCGCCGAACAAGCTGTGTCTCGCTGGCGAAATTCTCCATGGTGATCAGATCGCAGCACAGCAGCGATCGACCCGCCCGGGCGAAACCGTCCACAAAGACGGTGGGCTTGCCGAGTCCGCAGACCATTTCCAGATAGGCCCGGTCGAACAGCTCGATGCACAGGATGCCGACGGTCTGCTTCAGGTCAAGATGAGAGGGGAGAAGCCCCGCGGCGATCTCTCCGTCCGATATCTCAAACATCCGGATATTGTAGCCGAAGCGGCAGATCTGATCGGTGAAGCTGGTGATAAAGAAAGCACCGAAGTTGTGGCTGAGCAGCTTGTGCCTTGTCAGCAGGGCGATGCTCCCCCGGGGCGGCTCCGGACGGAGCGCCTGAGAATAGCCCAGCTCCCGGGCCTTGGAGAGCACCAGACTCCGGGTCGCCTCCGGCACCGAACCCCGGCCGTTGAAGATCTTGGAGACGGTGTTTCGGGACAGCCCGCAGGCGTCGGCGATATCCTGCATCGTTATTCGTTTCAGCGCCATAAGAGATCAACTGCCTTTAATATATAGGTTAGCTTCATCATAGCATAGCCGCGCACGGAATACAAGCTTTACGAAATGTAAACTTGTTATCTCAGCTTCTATGAAAGATCGACAGAAAAAGGTGCTTTTGCCTGTGTAGAATCTCCAAAAAGGTGCAAATGCACAATAAATAGATTGACTATATGTAAAATATGCACTATCATGAAAGTGACATATTGGGCTGTTATGCAAAGTCCGTATGTACGAAATCGGGATGGCCGGCGCGGGAGACTGCGTATCGGCAGGAACGACAAGGAGGACACAGCTATGAGATCGGTTAAGCTTAGGCTTCTGGCCCTGGTGCTGGCAGCGCTGCTTCTGGCCGGCTGCGGTCAGAGCGGCCCCAGCGTCCAAAGCGATGCGGCGACGCCGGAGCGCACGGCGCAGAGCACGGGAGGGGGACTCTTCTCTTTCCTGAACTTGGGAGCCAGACATGAGAAGAGCGAAGCGACCATCGTGAAGAACACGGGCTTCCAGATCAAGTTTGAGGGCGACAAGGTCGCGGGTACCGGCGAGGATGCCGACGGCGTGTATCGGGTCACCGCCACCAAGACCGACGGTGAGGCCTGGCATGTGAAGCTGGAGTGCAACTACCCCACCGTCCCCGGACGGGAGTACCATGTGACCTATCGTTTTCACTCCAATGTGGCCGGCTCCGTCAAGTTCGGCGACAACCAGGAGTTCAAGATCAAGGCCGGTGACAACACCGTGACCGGCAAGCTGGTGGCTACCGGCGATCCCAGCTATTTGGATCTTCAACTGGGCATGCTCTCTCCCTTTACCATGGAGTTCCAGGAGATCGAGGTAGAGGAATACGTCGACAATCTCAGCTATGAGAACGCGCTGCCCAAGCCCCTGGACTTTGAGGACAACAACGTGCTCTCCGAGCGCCATGATGATGGATATTCCCCGGATTTCAAGCGCACTCATGACCAGGTCACCATCAATTATTACAGCACCGCCTGGGAGAACGATATCTGGAAGGCAAGACTGTACATTTTTACCGGAATGGTTCCCCAGGAAGGCAACCGTTATCGTATCCGGGCGGACGTGCAGTGCGAGAAGGATCTGGACTTTGAGGTGCTGTTCAACCGCGGCGAGCAGGAGAAGGGCTACGGCGCGCTGTATGCCCAGCACGTGGATGCCGGTCAGGTCAAGACCATCGAACAGATCCTGAATATCCCGTCCTCCAACTATAAGGGAGACGAGATCGTGCTGCAGTTCTCTCTGGGCAAGGCCCCGGAGGGGACCGACATCACCGTGAGCAAGGTCTGCGTGGAAAAGATCGTGGACGACTACACCAACGTGCTTCCCAAGGATTATGCCCTGGATAAGCAGGTGCTCACCGGCAAGACGCTGCACGACACTGTGCCGGTGGCCTATACCGACATTCCGCTGAAGGGCTTCAGCTACAGCGGCACCGACACCGTGTTCTCCCAGAATGACGACGGCTACGAGGTGAGCCTGTCGGAGAGCAAGGACAGTGCCACGCTGAAGATCACCAAGGCCCCCGAGAATGCGGAGGACCGGGGCGTGTGGAAGGCCAAGCTCTTTGCCGCCACCGGCGTGACCCCGGAGGCCGGCACCACTTATAAAGTGAAGTTCGACCTGAAGTCCGAGAAGGATCAGGCGGAATATGAGGTCTGCTTTGACGGCAGCTCCGAGAACGCTTACGGCGCGCCGCTTTACGGCCGCAGCCTGACCGCCGGCGGCACCGACCATGTGGAATTCAGCTTCACCCCCGCCGAATCCAAGGGAGAACTGAAGCTGCGCCTGCAGATGGGCAAGACCGATACCGCCCAGGGCAACACGGTCACCATCAGCAACCTGAGCGTGGAGTCGATGAAGGTGGAGACCACGGAAGTGGCCAGCGTCTCCTACCAGACCGGCAGGAACGTGAGAGAAGAGCACGGCGACGGTATCGAACAGACGGTTTCCGCCTCCGGCAATTCCGCTTCCCTGAACGTGACCCAGGCCCGCTCCGGCGGCGGACTGTGGAGCTCCCGCCTGTTCGTGAACACGGGCGTTACGCCCGAGGCCGGTCAGCGCTACCGGGTGACGGCGGACATGTCCACCAATCAGGCCTTTGACGGCGCGGAGATCGTCTGCGACAACGGCAGCGCCGAGGCCGGTTACGGCAAGCAGCCCGGACTGAGCCTCAGCGGCTCCGGCACCTATACCGCCGACTTCATCGCTCCCGACTCCGGCTGCGGCGAGCTGGTGCTGCGCTTCCAGCTGGGCAACAGCCCGGCGGGCAATACCGTCACCGTCAGCAATATCCGGGTGCAGAAGATCACCACCGAGACTACCAACGTGGATCTGGGCGGCTTTGCCTATCCTGTGACCACCGAGCCTCAGACCACCACCGTTCCTGCCGGTTGGGCCGCCCAGAGCGTGAGCCTGTCGGCCACTTCTGTGGCCTACGACGGCTTTGAACAGAACGCCTACATTGACGGCGGCGAGGCGGTCCTGGATATCACCAAGGGCCGGGAGGGCGGCGGCATCTGGAGCTCCCGTCTGAATGTGGGCACCGGCGTGGTGCTGGAGCCGGGTCAGAAGTACGCGGTCAGCGCCGTGCTTCATTCCAAAGCCGCCATCGGTGAGTTCCAGTGCCTGTACTCCAACGGCGTGGAGGAGAATGACGATTATAACCTCGGCGGCAAGGGCTACCAGGACGGCAGCTACGGTCTGAGTGTTGGCGCCGGCGAGAGCACCACCGTCTATCAGGAGTTTGTGGCCCCCGAGCGGAGCCAGTACAATCCTCTGGTGCTTCGCTTCCAGCTGGGCGACAGCCCCGCCCCCAACACCGTCACGGTCAGCAACGTGGTTGTGTCCAAGTGGGTGGAGGAGCATGAGGAGACCACCGGCGGCAGCACCCAGAACAATTCCTTCTTCATGGACCTGCGCGGCGGCGCCCAGGCTGAGATCACCGGCAACGGCGGCAGCGCCTCCGCCCGGATCATTACCCCCGGCGACGATTGGCAGGTGAAGCTCTATGCCGACACCGGCGTGACCCTGCAGAGCGGCAAGAGCTATGAGATCAGCTTCAGCGTGAACGCCCCCGCGGCCTGCAGCGCCGTCTTCAAGCGGGATGGCGGCGAGGAGACCGATTTCGGCTCCGAGAGCATTGCCGCCGGCAGCCAGACCATCACCCACTATGTCACGCCCGAGACCGCCGGCAAGCTGCAGATCATCCTGAAGATCGGCAACCTGCCCGCCGGCAGCACCGTTACCATCAGCGGTATCGCGATCAAGGAGACCAGCGAGACTCTGGACACCAACCTGATGACCGATTCTCTGTCCGCCTGGGCGCCCGTGAATTTCTGGGCCCATGAGGATTACAGCGCCAGCATCTCCAACGACGGCTCCTCGGCTACCCTGAACATCAATTCCGCCGCCAACCAGGAGGTCTGGAAGGTCAAGCTCTTTGTGGAGACCGGCGCCAGCCTCCAGGCCGGAAAGAACTACCGCATCAGCGCCGACGTGCAGTCCAGTGCCGACACCGGCTATGAGATCTGCTACAACAACGGCGAGGTGGAGAAGGGCGTAGGCGCCCAATACGGCCTGAACGCCAACAGCACCAAGCAGACCGTGATCTACGAGGTGACGCCCGAGAGCGCGGCCAACCTGATCCTGCAGTTTTCTCTGGGCAACGCCCCGGCCCCCTGCGCCTTTACCGTGAGCAATGTGAAGGTGGAAGAGGTCACCGAGACCAGTTCCTCCAACGTGCTGCCCAGCTTCAGCTATGACAGCGTTGGCAGCATCGACAACAACGCCGATCCCGGCTACATCTGCTCCATGGAAAAGAGCGCCAGCTCCGTCAACTTCCATATCCAGCAGGCTCCCGCCGAGGGACGCAACCCCTGGAACGTGAAGCTGAACCTGCACACCGGCTTCACCCCCGAGGCCGGCAAGGGCTACCAGATCAGCTTTGATATCGACTCCAAGAAGAGCCAGGATCTGGTGGAGTTCTTCTACGACGGCAGCTCCGAGCATGCCTACGGCGCTCTGTACGAGCAGAGCCTTCCCGCGGGCAAGAAGACCGTCTCCTACACCATCATGCCCGGCGGCAGCAACGGCGAGCTTACGGTTCAGATCCGTCTCGGCAAGACGGACAGCGCCAGCGGCAACGACTACACCATCAGCAACGTGAAGCTCCAGGAGGTCACCTTCACCACCCGGTCCACCCCGGAGAAGAAGGACGCGGCCGAGCTCTACGTCCACGAGACCTACAAGGCCACCCTGGAGAAGACGGAGAAGACCGCCACCGTCAAGGTGACCAAGGTTCCCGAAAAGGATCAGGAGCCCTGGAAGATCAAGCTCTTCATCGATACCGGCGTGACGCTGAAGGCCGACCAGAAGTACCGCATCAGCTTTGAGGCTGTGGCGGGCGAGGGGATGGAGATCCCCTTCGAGGTCTGCTACAACAAGGACGGCGAGGAGAAGGCTCTGGGCGCCAAATACGGCTTGACCGCCACTCAGGAGGCCCAGGTGGTGGAATACATCGTCTTCGCTCCGGCGGACGCTCACCTGGTGATCCAGTGCTCCCTGGGCAACGCCAAGGCCGACACCGCCTTTACCATCAGCAACGTGAAGGTAGAGAAGGCCGGCAAGACCGAGCTCGTCTCCGATACCATCTACGTGTTCAAGGAAGTATCCTGAAATCCGATTGATTGAAAGGTGAGTGGACGAATGAAACTGAGAAAACTGCTGATCCCTCTGCTTCTGGTTCTGGCCATGCTGCTGGCTGCCTGCGGCGGCGCTCCGGCCCAGGAGAACAACGTGGCCGATTCCCAGGAATACCAGGACAATCTGTCCGAGAGCATCCCCGATGAACCCTACGAGGCGGTGGACTACACCCTGTATCCCGTCCCCGAGGGCGGTTACGTGGGCGACACGATGCCCTTCGTCACCGAGGATGGCACCCTGGAGCTGTACTACCTGTACGACACGGACCACAACGGCCAGGGCTATCACCCCATCTACAAGTACTCCACCAAGGACCTCTGCGGCTATGAGGATCACGGCCTGGAGCTGAATTATGGCCAGATGTCCGAGCCCGACCCCGCCCTGGGCACCGGCTCCGTCATGCAGGACGCCGACGGGGTGTACCACCTGTTCTACACCGGCCATAACGACACCGGCAACGGCGGTCTGGGCAAGGAATGCGTCATGGTGGCCACCAGCACCGACCGGGAGAACTGGGAAAAGAACCCCGAACCCCTGTTCTTCCCGCCGGAGAACTACTCCCACGACGATTTCCGGGATCCCGAGGTCTTCTGGGTGGAAGACGATCAGTGCTACTGGCTGCTGATCGCCGGCCGTGACAACGAGCTGGGCGGCGTGGTGGCCAAGTACACCTCCACCGACCTGGAAAACTGGGAATTCCAGGGACACATCTACGCCCCCAACGCCCAGTTCATGCTGGAGTGCCCGGACCTGTTCGAGATCAACGGCACCTGGTATCTGACCTACAGCTGGGACTGCGTGACCTACTACGCCATCGGCGAATCCATGAACGGCCCCTTCACCGCCCCTGAGGACAACATCCTGGACGGCCAGGGCACCACTCCGGGCAACAGCTTCATCTTCTACGCTGCCAAGACTGCTCGGATCGGCGATGACGTCTACCTCTGCGGCTGGCTGGGCCGGGCGGGCCTGAGCGGCGACTCCGGCATCTATCAGTGGGCCGGCAATCTGCTGAACCATCAGCTGGTGCAGCATGAGGACAAGACTCTGGGCCTGAAGGCTCCCGATACCTTCGAGAACTATTTTACCCAGGACAAGAACTTCCAGGCCGTGGCCGTGGAGGGCGAGGCGGACATCAGCGGCAACAATATCGCGCTGAAGGCCGAGGCTGACAGCTACGCCCTGGCGGACATGGGCACCCGGGCTCCCACCATGACGCTGGAGTGCGACGTGACCATGGACCCCAACAGCCGCGTGGGCTTCGCCTTCGGCGGCAGCGAGAAGGATCCCATCTACACCGCGCTGTGCCTGGACGGCCCCCGGAACGTGATCCGGTATGAGGGCTATGAGATCAGCGAGATGGAGCAGTACGACCCTGCCGCCTTTACCCGCTTCGACTTCTCCGCCAACACGACCCATCATGTAAAACTGGTCTGCGAGAACGAGATCGTGGTCCTCTACATCGACAATGTGAAGGCCCTGTCCTCCCGCATTTTCCATTCCACGGAAGGCGCCCACATCGGCGTGTTTGCCGACGGCTGCGAGGCCTCCTTCGACAACATCAGCATGAAGATCCCCGGCTGATCGCCGGACAACAGAAAAGCGGATACCCGAGCTCTCAAGGGAGCGGGTATCCGCTTTTTAATATACAGATAAAAGTGAAAACGGAAGAGATGCAGTATCCCGCAAAGCGGGACGGATTCGTATCCGTCGGCTCCGTCCACACCATAATGTTTCACTTTTCACTCTTCACTGATCAGGTAGCTCAGATAATCCAGACAGGCTGCCGTCCGGGGACTGTTGGCGACGAGGCCCAAATACACCGGCTCCGGGAATCCGGCGGAGGCAAAGACCGGGAAGGCCGCGACCTCCAGCGCGTTGGCTGCGGTCCGGATCTCAACGATCTGCTCGCTGGCTTCCCCCAGCTGATACTCGATGCTGTTGTCGGACAGGATCACCTCGTTTTCCCGCAGGAAGGGGAGAAGCGCTTCGGAGAGACCGGCGCTGTCCAGCTCCAGCAGGTAGCCGCCCCGGGACAGCAGATCCCAGGCCTCCCGGTTCATCAGTACCAGATCCAGCTTCTGGGCGCTGACGGCTCCCATCAGCTTCATTTTAGAGGCGTAGGCATACTCGTGGTTCAGGGTATCCGCGTTGTCCGACAGGTACAGATCCAGGTACAGATAGACCTCCTGCCGCTTTTCGTCCAGGCCGGCCTCAAGCAGATAGCCCTCGGTCAGATCCCGCTGCAGATCCTCGCCCAGCGCCACGTTGGCCATGGCCAGGTACAGCACCGGCTCCTTCTTCGTCAGATTCCGATGCAGCGCCGAGCCGAGCACCAGCAGCGCGACCAGCCCCAGCAGAATGGGCCACTTGTAATATTCCCAGACGTAGCCCAGCTTCTCGCCGGGCCCCATAGCGCGAAAAGCCGCCTTTCGGGCGGCTTTTTCCTTTTCCGAGAGCTTCACGGCTGTTCCTCCTCTCCGGCGGCGGCCTCCCGGTCCTCCGGAGTACCGGAGCTGGCGATCAGGATGCTGTTGAGGAGCCAGGCGCTGATCATGGCGCACAGGCCCTCGCCGAAGATGATCAGAGGGGTGAACCAGGCCACCACCACGAAGAACATGGCAAAGTGGACCGCGAAGACCAGAATGGTGGCGAAGAGGTAGTGGGTGCCGATGAGGAAGGCGTTTTTCAGCATGGCGGTGTTGGTGTTCTCCACGCTGGCCACCAGGGGAAACACGTAGGTCAGCACGATCACATAGATGACCGAAACGGCGATGACGACGGCCAGGATCAGGGTCCACAGCACTGCCGCGGGGCCCTGGGAGCTAAGACGCAGGTGGTAGAGGATGTACCCGTCTCCGGCCAGGAACAGGCCCGCCGCCAGCAGGATCAGCCACAGCACGGTGGCCTGCTTGAAGTTCTGCCGGAAGGCCCGGAAGAAGGTGGCGGCCACATGGCTCTCCTCATCCCGAACGACCTTCAGGCAGCTGTAATACAGCGCCGTGGTGGAGGCCCCGATGGTGAAGATCGGGATGGAGCAGAGGAACCACAGCAGGTTCAGGTAACAGGCGTAGCACAGCTTGAGCAGCAGCTGGCTGAACTTGCTCTCATAGGAGAAAAACTTCATGGAGATCCCTTCTTTTATTTCCGGGCGGTGGTTTCCCGTTCGATCAGATCGGTTTGAGTGTGGACGATGCGGAAGTCCAGGGAGGGCTCACGGATGCGGCTCATGAGCAGATGCACCGCTTCATAAGCCATGATCTGCGTGTGGATGTGGATGGTGCTCAGGGCGGGGCGGCTGCGCCGGGACTCCGCCGAGTCGTCAAAGCCCAGGATGCGCACGTCCTCCGGGACGGTCTTGCCGATGGAGAAAAGCAAGCACATCGCGTCGCCCGCCACGAAGTCGTTGGCACAGATGAAGATGTCCGGCAGCTCTTCCAGCGAATACAGCTTCTCAGCGATCTCGTCCGGGTGGTTGTATCGGATGCAGTATTTCTCCTCCAGCGGCAGGCCTGCCATGTGCAGCGCAAGGGAGAAGGCCATATACCGCTCGTAGAAGGACTGGCAGTGCTCCGGGTTCCCGATGAAGCCGAAGCGCCGATCGCCTGCGCGCAGGGCGTCGCCCATAAAGCGCGAGATTTCCGTCTTGTTGTCCATATAGAGCTGATCGGCGGGGAGACTGTACAAGTCGCATCCTGCCGGCCCGTCCACGAACAGGATCGGGATCCCCAGCTCGCAGAGCATATTGTCGTAGGCCAGGTCAAACATCTCAATGCAGACGATGGCCTTGACCTGATCCTGGCGGAAAGTGAAGGGCAGCGTTTTCTCCCGCAGATTCTGTTCGGTCACACGGTGCGTGTTCATGGTGTAGCCCAGCTGGGTAATCTCCCGCTGGAATTTGTCCAGCATCAGCGAGGCAAAGTGCGACTGGTCGAGGAAGACTGTGGTGAAAAGCGCGATCCCGCCCTGAAAGCTCGGGGACTCCGGCGCGTCGTTCTCGACGGGGGAGAGAGAGGCGGCGGCCATCACATAGGAAAACTGCTTGTAGCCCATCTCCACGGCTTTCTGCAGGATCCTCTCCCGGGTGGCCTCCGCCAGACCGTCGGAGTTGTTGATCGCCTTGGAAACGGTATTGCGGGAGATCCCCAGGGCATCTGCAATGTCCTGAATGGTGACCTTCTTTTTCATCAAAACACTTCCATTTCATACGATATTTATAAGATAACATAGAGAAAGGGTGCCTGTCAAATCAAAGAGAAATCAATTATGGTGCAAATGTAAAAATGAGAGCACCTGTGCAAAATGACAATTCCTGGCGGCGCATTTTGATCAAAGCGCCAAAAATAGGGCATATGTGAATTGCTTGTTGACAGTGCTCCGGGGCGAATGCTAAAATACTATCGCAAAAATCTGTCCGGAAGTGTGCAAATGCACGATATACCAGAGAAAGTATTTGCGTGCTGAAAGAGAGAAAAGGAGGAATTCTATGAGAAAGGCCATGGCAAATGCTCCTGCCGAAAAGGGCGGAAGCAAAATGCACAACTTACTGGTCTATCTCCGTCAGCACTGGCAGCTGTATGTGCTGTTCATGCTGCCCGCCTTTGCGCTGACGGTGATTTTCCGGTACATCCCCATGGGCGGCATCATGATCGCCTTTACGGAGTACAACCCGATCCGCGGCATTCTCGGCAGCGAATGGGTGGGCTTCGCGCATTTCAAGCGCTTCCTGTCATCCCCGGACTTCATGCGTTACCTGATGAACACCCTGAAGCTGAGTGTCTACGGACTGCTCTGGGGCTTCCCGGCTCCCATCCTGCTGGCCTTCCTGCTTAACCGGATCCTCAGCTCCAAGACCAAGCAGAAGATCCAGCTGGTGCTGTACATGCCCAACTTCATCTCTGTCATCGTGCTCTGCGGTATCGTGCGTATCCTGCTGGCCCCCACCGGCATGATCAACATGCTCCTGGGCACCAGCACCAACTTCATGACGATGCCCTCCGCATTCCGCACCATCTACATCGCCTCCGGCATCTGGCAGGGCGCAGGCTGGGCCTCCATCATCTACACGGCGGCTCTGTCCAACGCCAGCAAGGAGCTGAAGGAAGCTGCCGTCATTGACGGCGCCAACATCATCCAGCAGATCAAGGCCGTGGAATGGCCCGCCATCAAGGACACCGTTCTGATCCAGTTCATCATGTCCGTGGGCAACATCATGTCCGTCGGCTTTGAGAAGGCCTACGCTCTGCAGACCGACCTGAACCTGAACGCGTCGGAGATCATCTCCACCTACGTGTACAAGAAGGGTCTTCTGGACGGCGACTACGGCTTCTCCACCGCCGTCGGCCTGTTCAACACGGTCATTAATGTCATTCTGCTGATCTCCATGAACGCCCTCGTCAAGAAGATGAACGACGGCAAGGGAATTTAAGGAAGGGGGAACTGACTATGAAACCGAAAAAGAAAAAGAGTGAGTTCGCCAAACAGCCCCTGGAGGATAAGATTCTTCTGATCATCGGATATACCATCCTGGGCCTGTTCCTGGTTGCCATCATCCTGCCCGTCATCTACATCATCCTGGCTTCCTTTGTCGATCCGGTCACGCTGCAGAACAGCGGCCTTTCCTTCGACTTCAGCAAGTGGACGCTCACCGCGTATGAGCGCGTGCTGTCTAACTCCCAGATCTGGGTCGGCTTCAAAAACGCCCTGCTCTACTCTGTCCTCTTCACCGTCATCTCCGTTGTGGTGACCCTGCTGGCCGCCTACCCCATGTCCCGCGCGGACTTCAAGGGCAAGGGCTTCTTCAACACCATCTTCGTCATCACCATGTTCTTCGGCGGCGGCCTGATCCCCACCTACCTGCTGATCGCAAACCTGGGCATGCTGGATACCATCTGGGCCATCCTGATCCCCGGCGCCTTCAGTGTGTGGAACATGATCATCGCCCGCACCTACTACATGGGCATCCCCAGAGATCTGCAGGAGGCCGCCGAGATCGACGGCGCTACTGAGATGATCTATTTCTTCCGGATCCTGCTGCCCGTCTGCACTCCCATCATCGCTACCATTTCCATGTGGCAGTTCGTGGGTATGTGGAACAGCTACTTCGACGCGATGATCTACCTGAACAGCGCCTCCAAGCAGCCCCTGCAGCTGGTCCTGCGCGCCATCCTGATTCAGAGCCAGCCCCAGCCCGGTATGGTGTCCGATATGCAGTCCACCGCGGCCCGTGCTCAGCTGGCTGAGCTTCTGAAGTACGCTACGATCATCATCTCCTCTCTGCCGCTGATGATCATGTACCCCTTCTTCCAGAAGTACTTTGACAACGGCATCATGGCCGGCGCTGTCAAGGGCTAAGAAGAGCTTCCGCAGGCACAAGCCTGTTTAAGCAACAAAATGAAAAGGAGAAACGAAATGAGCAAAATGAGCAAAACCCTGGCCCTGGTCATGGCTCTGGTCATGATCATGGCTCTGCTGGCCGGCTGCGGCGGCTCCGGCAACGCGGGCGGCGGCGCTGCTTCCGCTCCTGTCGAGGTTCCCGAGGGCGGCTACACCTTCCCCCTGGCTGAGAAGGCTGAGATCTCCGGCCTGACCAGATTCCCTGCCAATACCGAATCTGATCCCAACAACCGCACCATCTACAAGCGTCTTGAGGAACAGACCAATGTTCACGTCAACTGGAAGGCCATTCAGGGCGACCAGTGGGGCGACAAGATCGCGCTGGAGATGGCCAACATCAAGACCCTGCCCGAGTTCATTAACCCGGCCGGTCTGGGTGACGCCGATATCCTGAAGTATGCCAAGCAGGGCGTCATCATCCCCCTGGAGGATTACATCGTTCCCGAAATCATGCCGAACCTCTGCAAGGTCTTTGAGCAGGCTCCCGAATACAAGGACATGTGCACCGACGAGAACGGCCACATCTGGACCCTGCCCTGGATCGAGCAGCTGGGCGTTGGCAAGACTGCTATCCAGACCATCGGCAATATGCCCTTCATCAACACCGCGTGGCTTGACTTCCTGGGACTTGAGATGCCCACCACCGTCGATGAGTTCGAGGCTGTCCTGATCGCTTTCCGCGACAATGCCGACGCTCTGAAGAAGGAATTCAACATTGACGGCGACATCATCCCCCTGGCCTGCATCGTGAACGGCGGCAATGAGGACTGCCGTGTTCTCTGCAACGGCTTCGGCGAGGGCTACGGCGATCCTGACGACTGGCGCCACATCGTCATCACCGATGACAAGCAGGTCATCTGCGCTGCCACCACTCAGGGCTGGCGCGACGGCGTGGAATGGCTCCACAAGCTCTACACCGAGAACCTGTTCGACCCCGACGCCTTCACCCAGGAGTGGTCCACCTACGTGGCCAAGGGCAAGTCCGGCCGCTACGGCGTCTGCTTCTCTTGGGACGTGGCCAACATTGTTGGTCTGACCATGGCTGACATCCAGAACGGCACCGCAGGCTGGGCTCCGCTGCCCATGCTGAAGGCTGACACCGTGAACCTCACCCCCAACACCGGCTCCCTCACCTCCGGCTTTGACCGCGGCCGCGGCGCTGTTCTGACCGCCAACGCCAAGAACCCCGCCCTGATTTGCGCCTGGCTCGACCAGATGTACGCTCCTCTGCAGTCTCCTCAGAACAACTGGGGCACCTACGGCGAAGATGACGGCTTCGATATCTTCGTGATGGGCACCAACGCCGAGGGCGAGCCCATGCTCCAGCATGCCGACCTGGGCGACCACTCTCCCGTTGAGGTCCGTGAGGCCGAGATGGTCGACGGCTGCCTGGCCGTGCTCGACAGCTACTACGGCAAGTATGTCACCTGCCCGGACGACGCTCTGTATCGTCTGAACTGGATCAAGGACATCTACACCCCCGACATGCACACCAAGTATGTCTTCCCCAACGTGCTGCTGTCCGCTGAAGACACCAAGGAGATCTCCAACCTGCTTGCCGATATCGACAAGTGCATCGAGACTGCCCGCGCCAACGCGATCATGAACGGCTTCTCCGATGCTGACTGGAATCAGCTCCAGAACGATCTGCAGGCTTACAAGCTGGATCAGCTCCTGGCGATCTTCCAGAAGTACGTGGACGCCTCCTCTGAGGCTGCCCTGCTCGCCAAGTAACATCCCATTCTCCCATCCGCACCCTTCGGGGTGCGGATGGGCAGAGAGAAGGGCTCTCCTCCCGAGAACCTTTCTCTCTGCCTCAAAACAGGACAGGAGGACGCGAAATGACCAGCAAAATGCTGCAGAAGGCCAGAGACTTCGAAAAGAAGTATCTCCCTTATACCATATCCGAATTACCCAAATTCCACGTGACCGGCGGGATCGGCTGGATCAACGACCCCAACGGCTTTGCTCCCTACAAGGGCGAGTATCATCTGTTTTTCCAGTATTACCCCTACGATACCAAATGGGGTCCCATGCACTGGGGTCACGTCAAGACCAAGGACTTTATCCGCTGGGAGAGACTTCCCGCGGCTCTTGCTCCTGACTCCGATTATGACCGGGACGGCTGCTTCTCCGGCGGCGCGGTTGAGATGCCCGACGGACGGCATCTGCTGATGTACACCGGCGTGCGGAACATACGCCGCCGCAACGGCAGTATCGTGGCTTTTCAGACCCAGTGCATCGCTATCGGCGACGGGTTGGATTATGAGAAGCTGGAGGGCAATCCCGTCATTACGGCAAAGCTTCTGCCCGAGGGCGGCAGCAGTGAGGACTTCCGGGATCCGAAGATCTGGAGGGAAGGGAACACCTATTACGCTGCCATCGGCAATCGCTGCGCCGACGGAAGCGGCACGATCCTCCTGTATCAGAGCAAGGACGCCAGAAATTGGGAGTATGTGAGCGTCCTGTCCGCCTGCCACAATCAGTACGGGCGGATGTGGGAATGCCCGGACTTCTTCCAGCTGGACGGAGAACATGTGCTGCTGGTCTCGCCTCAGGAGATGGCGGCCATTGGTCTGGAGTTTCATCCCGGCAATGCCAATGTATGCCTGATCGGCAGCTACGATAAAAAAGCCCATCATCTGAACCGGAAGAATGTCCATGCCATCGATTACGGTCTGGATTTCTATGCGCCTCAAACCTTGTTGACAGAAGATGGACGGCGGGTTATGATAGGATGGATGCAGAACTGGGAGACCTCCTCCTGCAAGCCCTCCGAGCTGCGCTTTATGGGTCAGATGACGCTGCCCAGAGAGCTGGCGATCCGCAACGGCCGCCTGTACCAGAACCCGGTGCGCGAGCTGGAGGCCTATCGGGGCGTGATGATCGACTACCATAACGTGCTCATCAACGGCGAGACCAGCCTGCGGGGGATCAACGGACGGTACATCGACATGACCGTGATCGTACGCCCCGGCAACGAGAACAGCATGTATAAGTGGTTCCGCCTGTATGTGGCCAGAGACGGCGAGCATTTCACCTTTATCCGTTTCCGGCCAGAGACCGGCACCATCAAGGTGGACCGGACCCACAGCGGCTTCCCCCACGATATCGTGAATGTCCGCGAGTTTCCGGTGAGCCTGAAGGACGGCGTGCTGAAAATGCGGGTCGTCATGGACCGCTACAGTCTGGAGCTGTTCGTCAACGACGGCGAGCAGGCCGCATCCTTCGTGCTTTATACTCCGCTGGAGGCCAGCGCGGTCAGCTTCTCTTCTGACGGCAGCGTACTGGTGGACGTGGAGAAATATGAATTGCTGATGGAGTGATAGCGATGGCGAAGAGCTTTGACGTGGTCGCGCTTGGCGAATTGCTCATTGATTTTACCGAGAATGGATCGAGCGCGCAGGGGAACCCCCTCCTGGAGGCCAATCCCGGCGGCGCACCCTGCAACGTGCTGGCCATGCTGCAGAAGCTGGACAAACGCACCGCCTTTATCGGCAAGGTGGGCAAGGACATGTTCGGCACCCAGCTTCGCCAGGCGGCTCTGGAGGCGGGGATCTGCATGGACTACCTGCAGATGGACGAGACCGTTCATACCACGCTGGCCTTTGTCAAGACCTTCCCCAACGGGGACCGGGATTTTTCCTTCTATCGGAATCCGGGCGCGGATATGATGCTCCGGGCCGAGGAGCTTCCGCTGAACGTGCTGAAGGATGTGAGGATCTTCCACTTCGGTACCCTGTCCATGACCCATGAGGAGGTTCGCTTTGCCACCCGCAAGGCGGTCACTCTGGCCAAAAACGCCGGGGCGCTGATTTCCTTCGATCCCAACCTGCGTCCTCCGCTGTGGTACAGCCTGGAAGAGGCAAAGGAACAGATCGCCTGGGGCCTCGGCCGCTGCGATATTCTGAAGATCGCCGACAACGAACTGGAGTTCATGACCGGCGAGACGGATTTCGACAAGGGCGCCAGACTTTTGCAGAAGGAATATCCCAATATCCGGGTCCTGAACGTGACCGCCGGCGCTGACGGAAGCTACAGCTTCTGCGGCGAGAAACGCGTCTTCGTTCCCAGCTTCCGCCTGGGCGGTACCATTGAGACCACCGGCGCCGGAGATACCTTCTGCGCCTGCGTGCTCAACTACCTGCTGGAGCATGAGATCGACAAGATGAATGAAGCGCGCATGACCGAAATGCTGCGTTTCGCCAATGCGGCGGCCTATCTGGTCACCACCAAGAAGGGCGCCATCCGCTCCATGCCGGAGCGGGCGGAAGTCCAGGAGATCCTGGACAACAACTGAGTAATTTCCACGGCCCCGGCCACTCCACACCAATGGTCGGCAAGCTGTGAAAAAAAGGAGGAAAAAACGCCCCGGCTCGGGCTGCGGCAGTGTGGAGACCTGTCGTAACGCCGGATGCGCAAGCACCGGCGAGGGCACATCAGGCGGAGGCCGTGTGTCCGGAGTCGAAAACTATGGCAACTGTACAGCTCAAGAACATCAAGAAAGTCTACCCCTTCGTCAGCGGCGAACAGAAGAAGTCCAAGAAGAAAAAGGACGACGAACCCGAGAAGAAGAAAGCCAACCTCCAGATCACCGATGAAGGCGTCGTTGCAGTGCAGGCGTTCAACCTGGACATCAAGGACAAGGAATTCATCGTACTGGTCGGCCCCTCCGGCTGCGGCAAGTCCACCACCCTGCGTATGGTGGCCGGTCTGGAGGAGATCTCTGATGGCGAGCTCATCATCGACGGCAAGGTCATGAACGACGTGGCCCCCAAGGACCGCGACATCGCCATGGTTTTCCAGAACTACGCTCTGTATCCCCATATGACCGTGTATGACAACATGGCCTTCTCCCTGAAGCTGCGCAAGGAGCCCAAGGACGTGATTGACAAGAAGGTCCGTGAGGCTGCTGAAATCCTGGACATCACCCAGTACCTGGAGCGTAAGCCCAAGGCGCTGTCCGGCGGCCAGCGCCAGCGTGTGGCCATCGGCCGCGCCATCGTCCGTGACCCCAAGGTCATGCTGATGGACGAGCCCCTCTCCAACCTGGACGCCAAGCTGCGTAACGAGATGCGCGCTGAGATCATCAAGCTGCGTCAGCGCATCAACACCACCTTCATGTACGTCACCCATGACCAGACCGAGGCTATGACTCTGGGCGACCGGATCGTCATCATGAAGGACGGCTACATCCAGCAGATCGGCACTCCCCAGGACGTGTTCAATCATCCCTCCAACCTGTTCGTGGCCGGCTTCATCGGCATGCCCGTCATGAACTTCTTCGACGCCGAGCTCAAGCGCGAGGGCAATAAGTTCTTCGTGGAAGTGGGCGGCATCAAGGTCGAGCTGTCCGCCGACAAGGAAGAGCGCCTGCTGAAGAACGACGTGCAGAGCCAGCCCATTACCCTGGGCGTGCGTCCCGAGCACACCGACGTGGCCGAGAAGGGCATCAAGGCTACTGTGGAAGTGGCTGAGATGATGGGCTCCAGCGTCCACCTGCATGTCAATGCCAACGGCCGCGACGTCATTATCATCGTCCCCACCATCGACATGACCGGCAACTACAACCTGGGCGACACGGTCCACTTCACCTTCGACGGCAAGGTGGCCCACGTCTTCTCCAAGGAGACCGACAAGAACCTGGAGTTCTGAGTTTCAACTTCCTGACTTATCCCAAAAAGAATCTGCCCCCGGGGCACCCTCCGCAAGGAAGGTGTCCCGGCTTTTGTTTTGGGCTGGTTTTTGGCTTAAGGAGGTCGCCTCAAAAGAGCATATTGCGGGTAATGAACAACCCTGCCATTCCGAGGAACCAGTGCTCACACAGCTGGCGCAAAAGTTTGTGCAGCCAAATCAAAGATTTGGACAATCACTTATGGTGACGTGGAAATCTGTTTTCCACCTCATCCGCCTCGCTAACGCTCGGCACCTTCCCCTCAAGGGGAAGGCTTGATAGATGCACCACCAAAGGCTTCCCCTCGAGGGGAAGCTGTCAGCCGGCAGGCTGACTGATGAGGTGTCAAAAGATACGGATTGCCGCGTCGCTTCGCTCCTCGCAATGACAGGGCTAAAAGCATTATCTTCTATTGTGCTCTGGATTTTGTGGGGGCAAAATCCGATGCTCGTTATGACAGTGGACAAAAAGTTCCCCCCCCCAATTGAGATATGCCTGGTCGTATGATATACTATTGACAAAAGAAACGGAGAAAGGCGGAAAAGTGAAATGGTTACCTCTTTGTTGGCACATCTATATTCGCATATCAAGGGCTCGCAGGAAGACGTGGCGACTCTATCTCTGCAATACATCGTCTCGCGCTCGGCGGCGCTGAACCGTGAATTCAGCCGGCTTCTTTGCCGCGCTCTACACGGAGATATAGGCACGGAGCTGAACTACGTATGTCAGTCTGTGGGGGAAAACCTGGAGCGGCCGGATATCGCCGGTATTGATCCAAACGGCAAGGAACAGATCCTTTGTGAGGCCAAATTCTATGCCGGCCTGACAGACAACCAGCCAAACGGATACCTGGACCGGCTACAGAAGGAAGGGGCGTATGGCCTAGTGTTCATTTGCCCGGCTGCGCGCAAAGTGACGCTGTGGAGCAAGCTGCTGGAACTGTGCAGAGAACGGAGTGTCGTGGACCTTGACGAATACTGTGTGGTAATCGGCGGCGTGCGGATGTCGATCCTTACATGGGGCGATATCGTGGAATCCCTGCGACACGTGGCATCCTCCGAAGCGACAGACGCGTTGCCAGATATCTACCAGTTAGATGGATTCTGTAGACTGATGGATAGCGAGGCGTTTGTACCGCTTTCACCGGAGGACCTCGGTCCGGAAGTCGCCAGAAAAGAAGAGCGGTTTTACCACATTCTCGACGCACTGATAGATTACCTAAAGGCAGATAAATCTCTTTCTCCGAGCACAAAAGGCGTAAAAGCAACGGCTTACCGACAAGGGTATGCACGAGCTATCAAAATTCGTGGATACTGGCTCTCTATAAACTATGACCGCGATTTATGGATGAATCCAGCATCGAAAGAGACTCCGTTTTGGGTTGCCATTCGCTCGGGAGAAGATTGGAAGCAGACCGATTATATCTTACGCGCTTTGCAGCGATTCCCTGCTGCTGAACACGATTCAAAGTGGGATTTGACTTATCTGGCGCTGTATCCTATACTTTATGGAACGCTGGATGAAATTGTAGCGTCAATGAAGGCCCAAATAATTGATTATATTGACACTGTTGAGGAAACAAGGGTAAAGGGCAATATTCCTCTGGGGAACGGCTAATACCGGAGGACAAAATGACGCACCTGGATTTTTAACAGTTCATTGCCCGGCATAAGTGGATTTTTGCGAAGACATACGCCGCGTTTTGCCCGCATGAGTATGTGGTCAAGGATCGGCTGACAGAAGAGGAAAAGCGCATCTTTGAGCAGATCGTAGTATTCATTCGGGAGAACGGCTTTGCCGCCGTGTATGGACGCAAGGGCCCGAATTGCTATTACACCGTGGATGAGCATTACTACTGGACGATGGGGGCTCCGATAGAGGAGACGACGATCCTCAACCGTGCCAGACTGTCGGATTACACTTTCACGGAAACCAAGCGGGGACTTGTTGTGCAGTATAAGCGATAAGTATTATGGCCGCTGGCAAACACCAGCGGCCATTTGATTTCGTATCTGCTAGAATAAAACCCGAAGGAGGCAACTTCCTTACGAAGTGCCTCCCCCGGGCAGGTCCTTTTTTGATGGGAAGAGGAGGCTCTCGTTGCAAATGGAACACTCCTGTGCTACAATGACTCTGCTTTGACTAAGAAATGATTCCCGAAGAGAGAAAGAGGAAAAATCGGATATGACGATACGAGATCTGAAGGTGGGCCAGTCTGCCCGGATCGAAAAGGTCGGCGGGGAAGGCTCGCTGCGCCAGCACTTTCTGGATATGGGCGTGATCCCCGGCGCGGTGGTCACGCTGGTCAAACTGGCTCCCATGGGCGACCCCATGGAGCTGAGGCTGCACGGCTACGAGCTGACCCTTCGTCTGGCAGACGCCGAGCAGATCCAGGTGACCGCGCTGGATACGGCAGGGGAGGAGAACCGGAGCCGGCGGGGGGAGCGCCGCCGTGCGGAGCATCCCGGTCTGGGCGAAGAGGGCAAATTCCACCCCAAGGGCAGCGGCGACCCGCTGCCGGAGGGCACGCCCCTGACCTTTGCTCTGGTGGGCAATCAAAACTGCGGCAAGACCACGCTGTTCAATCAGCTCACCGGCGCCAACCAGCATGTGGGCAATTTCCCCGGCGTCACCGTGGACCGGAAGGACGGCGCGATCCGCGGCCAGAAGAACAGCTCCGTCACCGACCTGCCGGGCATCTATTCCATGTCGCCCTACTCCAGCGAGGAGCTGGTCAGCCGGAATTTTGTCCTCCGGGAGAAGCCCCGGGCCATCATCAATATCGTGGACGCCACCAACATCGAGAGGAACCTGTATCTGACCATGCAGCTGCTGGAGATGAACGTGCCCATGGTGGTGGCGCTGAACATGATGGACGAGCTGCACGGCAACGGCGGCTCCATCGACGTCAACGCCATGGAGCAGATGCTGGGAGTACCGGTGGTGCCGATCTCGGCGGTGCGCAACGAGGGCGTGGACGAGCTGGTGCGCCATGCGGTCCACGTGGCCTATTACCAGGAGCGGCCTCTGCGCCAGGACTTCTGCGGCGCCTCCGATCATGGCGGGGCGGTGCACCGCTGCCTGCACGCGGTAAGCCATCTGATCGAGGACCATGCCCAGGCCGCCGGTCTGCCGGTGCGATTCTCGGCCAGCAAGCTCATTGAAGGCGACACGCTGATCCTGAACCAGCTGAGCCTGGACCAGAACGAAAAGGAAATGCTGGAGCACATTGTGCTGCAGATGGAGACCGAGAGGGGCCTGGACCGGAGCGCGGCCATCGCGGATATGCGCTTTGCCTATATTGAGAAGGTCTGTCAGGCCTGCGTGACCAAGCCCCACGAGAGCCGGGAGCACAAGCGCAGCGAACAGCTGGACCGGATCCTGACCGGCAAGTACACCGCGATCCCGGTGTTCGTAGCGGTGATGGCCCTGATCTTCTACCTGACCTTCAGCGTCATCGGCGCCTGGCTCCAGGACCTGCTGGCCGCAGGGATCGAGGCGCTGACCGCCGTGGTGGATACGGCCCTGAGCAGCGCCGGGGTAAACCAGGCGATCCACAGCCTGATCGTGGACGGCATCTTTGAGGGTGTGGGCAGCGTACTGAGCTTCCTGCCCATCATCGTGACCATGTTCTTCTTCCTGTCCCTGCTGGAGGACAGCGGGTATATCGCCCGGGTGGCCTTCTTCATGGACAAGCTGCTGCGAAAGATCGGCCTGTCCGGCCGGAGCATCGTGCCCATGCTCATCGGCTTCGGCTGCACGGTGCCGGCGGTCATGTCCACCCGGACCCTGCCCAGCGACCGGGACCGGCGCATGACCATCCTGCTGACTCCCTTCATGAGCTGCACGGCCAAGCTGCCCATCTACGCCTTCTTTGTGGCGGCATTCTTCCCGAACCATGGCTGGCTGGTGATCACCGCGCTGTATCTGCTGGGGATCCTGCTGGGGATCCTGGCGGCGCTGCTGTATAAGAAGACCCTGTTTACCGGCGAGGCGGTGCCCTTCGTCATGGAGCTGCCCAATTACCGCCTGCCCGGCCTGCGCAACGTGCTGCAGCTTCTCTGGGAAAAGGCCAAGGACTTCCTGCAGAAAGCCTTCTCTGTGATCCTGATCGCCACGGTTGCGGTCTGGTTCCTGCAGAGCTTTGACTTCACCCTTAATCTGGTGGAGAACGCCCACGACAGTATGCTGGCTGCCATCGCCGGCGTCCTGGTGCCCGTTTTCCAGCCTCTGGGGCTGGGGGATTGGCGGATCTGCACCTCCCTGATCTCCGGCTTTATGGCCAAGGAGAGCGTGGTCTCGGTGCTGGAGGTGCTCTTCGGCGGCGAGGGCGGGGTGAACGCGGCGCTGACCACCCTGTCCGCCGCGGCCCTGCTGGTGTTCAGCCTGCTCTATACCCCCTGCGTGGCGGCGGTGGCTTCCATCAAGCGGGAGCTTGGCGGCAGGTGGGCCGCTGCGGTGGTCCTGTGGCAGTGCGTGGTGGCCTGGGCGGCTGCGCTGATCGTGCGCCTGGTGGGCCTGCTGCTCGGCCTTGCGTGAGGAGGCGGCCATGAGTATTCTGGATATTTTGCTGCTGCTTCTGGTGGCCGCGGTGCTGGCTCTGGCCTTCCTCAGCCTGAGGAAGGGCCGAAAAAAGGGCGGCTGCGGCGGAAACTGCGAGGGCTGCCCCGGCTGCAGCGACAGGAGGTAGCGGATGCAGAACCTTCTTCTTGGCCTGGCCCTGGCCGCGGTCCTGGCCTGGGCTGTGTGGCACAGCGTGAAAAAAGCGAAAAAAGGCGGCGGTTGCTGCGGAGAGCATGAGACCGTCGCTCTGGACCCGGTGAAGGACAGAAACCCTGCCCATTATCCCTACCTGGTGAGCCTGGAGCTCGGGGGCATGAGCTGCGAAAACTGCGCCCGCCGGGTGGCCAATGCGCTCAATGCTCTGGAGGGCGTTTGGGCCACGGTGGACCTGAACTCCCACCGCGCCGCGGTGCGCTGCAAAGAGCGGCCTGACGAGGAGAGCCTCCGAAGAGCCGTATCCCTGGCCGGCTACGCGGTCATGGACTATCGGGAGAACTGAGCGTTCCCCGGTTCGGCCCGTAAAACAGAAAAAGGGGCTGTCTCAAAAGGCAGCCCCGAAAAAAGAGTAAAATAACGGCAGCCGTCCCTTGAAAGAGGGGCGGCTGTCGGCATATAATTTGGTTGTG